>CALFAV010000047.1 GCA_937946835.1 uncultured Verrucomicrobiae bacterium | reverse complement strand
GGGCCGCGTTCCACCGCGGCCCGGCGCAGGGGATGGTTGCTTTTGGCCCGGAAATTTTGACCGGGGCCGTGGGCTGACATGCGCGCATTGAATTGCGTCCGGCGCGGGCGCCCGGACCTTCATTCTTTGGCCGCCTTCTGCCGGGTTTGCCGGTCAGCGACCCCGCTTGACAGAGGCGGGGGGCGGCGGTGCAGTTCCCGCCATGCGCCTGCGATTCACCCCGCGATTCCTGCTGTCCCTGGTGCTCGTGCTGGGACCGGCACTGGCCGCCCGGAGCAGCGACTGGCAACTGGTCTGGGCCGACGAATTTGACCGGGACGGCCTGCCCGACCCGGCCAAGTGGACCTACGAGGAGGGCTTGGTGCGCAACCGCGAGCTGCAGTACTACACCGTCGGCCGTCGCGAAAACGCGCGGGTCGAGGGCGGCTTGCTGATCCTCGAGGCCCGCCGCGAGCGTTGGCCCAATCCGCATTTCCGGGCCGACGCCCCGGAGCACCGCTGGCAGGCGCGGCGGGAATTTGCCGACTACACCTCGGCCAGCCTGACCACCGAGGGCAGGGCCGCCTGGACCTACGGGCGGATCGAAGTGCGGGCCAAACTGCCCTCCGGCCGCGGCACCTGGCCGGCCATTTGGACCCTGGGCACGAACCGCCGCGCGGTGGGCTGGCCGGCCTGTGGCGAAATAGACATCCTCGAATACGTCGGCCACGAGCCGGGCGTGGTCCACGCCAACGTCCACACCCGCGGCTTCAACCACGCCCGCGGCAACGGCCGGGGCGCGCGCCTGCAAGTGCCGGACGCCGAAACCGCCTTCCACGTGTACGCCCTGGAATGGACCCCGCAGCGTCTGGAGTTCTTCGTGGACGACCGGAAGTACTTCACCCTCGAAAACGACGGCACCGGTCCCGACTCCTGGCCGTTTGACGCGCCGCAGTACCTGATCCTGAACCTGGCCATAGGCGGAAGCTGGGGCGGCCAAAAGGGCGTGGACGATTCGATCTTCCCGCAACGTTTCCTTGTGGACTACGTCCGCGTTTACCAGCGGGGCGATGCCGGCCGAAAACCCCCGTCCCCGCCCGGGGAATAGGCCCGGAATTCCGGGCCCAACTCGGGTTGTCAGCCAGAGAGGCCCGTTGCCCACCGCCACCCGCCATCGTGGAGCCTTGCCGCTTGACCGGGCGGGCTTGCCCGTCAAGCTTCCCGGTCGTTCCCGGATTTGAACCGCGGAAGAGAGCAACGCCCGTCGTGTCGGGCGGTTCCGCGCGAGTTCGCCCGGCCTGAGCAGAACGAAACCCAGTCATGAACCTTCCCGCTGCCTCGAACCGCACGCCGCTTGAGTCCAACGCCGTTGACGCGGCCGACCCGGGCCGACCCGGCATGAACCGCCGCGCATTTGCCCGCGCCGCCCTCGGGGTCGGGGCGACCCTCGCCGCGGGCTGGCCGGCCCGAGGGGCCGAAGCCTCCCGGCGCCGGGTGCGCACCGGGGTCATCGGCTGCGGCAGCGTCTCCAACGCCTACCTGCCCACGCTCGTCCAGTGTCCGTACGTGGAGCTGGTGAGCGTGTGCGACATCAAGCCGGAGCGGGCGCGCCGGCAGGCCGAGCGATTCAAGGTCCCCCACCACTACCCGCACCTGGAGGCCATGTTGGCGGGGACGCCGTTCGAGTTTTTGGTGGACCTGACCGACATGCAGGCGCACGAGGCCGTCAACCGCCGCGCGCTCGAGGCGGGCAAACACGTGTGGAGCGAGAAACCCATTGCCAACTCGTTGGCCGCCGGCCGGGAGTTGCTCCGCCTGGCCCGCGAAAAGGGACTCCGGCTCTGGGGCGCGCCCATCACGGTGCAAAGCCCGCAGTTTGCCTTCATGGCCCGGCAATTGGCCGGGGGCAAACTCGGCCGCGTGGCCGCCGCCCATGCCGATTATGGACACGAGGGGCCGACCTGGTCGGCGTTCTTTTACGAAAAGCTCGGCGGCTCGATGCCCGACCTGGCGGTCTATAACCTCACCACCCTCACCGGCCTGCTCGGCCCGGCCCGGAGCGTCACCGCCATGCTCAGCATCGTCACCCCGGAACGCACCGTCGAGGACAAGGGCCGCATCCGGGTCGAGGAGGAAGACAACGCGATGGTGCTGCTGGAGCATGACCACGGGGTCATCTCCCACGTGCAATCGGGCTTCAACTACTTCAACCCCCACGGCCACGATGGCAGTCGGGAAACCCGGCACACCATCGCCCTTGTCGGCACGCAGGGCTACCTGGGCCTGGTGGGCTACGACTGGGCTCCCTTGGGCGTGGACCTGGCCACAAAAGACCACCCCACCCTCACCCGACACGAGACCGATGCCCGGGGTTACGTGTGGCAGCAGGGCGCGGCGCTGGCCGCCGAATGCCTGGTCACCGGGCGGGAGTTGCTGGTCACGCCCGAGCACGCCCTGCACGTGCTGGAGATCATCACCGCCGCCCGCGAATCCCAGGCCACCGGCCGGCGCGTGCCCCTGACGTCCACTTTCAAATGGCCGGTGGTGAGCTGACCGGGTCGGACGTCGGCCCCGGAGTCCGTTGGTCGCCCCCGCCCCGGGCGTCCCCGAGCCTGGTGCCCCGGGGCTAGACCGCGGCCAGATGCTCCACGCCCAGGATGTACTTCGAGCAGCGCGTCAGGCGAAACGGTAGCTCGGCCGCGGCGTCCGCCGCCGCCTCCGCGTGCTCGGGCGGGTATTTCAGTTCGAGAATGAACCGCGGCGCCGCCACGGTCACCGGAGCGGGTGTGCCGGCCGGGTGGCGCGCATCGTAGAACTCGAGCCCGGTGTCCAGGGTCAGCCGCAACCGGCCGTCGGCGCTGGCGAAGTAGCGGCGCCGGTAGCGGTTGAGCAGCACCGGCCGGGCGGCGCGCAGCCCCTCGTGCAGTGGCCCGGGCAGATCCGCCGTGTCCAGCGCGGCGCGGAGTTGGGCGTGCGGCAGGCAGCCGTTGTGCGCGAAGGCCGGCAGGGGCCGGGACAGTTTGCCGCTGAGCAGGCCGCGCTTGAACTTGCACTCGAAGACCGGCCGGCTGATTTCGCCCCGGAGCGGACCGTACCAGCGCAGGCGCCACTTCACCCGCCGGGCGCAGCCCTGCACATGCTCGTGGTAGTTCCGCAGCTCCGGCGAGTCCCAGTACAGATTGTTGATCCAGCGCGGCGGGTAAACCTCCCGAAACAGGGCCGGGTGGCGGCGCAGGCGGGCCAGCACCTCCTCCAACACCCCCGGGGGCGGAACAAACTTGCGCTCGCAGCGCAGCGGGGAAACGGGGTCGTTCATGAAGCACCCGGCAACGCTTCAAACCCCCAGCCCCCGGTCCTCCAGGCAACTGAGGCGGACGCCGGCGTACAACTCGCGCAGGCGCTGCCCGGCCTTTTCCAACGCGCCCACGTGCGGGAAGTGCACCTGGAAGGCGGCCTCGACCTGATCGGGTCCCTCATCGAAACGCTTCAGGCTGGCCGTGGCGCCGACGGTTTTCAGCACGTCGAGAATGGCGCTGGCGCTCAGGCCGGGCGCGGCGGGCGCGGTGACGGTGAGGTAGAGATTGGGCGCTTCGGCGCGCGGCCGGACGTAGTAGCGGAGGACAATCAGGACCAGGATGACCGCCAGCGCCACGGTGGTCACCAGCGCCTGGCCGGCGCCCAGGCCCAGCCCGATGCCGATGGCCAGAAACAGGTAGGCCAGTTCCTCCGGCTCCTTGATGGCCGCGCGGAAGCGCACGATGGACAGCGCGCCCACCAGCCCCAGCGAGAGGGTGAGCGAGGACTTCACAATGCTGATGACCAGCGTGGTGGTCAGGGTCAGCAACAGGAAATTGCGCGCGAAGAGCCGGCGATTGGACAGCGCCTGGCCGAAGCGGATGTAGGCCAGGCCGAGCACCGTGGCCAGCACCGCGGCCAGGGCCAGGTGCAGCGCAAACGCCGGCAATCCGGCGGTGTCCGCAGAGGTGAGCTGGAGTTGGTTCAGGAGTTGGTCCATTTGCATGGGTGCAGCGGTGTTGGTTGGTTGAGGGGAAATTGTCCGTGCTGAATTTACTCGCGGGCGCGCCGCTCACTGCGGCGGGGCGGGCGCTGGCGGGCGCCGGTCTGCTTCCGGAGGTTCCGCCGGCGGGGGCCCCAAGGGGCCGCCACCGCCCGGCGGGCCTGACGGCCCCGGAGCGCCGGGACCGCCGGGCGCACCCGGGCCGGGCGTGGCAAAGGTCCGGTTCAGCCCGGCGCGCAGTTCGGCTTCGGTCAGCCGGCCGTCTCCATCCCCATCCCAGGCCGCGAACCATCGCTCGAAGCCGGCTACCGTCTCCGCCCGCGTGAGCCGGCCGTCGCGGTCGGTGTCGTGCGCGTTCATCCAAGCCGGGCCCAGAAACATGCCCGGTCCGAACCCCCCCGGACCGCCCGGGGCGCCGGGGCCGCCCCGACCGAACGGCCCGCCCGGTCCCCTGCCGGGGCCAAAGCCGGCGGACAGCGTGAGGCCCTCGGCCCGGCCGGCCAGTTGGTCCTCGATGGATTGCCAGCGTGCGGGCACGAAGCCCTTGATGGGCTTGCGCTGCGGGCCCGAGAAGCCCCCCGGCCGCCCAAACCCCGGGCCGCGACCTCCGCCGAAACCGCCGGCGCGGAACGGTTCGGCACTTTCCCCGGCCACCGCGCGCTCAAAGTGCTCGAGCTTTCCGGCCGATTCCTCGGCCACGGCGGGGCGAATGGCGGCGGCAATTTCGTCCACCTGTTGCCGCAGGCGCTCCGGACGGGCCAGGGTGCGATTCAACTCGGCCAGGCGGGCCAGGTAGCGTTCCTTGAAGGCCGGGACGGCGAAGACGCGCTCCAGGAAACGCGATTCGCCCTGCCAGGGGCGGTGGACGCTCAGTTGCTCGCGCATCTCCTGCGTACCGATCAGCGGGAACTGGCCGAAGGAATGGTCCAGGTCCCAGGGGAGGAACGCGAAGCGCCGGGTCACCGGATGCAGGTGGACCAGGTAGTTCTGGCCCGGGCCGAGGATGCTGTCGAGCGTGCTCAGCCACACGGTCACGGCCATGAAGCGGGCAAACTCCTCCAGGTCCAGGTACTCGCCCAGTTCGGCGGCAAAACGGGCGTCGTCCGCGTGTGAAACCAGTTTGCAAAAGGCGATCACCCGGGCGGTTTCCTCGTCCGAGACCGGTGTCTTGGGGTCGTAGGTTTGCCGGTAGGCGCGCCAATCGTCCCCGAGGTCCTCGAAGACCCGTTTGGTGACCGGCTTGAAGATCGCGCCCTTGCGGGTGCCGAAAAACTCGGCGGCGAAATTGCGGTCGGGATTCTCCACCAGCGAGTACAGGCCCAGGTAGGTGCGGTCATGTTCCCCGGGTACGGTGAGGAACACGCGCGCGAAGGCGGTGCGCGGGGCGGGCACGCCGAAGTCGCGGAACAACCGGTGCGAAAGCACCTCGTTCATCCAGCTCGGGTCGGTGACGCAGTTGTGGAGGTTGAGCTTGGTAACCCCGGCCAGGTGCCGGCGCCGGGCGGTGTCGTTGAGGTCCACCTTGAACGAGCGCTTGAGCGTGCCGCGCGATTCGAGGAAGGTGCCGTTGCCCTTGAACCGGACCATGACCGGTCCCACCAGTTGGCCCTCGAATTCGAGCGCGGCGGGCACCGTGGGAAAATCAATGCCCAACGCCGCCGCCAGGCCGTTGCGCTGGCCCTCGCGCCCCTGGAGATTCAGTCCCCCGCCGCGCGGGCCGCCGGGACCCCGGGGCGCGTCGGGTCCGCCGCCCGGCGGCGGACCGCCCACCGTGGTGTTCAAACCGGCGCGCAACTGCTCCAGGGTCACGGCGCCGCTGGCATTGGTGTCCCAGCGGTCAAACCAGCTCTCGGCCAGGCGCTGAAACTCCGCGCGGGTGACCCGACCATCCCGGTCCGTGTCCGCCGCGCCCGAAAACGCCGGGGTCAAAAACATGCCCGGGCCAAAATCGCCCGGGCCGCCGCCCGGCCCCCCCGGCCCTCCCGGAGCCCCGGGGCCGCGCGGCCCGTCGCCACCGGGGGGGCCGCCAAACCCGCCGGGGCCCCCGGCCGGTTCCATCGCCGCCCAGTCCCGCGGGGCGAACTTCAAGTGCACGGTCCACACGCGGGTCGGCTCGAACAACTCCGCCGCGTGCGTCGGCAGGACCTTCGGGCGCGGCGGGGCAGTTGAGTCCGCCGGGCAAGCCTCCCACCCCCCCGCGCAGAGCACGCCCACCGCGGCCCAGACCCCTCCCCGGCGCCGCCACTGTCCGGGGCGGCGATGGGGCCGGGGAAAGGAACCGGCGTTTGGTTTGCTCACGGGCGACACAGACTACGCCGGACGCCGTGAGGTTACAATTCAGTGACGGGCAACCTCCGCGCGCCGGTGCCCCGAAGCGGTGCCCGCGCGGGGGCGGTTTTCCCTTCGTGGGCCGGTGCCGACACGCCTCCGCGCCCGGCCGGGAGAGGCCGGGCGAGCGGGCAAACTTCACTTCATCCCGGGCGGCACGGGGAAACCGCGGTCGCGCATGAGCGCGGCCAGGCCGGCATCGCGGCCGCGGAAGGCCCGGTAGGACTCGGCGGGGTCGCGCGTGTTGCCGCGCGAGAGGATGTGTTCGCGGTACTTCTCGGCCAGGGCGCGGTCGTAGAACCCGCCGGCCTCCTCGAAGGCCTCGGCGGCGTCGGCGGTGAGCGTGTCCGCCCAGAGGTAGCTGTAGTAGCCGGCCGAGTAGCCCTCATCGGCGAAGATATGGGCGAAGTGCGGCAGGCGGTGGCGCATCACGATCTCGCGCGGCATGCCCAGGCGGGCCAGTTCCTCGCGCTCGAAGGCGGCCGGGTCAATGTCCCGCTCCCCGGCCAGGTGCAGTTGCATGTCCAGCAGGGCGCTGGCGAGGAACTCGGTGGTGGCAAAGCCCTGGTTGAACCGGGCCGCCTTTTTGATCCGCGCGACCAGGGCGGCGGGCATCGGCTGCCCGGTCTGGTAATGCCGGGCAAAGCGGCCCAGCAGCTCGGGCGTCAGCAGCCAGCGCTCGTTCAGTTGCGAGGGCAGCTCGACAAAGTCGCGCGGCACACTGGTGCCGGAGAGCGAAGGGTAGTTCACCTCCGAGCACAGGCCGTGCAGGGCGTGGCCGAACTCGTGGAACAGGGTGCGCGCGTCGTCCCAGGAGAGCAGCACCGGCTGGCCGGGGGCGGGCTTGAGGAAGTTCGAGTTGTTGGAGACCAGCGGGGGGATCTCGCGCTCGAAGCGTTCCTGGTTGCGGTAGGCGTTCATCCAGGCACCCGAGCGCTTGCCGGGCCGGGCGTAGGGATCGAAGTAGAACAGTCCCACGTGCCGGCCGGCCGCATTCTTCACCTCCCAGACCCGCACGTCCGGGTGGTTCACCGGCACGTCCGGGGCGGGGGAAAAACGCAGGCCGAACAGTTCGCCGGCGGCCCAGAACATGGCCTCCCGGAGGGGTTCAAGCTGCAGGTAGGGTTTGAGGGCGTTTTCGTCCAGGTCGTATTTCGCCTTGCGGACCTTCTCGGCGTAGTAGCGGTAGTCCCAGGGCTCGAGGCGAAGGCCCGCGCCTTCGGCGTCGGCCACGCGCTGCATGTCGGCGACCTCCTCGCGCACCCGGGCCAGGGCGGCGGGCCAGACGGCTTCCATGAGCGCGAGCGCGCGTTCCGGGGTGCGGGCCATCTGGTTTTCCAACCGCCAGTGGGCATGGGTGGGGTAGCCCAGCAGCCGGGCGCGTTCGGCCCGCAGGCGCAGAATTTCGGCGATGAGCGGCTTGTTGTCGCGCGGGCCGGGGTGGTCGCCGCGGGAGATGAAGCGGCGCCAGACCTGTTCGCGCAGTGCGCGATTGTCGGCAAAGCTGAGGAACGGCTCGACACTCGAGCGGGTGTTGGCAATCACCCACGCGTTCTTCAGCCCGCGCCGCTCCGCCTCGGCGGCGGCCGCCGCCTGGAAGGACTCCGGCAGCCCGGCCAGGTCGGCGGCGTGGGTGATGACGGTCACGTCGTTTTCCTCGTCCGCCAGCAGGTTCTGGCTGAAGGTGGTGTAGAGCGTGGCCAGGCGCTGGTTGATGGCGGCCACGCGCGCCTTGGCGGCAGGGTCGAGCCGGGCGCCCGCGCGCACGAAATCGGTGTAGCGCAGCCAGGCCAGGCGCTGTTGCTCGGGGTGGAGCCGGGTCTTGTCCGGCGCCTCGTACACGGCGGCGATGCGGCGGAAGAGTTTTTCGTTCTGAAACACCTCGTCGCGCAGCGCGGCCAACCGGGGCTCCAGGTCCTGCTCGACGGCCCGGAATTCGGGGGTGCTCATCGTCGAGCTCCAGATGCCGTACACGGCCTGCACGCGGTCCAACAGGCGGCCGGCACGCTCCAGCGCGGCGAGGGTGTTTTCAAAGGTGGGCGGGTCCGGGTTCTCGGCAATGGCCCGGATTTCCCCGCGGTAGGCCGCGATGGCCACGTCGAAGGCGGGCCGGAAATGCTCGACCCGAACCCGGTCCAGCGGGGGGACACCGCCGTACGGGCCGGTCCACTCGGCGGTCAGTGGGCCGGGATCGCCGGCCGCGGCGGGAGGGGAAGCAACCAGGCTGAGCGCGGCTGTGCCGGCGGGGAGGAGGGCATTCATGAGATAACGCCGGGCGGCGCGGCAAACGCCGGTAAGATTGGCTTGAAGGGCGACATTCACGCGGTTTTGGCCGCCGACGATCGGCCCCCGCGGCCTTGCGGGTCAGCCCGGGGTCGGCGACCGGCCGAAGCGTAGGGTCCGCGCCCGCGGAGTCAAACCCGCCGCCGGGCCGCGGGGACTTCCCGGCCTCACCGTTGGTCCAACACCTGCACCAGGTGCGGGGTGTACAGGCGCGGCTCGATCAGGAAGGAGTCGTGGCCCTTGTCCGAGTGGACCGTGATCCACATGACCGGCACGTGCGCCCGTTTGAGCAGGTGCACCAGCTTGGCCTGCTCGGCGGGCGGGTACATGCCGTCGGAGTCAATGCTGAAGACCAGGAACTCCTGGTTGTGGCAGCGCTCGAAGAGGGTGTTCAGGTCCTTGCCGCCCGCCTCGGCGACCAGGTCGAACCACTGCCAGGCGTCCAGGATGCGCAGGTAGGTGTTGGCGTCGAAGCGCCGCACAAATTTCAGGCCCTGGTGGAGCATGTAGGACTCGACCGGGTGGTTCATCTCGTACCAGCCGTGGGGGGGCTTTTGGCTGACCACCTCGCCGCGGGCGCGCTCGCGCAGCGTGTCCAGCGAGACGAAGGTCTTGTGGGCAATGCGCCGGGCCAGGGCCAGCCCCAGCTCGGGCGCGGGGCCGTCGTAGTAATCGCCGCCGCGGAAGTGCGGGTCGCCCTCGATGGCGGTGACCTGCTCGAAGTTGAGGATGCGCTGGTAGATGGTGGTTTCGACCCCCGAACCGATGGGCACCACGATCCGGACCCGCTCCGGGTATTTCGTGGCGGTGAGCAGGGCCAGGTAGCCGCCGATGGAGGCGCCGATGACGGCGTGCAGGCGCTCCACGCCCAGGGAGTCCAGCAGGAGCATCTGCGAGTCCACGATGTCGCTCATGCGCAACACGGGGAAGGCCGGGCCCCAGCGCTTGCCGGTGTCGGGGTTGATCGAGGCCGGGCCGGTCGAGCCGTAGCAGCCGCCGAGGTAGTTGACGCAGAGCACGCAAAAGCGGCGTGTGTCCAGCGCCTTGCCCGGGCCGATGAAGCCATCCCACCAGCCCCGGTGCATCTCCTCGGTCCACCGGTGGTCCAGGCCGGGCACGCGCGGGTTGTAGCCGGCGGCGTGCTGACTGCCGGTCATGGCGTGGTAGAGCAGGATGACGTTGGAGCGGTCCGCGTTCAACTGGCCGTACATTTCGTAGGCCAGGGTGAACCGGGGCAGCCGGCCCCCCACCCGCAGCCGCAGGGGCCGCCGGGGGTTGTCATACTCGAAAAACTGGGTGCGGACCCGGCCGATGGAACGCGTCATAAGACAAGCGCGGCGGCCCAGCCTATCCCGGCCGGTGCCGGCTCCACAAGCCGCGGTTCAGGCCGTGGCCGCGCGCAGCGCCTGATCGAGGTCCTCGAGGAGGTCCTCAAGATTTTCCAGGCCGATGCTCAGGCGTACCAGGTCCGGCGTGATGCCGGCCGCCCGCTGTTGCTCTTCATTGAGCTGCGAGTGCGTGGTGGTGGCGCTGTGGATGGCCAGGGATTTGGCGTCGCCCACGTTGGCCAGGTGGGAGAAGAGCCGGAGCGAGTCAATGAATTTGGCCCCCGCCGCCTTGCCCCCCTTGATGCCGAAGACGACCATCGCCCCGCCCTTGCCGCGGAGGTATTTTTGGTTGCGGGCAAACTCGCGGTCCTCGGGCAGGCCCGGGTAGCGCACCCAGGTCACCCCGGGATGTTTTTGCAGGTACTGCGCCACGGCCAGGGCGTTTTCGCAGTGTCGTTCCATCCGCAACGGCAGGGTCTCGATGCCCTGGAGGAACATCCAGGAGTTGTCGGGCGAAAGGCAGGCGCCCAGGTTGCGCAGCGGCACCGTGCGCATCCGCAGGATGTAGGCCAGCGGCCGGAGCGGCTCCGGCAGGTCCAGCCCCCAGCGCAGCCCGTGGTAGGACTGGTCGGGAGTGGTGTAAAGCGAATGCCTGCCGGCGGCCCAGTTGAAGCGCCCGCCGTCCACCACCACTCCCCCGATGCCGGTGCCGTGGCCGCCCAACCACTTGGTGAGCGAATGCACCACGAGATCCGCGCCGAACTCCAGCGGCCGGGTCAGGTACGGAGTCGAGAAGGTCGCGTCCACGATGAGGGGCAGTCCGGCGGCGTGCGCGATCCGGGCCACGGCCTCCAGGTCGGTGATCTCCAGGGCGGGGTTGGACACCGTTTCGCAGAACAGCGCCCGGGTGCGGTCGTCAATGGCCCGGGCGAAGTTCTCCGGGTCGTTCGAGTCCACGAACTTCACCGTGATGCCCAGGGCGGGCAGAAGATCGTTGAACATCGTGTAAGTGCCCCCGTAGAGGTTGCGGGCGGACACGATGTTGTCGCCGGCCTGCGCGAGGTTGATCACCGAGTAGAACACCGCGCTGGTGCCGGAGGCGATGCCCAGGCCGCCCAGTTCGGGCGCGCCCTCGAGCAGGGCCATGCGCTTTTCCAACACCTCGGTGGTGGGATTCATCAGGCGGGTGTAGATGTTCCCCAGCTCTTTCAGGGCAAAGAGATTCGCCGCGTGTTCGGTGTTTTTGAACACGTACGAGCTGGTGCGATAGACCGGCACCGCCCGCGCCAACGTGGTGGGATCGGGCTGCGCGCCGCCGTGCAGACAGAGGGTCTCGAATTTCATGGGGCCGCGAGTGTAAGGACCTCTGCCGCCCGGGACAAGCCGGGCCGATTTAACTCCCCGCCGGCGCCCCCGCCCCACCGCCGCTCAGGGCGGCAACACCCAGACGTCGGTCTGGCGAATCCAGCCCGTGCCGCGCGGCAGGCCGGTCACCTGCAGCCAGTGGTCCTTTTGGTCCAGCACCACCAGTTCGGTGCCGTCCTCGACCTTTTGCAACTCGGGCGAGACCTCCAGCGGTCCGTAGCGCACCACCGCCTCCCGGGCAATCACCACGGCCTCCACCCGCAGCCGCCGCTCCGCCCATTGCACCGCCAGCGCGGCCCCGGCCACCATCGCCAGCGCGGCAGACCCCGCCGCCCATCGGCGACAGAGCCGCCGCCGGGCCGGACGCAGTTCCCCCCACACCAGCGCCCCAAAGCCCAGCCACACCGCACCGCCCGTGACGCCGGCCCATTCATCGAGTGTCAAGCGCTGGCTTCCGCGCCGCCACCAGGGCGCGGCCGGGGGCGGCTGGCCCCGGACCAGCTCCCGGGTCAGCCGCAGGTTGGCCCGGATGTCCGGGTCCCGCGGTGCCAGGCGCTCGGCCAGGCGGTAGTTCCCAATGGCCCGGCCGGCCGCGCCCGCCTTGAACCAGGCGTTGCCCAGGTTGAAGTACAGGGCCGGGGAAACAATGCCCTGGGCCAGCAGCGCCTCGTAGGCGGCCGCCGCCTCGCGGTAGCGCCCCTGCTCGTAAAGCCGGTTGGCCGCGTCGAACGCGGCGATCCGGGGATCGGGTTCTTCGCCGGCGCGGAGCGGGGAGTCTCCCCCGCCGGCCAGCAGTCCCAGACCCAAAAGCCACACACAACCCCGCCCCCGGAAGCGAAGCCAGCCGGCCGCCGCGCACGCCTGGTGTGGGAAAGGGTTCATGCGAGGTCCAACCGACTCAACTGTTCGAGCGCGCGGCGCAAACGACCGGCCAGGGCCCGCCGGTCCTGCACCGACCCGGCGGGGGCGTAGCGCGCCTGGTTGCATTCCTGGAACAGTTGGTGCAACTCGCTCAGCAACGCCTCCGGCACGCCGCGCGGCCGCAGCATTTCGTCCTCCTCCGCCTCGGTGATCGAGGCGGCCGGCCGGTCGAGCCGTTCCCCCAGTTGCTCCTGCAACAGGTGGAAGGCCAGGGCGAAAAAGCGCGCCGGGTCCGCCTCCGCGGCCCGTTGCTCCAGTTCCTCCAACCCGGCGCGCACCCGACGGGCCACCTCGCGCCGGCGCCGCAGTCGGGGGTTGGCCGCGAGCCGTTCGCGGCGCACCCGCCAGCCCCGCAAGAGCAGCCAGAGCGCGGCCGGCGCCAGGAGGGCCGCCCAATAGCCGGGCCGCGCTACCAAGGGTGCCGCGGCCACGGCCACCGGCCCCAGCCGCGCCTTGAGGTGGACAATTTCCCGCGTCGGCGGTGGGACATCCGCCGCGGCCAGTGCGGGCGTGCGCCCGCCCACCGGGCGGACCAGCAGCGGGATGGGCGGGTTGGTGAGGGTCACGTAGCTTTGGTTGACCGGGTCGAAAAAACTGAACACCACCGGCGGCACGGCGCGCACCTCGGCGTTTTGGGGGATCAGGTCGTACTCGAGCACCTTGGTGCCCTCGATCCCGAGCGTGTCGGTGTACTCGACCCGGTTCTGGGCCGGGTACACCCGAAAATCCGTCCAGCCGTCCAACGGCGGCAGGGTCAGCCCGGCGAGCGCGCCGCGGCCGCTGACCTGGACGCGCAGCCGGACCGGGTCGCCCACGGCCACGTTGGTGGGCGCGGCAGCGGCCTCGAGCCGGAATTCGCCCACCGCGCCCGTGAACGAGGGCGGCGCGTTGGTGGTCGGCAGGGGGAGCACTTCCAGCGTCACTGCCGCGGCCGTCACCGGCACCACCGCCGGCTCGACCGCGCGGTTGAAAAACGGGTCGTTGAAAAACTCGTCAAACAAGTCGCCCCGCCGCCGGGCCACGGGCACGAGCACCTCCACCCGCCCGCTCAACGGGCCCAGGGACAACCGACCCGGCCGGGTGGGTACCACGGTCGTGCGGGTGCCGGTGCGGGTGTAAAGCACCCCGTTCACCGTCACCCGAAGCGGTTCGATTCGCTCCTGCTTGCCCACGGTGCAGCCCTCGGCCGGCAGCGGACCCAGCTCGAACTGCCGGGGATTGACGGCATAGACCAGCAGGTCCACCGGCAACACCTCCCCCACAAACACGTTGGTGCGCGGCACTGCGATCTCGAGAAAGGCCCGCGCCGGCGTCCCGGCGCTCGCGCCGCGTCCCCCTCCCGGTACCCCCGCCGCCAGCACCGTGAGCCGTAACGGCGCCGATTCATAGCTTTGCCCCCCCGCGCGGACGCTGAAAGAAGGGATGGTGAAGGTCCCCGGTTCGGCCGGCATGACCACGTACCGGAACACCGTGGACAGACTCTGTCGGCCGTTGACGAAGTTGAAGCGCGTCTCGCGGCCGGTGGCGACGAAGCTCAGCCCGGTCACTTCCGGCAGGGTGGGCACGGCGTCCGGTTGCACGTCCTCGAAGATCAACAGCAGGTTCGCCGACTCGCCCGCACGAATGGTGGCCGGTTCGAGTTCGGCGCGAAAACCGGCGGCCAGGGCGGTGAGCAACCCCGCCCCCCCGACAGCCAGCACCAGACGAAGCCCGGCACCCGGCCGCGGCCCCCGGCGGGCGGGGCCGGGCCTTTCGGTACCCGGGCGGCGGCGGTTACCAGTCACGACGTGAACGATTTAACCGGCGCGACTCGGGCGGCGGCAAGGGGCGCCACATCTGCTCCTCCAGCCGGGCGGCCTCGAGCAGTTGCCGGGCCTGCTCGGGGGTCATTTTGCCGGCGGTGATCCCCGCGGCCGGGCTGGTGGCATTGGTGCCGGCGTCGCGGGGTGATTCGGCCGCGCCCGGGGAGGAGGAATTCCGGTCCTCGGCCGAATCTGAACCGGCCGGAGGCTTGGAGGATGCCGACCGGGGTTCGGGCGGTGCTGCGGCTTCCGGTTGCGGCGGTTCGTCGGAGGAAGTCGGGGCGCGAGAGGGATCGGACCGGGGTTCCTGCCCTGGGGATTGCTCCGGCGGCGTTTGGCGGGGCGCGGGTGAGGAGTCGGCGGAATTTTCGGACTCGGCCTGGTCGGGGGCGGGTTGAGGCCGGTTTGGTTGAGTGGACCCAGAGGCAGGCGGTGAGTTGGTCGGCTGGGGGGGTGGGGGGGATTGCTGCGCGAGTTGCTGTTGAAGCTCCTCGATCCGTTGCTGGACAAACTCGCGGTTGAATTGGGCGTCGGGGTCGCTGGGGTTCAGGTCCAGGGCGTTCTGGTAATGCTGCAGGGCTTGTTGCCAGTTGGTGAGCGTGAGCGGCGGGGCGCCGGCCTGCTCGCCCAGCCGGTACAGGGCGTTGCCCAGGTTGTAGTACACCCGGGCGAGCAGGTCGGGGTCGGTTGCGCGCGTGGCCGCCTCCAGATGATTGGTGGCGGCGGCGTACTCGCCCGCTGCGTAGGCCGCGGTGCCGGCGTTGAAGTGCAGCCGGGCATCGTCCGGGCGGTCCCTGAGCAGCCGGCGATATTCCTGCTCGGCCGCGCGGTACTTGCCGCGTTCGTAGTCCCGCAGGGCGCTGCCGGCGGACGCCCGGACCGGGGCGCTGCCGATGACCAGGGCCAGGACGGTGAGGACCGGGCGGGCGGCCGCGCCCGGGGTCCGCGCGGGTGCGGGAGCCGGTCGGGAGCCCCGGCGCGGCGGGACCAGCAGCATTTCCGCGATCAGCAGCAGGAGCGCCAGTGCCAGCGGCCATTGAAAGCGCTCGTGGTATTGCCGGGCCCAGCGGGCGGTGAGGTCGCTGCGGGGCAGCTCGGCCAGCCGCGCCTCGTAGAGGGTTTTCATCGGGTCGGCGCCGATCAGGGGCAGGTAGTCGCCGCCGGTTTTGCGGGCAATTTCCCGGAGCAGGTCGGCGTTGAGTTTGGAAACGACCGGCTGGTTGTTCTCGTCGAGGAGGTACGTGGTGCGTCCCTGCGCGTCCACCTGACGAAGGCGGTCGCCGGTGGCGGTGCCCACGCCGACGGTGAAAATCTTCACCTCCTGCTCGGCGGCCCGGGCCGCGGCGGCCAGGGCATCGCCCTCGTGGTCTTCGCCGTCGCTGAACAGGACAATGACGCGGTGGTTGCGGCCGCTGTCCTTGAAGGCCCGGAGGGCTTCCTCGATGGCCGGGCCGATCGCGGTGCCGCCCTGGGGCAGGAGATCGGTGCTCAGGAGATTGAGGCTTTGCTCGAAGGCGTTGTCGTCCAGCGTCAGCGGGCATTGGAGAAAGGCGGTGCCGGCGAAGGCCACCAGCGCAAGCCGGTCGGCCCGGGCCAGGCGCTGAAGGTCGCGCGCGGCCAGCTTGGCGCGGGTGAGCCGGTCGGGCGCGACGTCCGCGGCCAACATGCTGCGCGAGGTGTCAATGGCCACAACGATGTCCAGCCCGCGCTGGCGGACCTCCTCCAGGCTGTAACCGTACTGCGGCCGGGCCAGGGCCAGCAGAAGCAGCAGCGCGGCCAGGCCGGACAACGCCAGGCGCAGCTTTTGTCGGCGGGGCGAAAGGCCCACGGTCAGGCGGGCCAGCAGCCGGTCCTGCACAAAGCGGCGGATGAGCGCCTGCCGCTTGCGCCAGGCCCAGAGCAGAAACCACGTCAACAGCGGGGTCACCGCCGCCAGCAGCCAGAGCATTTCGGGCCGGGCAAAGGTCATGGGAGCCGCCTCCAGACGGTATTGCCGAGGAGGATTTCCAGCACCAGGAGCACCCAGGCCGGCCCCACCGCCCACGGAAACCGCTCGGCATAGAATTGATACTTCTTCAGCACGGCCTCGGTGCGCTCGAGCCGGTCAATGTGGGCGTAAATCTCGCGCAGGGTCGTGGCGCTGTCGGCGCGGAAATAAGCCCCGCCGGTGCGCTGGGCGATCTGGCGCAGGGTCTCCTCGTCAATGTCCACTTCCACCAGGCGATAGCGGCGCCGGCCGAAGGCGTCCACCACCGGGAAGGGGGCCTGGCCCCGGGTGCCCACGCCGATGGTGTACACCTTGACCCCGAGCGCCTGGGCGGTTTCGGCGGCGGTCAGGGGCGGGACCTTGCCGGCGTTGTTCTGACCGTCGGTCATGAGGATGACGATTTTGCTCTTGCTGGGAAGGTCCCGCAACCGGTTCAGGGCCGCCAGCAGTCCGGAGCCGATGGCCGTGCCGTCCTCGACGGCGCCCAGGGTCAGGCGGTCCAGGTGGGCGAGCAGGAAATCGTGGTCAAGGGTGGGCGGGGCCACGACGTAGGCGTTGCGGGCAAAGGCCACCAGACCGATGCGGTCGTGAATGCGCTTGAGGATGAACTCGCGCAGGACCTGTTTGGCCACGTCCAGGCGGTTGACCCGCTCGCCGGCCAGTTGGAAGTCCTCCGAGGCCATGCTGGTGGACAGGTCCAGCGCCACCACGATGTCCACCCCGCTGGCGCGCACCTCGGTTTGCCCGCCGCCCTGCTGGGGCCGGGCCAGGCCGATGATGAGCAGCCCCAGACACAGCCAGCGCAGCCGGGCCAGCACCACTTGCGCGGGCGAGCGGGTCAACCCGGTGATGCCCTTGACCAGACTCACCGAGGAATAAAGGAAGGCGGCGTGGCCGGCCCGGCGGCGGCGCCACCAGGCCAGCAGGGGCAGGGCCAGCAGCAGCAACAGAAACCAGGGCGATTCAAAGCGCATGGTTGACCGGGCCTCGTCAGCCGGAGGCGGCGGCGGTCCCGGCCGGGGCCGGGGCGGCGCCCGCCGCGGGATTCAACAAGGGTTCGGTTTCCTCGACCAGGCGGACGGCGGCGTCGTACAGCTCGCGCAGCTCGGGTTCGCCCGGTTCGTAGCGGGCGAACTTGACCAGATCACAGCGGGTCAGGAAATCGGCCATGAGTTCCTGCTGCAGGGGGGTGAGAATCTGCCCCGCGCGCACCTCGGCCAGAAACTCCTCGGTGGTCCGCTCGGGCGCGTGGAGGTGGAACCGCTCTTCGAGGTACGCCCGCAGGGTGTCGGAGACCTCCACCGTGAACCGGTGCGGGTCGTGGAGGTGGTCCAGGGCCGCGCGCAGTCGCTCCAGGGCGCGGCGATACGGCGGGATGACCACGGCCGGCGGCGGGGTGTGACGTTGCCGGCGATACCGGCGCCAGACCAGCCAGGCCAGAAGCAACAGCACCGCCCCCAGCAGGGCCAACAGCCCGGGAAACCAGCCCGGGCGCAGCCGCACCGGCGGCTTTTGGGGACGGATGTCCGCGGCCGGGGCGGGGCCGTTGGTCGCCGGAGCGGACGGCGGGGGCGCGGTCGCCGCCGGGGCCGCAGGCGGGCGGGGGGACGATCCGGCTGGCGGCTCGGCAGTGCGCTTACGCAGACCGCGCGCGGGGGGCGGATTGGTTGGGTTGACCGGGCGTTCAGCCATGGCGGCGGCGCTTCTCCCGGGTTTCGAAGAACCGGCCCAGTTCGGTGAGGTAGGGTCGGTCGGTGCGCAGTTGGATCGAGTCAATGCCCGCGGCGGCGAACAGTTGACGCAGGTCGGCCTGGCGGTCCTGCTGGCGCTCGGCAAAAACGCGCCGGCGGCGGGCATCCCCGGTGTTGATTTCGAGCATCTCGCCGGTTTCGGCGTCCTGGAGCACGAGGTAGCCCAGGTCGGGCAGTTCCAGCTCGTAACGGTCGGTGATCTGGACAGCCACGACGTCGTGGCGGCGATGGGCCCGGCGCAGGGCCGAGAGCGAGGCCTGGCTGAGGGTGTCCGAGAGGATGACCTGCCGGCGGAGATGGGCGGCGATTTCGCGCCGGGTGGGCGCGCTCTGGCCGAGAAAGTCCGAGATGACCACCACGATGGCGCGGTGCGGGACCACGCGGCTGAGGAAATCCAGGGCCGCGTTCATGTCCGTGCCCGCGCGGATCGGCTCGTAAAAGAGGATGTCCCGGATCACCCGCAGGACGTGGCGGCGGCCCTTGCGGGGGGGGATGTACTTTTCGACGCGGTCGGTGAAGAGGATCAGGCCCACCTTGTCGTTGTTGCGGGTGGCGGAAAAGGCGAGCACCGAGGCGATCTCGGCGGCCAGTTCGCGCTTGGACTGCTCGACCGAGCCGAACAGGCCGGAGCCGCTCAGGTCCACCACCAGCATCACGGTCAACTCGCGTTCCTCGACGAATTTTTTGATGTAGGGGTGGTTCATCCGCGCGGTGACGTTCCAGTCAATGGCGCGGACGTCGTCCCCGGGCTGGTACTCGCGCACCTCCTCGAAGTTCATGCCCTGGCCCTTGAAGACGCTGTGGTACTGGCCGGCGAGGGTCTCGCTCACCAGCCGGGTGGTGCGCAGCTCGATGAGGCGGATTTTTTTGAGGATCTCGCGGGGGATCATGGGTCTGGCCAACGCGGCGGGGGGACGGCGGCCGCTCACTCCCGGCACTCACGGCACGGGCAGTTCGTCAAAAATCCGCTGGATCACCGCCTCGGGCGTTTTCTCCTCGGCCTCGGCTTCGTAGGTGATGGTGACCCGGTGCCGCAACACGTCCATGCCGATGGTCTTGACGTCCTGGGGGGTGACGTAACCGCGCCCGCGTAGGAAGGCGTGGGCCTTGGCGCAGAGCGTCAGCGCGATGGTGGCCCGCGGCGAAGCGCCCAGTTGGATGAAGTCCCGGACCCCGATCTTGTACTTCTCCGGGTCGCGGGTGCAGCAGACCAGGTCCACGATGTAATCCTTGACCTTGTCGTCCACGTAGATGTGGTTGAGGACCTCGCGGGCCTCCAGAATCTGTTGCGGCTCGACCACCGGCCGGGCGGCGGGCTGGCCGCTGGTCCGGGCCATGGTCTCCAGAATCTGGCGCTCCTCCTCGCGGCTGGGATAGCCGATCTTGAGCTTCAACATGAACCGGTCCACCTGCGCCTCCGGCAGGGGGTAGGTGCCCTCCTGCTCGATGGGGTTTTGCGTGGCCAGCACCAGAAACGGTTCGTCCAGGGCGAAGGTCTGCTCGCCGATGGTCACCTGCCGCTCCTGCATGGCCTCCAGCAACGCGCTCTGCACCTTGGCCGGCGCGCGGTTGATTTCGTCGGCCAGGATCAGGTGGGCGAAGATCGGCCCGCGGCGCACGGTGAACTTGCCGTTCTGTGGGTTGTAAATCTGCGTGCCGATCACGTCCGCCGGCAGCATGTCCGGGGTGAACTGGAGCCGGGCGAACCGGACGTTGAGGCAGCCGGCCAGCGTTTTGACCGCCAGGGTCTTGGCCAGGCCGGGCACGCCCTCGAGCAGGACATGGCCGTTGGCCAGCAGCCCGATGATCAGGCGCTCGACCAGATACTTCTGGCCCACGATGACCCGGCCGATTTCGCTCAGCAACGGCTGCACGAACTGACCGGCGCGCTGGACCTCGGCGTTAAGCGCGGTGATTTCGACGTTCATGGGCGCGGAGTCTAACGGCACAGGGACCGCGACTCCAGCCCCGGCGTTCAATCCGGGCGCGGTCCGGCTCCGCCCTGCAACACCGCCCGGGCGGCGGCCACGTCCCGCGCAATCTGGGCCTGCAGGGCCGCCGGCGAGGGGAAGCGGATTTCCTCCCGCAGGCGCCGGACCGGCCAGACCTCCAGCTCGCGGCCGTAGAGCTCGGGCCGGCGGTCCAACAAATGCACCTCCAGCCGCAACCCGCCTTCCGCCCGACCGAGCGTGGGCCGCACCCCCAGGTTCATCACCGCCGGCTCCCACGGTCCGCCCGGCTCGCGGGCCCGCGCCGCATACACCCCCGGGGGCGGCAACTGCAGCCCCGCGACCTCCAGGTTGGCCGTGGCAAAACCCAGCGCCCGCCCCAGGCCGTCGCCCCGGACCACGGGACCCGCGATCAGGTACGGCCGGCCCAGCCAGCGGGCGGCCTCCTCCAGCGCGCCCTGCCGGATCAGCTCGCGAATGCCGGTGCTGCTGATCGTGCGCCCCGCCAGGCTCCGGGGCGGGACGGCTTCGACCGCAAACCCCAGCTCCGCGCCGAGCCGCTCGAGCAGGGCCACGTTCCCGCTCCGGCGCCAGCCGAATTGAAAATCCCGCCCCACGCAGATGCACGTCACCCGGCCGAACCCGGTCACCGCCCGGCGCACGAACTCCTCCCCGCTCTGGCGACTGAAGGCCTCGTCGAAGCGGATCAACCACGTGGCCGCCACGCCCAGTTCCGCCAGCAGCCGCAGCCGCAGCGCGGTGGACACGATGGCCGGTGGGACACGATCCGGCGCCACCACCGCGTTGGGGTGGCGGTCAAACGTGGCCACCACCGGCAGCCCGCCCGCCTGCCCGGCGGCTTCCCGGGTGCGGCGGATGACCTCCTGGTGGCCGAGGTGCACCCCGTCAAACACGCCGATGGCCAGCGCCACCGGGCGTCCCCGCGGGTCCAGTTCGGCCGGCGCGTGCAGCAGGATCATGCAGGGGACGGCCGCCGGGTCGGGCGGATGAAGGACGCGGCGGGGCGGCGGGCGGCGGACCGGCTCATGGGGTGGTGACCAGTTGAATGAAGGGGATCACCCGCTGCTGCAATTCCGCCGAGGTGAGCCGCAACAGGTCGTCCAGGGGAATGGCCCGGCTGACGGACAGCGGACCGGACTCCAACCGGCGCAGCGTGGCCAGGTAGGCGCCGCAGCCCAGCTTCTGGCCCAGGTCATGGACCAGGCTGCGCACGTAGGTGCCCTTGGTGCAGACGACGCGGAAGGTGCCGATCGGCGGCTCGTAGGCGGAGAAGCGGAAGCGGTACACGTGCACCAGCCGCGGCTTGCGTTCCACCTCCACGCCCTTGCGGGCCAGCTTGTACAACGGCACCCCGCCGACCTTGGCGGCGGAGACCATCGGCGGGGCCTGCATCAGGTCGCCCTCGAAGGTGGCGGCCGCCGCGTTCAACTCGTCGAGCGTGAGCGGCGGCACCGGCGCGGTGGCCACCACCGTGCCGTCGGCGTCGTACGAGTCGGTGGTCTCGCCCAGCTTGAGCGTGCCCTCATAAACCTTGTCGGCGGCCATGAGTTTTTCCGAGAGCTTGGTGCCGCGGCCCAGCAGCAGGACCAGCAGGCCGGTGGCGTTGGGGTCCAGCGTGCCGGCGTGGCCCACCTTGCGGAGGCCGAAGCGGCGCCGGACCAGGTCCACCACGTCGTGGGAGGTGGGGCCCCGGGGCTTGTCCACCAGCAGGGCGCCGTCGAAGGGATCAGGAGGCGGGCGAGGCATGGGGCAGAGCGCGGAGGGCTTTTTTGAGGGCGTGGAGCACACGCCGCTGCACGCCCAGCGGGCGGCCGGCAATGCGCGCCCCGGCAGCGGCGGGGTGGCCGCCCCCGCCGAAGCGGGCGGCGATCTGGTTCACATCCACCAGCGGGCTTTTCGAGCGCAGGCTCACGCGGACCAGTTCCGGTTCGACCTCTTCAAACACGCACGCCACCACCACCGGCTCGATGGCGCGGATGTGGTCAATCAGCCCTTCGGCGTCGGCGCGACTGGAGCCGGTGCGCGCAAAGTCCGCAGGGCGGAGCCAGAAGTAGGCGATGCGGTCCTGGTCCACGAGCCGGAAATTGAGGTACACCCGGCGCAGCAGCCGCATCCGGGCCAGCGGGTAGGAGTGATAAATCTCGTGGCAGACCCGGCCCAGATTGGCCCCGCGGCGCACCAGGTCGCCCGCCACGGCAAAGGTGGCCGGGCGCGTGGAGGGGTACTGGAAGGAGCCGGTGTCGGTGGACACGGCGGCAAACAGGCAGTCGGCGATGGGCGGGGTGATCGGCCAGCCGGCAAACTTGAGCAGCTTGAAAATCAACTCGCCGGTGGAGGCCTCGCGGGGGTTGATCCAGTTCAGGTCCCCGAAGCGCGTGTTGCTGGCGTGGTGGTCAATGTTGATGAGCACCCGGCGTTGACTGATGCACGGTTCCACCGCCCCCAGCCGCTCGAGGGTGGCCACGTCGGTGGCCACCACGCTGTCAAACACCTCGCCGGGGTGGGGCGGGGTGAGCAGGCCGTCCGGATCGAGGAACCGGAGCTTGGAGGGCGCGGGGTCCTCGTTCCAGGCCCGGACCTCCTTGCCCGCGGCGCGCAGGGCCAGGGCCAGGGCCAGTTGCGAGCCGATGCAGTCCCCGTCCGGCCGGACGTGGCCCACCACGCAGACACGCCGGCTTTCGCGCAGGGCGGCGAGGATGCGTTCCACGATGCGGGGGCGTTGTTTCATGCGGGGCGGCGGGGGCGGCGGCTCAGGTGGGTTCCGGCGGCAGGGTTTTTTCGATCTCCTCGATCAGGCGCAGGACGCGGTCGCCGCGCTCGACCGAATCATCCAGCACGAAGCGCAGGCGCGGGGTGTACTTGAGCCGCACGGCGTGCCCGAGCAGTCCCTGGAGGCGCACGCGGTGCTCGAGCACCAGGGCCCAGCCCCGCCGGCGCTGTTCGGGGGTGCCCACGAAGCTGAGGTAGGCCACGGCCGATTTGAGGTCGCCGGAGACGGCCACGTCGTGCACCGCGATCAGGCCGGTCTGGGCGGGGAGGAATTCGCGCTGCAGCAACCGGCTCAGCTCACGCTTGAGCAACTCACGCACCCGGTCATGTCGGCGACCCTGCATGGCAACGAATCGGGCCAGGGGCGGTGCGCCGCCCTAGAGTTTCTGGGGCACCTTTTCGAGGGTGTAGCACTCGATTTGATCGCCCACCTCGAAGTCGTCGAACCCGTCCAGGCGCACGCCGCATTCCAGCCCGGCGCGCACCTCGTTGACCTCGTCCTGGAAGCGGCGCAGCGTCTGGATAAGCCCCTCGTAGATGGTGTGGCGGCGGCGGACCACGCGCGCCTTGCCGCGGGCGATGCGCCCGGAGGTGACGACGCAGCCGGCCACCTTGCCGCCCTTGGACAGTTGGAAAATCTGCCGGACCTCGGCGGCGCCCACCACCACCTCCCGGATTTCGGGCTCGAGCAGGCCGGCCATGGCCTCTTTGACCTGGTCAATCAGCTCGTAAATGATCGCGTAGAGCTTGATCTGGACGCCCACTCGTTTGGCGTGTTCGGCGGCGTTGCTGTCCACCCGGGTGTGGAAGCCCAGGATCACCGCCTTGGAGGCGTGGGCCAGCACCACGTCGGTCTCGGAAATGGTGCCCACGGCGCTGTGGAGGATTTCCAGGCTGACCTTGTCGCTTTCGATCTTTTTGAGCGCGTCCACGATGGCCTCCACCGAGCCCTGGGTGTCGGCCTTGATGACCACGCGCAGGACCCGGGCCTCCTCGTTGGCCAACTGTTGGAAGAGGCCCTCGAGGGTGCGGGCGGGGCGGGCCTCCTGCTCCCGCTCGCGGGCGGCGGCCAGCCGGCGCTCTTCGCAGATTTCCCGGGCCACGCGCTCGGACTCGACGACCTGGAACTCGATGCCGGCCTCCGGCACGCCGTTCAGGCCCAGCACCTTCACCGCCACGGAGGGGCCGGCCTCCTTGAGGCGCTTGTTTTCCTCGTTGATGAGCGCCCGCACGCGGCCGTAGTGCTCCCCGCAAATCATCATGTCGCCCACGCGCAACGTGCCGGCGCGCACCAGCACCGTGGCGGTGGGACCGCCGGGGTCCAGGCCGGACTCGATGACGTTACCCTTGGCGGGGCGGTCGGGATTGGCCTTCAGCTCCAGCAGTTCGGCCTGCAGGACGATGGCCGCCAGCAGTTTGTCCACCCCCTGCCCGGTCAGGGCCGAGCAGTCCACGAAGATGTTGTCGCCGCCCCAGTCATCGGGCACCACGCCGCGCTCCTGGAGTTGCTGGCGGACCCGCAGGGGATTGGCGTTGGGGTGATCGCATTTGTTGACCGCGACGATGATGGGCACCCTGGCGGCCCGGGCGTGGTTGAGCGCCTCGAGCGTCTGGGGCATGACCCCGTCGTTGGCCGCCACCACCAGGACCACGATGTCGGTGACGTTGGCCCCGCGCGCGCGCATGGCGCTGAAGGCGGCATGGCCCGGGGTGTCCAGGAAGGTGATCTGCTGCAACTCCCCCGGGCGCTCGGGATGGGGCACCGAAATGGTGTAGGCGCCGATGTGCTGGGTGATGCCGCCCGCCTCCCCGGCGGCGACGTTGGACTTGCGAATCACGTCCAGCAGGGTGGTCTTGCCGTGGTCCACATGCCCCATGATGGTCACCACCGGGGCGCGCGGTTTGAGCTGCTCGGGCCGGTCTTCGGGCGCGGCCGGTTCCTCCCGCCGGACCGGGGCGTGCACGCCGCCGCCCTCTTTGCGGCGCTCGGCCCGGAGGCGGAAGTTGTGCTTGGCCGCGACCCGCTGGGCCACCTCGGTCTCGATGGCCTGGTTGACCGTGGCAAAGATGCCCATCTCCATCAGGTCGGCGATGACCTGGAAGGGTTTCTTGCGCATCTTCTCGGCCAACTCCCGCACCACGATGGGCGGGCGCAGGACGATTTCCTCCCCGGTGGGGGCCTCGAGCGGCGGGGGGCGAACCGGTCCCCGACCGGCGGCGGGCGAACCGGCCGCCGGTTTCGCCCCGGGCGTGACCGGACGGCCGCCCGCCGGAGCGGCCGGGCGGGTTTCCCGTCCGCGGGCCGGCTCGGGTCGGGCGGGGGGAGATTTGGCGGGTGGTTTGGCCCCGGTGCGATCCGCGCGGTCCGGGGTTCGGCTGCGGGGCCCCAGGTTGGTCAGATTGATGAACCCGACCTTTTCGCCGATGCGCGGTTTGGGCGGCTCGGGCGGCGGAGGCGGCGGTGAAGGTGCCGGGGGAGCCGGCGGCGGTACCTCGACCGTGGGGGCAGGCGCCGAAGTGTCGAGTGCCGGAGCCGGGGGCGCGGCAGTAACCTGTGGCGGGGGCGGCAGCGACTCAACCGCTCCGGCCCCGGGTTGGGCCCCGGGTTGGGGTGCGGCGACCGGCGGCGCCGACGCCGGAGGCGCGGCGGCCGGTTCGGGGAGAGACGGACCGGGAGCGGGCGCGCCCGGGGCAGGTGCCGCAAGCGGCGGCGGTACCAGTTCGCCGGGGGGTGGACCGGCCGCGCGCGCGACCGGGGGGGAGACGATTTCCAAGTCGGGCGGCGTGACCGAGGCGGGGGACGGCCCCGGAACGGGCGTGGTTTCCTCGGGCCGGGGGGTGAGGGTGATCTCGGCCGGAGCAGGCGGGGCGGCCGGGGTGGCGAGGGTTTCCGCCGGGGCCGGCTCGGGAGGGGCGGCCGGCATGGGCTTGTAGCCCATTTGCTCCATGAGGTACTCGGCCGTGATTTTGTCCAGGGTGCTGGAAGCCACCTTGGCGGCGGGAATGCCAAGCTCTTTGGCCTTGGCCAGCACTTCTTTGCTGGGCAATCCCAGTTTCTTGGCAATGTCGTAAATGCGAACAGGCATACGGAATGGACTTCCCGCCCGAGCACCCCGGGCCTTTTTACCCGGCGGGCCGGCTCAGGCGCCCGGCGCTTACCGCGCCGGCTCCGGATTGATGTTGACCACCCGGCGTTGCGCCTCGGCCCGGGCGGCTGCCAGCACCGCCGCCGCATCCTGACCGATTTCGGGGAAGGCCGCCAAGTCCGACTCTTCGGCCTGGAGGAGGTCTTCGAGGCTGAGAAAGCCGTGGTGAACCAGCGCGTCGGCCTGGGCTTCGGAGATGCCGGGGATGGAGGCCAGGGCTTGAACGGCCTGGGCCACTTTTTCCTCGAACCCGCTGGTGGGTGGGGCTTCGGCGTCAATGTCCACCTCCCAGCCGCAGAGGCGCGAGGTCAGGCGGGCATTTTGTCCGCGCTTGCCGATGGCTTGGGACAACTGGTCGGCATTGACCAGGACGTGCACGCGGCGGTTGGCCTCGTCCACCTCGAACTTCTTGATCGTGGCCGGATTGAGCGCCGCGGTGATGAAGGTGCGCAGGTCGGGAGACCAGGGGATGATGTCCACGCGCTCGTTGTTGAGTTCGCGCACGATGTTTTTGACCCGCTGGCCGCGCAGGCCCACGCAGGCGCCCACCGGGTCCACCTTGGGGTCGCGCGAATACACCGCCAACTTGGTGCGGAAGCCGGGTTCCCGGGCGATGCCGCGGATTTCGATGGTCCCGTCGGCGATTTCGGTCACCTCGAGCTGGAAGAGCTTGAGCACAAACCGGGGGTCGGCGCGGGAGAGGATGATTTCCGGGCCGTGAGGGGTGTTTTCCACGGCCTTGACGTAGGCCCGGAGGCGCTCGCCCGGCTGGTATTCCTCGGTGGGCACGCGCTCGCGATTGGGCAGCAGGGCCTCGTAGCGGCCCAGGTCCACGATCACATCCGAGCGTTCGAAGCGCCGGACCGTCCCGGCCACAATGTCCCCCACCCGGTCCTTGAACTCCTCCAGGATCAACTGTTTCTCGGCCTTGCGGATTTCCTGCATCAGGGCCTGCTTGCCGTACTGGGAGGCGATCCGGCCGAAAATCTGCTGAATCTGCTCGGCGCTGATGGGCACGAGGACCTCCTCGCCCACCTGGGCGTCGGGCTTGTAGCGCCGCGCCTCGGCCAGGCTGATCTGGTCGTGCTTGGAAATGACCTTCTCGCTGACGATGAGCCGGGCGGCGGCCCGGATTTCACCGGTCTTGGGGTCAATGGTGCAGCTCAACTCCCGCGCCGGCCCGATCGCCTTGCGCGCGGCGGCGACGAGCATGTTCTGGACGGCCGCGATCAGGACATCCCGTTGAATGCCTTTTTCGCGTTCCCAGTAATCTATGACTGCCAACAGCTCGTTGTTCATGTTCGATTCACCTCCGGGAAACAAAAAAGTCGGCAGATGGACTCTCCGACTTGGCCGTGCTGGAGAACCAGCGGTGTAATCGTTTCTGGACGGGGAAACTAGGGTCCGGGATTTCCCGAGTCAAGCCGCTTTTCCAGGCGGCGACACCGGGGGCGCCGCCCGCACTCCCGACCCGCGGTCCTGAACCGCAGACCCCCCACCCGGCGTGCCAGCCGAAACCCAAAACTTGCCCCCCAAGCCCGCGCCCCGCGCGCCCGACCCGGGTGAATCCCTTCCGCGGCCGCACCGCAACGTTGACGCCCGGCGAGGTTGCGGCAGCTTTCCGGTCCATGAACTTCCGGCTCCCTTACCGGATGGGCCGCCTTGCGGGCTGGGGACTGGTGGCGTTGAGCGGGCTGGCCCAGCAGGTGCCCGTGCTCGAGCACACCCTGTCCAACGGCATGAAGCTGCTGCTGGTCGAGCGCCACGACGAGCCGACCATCGCCGGGGCCTTCGTGGTGCATGTGGGCAGCGCCCACGAGCGGCCCGGCATCACCGGCATCGCCCACCTCTTCGAGCACCTGATGTTCAAGGGCACCCCCACCATCGGGACGCGGGACTACGCGCGCGATCGGGAAATCATGGCCGAGCAGGAGCGGGTGCGGGAGGCCATCCGCGCCGAGGAGCGCCAACTGCGGGCGGCCTGGCGGCGGGGGGAGATTGACGACCCGCAGAAGCCGGAAAACGAGCCCGAACGCCTCCGCCAACTGCGGGCGCGCTTCCGGGAGTTGGTCGAGGCCCAGCGGGCCATCCTGGTGAAGAACGAATTTGACCGCATCTACACCGCCCAGGGCGCCTCGGGCATGAACGCCTTCACCCACTACGACCTGACGGCGTACTTCATCACCGTGCCGGCGAACAAACTCGAGCTGTGGTTGTGGATGGAAAGCGAACGGCTGTTGCGGCCGGTGTTCCGCGAGTTCTACGCCGAACGGGATGTGGTGCTCGAGGAGCGCCGGATGCGCATCGAGTCCACCCCGCTGGGCCGGTTCGAGGAGTCCTTCAACGCCGTGTTCTGGGATGCGCATCCCTACCACTGGCCGGTCATCGGCTGGCCCAGCGACCTGCCGGCCATCAGCAAGCGCGACGCGGACGAATTCTACGCCACCTACTACGCCCCCCAGAACATCACCCTGATCCTGGTGGGCGATTTGGCGCCGGAGGCAGCCCGGGCCGGGGCGGAAAAATACTTTGGCCGCATCCCGCGCGGCCGGACCGACCCGCCCGAGGTGGTCACCTGGGAACCGCCCCAGCCGGCCGAGAAACGCTTTTACGCCGAGGCCGAGGCCAACCCGCAGGTGGACATCCTCTGGCACACCGTGCCCTTCGGCCACCGGGACTCCTACGCCCTGGAGGTCCTGGCGCAACTGCTTTCCACCCGCACCGGCCGGCTCTACAAGGGCCTGGTGCTGGGCCGCGAAGTCGCCACCGAGGTCTATGCCCGTCAGGAATCGCGCCGCTGGGCCGGGTTGTTCAACGCCGGCGGCGAGGCCCGCGAGGGCCGCACCCCCCAGGAGGTCGAACAGGCCATTTACGACGAATTCGAGAAGCTCAAGGAAACCCCCGTGCCCGAGCGCGAGTTGCAGAAGGTCAAAAACCAGTTCGCCGCCGCCGAGTACCGCAAGCTCACCTCGAACAACGCCATCCTCTTCCAGCTCATTTACCACGAGGGTCTGGGCGACTGGCGCGAAATCAACGCCGCCGGCCCGAAAATCCAGGCCGTCACCGCCGCGGACGTCCAGCGCGTGGCCCGCAAGTACTTCACCCGCGAAAACCGCGCCGTGGCCATCTACACCCGCAAACCGGGCCCGGGTGGCGAAGACCCGGAACTGGCCGCGTTGCCCGCCGAGCAGCGCGCTCGCGCCCAACAACAACTCGCCCAACTGCAGGCGGTCACCGACCCCGCGCAGCTCCGGGCCCTCGAACCGACACTGGAACAGAACCTCGCCCGCGCGCCGGCGGAAGCCAAACCGCTGCTCGAACTGTTGCTGAAACGCCTCCGCGCCCGGCTCGCCGAACTGGAAACCGCCCCCCGCAATTGACCCGTCCGCAACGGATACTTGCCCCCCATGCCCGCCTCCCTTCGCCAGCTTGTTGTCCTCCTGAGCCTGGGTCTCGCCGCCGGTTGCGCACCCCGGCACGCTCCCGCCCCGGCCGCGGTTGCACCGGCGACGTCGCCCGCAACCACCGCGGCGGCGGATATTCCCGACCGCCCGGAAAAGCTCCGGTTCCCTCCGCTGCACTACGAGCCGCCCCACCCGGCGGACTTTCGCGTGCCCCTCAAGACCGGGCCCGTGGCCTATGTGGTGCCCGACCGCACCCTGCCCCTGGTCAATCTGGTGATCTACGTGCGGACCGGGCAGTACCTGGAGCCGGAGGACCGCGCGGGGCTGGCGGACATGACCGGCTACCTGCTTTCCCGGGGCGGCACCGCGTCCCTCACTGCCGAGGAACTGGAGGAGGAACTGGACTACCTGGCGGCACGCCTGAGCTCGGGCATTGGCGAAACCCAGGGCACCGTCAGCCTCAACCTCCTGACCAAGGATCTCGAGGCGGGCCTGCGCCTGCTGCGCGAGGTGCTCACCGCCCCACGGTTTCAGGAGGACAAGCTGGACCTGTACCGCCAGCAGATGCTCCAGGCCATGCAACGCCGCAATGACGACGCCGCCGACATCGAGGCGCGCGAGCGGGATTTTTTGGTCTTTGGCGAGCGGTTCTGGGCCAATCGCCTCCCCACCGCGGCCTCGGTCAGGGCCATCCGGCGCGAGGACCTGCAGGCCTTTCATCGCCGGTGGTTTCACCCGGGCAACTTCGTGGTGGCGGCCAGCGGGGATTTCGACCGCGACGCGATGGTGGCGCGGCTGGAGGCGCTGTTTGCCGACTGGCCCTTCGCTGGGGAGACCCCGCCGCCCATCCCGACCAACACCACGTTTGCCCCGCCCGGGGTGTACCTGGTGAACAAGGACGTCAACCAGGGCCGGGTGCAAATCCTCCTGCCCGGCGTGCGGCGCGATGACCCGGATTTCTTTGCCATCACCCTCATGAACCGCATCCTCGGCGGCGGCGGGTTCACCTCGCGTCTCGTGAACCGTGTGCGCTCGGACGAGGGCCTGGCCTACGCGGCCTCCTCGACCTTTCCCGGCGGCGTGTACTACCCGCTGATGTTTGCCGCCGGGTTCCAATCCAAGTCGCGCACCGTGGCCTACGCCGCCAGCCTCGTGCTCGAGGAGATGCGCCGCCTGGCCGCCGAGCCGGTGACCGAGGAGGAACTGGAAACCGAGAAGCGCGCCCTCATTGACACCTTCCCGCGGGCCTTCGCCACCAAGTCCCAGGTGGCCACGCGGTTTGCCGAGGACGAGTTCACCGGCCGTTTCGCCCGGGACCCGGACTACTGGAAGGACTACCGGCCGCGCGTGGCGGCCGTCACCCGTGAAGACGTGCTGCGCGTGGCCCGCAAGTACCTCACGCCCGAACGGGTGGTCATTCTCGTCGTGGGCCAAAAGAGCGAGATCCTCCTCGGCCACCCGGACCACCCGGTCCAACTAACCGATCTGGCCGGCGGCCGATTGGTGGACCTGCCGCTGCGCGACCCGCTTACCTTGGAGCCTTTGCCCCGCTAACCCGGGGCTGTGCAGCTCGCTTCCGACGGGACCGCACGTCTGCCATCTGTCCCGCGGGGTCCCGGCCGGCGGTCCCGCCGTTCCGCGGTCAGCGGCCGGCTCGTTCCGCCGTGGCCTCCGGCGGCTTGAAACGCGGGGCTGGAGGCCGGAAATCGGCGCTCCGGCCGGGGCGGACTCATTGGGGGGTATTCCCCGGCTGGATTCGGGACAAAAACACTCTCGACCCCGTGCGCTGGGAAGAAACTTCTCTTTCGGCCCCGTCAGGGTGGGGGCCGCTCTGGCTTTGGCGGCCGTTCCGCCAGCCGGGCACTGGCGCGACCGCCGGGGCGGGGTCAGGAAGCGATTTCCTGAGCCCAGTCGCCGTAGCGGATCAACTCCCGAATCTTGCGGCGCTCGTACCGGTGCTTTTTGGGTTTGTCCGGCCGGTCATCCACCTGGCGGAACGGGTGTTTGGGGTGGCGAATGACGTCGGTGATGCTTTGGAGGGTTTTGGGCATAGACGCTTCACCTTGGGGGGTTGAAATCCTGCCGGGGAGAAAAGCGCCCGCCGCGGCGACCGCCCCCTCGCGGTCACCTGCCCGGTGACGCTGACTTGGCAGGGTCATGACGACTGATTGGACATCGTCGCCGACTGAACGTTCGAAGTATCGCTGCAAGGAAGCGCATTGTCCAGCGGCAATCAAGCCCCCTGGCGGCCGCGCTAAGCGACCCTTTATCGCGCTGGTTCGCACCCGCTCGCGGCCGGCCGGTTGGTTTCAGCAATGCACACCCGCCAACAGGTCGCGCTCGCCCAGGGGCAGCGGCAACGGCTCCAGGGGCAGGGGCCGGTCATGATCCAAATGCGCCTCCCAGAGCGCGAACAACTCCGCCGCGCGCGTGGCCCGCCGGCACCCGTCCAGGAAACGCCCGGTGGATTCCACCCCCAACGCCACAAAGTTCAGGTGCTTTTTGATCCGTTGCACCTGCCCCCGCTCGGTCAGCCCCGGCACCGCCGTGGCCTCCCACAGGGCATGCAAGTAGGCCAACACGTCGCGCCCGCGGGGCACGGGCTTGGGCGCCCCGTTCCCGCAGGTCCGAATTTGCGCGAACAACCAGGGATTCCGGATGGCGCCCCGACCGATCATCAGCCCGCGGACGCCGGTCTGCCGGTGCACCGCCAGGGCCTGCTGTGCGGAGTGCAAATTGCCGTTGGCAATCACCGGGCAGGGCAGGCGCTCGGCCGCCCGGGCAATCAAATCGTAACGCACCGGGCTGCGGTAGCCCTCGCTGACCGTCCGGCCGTGGACCGTGACCCAGTCCAGCGGGTGGGCCGCCAGCAGGTCCAGCAGGGCTTCGAATCCCTCGGCCGTATCAAAACCCAGCCGGGTTTTCACGCTGAGGCGAACGCGCACCACCTCTCGCAGGGCTTTCAAAAGGGCGTCCACCCGCGGCAAATCCCGCAGCAGGCCGCCGCCGGCGCACTTGCGATACACCACCGGCGCCGGACACCCCAGGTTCAGGTCAATGCCCGCCACGGGCAGTTGCTGCAAGAAGCGGGCGGTGCGGACCAGGGCGGGGATGTCGTTGCCGATCAACTGCGCCACCACCGGGCGTCCGGTGTCGTTGCCCGTAATGGCCTCCACGATCCGCCGTTCCGGCACCGAGTGGGCATGGACGCGGAAATACTCGGTGCAGTACAGGTCAGGGCCCCCATAACGGTGCAACAAGCGCCAGAACGGCAGATCCGTGATGTCCTGCATCGGCGCCAGCACCAGCAGCGGTGCCGCGGCGGGGAACAGGACACCCGGCGACGACCTTTCTGGTGAAATGACTGAGGTCACAATTGAGCCGCTTCAAAGGCGGGCGAATCCCACACCGCCCAGGCTAACCGCGGCGGCGGTCCGGGGCAATTTGTCCGGGGCACGGGCCGTCGGCCGGGGTCGGGGTGTTTCCGGTCCGCGGGCCGCGGCGCGAAGCCCTGGCGCATTCGACATACCCCCGCCCGGTCGGCGTGCCCGCGCTCATGGCGGAGTCCAAACTCGCCGCCGGACCACTCCGCGATTGCCACCGGCCGACACTTGTGCCGCAAATAATGCCGCGCATGAAACCGTTGGTCCTGATCCTGTGCACCGGCAACTCCTGTCGCAGTCACCTGGCCGAGGGCATTCTCCGCGCCGCCGCCGGCGACTTCCTGGAGGTGGCCAGTGCCGGCTCGGAACCGGCCGGCTATGTCCACCCGCTGGCCATCGAGGTCATGCGCGAGATTGGCGTGGATATTTCCGGGCATCACTCCAA
>CALFAV010000046.1 GCA_937946835.1 uncultured Verrucomicrobiae bacterium | reverse complement strand
AAACCCGTGCCGCACATTTCATTTGGCGCACGGCTGCGGGCGTTGCCGCCGCATTACCGAAAGTTTCTCGTGGCGGTGGGGCTGTTCGGCGCGGGGGATTTCGCGCACACGCTGTTGATCTTGCTGGCGACGCAGAAGCTGACGCCGGAGTTGGGCGCGGCGAAGGCGGCGAGCATCGCGGTGGGGCTTTACGTGGCGCACAATGTTTTCTACGCGGGCTTTGCGCTGGTGGCGGGCTGGCTGGCGGATCGGTTTCCGAAGCCGCGCGTGCTGGCGGCGGGTTACGGCATGGCGGCGGCGATGGCGGTGTTGATCATCGCGCTGCCGCTGAACGTGTGGACGCTGGCGGCGGTGTTTGTGCTGGGCGGGGTGTATGTGGCCATCGAGGAGACGCTGGAGGATTCGTTGTGCGCGGAGCTGGTGGGCGCGGAGCATCACGGAATGGGCTTCGGCGTGTTGGCGACGGTGAACGGTGTGGGCGATTTTGTGTCGAGCGTCGTGGTGGGCTCGTTGTGGACCGCGTTCGGCACACAAGTGGCGTTTGGTTACAGCGCGGTGTTGTTTGCGGCGGGGGCGGTGTTGGTCGCCGGACTGGGCCGCGTCACCCCGCGGGGGACTCCAACCGGGCGGGCGTGAATTTGGTTTGCCGCGTCCGGCGGCTTCGGGCATTTCCAAGCCCATGCTAGCCCGCGTTTGTTCCGCGGCGGTGAACGGCATCGAGGCCTATCCCGTCGAGGTCGAGGTCAATGCCGGCTGGGGCGACACCGTGGTGGTGATCGTGGGTCTGCCGGACACCGCGGTGAAGGAGTCCCGCGACCGGGTGAGCACCGCCCTGACCAACTCCGGGTTCAAGTTCCCGATGGGCCGCACCACCATCAACCTCGCCCCCGCCGACGTGCGCAAGGAAGGCCCCAGCTTTGACCTGCCCATCGCTCTGGGGATGCTCGCCGCCAGCGAGCAGATGAACGGCGAACGGCTCGACCGCTACTTCATCGTGGGCGAGCTGGCCCTGACCGGCGCGGTGCGGCCGGTGAAGGGCGTGCTGCCCATTGTCCTGCGCGCCCGCGCCGAAGGCAAGGCCGGGGTGCTCGTGCCGGTGGACAACGCGGCGGAGGCGGCGGTGGTGGCCGGCCTGGACGTCTTTCCGGTGCAAAACCTGCGGGAGGCGGTGGGCTTTCTCGAGGGCGAGGTGGCGCTCCCGCCCACGCGCGTGGACGTGGAGCGGCTGTTTGACCTGCCGGCCGAGGAGGAGGTGGATTTTGCCGAGGTCAAGGGCCAGGAGTCGGTGAAACGGGCGCTGGAGATCGCCGCCGCCGGCGGGCACAACGTGCTGCTCATCGGCCCGCCGGGCACCGGCAAGTCCATGCTCGCCAAACGCCTGCCCACCATCCTGCCGCCGCTGACGCTCGAGGAGGCGCTGGAAACCACCAAAATCCACAGCATCGTCGGCCTGCTGCGCCCCGGTCAGGCGCTGATCACCCGCCGGCCGTTTCGCGCGCCGCACCACACCGCCAGCGATGCCGGCCTGCTGGGCGGCAACATCAACCCCACGCCCGGCGAAATCTCGCTCGCCCACCACGGGGTGTTGTTTCTGGACGAGCTGCCCGAGTTCAAGCGCAGCGTGCTCGAGACCTTGCGCCAGCCCCTGGAGGAGGGCCACGTGACCATCTCGCGCGCCGCCGGCACGATGACCTTTCCCGCCGCCTTCATGTTGGTGGCCGCGATGAATCCCACCCCGGACGGCAAAATGCCGGGCGAATCCCGCTGCTCGCCGCGCGAAATCCAGGCCTACCTGGGGCGCATTTCCGGGCCGCTCCTGGACCGCATTGATCTGCATGTGGAGGTGCCGCCGGTGAAGTTCCGCGAAATCACCGGCGCCGCCCCGGGCGAACCCTCCGCCCGCATCCGCGCGCGGGTCGTGGCCGCCCGCCGTCGCCAGCAGGAACGCTTCCGGGGCCGGCCCCGCCTGACCTGCAATGCCCGCATGACCCCGCGCGAGCTCAAGCAGTACTGCGCCCTGGACGCGGCCACGCTGGAGCTGCTCAAAATGGCCATGGCCGAGCTGAATCTCAGCGCGCGGGCGTACGACCGCATCCTGAAGGTGGCCCGCACCATCGCCGATCTGGCCGGCAGCGAGGCCATCACCGCGGAGCACGTCAGCGAGGCCATCCAGTACCGCACCCTGGACCGGCAAATCTGGGGCTGAGAAACCGGCCGGAACAGAAAGGGCGCTCGCTCCGCCCCGGGGTGGTCCGCTGCCCGCCGAGCCGCGGCAGACAAGGCGGGGCGGCACGGGGCTTCGGGGTCGGAACGGCCACTCCCGTCCCTCCCCGTGCCCCCGGGAAAAACTTTCCCGGTTGCCCCGGCCCGGCTAGAAAGGTCCCGTGCCTGAGGCCATGGAGCGGTTGGGACGCCTGGTGTTGCGCGGTTTGCCCGCGTCGGAAGGCGTTTGCCGTGGCCGGTTGTTTGTTCTGGCACCGCCGCGGCCGCTGGCCGTCGAGCCGCGGCCGATTAGCGAGGCGGAGTTTGCGGCCGAGATTCAGCGGTTCGAGGAGGCGCTGCTGACCACCCGGCAGCAACTGCTCGAGATTCAGCAGCGGGTGAGCGCCGGCGTGGGCGCCAACGACGCGCGCATCTTCGACGCGCAGTTGCTGGTGCTGGAGGACCCGTTTCTGCACGACGAGGTGCTCAAACAGATGCGCCGGGACCGGGTATGCATCGAGTACGCCTTCCATGACTTCGCCCAGCGCTACTTCACCACCCTCAGTTCGGTGGAGGACAAGTACCTGAGCGAACGGGCGATGGACCTGCGGGACGTGGCCGAGCGGGTGTTGCACAACCTGCTGGGCCAGGAACTGCCCGCCGACCTCTCGCACTTGCACGAGCCCTGCATCGTGGTGGCCTATGACCTGACGCCCTCGCGCACTGCCACGCTGGACCGCCGCTACGTGCTGGGGTTGGCCACCGAGCTGGGGAGTCTGACCTCGCACACCGCCATCCTGGCGCGCTCGTTGCGCATCCCGGCGGTGACCGGCCTGACCGGGGCCTTGCCCCAGGTGCGCACCGGGCAGTTTGCGCTCCTGGACGGCTACGAGGGGCTGCTCATCGTCGAGCCGACCGACCAGGCGCTCTTCACCTACGGGCAGATCGAGCGGCGGCAACTGGCCCTGCGCGGGCGCCTGGAGCAATTGCGCGACGAGCCGGCCATCACCCTTGATGCCGAGCACATCATCCTCTCGGCCAACATCGAGACCCCCGCCGAACTGCCCGAGGTGCGACAGTTCGGGGCGGAGGGCGTGGGGCTGTTCCGCACCGAGTACCTGTTCTTGAACCGGCCCGCGCCGCCCGGCGAGGAGGAGCAGTACGCCGCCTACCGGGAAGTGGCCGAGACGCTGGCGCCGGCGCCGGTCATCATCCGCACGCTGGACCTGGGCGGGGACAAAATGCCCGAGCTGGCGGGCGATCTGACCGAGCGCAATCCCTTCCTGGGCTGGCGGGCCATCCGCATTTGCCTGCAACAGCCCGAGCTGTTCAAAGCCCAGCTCCGCGCGATCCTGCGCGCCAGCGCCCACGGCAACGTGAAGCTCATGTACCCGATGATCTCGAGCCTGGACGAGCTGCTCCAGGCCAACGCGTTGCTGGAGGAATGCCGGGAGGAGTTGCGCGCCAATGGCCGGCCTTTCAACCCCGACCTCGAGGTCGGCGCCATGATCGAAATCCCCTCGGCCGCCGTCATGGCCGACGTGCTGGCCCGGCACGCGCAGTTCTTCAGCATCGGCACCAACGACCTGGTCCAGTACACCCTGGCGGTGGACCGGCTCAATCCGCGCATCGCCCAACTCTTCGAACCCACCCACCCGGCGGTGCTCCGCCTCATCCGGCGCACGGTCGAGGCCGCCCATGCGCACGGCCGCTGGGTGGGCGTGTGCGGGGAAATGGCCGGCGAACCGGTGCTGGCCCCGCTGCTGATCGGGCTGGGCGCGGATGAACTGAGCGCCGCGCCCGCCCGCGTGCCGGCGGTGAAGTTTGTCATCCGGCGCCTCAAACGCGCCGAGGCCGCCGAACTGGCCGCCTGGGCCCTGGAGCGCGACACCGGCCGCGAAATCCTCACGCGCTGCCGGGAACTGGCGCAGCACATCGCCCCGAGTTTGTTCGAGGTCGCGCCGGTCGCCGCTTGAACTCCGCTTTTCCCGCCCCGATGAAACTGCTCGTCCTCGCCGCCGGGTACGCCACGCGCCTGTACCCGCTGACCCAGAACCAGCCCAAACCCCTGCTGCCGGTGGCCGGCCGCCCGATGCTCGAGCACGTGCTGGAGCGCCTGCTGGTCATCCCCGGCATGGACCGCGTGTACGTGGTCACCAATGCCCGCTTCGCCGGGCACTTCGAGCGCTGGGCCGCCGGCTACGCGCCCGCCCGTACGGGCCTGCCTCTGACCATCGTCAACGACGGCTCGACCGACGACACCAACAAACTCGGGGCCATCGGCGACATTCACTTCGTGCTCACCCGCGAGCGGGTGGACGACGACCTGATCATCGTGGCGGGGGACAACCTGTTCAGCCATCCGCTCGGGGACTTCGGCCGGTTTTGCCGCGAGAAAGACGCCCCCGTGCTGGCGGTCTATGACGTGGGCAACCTCGAACTGATCCGCCAGTACAACGCCATCGCCACCGACGCCGAGGGGCGCATCACCCACTTCGAGGAAAAACCCGCCCGGCCCACCAGCACCCTGACCGGCATCGCGCTCTACTTTTACCCGCGCGCGGTGCTTCCCTGGATTCACCGGTACATGGCCGAGGGCAACAACCCCGACCAGCCCGGTCGCCTGGTGCAGTGGCTGTACCCGCGCGTGCCGGTGTACACCTGGCGCGTGCCGGGCCTGTGGTTCGACATCGGCTCCTTCGCTCAACTTGAGGAAGCCAATCAACTGTTTGCCGCCCGCTCCCAGGCCGGTTAACGCCCCGCCGGCGGATGCGGGGATGAGACTTGTCGGCCGCCGGGGCCCGTGACAAAACCGGCCCGTGCACTTCCTCATGTTCAACCCCACGCGCCGGGCCGGGGCGGCCCTGGGACTCGCGGGCGTTCTGTGGGCCGGCGCGCCGGGCCCGACACGCGCGGGCGAGGCCACCCCCGCCGGCGAGCGCTGGATTCCCTTGTTCAACGGCCGGGACCTGACCGGTTGGAAGGTCAAAATCACCGGGTTTCCCCTTGGTGAAAATTACCGGGATACCTTCCGCGTCGAAGACGGGGTTTTGCGCGTGGCCTACGACCGGTACGCGCGCTTCGACGGCCGGTTCGGCCACCTGTTTTACGAGCAGCCGTTTTCGCACTACCGGCTGCGGGTGGAGTACCGGTTTGTGGGCGAGCAGACGCCGGGCGGTCCCGGCTGGGCCTGGCGCAACAGCGGCCTGATGGTCCACAGCCAGGCACCGGAGTCCCTGCGCCTGGACCAGGAGTTTCCGGTCTCGATCGAGGTCCAGTTGCTGGGCGGCGACGGCCGGACCGAACGCCCCACGGCCAACCTGTGCACCCCCGGCACCCACGTGGTGCTCGGCGGCAAACTCCACACCCCCCACTGTACCCACTCCCGCTCGAAGACCTTCCACGGCGACCAGTGGGTCACCGTCGAGGTCGAGGTGCGCGGCGACGCGCGCCTCCGGCACTTCGTCAACGGCGAGCTGGTCCTCGAGTACGAGCAACCCCAGCTCGATCCGGGCGACGCGGACGCCCGGCGCCTGCTCGAACAACGCGGTGGCGACAAACGGCTGCGCGCCGGCTACATCGCCCTGCAGGCCGAGAGTCACCCGGTCGAGTTCCGCAAGGTCGAGTTGCTGCCCCTGGAGCCTTGAGCGGCGGCCGCGGAGCGCACCCCGAGGGGAAAGAGCGACCCCGGTGCGTTCGTTCCCCGGGGAGGACGGCGACCGCACTCCGCAACCCCGGCGTCGGGGACGCGCGCCAACGGCAGGGCCAACCGGTCTTTACGGCTCGCGCAGACCCGCCACCACCGGCAGGCGTGCGGCCCGCACGGCCGGAAACAAGCCGCCCAAAAAACCGATGATCGTGGCCCAGGCCAGGCCCTGAGCCAGCAACCCCGGCGTGACCTCAAAGGCAAACGCGACCTGGCTGAAACTCTGCCAGTTCATCGTGGCCGTGCGATAGCCGTCAAACGCCAGCCAGGCCAGACCCCCGCCCAATCCGCCCCCCGCCAGGGCCAGCACCAGAGCCTCGGCCAGCACCGACCCCACCACCGGTCCGCGGCCGAAGCCCAGCGCGCGCAACGTGGCCATCTCGCGGGTGCGCGCCGCGACCGCCGAGTACATGGTGTTGAGCGCACTGAAGACCGCTCCCAACCCCATCAACCCGGCCACCAGCGAACCCAGCCCGGTCACCAGCATGTACACGACGCGCGATTGCTCGGCGTAAAACGCCTCCTGGCGCAGGGCCTTCACATTCAACCGGGGGTCCCGGCCCAGCGCCGCCGCAAAGGCCTCAAAAGCCGCCGGGGATTCCAGCCGCACCAGCAGCGACTGGTAGCTGTTCCCGCGCTGGTAGGCGGTTTGCAGCGCAAAGGCGTCGGTCCACAACTCGGATTCGTTCAGCCCGCCGTCGGCGGTGAAATGCCCCACCACCGTCCACTCCGCGCGCCCCAGCCGGAGCCGCTCGCCGATCTCCAGCCCCTGATACTCGCCCGCGGCGCCGCGGCCCACGATGACCTCGTTGCGGCCGGGCTCGAAACACCGCCCCGCCACGATCCGCACCTCGTCCCGGACCCGGAACGCGGCCTCGCGCACGCCCCGCACCACCACGTTGGCGTCCGTGCCGGTGGTGCGCTTGGGCAGGTTCACAATGATGAGCAGTTCGGGCGAAGCCAGCGGGCCGGCCGCGGTGCGCCGCACCCCCGGCGCGTCCGCCACCCACCGGGCTTCGTCGCCGCTCAGAAAACTCACCGTCTCGCTGTCCGCCCCGCCCCGCAGCACGATGGCCGTGTCCGGGGCTGCGGCCCGGGTTACCGCCCGGCGGAAACCCACGCCGATGGACAGGGTGCCCACCAACACCGCCACCACGCCGGCGATCCCCAGGACCACCGTGGCCGCCGAGCCGGCGCGCTCCGGGATGCTTCCCAGGCTGAAGCGGGTGACCGCCAGCCACTGTTGCAGGGTGTGCAGGGGGCCGCTCATGGGGGTTACTCCCGGCGCAGGGCCTCGGCAATCCGCAACCGTCCCGCCTGCCAGGCGGGCAGCGCCCCACTGATCAGCCCCAGTGCCCCGGCCAGTCCCAGGCCGAGCACCGCGTCCCGGAGCGGAAAATAAAACACCGGCAGCGCGCCCCGGGTGGGGTCGCCGGCCGCGATCAACGCCGCGGCCAGACCCAGGCCGAGCACGCCGCCCCCGCCGGAGAGCAGACCCGCCTCGGCCAGCACCAGCCCCAGCACCTGCTGGTGGGTGAACCCCAGGGCCTTGAGCGCGCCGATTTCCCCGGTCCGCTCCCGCACCGCCTGGGCCATGGTGTTGCCCGCCACCAGCAGGAGGGTGAAAAACACCGCCGACAAAATTGCCCGCAGGATCGCGCCGATGTCGCCGATCTGTTTGGCAAAGCCCGCCACGAAGGCCTTTTCGGTCTCGGTCTTGGTCTCGGCCGCCGAGTTGGCGAACTCCCGGTCCACCGCCCGCGCCACCGCCGCGGCCCGCGCGGGATCGCTCACCCGCAGCGTGTACCAGCCCACCAGCCCCTCGCCGATGGCGCGGTTCTCGTCGAAGTAATCGTGACGGAAAAACAGCGCGGTGGTGTCCACGCCCGGACCGTTGCCGTCGTAGATGCCCACCAGGTCGAACTCCCACAGTTGGCCGCCGCGCTTGGTGGGCCAGATTTGCGACAGCAGCGGGATGCGGTCCCCGATCTGCCAGCCAAAGCGGGTGGCCGTCGCCCGGCCCACCACGGCCCCGGTGCGCGTGCGCAACCAGGCCAGCCGCTGCTCCTCCGGCAACAGGTACTCGGGGAACATCCGCAGAAACGGCTCCGGTTCCACCGGCATCTGGGGGAAGAAATTTTTCGGATCCTGGTACACCCCGCCGAACCAGGTCTGAAACACCACCGCCTCGACCCCGGGCACCGAGCGGATGCGGTCCCGGTAACTGACCGGCAGCAGCTCGGTGATCGAAACGCGGTGCCGGGTGATCAGCCGGTCCATCCCGGCCACCTCCACGCCGGCGTTGAAGGCGAGGCGGATGGCGGCCAGGTAGCCGTACAACACGAAGGCCACGGTGATCGAGAGCAACGTCAGGCCGGTGCGGAGTTTTTTCCGCATCAGGTTGCTCCAGATCAACGGCAGGAAGCGCATCGGCGGGCTTCAGTGTGGCTGCGGTTTTCGGCGTCGCAAGCGGGCGTTGCGGGAGCGGACCGCCGCCGGTGATCGGTGCGGTGACCCGCTGGTCCGATGCCGGACAACCAGTGGCCGCCACCTGCGGCCGCCGAGGTGAGTATCGCCCCACCGGAGCGCCGGCTTCCGGGAGCGCCGGCTTCCCGGAGCCCCGGCTTTCGGGAGCGCCGGCTTCCAGCCGGCGGATGAAACAGACATCCGGCCGGTGGGTACCCCGGCCACGGTGGAACGCGGCCCTCCACCGGTAGGGTGCCGCGGTGCCGGCGCCGCTGGCCCGGGCGGCAAGCTGCCCCCCTCGACGGTCGCCAAGACGGTTGCCGCTACCGCCGGAGCGCCGGTTTCCAGGCGGCGGGTGAACCAGCCATCCGGCCCGGCGGGAACCCGGCGTAGCGCAGATTGGCAATCGGCCGTATCGCCGGCTGGCAACCTGCGCCGGGTGCGGCGGGCTTGGGTGGTGCGGGCTTCCAGCCCGCCCGGGCATTGGCAGGCGCGGGGCGCGGACGTATCTTCCCCGCGGTTGTTGCGTGCGCGTTGAACCAATCACCACCCCCGCGGTGCCGACCGGTGTGGCCATCCCGGCCCGGTCCCGCCGTCAGGCGATGGACTGGAGTCTGGCGCTGGTCAGCCAGGGTATCGAGGTGACCATTGATCATCAGCCGGAGGGCCTGGGCTGGGTGCTGATCGTGGACCCCGCCCAGGCGGCGGCCGCCGCGGCGACCATCCGCCAATATCGCCTGGAGAACCGGGGCTGGGCGTTGCGCCGGCAGTGGCGCGACCTGGGACTGCGGTTTCATTGGGCCGCGTTGGTGTGGGCGGGAGTCTTGCTGGCCGTACACGCGTTGAACGAGGCCGCCGGCGGCGGTCTGGCGTGGGCCGGGAGCATGTCCCACACGGTGCGGAGTACCCACGAATGGTGGCGCCTGGTCACCGCCACGACCCTGCACGCGGATGTCGGCCATCTGGCCGCCAACGTGTCCACCGGTCTGGCCGCGCTGGGACTGGCGATGGGCCGCTACGGCGCCGGCTGGGCGGGGCTGGCCGCGTTGTTTGCCGGCGCTTTGGGCAACGCCGCCGGCCTGGTTTTTCACCCCGACCCGTACCGCGGCCTGGGCGCCTCGGGCATGGTGATGGGGGCGCTGGGGCTGTTGACCGTGCAATCGCTGGGCGTGTGGCGGCACCCGCGCGCGGCGTGGCGCTCGATTCTGGCCGGAGTCGTGGCGGGGGGGCTGTTGTTTGTCCTGCTGGGGCTGAGTCCGCGCAGCGACGTGGTGGCCCACGCGGGCGGCTACCTGGGCGGCCTGCTCGGCGGGCTGGGGTTGAACTTCCTGCCCGCACGCCTGGGGCCGGGCACACCGGCCGACCGCGCCGCCGGCGTCGGCGCCGCGCTGCTGGCCCTGGTCTGCTGGCTGCAAGCGCTCGCCGTCCGATGACCTCCCGCCCCCCGGTTGCCACCCGTTCACGGCCCGCCGCGCGCGTGTTGCTTCTGCTGGGTGCGGTGGGCCTGGGGGTGGCCGCCCTGGGCGCAGCGGAGCGGCGGGGTTGTCAGTTCCTGGGGTGGGAACACTTTGATCAATGGTCGCGTGAACCCGTGTCCGGCCGGGCCGCCTGGACGCGGACCTCGCCCCCCGTGGTGGCGGACCTGGACTGGAACGAGGCCGTGCTGTCGTGGAATGCGGAGACGCCGCCCGGAACCGGCTTGCAGTTTGAAATCCGCCGCCTGGCGCCCCCGCCGCAGACCGGGTGGTATCACCTGGGCCACTGGGCCGCCGCTCCCACCCCGAGCTGTCCGCGGGAAAGCGTGCCCGGACAGCGGGACAACCACGGCGCGGTGCACACCGACACGCTGGTGCTGAGCGCGCCGGCCCGGAGCGCCCAAATCCGGGTCACGTTCACCGGCGGCCCGGACGGCGCGAAGCCGCGGCTGAAATTTCTCGGTCTGAGCCTGCGCGACAACCGGCTGACGCCCGCGCCGCTGCCGCCAAACCGCACGGCGTGGGGGCGCGAGCTGGCCGTGCCCGAGCGCACGCAGGTGATCTACCCGGAAGGCGTCTCGGCCTGGTGCAGCCCCACCAGCCTGACCATGCTGCTGGCCTTCTGGGCCGCGGAACTGAACCGGCCGGAGTTGATTCTGGAAGTGCCGGATGTCGCCCGGGCCGTGAACGATCCCCAATGGCCGGGCACGGGCAACTGGTCGTTCAATGTCGCCTTTGCCGGCAGCCTGCCCGGCCTGCGCGCTTACGTGACCCGGCTCAGCGACGTGGCCGAGTTGGAGGATTGGGTCGCCGCCGGTGTGCCGGTGGCGGTCTCGGTCTCCTACAACCTGTTGCGCGGGCAGCCGCGGGACCGGGACGACGGCCATCTGGTGGTGGTGCGGGGGTTCACCCCGGAGGGCGCGGTGGTGGTCAACGACCCCGGCACCGGCCGGGAAATCCGCCGAGTGTTTCCGCGCGAAGCCCTCGCCCGGGCCTGGGCGGTTTCCGGGCGCACCGTTTATCTGGTCCACCCCGAGCGTCATCCGCGGCCGGCGGACCGGTTCGGACATTGGTGAGCCGGGCCGAAGCGGGGGCTTCGGCAGGGCACGGGGCGCGGGGCCCGTCCGATGAGTACTTCCCGGACGGAAGGTAGGTCCGCTGCCCGATTCAGCGCTGCCCGGGTTTGGGCGGCGGGTAGGGCAGGGTGTCCGGGATGACCCGCACGGCGGTGGTGAGCTTGAGGGGCGCGGGGCCGCCCGGCTCGTAGGTCAGTTCCACCAGGTACGCGGTCCACCCCCGGGGCGGGGGTTGGACCCGCCCGACGTAGCGGCCGCCGCCTTCGTCGCGCAACACGGTCGAGGTCCAGACCGCGCCGAGGGTTTCGAGGCGGAAGTCGCGGGCGTTGGGATTGGTGGCCTGCCAGAGGCGAACCTCTTTGGGCGCATCGTGGGCGCGGACCCGGATCGAGCCGTCGCGGGCGAAGGTCCAGTCAAAGCGGGGCAGGGGGCGGCGGTTCAGGAGCGCGTCCTGCCAGGCCAGCAGCGTCTGCCAGGCGTCGCTGTCCTTGAGGCTGTGGTCGGTGTTGGGCACGTAGCGGAGGTATTTCACGCCCCGGAGTTGGTCGAAGTAGAACTGCGAGGAGTCGGGCAGGAAGAACTGGTCGCCGCAGGCGTTGAGGATCAACTTGGGCATCGTGAGCCGGTCCCGATACGAGAACGGCTCGACAATCTCCAGCAGCCGGGCGAACTGCGGCGTGTCCATCCAGTCCATGATGCCGTGGTTCACGTAATCCCCCACGGCGGGGGCGTAAAAGCCGTAGGCCCGGTAGTGGTGGACGAAGGAGGGTTTGAGATTGAGCAGGTCAATGACGATGGGCACCAGGCCCACCACGCGCCGGTCCACCGCGGCGGTGGTCCAGGTGGTCCAGCCGCGTTTGGAACCGCCGGCCACGATGAACCGGTCCACCTTCCGGCCGCCGCCCTCCGCCCCGGCGCAAAAGGCCGTCACCGTGTCCATGGCCCGCACGGCCGCCTTGGTCATGGGCAGGCGGGCCAGCCAGCGTTCCTCGCCGGTGCGCAAAAATCGCGCCCAGCCGTAGGCAATGAGGTCGTCCTCGGAGCGCTCCCGGCCGTCCTGGTGGAAAATGAGCGGCTGGTTGGGGACCTGTTTCAACTCGGCCACGACGGCCCGGGTCTGCCGGGCGATCTCGAGCAACGGCTCGCCGGGCCGGGGCGGGCGGGTGTCCTTGTTGCTGCCGCCGGAGATGAACAGCAGGGCGGTGTCGTGGGCCACTTCGGGCGGTTGCACCACCAGCAGCCAGTGCCGCCACTCGGGGCGGTTGACCTCGGCGGGGGTGAGCCAGGTCTGGGAGGCCATCTCCAGCGCGTGCACGGTGCACCCGCCGAGGTTGGTGCTCAGGACCGTGCGCCAGCGGTAGGCCGGGTCCGGCGCGGCCACGTAGCGGTCCAGCGGCGTTTCCAGTGCGCGCAGGTTGCCGGGAACCGGCGCGGGGGGACTCGAGGCGCATCCGGCGGCCAGCAGCAGGCACAAGCCGGGAACAAACCGGGTCGGGTGGGAAACGCGCGGCAGGGTGATCAAGTGTGGGTTCATCGTGGTAAATGGCCCGCCAGCAAACGGCGGCGGCGCCCCGCTGTCAACGCCGGGTTGCGGCCGCCCGGCTTCACAACCCGCTGGGGTGGTCCAGAAAGGTCCAGGGCAGACCGAATTTTCGCGCCAGGTGCGCGGCCAGCGCCTTCACGCCGAAGGTCTCGGTGGCGTAGTGACCGGCGTAAAACACGTTCACCCCCAGTTCCTCGGCCCGCGCAAAGGTCCAGTGCGGTCCTTCCCCGGTGATGAACGTGTCCACACCCTCGGTGGCCACACGGGCCAGCTCGGCGCCCGCCGCCCCGCTGACCACGCCGATCTCGCGGCAGATTTCCGGCCCGGCCGGGATGAGCCGGACCTCGCTCCCCACCGCGCGGCGCAGGCCTTCGAGCAATTCGGCCCGCGGCCGGCGGGTGCGGGCGCGCCGCCCGATGAGCCGGCCCTTGCACTCGAAGAACGGCCGGGAGGGCCGCAGCGCCAGCGCGGCGCAGAGGCGCGCGTTGTTGCCCAGGCGCGGGTGCGCGTCCAGGGGCAGGTGGGCGCTGTACACGGCCAGGTCGCCCTCGAGCAAACGGCGCAGCAGCCGGTACGTGGAGCCGGTCCAGGGCACCCGCGGGGTCCAGAACAACCCGTGGTGGACCAGGAGCAGGTCGGCCCCCGCGGCGAGAGCCAGTTCCACCGTGGCGGGGCTGGCGTCCACGGCGGCGGCCAGGCGGCGGACGCGGCCGCGGTTTTCGACCTGCAGGCCGTTGTGGGCACCGTCCCAATCGGCAAACTGCTCCGGGCGCAGCAGGTGGTCGCATTCGCGGATCAGGGACAGAAGGGCGACGGACATGACGCGAGTGGAGCCGGCCGGGGGCGCGCCGGCAAGTCTGCGGCGAGTGGGGGCGGGGCGCGGTGCAGGCCAAGGTTGAATTCAGGGCGGGGGTTCATATAGTGCGCCCACGAATCGGAGCATGAGCGAAAATTCCGCTGACGCGGGCCCGTGGGACGTGGCCGCAGCCCGGGCCTTGTACAACATTGACCGCTGGGGGGCCGGGTACTTCGACATCAACGAGGAGGGGCACGTCATCGTCAAGCCGTTGCAGGAGGCCGGGGCGGTGGTGGACCTGACCGACGTGGTGGAAGAGGCGCGGGGGCGGGGGCTGCGCTTTCCGTTGCTGGTGCGCTTTCAGGACATCCTGCGGCACCGGGTCGAGGTGATCAACCGGGCCTTCCACCGGTCCATCGCCGAATTTGGCTACCAGGGCCGTTATCGCGGCGTGTTCCCCATCAAGGTCAATCAACTCCGCGAGGTGGTGGAGGAAATCCTGGACGCCGGGCGACCGTACGACCTGGGCCTGGAGGTGGGGAGCAAGCCGGAGTTGTTTGCCGGCCTGGCCCTGCAGGGCCAGCCGGGCAATCTGATCATCTGCAACGGCTACAAGGACCCCGCCTTCATCCGCATGGCCCTGATGGGCGCACGCCTGGGCAAGGAGGTGATCCTGGTGGTGGAAAAACTCGAGGAGTTGCGCCAGATCCTCGCTCAGGCCCGCCAGGCCGGGGTGGAACCGGCCATCGGCATCCGCGTGCGCCTGGCCAGCAAGGGCCACGGCAAATGGGCCGACAGCGCGGGCGAAAACGCCAAGTTCGGCCTGACCACGGCGGAACTGCTCGCCGCGGCGGAGCTGCTGCAGGCGGAAAACCTGGCGCACTGCTTCCGGCTGCTGCATTTCCACATCGGCTCCCAGGTGCCGGACATCCTCACCATCAAAAAAGCGGTGCAGGAGGCCGCCCGTTTTTACGCCAAGCTGGTCAAGCGGGGCTTCGCCCTTCAGTACCTGGACGTGGGCGGCGGCCTGGGGGTGGATTACGACGGCAGCCGCACCGCGTACGACAGCTCCACCAACTACACCCTCCAGGAATACGCCAACGACGTGGTGTACTACGTGGCCGACGTGTGCAACGCCGAGGGCGTGCGGCACCCGGACCTGGTCAGCGAAAGCGGCCGGGCCATTGTCGCGCATCACAGCGTGCTCATCGTCGAGGTCTTCGGTGCCATCGCCAAAACCCGCGCCCCGGCCGCCTTCCAGTACGGCGACCAGGAGCATCCGCTGGTGCGCGAGCTGCTCGAAATCCGCCGCAATCTGCCCAAGCTCAACAAACTGGAGGCCTGGCACGACGCCCTCGAGCGCAAGGAGGATGCCCAGCACATGTTCACGCTGGGCCTGCTGGATCTGCCGGACAAGGCCAAGATCGAGACCCTGTACTGGGAAATCAGCGACGCCGTCGTCCGCAGCTACAAGGGCCAGGCCTACATCCCCGAGGAAATCCGCGAGCTGGAAGACGCCCTCGGCGACCAGTACCTGTGCAATTTCTCCGTGTTCCAGTCCCTCCTGGACCACTGGGCGTTGGACCAGCTCTTCCCCATCATGCCCATCAGCCGCCTGCGCGAGCGCCCCACCCGCGACGGCACGCTGGTGGACATCACCTGCGACTCCGACGGCCAGGTCAACCGCTTCATTGACCTGCGCGATGTGCGCGACACCCTGCCGCTGCACCCCCTCGCCCACAACGGGAACGGCAACCCCGAACCCTACTACCTGGGCTTTTTCCTCATGGGCGCCTACCAGGACATCATGGGCGACCTGCACAACCTCTTCGGCCGCGTCAACGAACTGCACGTGTTCCTCGACCCCGACGAGCCGGCCGGCTACTACGTCGAGGAAATCATCGAGGGCACCACCATTGTGCAGGCCCTCCAGTCGGTTCAGTACGACGAAAACGAGCTCAAACGCCAGATGAAGGCCCAGGTGGACGCCGCCATCAAAGCCGACCGGCTCAAGCCCTCCGAGGGCATGCGGCTGTTGGACGACTACGAAAAAGGCCTGCGCGAGTACACCTACCTGGCCCTGCCCTGAACCGGCCGGCGCGGCGCGGCTCCCGCATGGACCCTTCTCCCACCCCTCCCGCCCGGGCGGATTTGCTGCCCTCGCTGGGCCGGCTGGTCCGCGGGTTGATCCTCCTCTTCTGGGCGGTGCCCCTGAGTCTGGTGCTGGGCGTGCAAACCGCCCGCACCACCCTGCTGGCCGGCGCCGGCATTCTGCCCCCGGTGCTGGCCCTGGCCCTGGTGGTTTACGGCGTGAGCTTAATGGCCGCCTTCCAACCCCGGGAGCGCATCTGGGTGCGGGCCCTGGACCGGGTGCGCGTGCTGGCCCTGATCAACCTGGGGCTGGCCCCGTTTCTGCACTGGTGGCGTCTGATGCCGGAGGTGACGCATTACCAGATCGCCGTGGCCGTTCTGGCCGCCGGTGGCCTGGCCTTTCTGGCGGCTTTGAACGCCGCCCTGCGCCGCCTGGTCGCCATGTTGCCGGATGAAACCCTGCGCCTGGAGGTCCGCCTGTTCACCAATCTCAACCTCGGCTTGCTCGCCGCCCTGGCCCTGTGCGGCCTGTTGCTCAAGCTGGGACCGGCCCTGGGCTCGCGCGCGGCCTGGTCGCCGCTGGTCCTGGAGCTTTGGCTCCACTTGGGCTCGGCCTTCCTGCTGGTTCTGGCACTGTTGCCTGTGGCGCTGACCATGACCCTGCTGTGGAAAATCAAGGAAGCCATCCTGACCAGCGTCTTCCACCCCCACAACCAGGGGTTACCCGGGTCCGGTCCGGGCCAAGTATCCCCCGGCACCGACCATCACCATCCCGCGGATCGGGCCGGGTGAGGCCGCCGGCTGGGTCCGCAACTCATTGTGAAAAAGTCAGTTGTGCCAGCAGATACGGACCGAATCACCGCAGGGTTCGGTTCGTTGGCTCGGCCGGAAAGCCTGCTCCAAAGAATCGTTACCCCGGGAGAAACCTCCCCTAGGTGCCGGAGCTGGCACCGGACGGTCTGGATGGGGGGGAATTTCGTGCGTGACCGGGTCAATTTTTTTGAAAAAAAGTGGTTGACAGCGTTTCGGACCTTGGCGATTTTCGGCCCGCACACACGGAACAACAACAAACGACAAACCATGAGAACAAAAACACTGTTGCTTGCCGCCGCCATTGCCGCGGTCGGCGCCGCTACAGCCAAAGCTCAGGTGTACTCGGTCAACGCCGTGGGCTACGTGAACACCG
>CALFAV010000045.1 GCA_937946835.1 uncultured Verrucomicrobiae bacterium | reverse complement strand
GCCTGACCCGTTGTCCGGCACGGCTGACAGGCACGCCAAGACGCCCGGCGCCGGCAGGCACACTGAACCGGGCGCCAGCCTTTGAAGTGCGCCAGCTTGCCGGCGCTTTCTGAAGCCGAGCGGGAAAGGCGCAACTACCCGCTGTCGAATCCGGCCGGCGAGCTGGCAGGGTGTTGCCCCGCTTGCCGGCTGCCGGGCGGCGGTGCGGCCGATTGCCAATCGGCGCTGCGCCGCTTCGCACCGGCACCGTTCGTAACCAAATCTCCGCCCCGGTTTTCGCGCTGGCCTCGAACGCGCGGGGACGGTTTCATCGCGGCGGCGGGTCGGACTGATGGCTTCCCGGACGCGGACGCACCCGGCCCTTCTGGCGACATGGACTGGTTGAACCAACTGAACCCGACGCAGCAGTTTGTGATCTTCAGCGCGGTGAAGGCGCTGGTGGCGGTGGTGGTGCTCCTGAGCATTGTGGCCTACACGGTGCTGGCCGAGCGGAAAATTTGCGCCGCCATTCAGGACCGCATCGGCCCCAACCGCGCCGGGCCGTGGGGCCTGTTGCAGCCGGCCGCCGACGCCATCAAGGCCTTTCTCAAGGAGGACTTCATCCCCGCGCACGTGCGCAAGGTGTATTTCTGGCTGGCACCGGCGCTGGCGATGACCCCGGCGTTGCTGACCATCGCGGTGATTCCGTTCGGCTCGCAACTGGGGGCGCAGAAAATGGTCATCGCCGACCTGAACGTGGGGGTGCTCTACACCTTCGGCATCGTGTCGCTGGGGGTGTACGGCATCGTGCTGGCCGGCTACGCCGCCAACTCGAAGTACCCGTTTCTGGGCGGCATCCGGGCCAGCGCACAGATGATTTCGTACGAGATTGCGATGGGGCTGTCGGTCATCCCGGTATTTCTGCTGGTGGGGAGCCTGAACCTGAGCCGGGTGATCGAATACCAGGCGGGCGGGTTGTTCGACTGGCTGGTTTTCAAGCAGCCGCTGGCCTTCGCGATCTTTGTGGCCGCGGCCTTTGCCGAGACCAACCGCCTGCCCTTTGACCTGCCGGAGGCCGAGCAGGAACTGGCCGGCGGCTACAACGTCGAGTACAGCGCGATCAAGTTCGCCATGTTCTTCCTGGGCGAGTACGCGAACATGGTGGCGGCCTCGGCGCTGATGGTGACGCTGTTTCTGGGCGGGTGGACCCTGCCCTGGGCCGGGTTGAATCAGCCGGCGGCGACGCTGGCGGGCGGTTTGGCGCATGTGGGCATTTTCCTGGCCAAGGTGCTGGGGGTACTGGTGGTGTTCATCTGGGTGCGCTGGATGTGGCCGCGCTTCCGGTACGATCAGTTGATGGACCTGGGCTGGAAACGGCTGCTGCCCCTGGCGCTGGCGAACGTGCTGTTCACGGCTACCTTCCTGTGGGCGCGTGCATAAACCGCTAAGCACCGAACTCATGGCCGCTGTTGTCCCGCGTAAACCGCTCACGTTCTGGGAGCGCCTGTACCTGCCCGCCATCTGGGCCGGATTCAAGGTCACGCTCCGGCATTTTTTCCGGCGCAAGGTCACGATGCAGTACCCGGAGGAACGCTGGGTGGTGCCCGAGGGGTACCGCGGCGCGCCCTACCTGGTCCGGGACCAGGACGGCCGGACCAAGTGTGTCTCCTGCCAGCTTTGCGAATTCGTCTGTCCCCCCCGGGCAATCAAAATCACCCCGCCCGGCCCCGAGGTGGACCCCACCACCGGCAACGTGGAAAAGCGGCCGCGCGAATTCGAGATTAACATGCTGCGGTGCATCTTCTGCGGCTACTGCCAGGAGGTGTGCCCGGAGGAGGCGATTTTTTTGATGCAGGACTACTCGCTCACCGGCACCCGCCGCGAGGAGATGATTTACAACCTCGACAAGCTGCTGGCCCTGGGCGGCGTTCACCAGGACCGCATCCAGAAGTGGAAACAAAAGCAGCGGGAGGCACCGGCCCAGGAGGTGTGCCCGCCGGTGGCCGGCGCGGCGCCCCACTGAAGGGCCGACAGCGGGGCCGGGGTTTATAACCGCCAGGGCGGCCGGGGCTGGCGGGCGCGCAGCCGATTGGCGGCGTCGCACTCCGCAAACGTCTCCGTATCCGGATCCCAGCGCAGGCTCCGGCCGGTCCAGTAGGCGATGTTGGTCAGGTGACCCAACGTGGCCGTGCGGTGCCCCAGTTCCTCGGGGCAGGAGGGGGCGCCGCGGGTGCGCAGGCACTGCAGCCAGTTGGCATGATGGTCGCGCGCGCCCAGGGACACATCGCGGGTCTTTTCTTCCATCTCCCGCAGCAGTTCTTCAGGACCACCGGCCACCGCCGGTCCGTTCTGGTACAACGCGCTCAACCAGCCGCGCTCGCCCACGAACACCCCGCCAAACATCCCGGCCACGCGCGCGTTCGCGGGCAGCACCCCGGGGTAGAGCGACCCGATTTGGGACCAGTCCTGGACAAAGTGCAGCAGCGGGCCGTGGGCGTAGCGCATCGTCAGCGTTGGGAACCGCCCCGAGTCGGGATGCACAATCTCCACCGGCCCGCTTTCCTCCACTCCCAGGGCGTACTGGATCACGTCCGCCGCGTGCGAGAGGAACCAGGTGTTCGAGGTCACGCCAAACGCCGCGCTGAAGGCCCAGGGCACCACGCCCGGCGAAGGGTTCTCGTGGTACAGCCGGTGGTAAGGCCGCCAGGGTGCCGGCCCCACCCAGAGTTCCCAGTCCAAGCCCTCCGGCACCGACTCGGCCGGCAGCGCGAAGTCCAGGGGAGTGTAGCAGCGGCCGGTCACCTCCGGATTGAGCACGGCCCGGTACGGTTGACAGCGCGGACTGCTCAGCCAGCCGGCCAGGGTGTGCAACTGGGTAAACACGTGCTTCACCCGGCCCAACCCAGCGTCGCGCACAAACTGCACCGCCCGGCGAATGGCCGGCATCGAGCGGTACTGCGTGCCGGTCTGAAACACCCGCCCGTACCGGCGCACCGCCTCCACCACGCGTCGTCCTTCCTCGATGGTCACCGAGATGGGCTTCTCGCAATAGACGTCCTTGCCCGCGCGCGCGGCCGCGATGGCCTGGAACGCGTGCCAATGATCGGGCGTGGCAATCACCACCGCGTCCACGTCCGGGCGCGCCAGCACTTCCCGGAAGTCGTTGTACGCCGTGCAGGTTGCCGCACGCCCCGCCGCCGCGGTCATCTCCACCACGGTTTGCCGGGCCTGTTCGCGGCGTTCGCGGTCCACGTCGCACACCGCCACCACCTGCACCGCGGGATCCCCGGCCAGCCGGCGCAGGTGCCCGCGGCCCATCGCGCCCAGTCCGATCACCGCCACCCCGAGGCGCTCGAGGGGGGGCGGCCCGCCGGCGCTCCCGGTGCCTGCCGCGAGCACCCGCCCGTTCAGGACCAGGCCGGCCGCCGCCACACTTCCCTGTTGCAGGAAGCGCCGGCGGCTGACACGACCTGCCGAAGTAGCATCAGGCACGGCTTCCGTCGGCGAGAACCGCGCGCCGGGAAATGGCCGAGTGAAAAAACGACCGGTCTCCGGTCGGTCTGGGTCGGGGCGGGTTGGCATGGCGACGGCCCATCCCTAGGCGCTTCTCCCCGCCCGGTCAAGCCGGGGGACCCGGACAGCGGGCGGCTTTTCCGGTCAAATCGTGGCGGCCTCCGCGCGGATGAACGGCTGGTTCCGAATGAACCGCACGCTCTGGTCCAGCGCGCGGGCTTGTTCCGCCTGCCGCCCCCCGGTTTAATCCGGGCGCATGGCCAGCGAGGCAACGGGCGGGACCCCGCCAGCAGTTTGCTCCCCGGCGGCGGCACCGCGTTCGCCGTCGGTCGAGCGGCATGAACCGGCCGCGCACCGGCGGGTGGACCGGCTCAGCGAGTGGCTCCTGCTGGGGATGGCCGTGTTTTCCCCCTGGGCCCTGGCCGGCTGGCCGGCCTGGTCGGTGTGGACCCTCAACGGGGGCGGCTACCTGCTGGGGGGGCTGCTCGCCGCCAAGGCCGTGATCCGCCGGCGAACCGGCTACCGACCGGTGCGGTGGAATGCCGGGCAACCGCGCTGGGCGGGAGCCGCGCTGGCCGTCCTGACCGTGTTGGTGCTGCTCTGGAATCTGGTCAGTGCGCTCAATGCCCGCGCGGTGGTGGACCTGAGCACGCTGCGCGCGGTCGAACGCGGCGGGTTCATTCCGTGGCTCCCGCACAGTTACGACGCGCCCTCGACCTGGTTCCACTTCTGGACGGCGCTGGGTCTGGCCGGGGTGTTTTGGAGCGCACGCGACTGGCTGACGCAACTCACCCGCCACGAGCGGCACGTCCGCCGCGCGCGCGGCGGGGCTCCCGCACCCGGCGAGCCGGCGGCGGTCCTGTACGAGCGGCGCGGCCCGCATTACGTGCCCCGGCGGCTGCGGCGTTTGCTCTGGGTGTTGAGCGTGAACGGCGCATTGCTGGCGCTGGTGGGCGTGGCCGGAACCCTGCGGCCTTCCGAGAACCTCCTGGGGCTGTTCCCGCACCCGACGCGGCGGGGCGGGTTTTTCGGGCCGTTCTGGTATCGCAACAACGGGGCGCAGTATCTGAACCTGCTCTGGCCGGTGTGCCTGGCGCTGTGGCACGCGGTGTATCTGCGGGCGGTGGACTCGGGCAGTTTCCTGCGGCGGCTGACCAGCTCCCCCGCGCTGGCGCTGCTGCCCTGCTTGTTGTTCATGACCGCCGCGCCCTTCGTGACCACCAGTCGCGGTGGCACCCTCATCAGCGGCCTGGTGATGCTGGCCTGCCTGCCGGTGCTGGTGTTCAGCGCCTGGCGCCGGGGTTGGCAGTGGGGGTTGCCCGTGGCGCTGATACCCGTCGGGGCCGTGGCCGGTCTGGCGCTGGCCTGGGCGCCGCTGGCCGAGCGGTTCCTCTACGAGACGCGCGTTTTGGCCACCGGCGCCAAGGTCGGCCTGCAGGAGTTTACCCTCCGGTGCGTGTTCACCCTCCCTCCCAATCTCCGCCGCGGCCCGGTGAACCTCTTGGGGCTTTCGGACAGCCCCGGGGTCTTCCACCAAAGCTCAAACACCGTGATGCTGCGCCTGCTGGGCGAGGGCCGCGTGGGCGTACGGGTGGTGTTGGATGCGCCGGACCGGGCGCTCGAGTTGTCCGGCACCAACGCCGCGCTCACCCGCCCGGACCAGCCGGTCGAAATCATCTACACCCAGGCGGGAAGCGGGGCGGCGGTGTACGTGAACGGCCAGCCGGTTAAACTGGCGCAGCGCGCGGGCAAGGGCGGGTTTGTTTGGCCGGAACATTTCGCCTCACGCCACCTCTGGGCCGGGCGGGGCGACGGCGCGGACCTCATCCGCGGGCGCATTCGGGCCGCCACCTTGCTGTCCCGGGCGCTCCCGGCGGAGGAAGTGGCCGCACTGCCGTCGCCTGTCGGGGGCCCTGCAGCGGGAGAAAAAGCCCGGGCCGATGCCTCCGAGGCCTGGGCGCGGCTCGACCCCCGGCCGTTGCTGAATGTCACCTGGGGGGACCTTTCGCCCACGCGTCTCGTGGCCGGGGGCTTTGGCGGTCGCACGGCCATTTACGAGGACGTCCATCGGATGCTGCCGCACTATCCGAGCTGGAGCGGTGCCGGCCCGGGCACCTTTGCCAACCTGTACAAAGTGCACCTGGGCGACCCGCAGGCCACGGACGCGTGGTACGCCCACAACGATTATCTGGAAACCCGCTTCACCTACGGCTGGCTGGGGGCAACGCTGCTCGGCCTGCTGCTGGCCGTGGCGGTGGTGCCGGTCATTCTGCCCGGCGGCCTGCGTCTGCCGCGGTACTTCACCTTCTGCCTGCTGGTGGGGCTGGCCGGGGCCTTGCTCCATGCCCGGTTCGATTTCGTGTTTCAAACCCACGCCCTGTTGTTTCTGACCGTGCTGCTGTGCAGCGTGCTGAGCGTGTGCACGCTGCGCAACGCCGGGACTTGACGCGGCCCTGAGCGGAGGGGCGCCGGGCCGGGGGAGGGACTTACCGGGCGAGCGCTTCGAGCAACTCGCGCACGCCCGCCGGGTCGTAACCGTGGTTCAGCGCGCGGAGGGCGGCGGCCCGGGCTTCTTCCAAACGGCCCAGCCGCGCCAGCACCGTGGCCCGGGCGTAGGCGATTTGCGGATCGGCCGGGGCGACCGCTTCGGCCGCGGCGAGGGCGGTGTCGGCTTCGGCGGTGCGTCCCAGCGCCTCCCGGGCCAGCCCCAGGTTGTACCAGGCGCGGGCGTGGCGGGGATCAAGCTGCACGGCGCGTTCGAGCGCGGCAGCGACTTCGGGCAGCCGGCCCAGTTCATTCCAGGCCAGTCCCAGTTTGAAGGCGTACTCGGCTTCGTGCGGTTCCAGATGGACCGCGGCCTGCAGTTGCTCCAGGGCATCGCGCGCGCGGCCGGCCCGACTCAGCACCACGGCGTAGTCGTGGCGGATGGGTGCGGACCGGGGGTCCCAATCCACCGCCCGGGCGTAGGCGGCACGCGCGCCGGCCAGGTCACCGCGGGCCAGGGCAAAGGCGCCACGCTGCATCTGGCCGGTGGGCTGATCCGCGTGCAGGTCCAGCAGGTGTCGCAGTTCGCGGCCGGCACGCGAATTCATATCCAACCGGTCCCGCAGCGCCCATGCGGCGGCCAGGCGCACGCAGCGGACGGGGTCCTCGAGACGCGCGCTCAGGGCGGCGGCGATTTCCGGGGCCACGACCCGCCCGGGTTCCAGCGCGCGCACGGCGCGTTCGCGGACCAGTGGGTGCGGGTGGGTCAACTGCCGGCGCAGGGCGGCGGTCACGGTGGCTTCGGCGCCCCAGCGACCCAGCAAACCGGTCGCCACCGCCTGCCAGTAGGCGTTGGTCTCGGTGGTGAGCAGTTCGAGCAAACCCGCCCGGGCGGATTCTTCCCCGGCCCGCGCCGCGGCGATGACCCGGGTGCGCCGGCGCGCGGGCCGGTCCATTTTCTCGCCGTACCAGCGCTCGGTGTGTTCGAGGGCCCAGTCCACCGGGCGATCCGCGTGGCAACGGTTGCAGGCGTTGGGAATGCCCAGTTCGCGGGTCAACAGCGGGTCGGGGATGGTGAAGCCGTGGTCGTGGCGCGGGTGCCGTTGCATGTAGGAGGTGACCGGCATGTGGCAGCCCGTACACTCGCCGCCGGTCTCGGCGATGCGGCGCGGGTCGTAGGCCGCCAGGTCCACCGCCTGCGGCCCGCCGTTGGGGTCGTGGCCGAAGACGCGATGTCGGCTGTGGCTGACCGGTTCGATGACCGGCGCCCGCGGGTCACTGCCGTTGTGGCAGCGCAGGCAGAGCCAGTTGCCCGGCAGGCGGAGTTTGGCCGAATGCGGCTCGTGGCAATCCTGACAGGTCACCCCGGCGTGGCCCATGCGGCTGCCCGACAGGGGGGCAAACTCGTAGTCCTCGTCACGAACCTGGCCGTCCGGGTAAAACAGGTCCGATTCGTCCACGGTGGCCAGCGAGAAGTGATCGAAGAAGTCGTCGCCCACGGCGAAGTCGCCGGTCAACTCGCTGCGCCGGGCGTGGCAGGCGGCGCAAGCGGCCAGCATCTGGTTGGTGGAAATCGTCGGCAACGTCGGGTCCGGCAGCGCCGGGTCCGGGTGGCGATGCCGCCACTCGACGTGCCGGCGCAGCGGACCGTGGCAGGCCTCGCATCCGACTCCGAGCTCGACCCACGCGGTGCGGTAGGTGTCCGTGGCCGGCTCGTAATTTTTGCGGACGCGCACGTTGTGGCAGCCGGCGCACATGCTGTTCCAGTTCAGGCCCCGGCCGGTCCAGTGACCCCACTCGCCGGGCTGACGGTCCTCGGCGCCGAACACGTTGAACCACTCACGGCGGTGCGGGTCCCAGGCCGCCTCGAGCACCTGCCAGCGCCCGCCGGGGAAAGGCACCAGGAACTGCCGGAGCGGGTCGTGGCCGATAACCCGGGCCACGGCGTGGGTTTCGTTCGAGCCGGAACGGCCGCGCGTGGTGACCAGGTGGCGGGCTTCGGCGCAGTGCACCAGGGTGGTCTGCGTGCCGTGGGTGAAGTGGCGGGGCGGGTCAAACGCCGCGTGGTCCAACGCCGCCAGCGGGGGCCGCTCCGCCAGGCCGTGGTGGGAACGTTCCCATTGCTCAAACGCTTCGGCGTGACATTCGCGGCAACTGGTCGAGCCGGCGTAGCCGGCGTACGCCGCCGCCTGGTTAAGAATGACCGGGGCCGGTTTAGGGGAGGCAGATGAGGGTGGGTGACTCCACCGCCACGCCAGCAGCCCCAGCGCCGCCAGGCTGGCCAGGATCAGCGGCTTACGGGTTTCCCGCGAGGTGGTGGCTCGACCGGGACGATTGCTCGGGGAAGTGCCCACGTGCAACAGCTAAAAGAGCAGTGACGGTCGGCCGCAACCCCGCGGGGGTTAATGCCGGAAATGACGCACGCCGGTAAAGACCATCGCCAGACCGCGTTCGTCGGCCGCGGCGATCACCTCGGCGTCGCGCACCGAGCCCCCCGGTTGAATGGCCGCGGTGGCGCCCGCCTCGGCCGCGGCGATCAGGCCGTCCGGGAACGGGAAAAAGGCGTCGCTGCACACCACGCATTCGCCGGCGGGCTTTTGCCCCGGCGGGGGCAGCGTGCCGGCCTCCCGGCCCTTCCACACGGCAATGCGGCTGGCATCCACCCGACTCATCTGGCCGGCGCCGATGCCGAGGGTGCGATCGGCCGCGGCATAGACGATGGCGTTGGACTTGACGTGTTTGACCACCCGCCAGCCGAAGCGCAGCGCGCGCCACTCGGCCTCGGTGGGGGTGCGGCGGGTGACCACCTTGAGATCGGCGTCGGTCAGTGGCCGGCCGTCGCTTTCCTGCCAGAGAAACGAATCGGCGCCCACGCTGCGCACCTCCCAACCGGCCGCGCGGTGCGGGTCCAGGCGCACGCGCAGCAGACGGAGATGCTTTTTCTTCTGCAGGACGGCCAGGGCCCCGGGGGCGAAGTCCGGGGCGACGATCACCTCGCTGAAAATCTCGGCGATGGCCCCGGCGCAGTCGGCGTCCAGCGGGCGGTTCACCGCGATGATGCCGCCGAAGGGGGCCTGGCGATCGGTGGCCAAGGCCTTGTCCCAGGCCTCGCGCAACGTGGCACCCTGGCCGACGCCGCAGGGGTTGGTGTGCTTGAGAATGGCCAGCGTGGGCGGGTCGTCGGCGAACTCGGCGACGAGGCCGGCGGCGGCGGTCAGGTCGAGAATGTTGTTGTAGGACAGTTCGCGGCCGTGGAGCTGCTGGAAGTACTCGGCGAACCGGCCGTAAAGGGCGGCGGCCTGGTGGGGGTTTTCGCCGTAGCGCAGGGTTTGCACCAGCGGGGCCTCGATGCGCAGCGCGGCGGGAGCCCGCTCGGGGGCGGGCCGTCCCTCGGCCGCGGCGAAGAACACCGGCAGGTGGGCGGCGATGGTGGCGTCGTAGGCTGCGGTGCGGGCAAACACCCGGGCGGCCAGGCGGCGCCGCAGTTCGAGGGTGGTGTCGCCGTGCGCGCGGATTTGGGCGAGCACCTCCGGGTAGTCCGCCGGGTCGGTCACCACGGTCACGAAGGCATGGTTTTTGGCCGCGCTGCGCAGCATGGCCGGGCCGCCGATGTCAATGTTCTCGATGACCTCGTCCAGGGAGACGCCGGGTTTGGCGACGGTGGCCTCGAAGGGGTAGAGGTTGACCACCACCAGGTCAATGGGCCGCAGGTCGTAGCGGGCGGCGGCGGCTTCGTGTTCGAGGTTGTCCCGGCGGTAAAGCAAACCGCCGTGCACCCGGGGGTGGAGGGTTTTGACCCGGCCGTCGAGGATTTCCGGGAAGCCCGTGAACTCGCTCAGTTCGGTCACGGGGAGTCCCGCCAGGCGGAGGGTGCGTGCCGTGCCCCCGGTGGAAAGCAGTTCCGCCCCGAGGTTCACCAAGGCACGGGCGAAGTCCACAATGCCGGTCTTGTCGTAAACGGAAAGGAGGGCTCGGCGGATCATGGCGTGAAGTTCTTTTCGCCCGCGGGCGGTTCGGCGTCAAGGCGTTCCACCAGTTACGGTGCCCCGGAGGCGGCGAGTTTTTTGACGCCCGTTTTTCGGCAACCGGTCGGCGATTGGCCCCGGCTCACCCAATCCCGGCGCGGGGCTTTTTCGCCGGTACCGCGGGTCGGGACCGAACCGAAGCGGTCAGGAGCGGCCGCGGCGTTTGAGCTTGAGTTGGTTCAGGGAGTGGGTCAGCGCCGCCTGGACCAGCGCGGTTTCCTCGGGGCTGAGTTTTTCCTTGAGCCGGGCCTCGGCACGGCGGCGGGCCTCCTCGGCGCTGTTTTCGTCAATGGCCGCTTCGTCCGTGGCAAACACGGTGAGGATGGCCACGCGCTCCGGGGTGATTTCGGCGCAACCGCCGGTGATGAGGAAGCGGTGTTCCTCGAAGCCGCGGCGGGCGATGATTTCGCCTTCGCCGATGAGGGTGATGAGCGGGGCGTGCTGCGGCAGGATGCCCATTTCGCCCTCCTGGCCGGGCAGGGTGACCATGTCCACCTCCCGGGCAAAGACCGTGCCCTGGGGGGTGATGATTTCGAGTTGGAGCGCGGCGGCCATGGTGGGCGGGGGCAGGGTCAGTCTTCGTGGATTTCCTCGATCCGGCCCTTCATGTAGAAGTTGGCCTCGGGCACGTCGTCGTGCTTGCCCTCGAGAATTTCCTTGAAGCCGCGGACGGTGTCGGCGATGGGCACCTGCTTGCCGGGCCGGCCGGTGAACACCTCGGCCACGGAGAAGGGCTGGCTGAGGAAGCGCTGGATTTTGCGGGCGCGATAGACGGTGAGCTTGTCCTCCGGGCTGAGCTCGTCCATGCCGAGAATGGCGATGATGTCCTGAAGGTCCTTGTAGCGCTGGAGCACCCGTTGGACGCCGCGGGCGACCTCGTAGTGCTCCCGGCCGACGATCTCGGGGCTGAGCGCGCGGGAGGTCGAGGCCAGCGGGTCCACGGCCGGGTAGATGCCCAGCTCGGCGATGGACCGCTCGAGCACGATGGTCGCATCGAGGTGGGCGAAGGTGGTGGCCGGCGCCGGGTCGGTGAGGTCATCAGCCGGCACGTACACGGCCTGGAAGCTGGTGATGGAGCCTTTCTTGGTGGAGGTGATGCGTTCCTGGAGGTCGCCCATTTCCGCGGCCAGGGTGGGTTGGTAGCCCACCGCGCTGGGCGTGCGGCCCAGCAGGGCGGACACCTCCGAACCGGCCTGGGAGAAGCGGAAAATGTTGTCAATGAACAGGAGCACGTCCTGGTTCTTTTCGTCCCGGAAGTACTCGGTGATGGCCAGGCCGGACAACGCCACGCGCAGGCGGGCGCCGGGCGGCTCATTCATCTGGCCGTACACCAGCGCGATCTTGGAGGCGCCCAGGTTTTGCTGATTGATCACCCCGGCTTCGGACATCTCGTGGTACAGGTCGTTGCCCTCGCGGGTGCGCTCGCCCACCCCGGCGAAGACCGAGACGCCGCCGTGGAGCTTGGCGATGTTGTTGATCAATTCCATGATGACCACGGTCTTGCCCACGCCCGCGCCGCCGAAGGCGCCCACCTTGCCGCCCTTGAGAAAGGGGCAGATCAGGTCAATGACCTTGATGCCGGTGGTCAGGACCTGCGGGGAGGGGTTTTGGTCCACCAACGCCGGGGCCGGCCGGTGAATGGGGTAGTACTGGGTGGCCGGGATCGGGCCGCGCTCGTCCACGGGGTCGCCGGTGACGTTGAGCACGCGGCCCAGCACGGCGTCGCCCACCGGGATGGAGATGGGCCGGCCGGTGTCCACCACCTCGTAGCCGCGTTTGAGGCCGTCGGTCGAGGACATGGCCACGGTGCGCACCCACTTGCCGCCCAGGTGTTGCTGGGTCTCGAGAACCAGCCTGGTGCGCCCGTGCAGGGGCATGTCGTACTCGACGGTGAGCGCGTTGTAGATGGCGGGAAGTTCGCCGGGGAACTCGACGTCCACCACCGGGCCGATGATTTGAACGATCTTGCCTTTGTTCATGCGGTCAAAGTTTCCATTCGGCGGCTCAGCCAAGGGCCATCTGGGCCGTGGCGATTTCGAGCAGTTCCTTGGTGATGCCGGCCTGGCGCATCTTGTTGTAATCGAGGGTGAGGTCCTTGATGAGCTGCTGGGCGTTTTCGGTGGCGTTTTTCATGGCCACCATCCGGGCGCTGTGCTCGCTGGCCCGGGCTTCCAGGAGGAATTGGATGACCTGGAAAGTCAGTTCGTAGTTGAGCAACGTGCCGATGACCTCGGCGGGCGAGGGCTCGAAGAGGTATTCGGGGTGTTCGGGGCCGGCGGCCCCGGGCTTGCGCGCATCCTGCGCGGCCGTTCGGGCCACGATGTCCACCATGGGCAGCAGCCGGCAGACCTCGGGCCGTTGAGCCAGGGTGTTGATGAAGCGGGTGTAGAGCACCTCGACCTGGTTGACCTCGCCCCGGAGAAACAGTTCCTGGGCGGCCTGCGCGATGGCCTGGGATTCGCCGAAGGTCGGCGGGTCGTGGTAGGTGAACTCCGCCACCAGTTGGCGCCGGGTGCGGGCCAGGAACTGGGCCGCCTTTTTGCCCACCGCGATGAAGAGGGTCGAGGCCGGGTCGTAGCGGGCCGCTTCGCGAAACAGATTCGCATTGAGCGGGCCGCACAGGCCCTTGTCGGTACTGACCACGATCACCGCCGAACGGCCGCTGGCGCGGACCTCGAGCAACGGGTGGGTGAAATCCACCGCGCCGCGGACGGCGTGGTCCATCAGTTCCCGGGCCAGGGCCGCGAAGGGCCGGCCGTGGAGGGCGGCCTGCTGGGCCTTGCGCATTTTCGACGAGGCCACCATTTGCATGGCCTTGGTGATTTGCGCCGTGCCCCGGACGGACTTGATGCGCCGGCGGATGTCGCGGGTGCTGGGCATGGGCTAGGCGGTCAACTGCTTGAACTCGGTCAGGGCGGCCTTGAGCGCCTCGGCCAGGTCGGGCTTGATTTCTTTTTCCCGGGCCAGGCGGGCCAGGAGCTCGGCCTTGCGGGTGGTGAGGAACTCGGTCAGCCGGTTCTGGAACTCCTTGACCTGCTCGACGGGGACGTCGTCCAGGAAATTGTTTTGCACGGCCCAGAGGATGGCCACCTGCAGCTCGACCGGCACGGGCTGGTATTGCGGTTGTTTGAAGATTTCCACGATCCGCTTGCCGCGCGCGATCAGTGCCTGGGTCTTGGCGTCCAGGTCCGAACCGAACTGGGCAAACGCCGCCAGCTCGCGGAACTGGGCCAGGTCGCCCTTGATGCGGCCGGCGACCTGTTTCATGGCCTTGATCTGGGCGGCGGAACCGACGCGGGAAACCGACAGGCCCACCGAGATGGCCGGGCGGATGCCCTGGTAGAAGAGGTCGGTCTCGAGGTAAATCTGGCCGTCGGTGATGGAGATGACGTTGGTGGGGATGTAGGCCGAGACGTCGCCCATCTGGGTCTCGATGATGGGCAGGGCGGTGAGGGAGCCGTTGCCGTATTTTTCGTTGAGGCGGGCGCTGCGCTCCAGCAGGCGACTGTGGAGGTAAAACACGTCGCCGGGGTAGGCCTCGCGCCCGGAGGGCCGCTTGAGCACCAGCGAGACCTGGCGGTAGGCGGTGGCGTGCTTGGACAGGTCGTCGTAAATGATCAGGGCGTCCATGCCGTGGTCCATGAACCATTCGCCCATGGCGCAGCCGGCGAAGGGCGCCAGGTACTGGCTGGTGGCCGAGTCCGAGGCGGCCGCCACCACCACGATGGTGTAGGGCAGGGCGCCGTTTTCCTCGAGCACGCGGATGACGTTGGCGATGTTGGACTGCTTCTGGCCGATGGCCACGTAGATGGAGTACAGCGGGCGGTAACCGGTGTCCCCCGCCTCCTCGGCCGCCCGGTTGAGGCGGGCGTTGTTGATGATCGTGTCGATGCCGAGGGTCGTTTTGCCGGTGGAGCGGTCGCCGATGATCAACTCGCGCTGGCCGCGGCCGATGGGGATCATCGCGTCAATGGCCATGATCCCGGTCTGAACCGGCTGGTTGACGGAGCGGCGTTTGATGATGCCGGGCGCGATCTTCTCCACCGGGTAGTAGGTGCTGGCGGGGATCGGCCCCTTGCCGTCCAGCGGCTCACCCAGGGTGTTGACCACCCGGCCCAGCAACTCCTTGCCCACCGGCACCTGGAGGAGTTTGCCGGTGGTGCGCACCTCCTGACCTTCCTTGATGCCGGTGTAGTCGCCCAGAATGATGGCGCCGAGCTCGGTTTCCTCGAGGTTGAGCGCCAGGCCCATGACGCCGTTCCCGAAATCGAGCATCTCGTTCATCATCGCGTCGGTGAGACCCTCGATGCGGGCAACGCCGTCGCCAATTTCGCGCACGGTACCGACGTTTTGACGCTGAAGGCCGGTGGTCAGGCCGGCGATTTGCGCTTCGATCTCCTGCAACAGGTTGCTCATAGGGGGCGTTTCAAAAAAGGGCGAATCCGGGGGGCTCAGGTTCGGACTAAAAACGCGCGGCCAGGGCGGCCAGCCGGCCGGCGATGCTGCCGTCGTACACATCACTGCCCACGCGCACGCGCAGGCCGCCGAGCAGGCCGGGGTTTTCGGTGAAGGTAAACCGGAGACCGGGACCGTGGCGCCGGGCCAGCGCGCTCTCCAACGTGCCCCGCAGGTCCGGCGGCAGGGGAACAGCGCTTTCCACCAGGGCGCTGCGCCGCGCCAGGTCCAGCGCCACCAGGCGTTGGAAGTAGCGGGCGATTCCCACATGGCCCCGCGGGCGGGTCGTCGCCAACCGGCGGATCACCGCCCGCACCCGGTCCTCGTCCAGCCGATCGTCCACACGGCAGCGCGCGAACAATTCCTTGGCCACGCGGCGGGCTTGTTTGCTGAGGCGCATCGGGCGGGAGAATCGCGGTGAACGTTCAGGCGGCGAGCTGGCGGGTGGCTTCTTCGGCCAGGCGACGCTGGTCCTCGAGGGTGAGCACCTTGCCGGTGACGCGGGCCGTGGTTTGGACGACCAGGCGGCCGACTTCGCGGCGCAATTCGGCCAGCATCCGGGCGTAGTCCGCCTGGGCGGCCTCGCGGCTGCGGGCCAGGATTTGTTCGGCGGCGGCGATGGCCTTTTGAGTTTCCTGTTCCTGAATCCGGGCCGCCAGAGCCCGGGCCTCCTCGATGAGTTTGCCGGCCTGCTCATTGGCCCGGGCGAGGATTTCCCGGCGGGCGGCCTCGGTGCGGGCCAGCTCCTCTTTGATGCGCTCGGCGTTGGCCAGGCTCTCGGCGATGGTCTGGCGGCGGTCCTCGAGGACCTTGAGGATCGGCTTGTAGGCGAAGCGATGCAGGCACAGGGCCACGATGCTGAAGCTGATGACCTGGGAGATGAAGTGGGTCAGGTTCAGCCCGAAGGTGCGGGAGATTTCCTGCACCACGTTGCCCGCTTCACCCGCCGCCGGCGCGGCGGCCGCGAGGATTGCCAGGAAGTCGGTCATGGTCGGGGAAAGGGGGCGACGCGGCCCGGGGGCCGCGTCGCGGGAGCGCTACTTGCCGGCGAGGTAGATGGCGAAGAACACAATGCCTTCGGCGAAGGCCGTGCTCAGAATCGCCTGGACCAGAATCTTCGTGGACGCGCCGGGGTTGCGCCCGACGGCCTCCGAAGCCTTCATGCCAATGAAACCCACGCCCAGGGCCGCGCCCAGGCAGGCGAGGCCGATGTGCAGGTTGCCGCTCAGTTCAGCCAACAGGGGGGTCAGCATGGTGGTGGTTCCTTTCGTCTTGGTCCGGCGCCCCCGCGCGGCTGCACGGTCCGGCGCCGGAAAGGGTCTAGCCGCCCGGATGCGCCGGGCCGGGGTGTTCCTCTTCGTGCTGGCAGATCAACAGGGTGAAGACCGCGGTCAGGAGCATGAAGACCAGGGCCTGCACCAGGCCAACCAGCACTTCCAGGAAGTAAAACGGGATGGAAATCAGCCAGCCCAGGGCCGCCCCGCCCAGCGCGGCCATGGACTCGAGCATGTTTTCGCCGGCGTAGATGTTGCCAAAAAGACGGAAACTCAGGGACACCGGCCGGAACAGAATCGAGACCACCTCCAGCAGCCCGACCAGAAAAAACACCACCACCATCAGGAGCTTCAACAACCCGGTGGTGTCGCCCTTGGTCCCGAACAGGTGGGCGAGAAAACCGCCCACGCCGTTTTCCTGGAGCGCCCACACCGTCCACAGGAAAAAGAAGACCATGGCCATCGCAAAGGTCATGTTCAGGTCCGCGTTGGCCCCGCGGAAGAACGGCCGCCACTCGGTGCTGCCGTCGGCCAGGGTTACTGTCCAGCCGATGGACCCCACCCCCGGCAGCAGGCCGAACCAGTTGGAAAACAGGATGAAGACGAAGATCGTGGCGAAGAACCAGAAGGTTTTGCGCACCAGGTGCCCCCCCAGGATGCCCTCCAGAAAGGTGTACAGGGACTCGACCAACCATTCCCAGAAGTTCTGGGCGCCCTCCGGGACAGGGCGGATTTGGCGGGTGGCATAGCGGGCGAAAAGGATCAAGCCCAGCGCCACAATCCACGTCACCAGCATCGAGTTGGTGATGGGCAGGCCCAGGATGCGGCCGATCTCCAGCGGCCGCAGGGGCAGTTCGTGATGGGCCGCGGCGGCATGGCCTTCGCCGCCCGCGGCCAAGCCGACCCACCCGCCCGCTGTTGCCAGGGCGAGGAACACGCCGATGTAACTAGCCAGCCGCACGTGCTTGGTTTGCTCTCGGTGAATCCCGCGCCGTCCCGCGCGGGGAAGGGAGAAGCTGCCGAAGAGCCGCCCGGGCGACAAGGTTTTTTTGGCGGCCGGAGGTCCCGATTGTGGCAACGGCAAGCCATACTTCCCCCCGGCCGGTTCCGTCCACGGCGCCGCCGGGTCCGACCCTGCCGCGGCGGCTGCGCGGTGGAACGCCGATGGGGTGCCGCGGCGTTGGTGCCGCCAAGGTCGGCTGGCAATCCCGCAGTGGCGCACTACACTGCCGGGACGATGTTGACGCCTGACGCAATTCGGGCCGCCCTCAAGGCGGTGAAGTATCCGGGCTTTTCCCGGGACGTGGTCTCCTTCGGTCTGGTACGGGACATTGCCGTCAACGCCGGCGCCGTGAGTGTGACCTTGCAGCTTACCTCGCCCAATCCCGAGGTGGCCGCCACGATCAGGACCGAGGTGGAGCGCGTGCTGCGCGGTCTGCCCGCCGTGGAAAAGGTCCATGTGGAAGTCCATCAACCCCCGCCGGCGCCAGGACCCGCCGCCCCAGCCGCCACCAACCCCTGGGCCAACCAGCACCGGGTGCCGGGCGTGGCCCATGTCATCGCCGTCGCCAGCGGCAAGGGCGGGGTGGGCAAGTCCACCGTCTCCGTCAATCTCGCCTGCGCGCTGACCCGGCTGGGCGGGCGGGTGGGCCTGCTGGATTGCGACATCTACGGGCCGAGCATCCCCCTGATGATGGGCTGCCACGAGCGCCCGACCGTGAGCGACCAGGAGAAGCTGGTGCCCCCCGTCAGCCACGGGGTCCGGCTCATGAGCATCGGGTTTCTGGTGGACAGCGAGCAGCCGGTCATCTGGCGCGGTCCCATGATCACCAAGACCATCCAGCAGTTTCTGTTCGCCGTGGAATGGGGGGACCTGGATTACCTGCTGGTGGACCTGCCGCCCGGCACGGGGGACGCCCAGCTTTCGCTTTGCCAGACCGTGCCCTTGGACGGCGGGATTGTGGTGACCACGCCCCAGGAAGCCTCGGTGGGCGTGGTGCGCAAGGGCATGGCCATGTTCGAGAAGGTCAACGTGCCCATCTTGGGCATCGTCGAGAACATGAGTTACTTCACCGCCCCGGACGGAACGCGCGTCGAAATCTTCGGCCACGGTGGCGGCCGGGCGGAGGCGGCCCGCAGGGGCGTGAACTTTCTGGGCGAAATCCCCATCTTCACCGAGATCCGCGAGGGCGGCGACCGCGGCGAACCGGTGGTGGTGGGGCGCCCCGACACCGCGCCGGCCCGGGCGTTTTTGGAAATCGCCGCGAACCTGAAGCGAATCTTGCAACCGGCCGCGGTCGCGGCGGCCGGAGCCTGAGGCCGGTCCGCTCCGAACCGTTCAAAGCCGCCAGCCTGCGCGGTAGGTGTGTTGGAGGAAAGCGACGGCGGCGGGGCTATTCGTGGCCCGCCCCGTGGCGCTGTCCCACTCCAGGCGACGACCGACGCGGTAGGCCACGTTGCCCAGCAGCACCGTTTCGGTCAGGGCACCCGAGTAGTCAAAGTTGCACGTGGTGGCGCCGCCGTTGCGGATCGCCTCAACCCATTCCTTGTGATGGCCAATCGAGTCCGGGATGAACGGGGCGGGCGGTGGGTAATCCTTGAAGCGCGCTTCCGGCAAAAGCTGGCGCCGGCCGTAGTCGGCCAGCAGGTTGCCCGTTTCGCCGACGAACAACACGCCGCTGCGGAAGTACTGGCGTTGCTCCTCGTCGAGCAGCGGGTCCGGCGGCTGCTTGCCACCGTGGTACCAGGTGAGGGTGACCGGTGGCAGGGTCTGCCCGTCGCGGGTGCGGGACGGGTATTGAAAACGGACGATCAGCCAAGGGGGCACGGCCTCCGGATGCACGGGGGGTCCGTCCACCGGTTCGATCCGATCGGGCAGGCGCAGATCCAGGGCCCAGTGGGGCAGGTCCATGAAATGACAGCCGAAGTCCGCCAACACCCCGCCGCCGAACGCCCACCAGTGGCGCCAGTTGAAGGGCGCGTAATCGGGGCTGTACTCGCGGAACGGCACCGGCCCCAGCCACAGGTCCCAGTCCAGTGCTCGCGGCACCGGCTGCCCGCGGGTCGGCTCCTGCTTTTCCCCGTAGCGGGTGCCGCACCAGACATGCACTTCCCGCACCGTGCCGATGGCCCCGGCCCGGATCAACTCCACCACCCGCCGATAATTTGTGCCGGCGTGAATCTGGGTGCCCAGTTGGGTCACCCGCCCGGTTTCCGCGGCCAGCGCCCGGAGCGCCCGGCATTCGGACACTGTGCGGGTGAGGGGTTTCTCGCAGTAAACATGCCGACCCGCACGCAGCGCCGCCGCCGCGGCCACGGCGTGGGTGTGATCGGGGGTGCTCACCACGATGGCGTCCAGGTCCGGCTGCTCCACCAGCCGGCGGAAATCCCGGTAGGTCCGGGCCGCGGGGTATTTGGCCCGGGCTTCAGCCAGGTAGTTTTCGTCCACGTCGCACAACGCGGCTACGTTCACGGCGTCGGTCAGCCGGGCGAGTTCCGCGAGGTTCTCCGCGGCGCGGTGGGCCACGCCGATGAAACCCACGTTTAACCTGGCGTTGGCGGAGGCGCGGGCGCGGCGCCACGCCGGCCCCGAGACGGCCACCGCACCGGTCCAGCAAATGGCGCGGCCCAGAAAGCGCCGACGGGTGAGAGGGGTGTTCATGGCGGAAGACTGAACGGCGCTCACCGAGCGATGTCGAGCCCAATTCATTCCCCCGGCGCAATCGGGCCGTGGCGGGGAACGGTGTTGCGCGGTGCGTCCGGGGCCGGAGCTGGCAGGGGATTTCAGACGGTCAGGATTTCCTTCTCCTTGTGAGCGAGGTGCTGGTCAATCTTGGCGATGTATTCGTCGGTGAGCTTTTGCAGCTCCTTTTCCGCATGTTTTTCGTCGTCCTCGCCCACATGGCCGGCCTTGACCTCCTTTTTGAGCGCTTCCATGGCGTCGCGGCGCACGTGGCGGATGGCCACGCGGCCGTCCTCGGCCATTTTGCGGACCAGCTTGACGAATTCCTGGCGGCGCTCGCCGCTCAGTTCGGGGAACACCAGCCGAATGACCTTTTTGTCAATGGCCGGGTTGAGGCCCAGGTTGGCCTTCTGAATGGCCTTCTCGATGGGGTGCAGATTGGTGGCGTCCCAGGGCGAGATCACCAGCAACCGGGGCTCGGGGCAGGTGATGCCGGCCAGTTCCCGGAGGCGCATCTGCGCGCCGTAGGCTTCGACCATGAGGTTTTCGACCAGCGCCGGGGAGGCCTTACCGGTGCGCACGCCCGCCAGTTCGCGCACCACGACCTGTTCGGTCTTGGCCATTTTGTCTTCGGCTTCCAAGAGGATGTCATCAATGGACATAGGTTTAGAACCGGGTTCCGGGTGGTATAAGCGGGCGCCGGGCGCGCGTCAACCGCCGGCCACGAGGGTGCCGATGGATTCGCCGGTGACCACGCGCTTGATGTTGCCGCGGCGGAACAGATCGAACACCACCACCGGCATGGCGTTGTCCCGGCACATGGCGAAGGCGGTGGCATCCATGACCTCCAGCCGCTGGTCCAGGGCCTGTTGGTAGGTGATGCGGTCGTAGCGCCGTGCCCGGGGGTTCTTTTTGGGGTCCTCGCTGTAGATGCCGTCCACCTTGGTGGCCTTGAGCACGACGTCGGCGCCGATCTCGTTGGCGCGGAGCGCCGCGGCGGTGTCGGTGGAGAAGTACGGGTTGCCGGTGCCGCCGGCGAAGATGACCACGCGCCCTTTCTCCAGGTGTCGGACGGCCCGGCGGCGGATGAACGGCTCGGCCACCTGGGCCATGGTGATGGCACTTTGGACGCGGGTGGGCACGCCCTGCTTTTCCAGCGCGTCCTGCAGGGCCAGGGCGTTGATGACCGTGGCCAACATGCCCATGTAATCTCCCGTGGCGCGGTCAATGCCCTGGTGGCGGCTGCTGACGCCGCGGAAAATGTTCCCGCCGCCCACCACCACCACCACTTGCACTCCCAGCTCACGCACCTCGGCGATTTCCCGGGCAATCTCCCGGATGCGTTCCGGGCAAATCCCCAGCCCGGTGCCGGTCTCGCCCAGGGCCTCGCCGGTGATTTTGAGCAGGACGCGACGGTACTTCAGCGTGGGGGCTTCACTCATGGGCGAGGTGGACGGACCTGGAAAACGGCCGGGCCGGACCCGCGAACTTGGGCATGTGTGAAAGACTGGTTAACCCTGGCCGGCAGGTTCACGCGGCGGGTTTTAACAGCCGCGGGACCCGGCGTCAAACGCCCTGCCGGCTTGCCACTTCCCATTCCCGCCCGCCGCCGGCACAATCGGCTCATGCGTGCCCCGTCCCTCGAATTCCTACGCGCCCTGGTCAACACCCCCAGTCCCTCCGGCCACGAAACCCGCGGCCAGCGGGTCTGGCTGGATTACGTGAAGGCCCATGCCGACGAGACCTTTTCCGACGCCTACGGCAACTGCGTGGCGGTGTTCAACAAGGGGGGGTCCCCGCGCCTGATGCTGGCCGCGCACGCCGACGAGATCGCGCTGACGGTCAACTACATTGACAAGGAGGGCTTCCTCTACGTGCGCAAACTGGGCGGCGTGGACCCCGTGGTGGCCCGTGCCCAGCGCGTGGTCATCCACACCGCCAACGGCCCGGTCAAGGGGGTCATCGGCAACGTGGCCCCGCACCTCACCAAGCAGGAAAAGGACCGCAAACTGCCCGAGATCGGCGACCTGTTCATAGACATTGGCGTGGACAGCCGGCGCGCGGCCGAAAAACTCGTGCGCATCGGCGACCCCGTGACCCTCACCCCTGAATTCGAGCTGCTGCGGGGCGACATCGCCGTGGCCCGCGCCTTCGACAACCGCATCGGCACCTTTGCCGTCGCCGAGGCCCTGCGCCTGCTGGCCGGCGCCAGGAAACGTCCCGCCGCCGAAATCTGTGCCGTGTCCAACGTGCAGGAAGAGGTGGGCCTGCTGGGCGCCCGCCAGATCGCCTACACCCTCAAGCCGGACGTGGCCCTGGTGGTGGACGTGACCCACGCGACCGACTACCCCACCGTGAGCCGGGTGCTGCACGGCGACGTGCGCCTGGGCAAGGGGCCCACCCTCACCCACGGGGGGTGCAACCACCCGGCCGTGGTGGCCCGGCTCGAGGCGGTGGCCAAAAAGGCCGGCATCAAACTCCAGCACGAGGCCATGTCCGCCACCAGTGGCACGGACACCGACGTGATTTTCTGGACCCGCGGCGGGATTCCCAGCGCGCTGGTCAGCCTGCCCAACCGGTACATGCACTCGCCGGTGGAGCTGGTGAGCCTGCGCGATCTGGAGCAAATCCCCGAATTGCTGGCCGCCTTTGCCCTGTCCCTGAAAGCCGGGGAGCAGTTCCGGGTGGTCATCTGAGGGCCGGCGTTGGGCCGCGACGGCCGTCCGCTGCAGCCTCGTTTTCCCCCCCGCCGGCCGCGAGGGTCGTACGCGCCTACTCCTGCGGGTAAAGCAGCACCCGGTCGTGCACGAGCACCACGAGGTCGCTTTTGCCGTCCCCGGTGAAATCAGCGATGAGCGCCTCGCGCGGCTCGGGGGTGGGGGGGGCCAGGCGGCCGCGGAAGGTGCGTTCCTCGAAGACCTGCCAGCGGTTGGCCGGCACCAGGCGGTGGGGCGGCTCGTAGGTGACGAGGTCCAGGTAATGCTTACCCGTTTCCAGGAAAACCAGCTCCAGCCGGCCGTCGCTGTTGAGGTCACCAGAAATCACGTCGTGGAGGTATCCCTCGCGGATGGGGGTTTCGTAGTCGTCCAGTTCCTTGAACTCCCAAACTTCCCCCTGCAAGGGCAGCCAGGCCACGGTGTTGAGACCAAGAAACCCGATCGCGTTGGGCCGGGACCCGCCCAGCGCCAGGGGATGCAGGGCGGTAAAATCGGTCACCGGCAGCGGCAGGTTGCGGACGATTTGCCAGACGCCGGCTTCGGAACGCTCGCAAAAGGTGAGCACCTTGCGGTCGGCATCCAGCAGGAACAGGCCGGGGATGGTGTTGGTGCCCCGGGGCAGGGCCGCCGCGCCCACGATGCGGGAACTGCTGGACACCCCGTTGATCTGTTCCTTGACCCGGAAAATCCAGGCCGGCTGGTTGGTGGAACCCTCCGGCGGCGGCTCGACCACGAGCGTGACGGCGCGCAGGAAGTTTTTCTGCGCCAGGAGCAATTCGGGGCGACCGTCGCCGTCCACATCGGCGCGGCTCGACCAGGGTTGTTCGGCGCTGCCACCGGGCGGGGGCACGTCCTGTTCCTCGAAGCGCAGGTCCTCGACCTGGCGCAGCACCCTGATTTTTTCGTAGGGCGCCAACACGACCAGGTCGGTCAGGCCGTCCTGGTCGAGGTCGTGCCAGACCAGCCCGGTGGGATTGGCCTTGAAGCCCTCGGCCAGGCGCTGACGGCGGGTCTGCCCGGCCGCGTTGCGCAGGATCAAATCCCGTTTGCCGTCGAAATCGGCGATCACCGCCAGCCACGGGGGCTGCCCGGGGCGGGCCGCGCCCGCAGCCAGGGCCAGGGGACGCCCCTCCAGATTCAGCGGGGTGGGGAAGGGCAGGTGGGCGGGGTCGGCCCAGCGGGTGACGCCCACAACCCGTTCGTCCTGGCTGAGCAAAAACACCTCGGCCCGGCCGTCCCCGTCCCAGTCCGCCACGGCGATTTCGGCGATGCCGGTGAAAGCGGGGAAAGAGCGCGGGGCGCTCAAGGTACCGTCGGCCTGTTGCCACCACACACTGAGCTGCCCGCCCTCGGGGTCGGCGACCAACAAATCCACCGTCCCGTCGTGGTTGACATCCGCCCAGACCATGCCGCGACGGCTTTTGGTGGTGCGGGTCAGCGGCTGGACCTGGAACTGACCCTGACGAAATTCGCCCGCCAACGGCTCGGCTGGCCGGGCGACGAAGTGGGAAATCTGCGCGCGGCCGGATTTTTGCGCGATGGTGACGATCTCGGTCTTGCCATCCCCGTCCAGGTCGTCTGCCCAGTAGGACCGGAACGGTGGGAGGGTGAAATGCACCTCGGGGCCGAGCTGACCGACCGGGTTTTGGAGGCGGAAGCGGAAAGGATTGGCCTGGTCCCAGTTGACCAACAACAGGTCCTGCCGGCCGTCGCCGTTGAGGTCCAAAATCTGCGCGGCCCGGACCGTGCCGCTGTAGGGGAGCTTGACCGGCTCGGCCAGGGTTTTCTCGGGGGTCTGGGCCAGGAAATACAGAGCGCTTTCCCCCACCAGCAACAGGTCGGCGCGGCCGTCGCCGTTGAGATCCCCCTCGGCCAGCGCGTTCATGTCCAGCAGGCCGTCGTCCAGCGGCCAGCGTTTGGGCGCGCTCCAGGCGTTGGTGCCCTCGCGGTACTGGACCACCAGTTCCTTGGGCTCGCCAAAGTAGGCCAGGTCGGGCCGTCCGTCGCTGTTCAAGTCCGCCACCACCAGCGAGGCGATGCGTTTTTCCGAGGCGATGGACTCAATGCGGAACCGGGCGTCGGGGGGCAGTTCGTTGATCTCGCGTTTGACCGGCCGGGCGGACTCGACGGCGTTGGTCCGGCCGGTTTGATTGAAAAGCAGGTTGATCTTCGAGCGGGCATTGTTCACCACGATCAGGTCCTGCAGGCCGTCCCCGTCCAGGTCCGCGTGCCGGAGGTGGCTGATGAGGTTGTCAATCGGGAAGATTTCCGGACCGGTGAAGCCGAACCGCTCAGCCACTTCCGGGTCGGTCCAGCCGGTCAGGGCAGCGGCGATCAGCCCGCCGAGCGCGCGGGTGAGGCGCCCGCCCGGGCGAGATGCGCGGCCGGGGAAGCGGCGGGGGCTGCGTCGTTGACGCCGCTGGCCCAGCGGGAGCGAACCGCGCGGCGTCAGTGGGCCGATGCCTCCAGGGCGCTGCGGAGTGGGAGAGGGTGTGGACATGACTTGCTCAAGTGGAAACGGAGGCGCTGCCGAGCACGTGCACCATCACCCGTCGCTGATGCGGCGAGCGTCGGTGTTCCCAAACGTAAATCCCCTGCCAGGTACCCAGCGCCAAACGGCCCGCGACAAAGGGAATGCTTACCGACACCGCGGTCAACGCACTGCGCACGTGCGCGGGCATGTCATCCGGACCTTCGCAGGTGTGCTGGAACTGCGGGTCGCCGTCCGGGACCAGTCGGGCAAAGTACTGTTCCAAGTCCCGCCGGACCTCGGGGTCCGCATTCTCCTGAATCAGGAGGGAGGCGGAGGTGTGCCGGAGCAACAGGGTCACCAGGCCGGATTCCCAACCCGAGGCTGTCACCACCGCCTGTACCCGATCCGTGATTTCCGTGAACCCGCGGCCGGGGGTGGACACCACCAGTTCACGGAGGAGTTGACCCGCCACGGGGGCGGCCGGCGGTGCGGTGGCCATCAGGGGTTGGCCGGGTTGGGCGAGCCGGCCGGAGCCTCGGCCGACTCCAGGCGGCGCTCCAGGTCGGGGTTGCGGGGCTGGCCCAGGCTCAGGGCCTTTTGGTAATGGTAGCGGGCCAACTCGCGGGACGGCGGCCGGGCCAGGGCGTAAACGGTGGCGAGGTTGGCATGGGCCTCACCGTAGTTGGGATCCAGGGCCACGGCGCGGCGCAGGGCATTTTCCGCCGCGGCCCGCTGGCCGCGCTGGCTGAGGGTGACGCCGAGGTAGTTTTGCGTGTAGGGATTGTCCGGGTTGAGCTGGGCGGCGCGGCTGAGCAGGTCAAACGCCTCCTCGTACTTGCCCTGCCGAAAGCGGAGCAGCCCCAGCAGGGAGACCCCGTCCGCGTTGTTGGGGTCCTGGCTCAGAACCCGCTGGAGCGTGGCCTCCGCCTCGGCTTGGCGGTTTTGTTCGAGCTGGGCGGCGGCCAGGTAGGTGAGCATGTCCACGTTGCGCTCATCCAGTTGCAACGCCTGGGTCAGCTTGCGCTCGGCCTCGTCATAGCGTCGCAACTGAAACGCGCGTTGCGCTTCACTCAACAGGGCGGCCGCGCCGGCCGGAATCTGGCGCAAGGGCCGGCGCGCGTCTTTGACTTCGGCGGCGGTGTTGGGAGCGGCCCCCGGGACCCCGGCGGTTTGTTTGAGCAGGGCCAGCTCCTCGGGGGTGTAGGGCGTGGCGCGAGATTCGTAGGCCTCGAGCCGCGCGCGCAAGATGGCCAGTTGATCGCTTCCCGGGGCGGGCCCGCTCCCGGCGGTTTGCCGGCGCAGGTCTTCCAATTGCCGGGTCAACACGCGGAGGCGTTTGTTGAGTTCCTCGCGGTCGCGCTCGAGTTGTTGAATGCGGGCTTTGTCGGCCTCGCGCTGGTATTTGGCCAGGACCTTTTCACGTTTGGGGTCGGGCGGTGTTGCCGGGGCGGCCGGAGGAACATTTGTGGCCGGGGCGGGCGCCGGAGCCGTGGTCGCGACGGGCGCCGCCGGCGGCACGGGTTTGGCGGCGGCCAATTCAGCCACACGCTTTTCGAGAATTTCCTTTTCGGTCCGGAAGTTTTCGGCGCGCCAGCGCTCGGTGGCCAGCTCCTGGCGGAGCTTTTCCACCTGCTGGCGCAGGTCGGCAAGCTGCTGGGCGGCCGCGGGGTTGGTTGTCTGCGGGGCCGGAGTGGCCGGACGGGCGGGTGCTTCGGTCGGGGGACGTTCGCGGGCGGCTTTTTCGGACCGGAGGGCCTCGAGTTGCCGGGTGGTGGTTTCCACCCGGGCTTCGAGGTCGGCCACGCGCTGTTTGAGTTCGGTGTTTTGGCGACGGGTTTGTTCGAGTTCCCGGCGCAGGCCGGCGGTCGCCGCCTCGGAGGGGGCTGGTTGGGCGGCGAGTTGTTTCTCCAGATCGGCGACGCGCTGTTGTAATTCGGCGCTCCGGCGGCGGGCGGCCTCGAGTTCCTCGCGGGTCCGGGTCAGCGCGGCGGGGTCGGGCGCCGGAGCGGCGGGACGGGTGCGGGCTTCTTCGAGCTGGCGCTGGAGGGCTTCCAGTTTTTGGTTCAGGGCGGCGACGGTTTCATTTTGCCGGGCCAGGGTTTGGCGGGCGGTTTCCAGGGCCTGCTCGGCCTCGGCCAGCCGGTTCTGGAGGGAAGCCGTCTCGGCGAGGCGGGTGTCGCGGGTGACGATTTCAGCGCGCAGGTGCTCGATTTCGCGCTGCAGGGTACCGATGCGTTCCTGGGCGCGGGCCAGTTCGCGGGGGTCCGCGGCGGCGGGTTGGGCGGCCAGGGCTTCGCGCAGGCGGGCCTGGAGCAGGTCGCGCTCGGCGGCCAGTGACTTGAGTTCTTCCTGGAGCGCGGCGATCTGCGGGTTCTCCGGAGCGGCCGGGCGGGCGGGAGCCGCCGTGGTTGGTGCGGGGGTGGGGACCGGAGTACCGATGCGTTCCTGGAGGTATTGTTTGCGGAAGCGGATCAGCGCCTCGTTCCAGCCGGGGTAGTTTTTCTCGAATTCCAAAAGCAGCCGCAGCGCCTCTTGATAACGGGTGCGGGCTTCGCCGGTGCGGTTGTTTTGATAAAAGGTGTCGCCCTGCTGGATCAGGGCATAAATGCGGAGGAAATCATCGTCCGGACCCGCACCGGTCAGGCGGCCGGGACCCAGGAAGGCCAGGCCGAGGACCAGGAACCAGACCATTCGCTTCATGCGCGGCATGGTACGGGCCGGGCGGGCGGCTTGGCAATGGGTTTGGGAAGCGGCCCAGGGCGGCGGGTGCTGGCCGCCCGCCCGGATTGACACTTTTTCGCCGCCCGGCTAGCGTGGCAGCATCGCGGGAGCGAACAATGAGCGGCTTTTTGAGTCAGCAGGTCCTGGTGTTGAACCGACTGTGGCAGGCGGTGAATGTCTGCTCGGTGCGGCGGGCGCTGACCCTGTTGTTCGAGGGGCACGCGCAGGTGGTGTTCAGCGACGGGGACGGGTCGTATCGCACCTTCGGGTTTCAGGAGTGGCGGGATTTTTCCGTCAGCCAGCCGCATCCGGAGTCCATTGCCACGATTTCCTTCCGCATCCGGGTGCCGCGGGTGATCCTGCTGTTGTTTTTCGACCGGTTGCCCAAGCAGGAGGTCAAGTTCACCCGGCACAACATCTTCGCCCGGGACAAGAACACCTGCCAGTACTGCGGGCAGGTGTTTGACCGGAAGGACCTCAATCTGGACCACGTGATCCCGCGCGACCGCGGTGGTCCGACCTCGTGGGAGAATGTGGTGTGCTCGTGCATCAGTTGCAACACCCGCAAGGCCAACCGCACGCCGCAGGAGGCGGGAATGCGGTTGATCCGCAAGCCCAAGCGGCCCCGCTGGCGACCGTTTGTTCAGGTGTCCTTCGAGGCACCCTATCCCGACAGTTGGAAACACTTCATTGACCTGGCCTACTGGAACGTCGAGCTGGGTCAGGACCCCGCCTGAGCAGGGCGGGGCGGGGGAGAGGCCGCCTGCTCAGGACCGGGTGCGGCTGCGGGAGGCTTCTTCGATCAACTCCCAGAACCGGGGGTTGTCCTGGAGGGCTTCGTCCTCGGCCAGGGGCAGGTTCGAGCGGAACTGGAAGTCCTTGAGCGTGTTTTTGTGGAGGATGCGGTGGACCACCAGGCCCAGTTCATGCCGCTCGAAGTACACCCGGAAGTCGCCAATCCGGTACCGGTGCAAGACCTTGCCGCCCCGACGCAACTTGCCAAACCGGTCGGTGTCGTGGCTCATCAGCTCGGTGGGCACGCCGCGAAACTCGCCGAGGATTTGCAACTGCAGCTCCCGGGGCATGCGCGCCAGTTCGGCCGCGCTGGTCGGGTTGAAGATGATCTGGAAGATGTGCATGCCTTGCCGGGACGGGTGTCGCACGCCGGCCGCGCCGGCGGATTTGGTAGCGCGTATGGGAATCGAACCCATCTTCCGGCCTTGAGAGGGCCGTGTCCTAGCCGATAGACGAACGCGCCAACCGCCGTGCAACTGCTTAACGGCCGAGGCCGGGAAAGTCAATCCGAACGACGCCCGCCGTCTTCAAAGGGATCCGCCGGAGGGGAATGTTTCCCCGACCACCCCCCAACACCCTCCCGGCCGGCGCGCCAATTGCCCCTTGGAAGGGACGGGGGGAAAAGCGGCGTCGGCGAGTCCACCGACACGCCGGTTCAGGCGCCGGAGAGGATTTTTTCCCAGAGGCGCTCGTTGAGCAGCACACGTTGGAGAAATTCCTCCTCGTTGCTGCGGGGTGGGTAGGCCGGTTGTTGGACCGGCAGCGTGATGACCAGTCGCATGCCGCCAGCGGGGGGCGAATCCAGTCGGATGTGTCCGTTGTGATGGAACACGATGAAGTAGCAGGCCATCAGGCGGATGCCGGTTTGACGCGGATCACCCGTGCGGGCGTAAAAGGGGTCAAACAGCGAGCGGAGGGAATCCGGGGACACGCCGGGACCGTTGTCCTCCAGGAACAACTCAATTTGCGCGGGTTGATCGCCAATGGCCGGCAGGGCCCGGGCCGAGAGCCGGAACCGCCCCCCTTCGGGCAGGGTGTTGAGTTCCTCCTCAAACAGGAAATCGAAGAGTTTTTCCAAGCGGGGGCGGTCGGCTTCCAGCGGGGGCAGGTCCGGCGGGATTTGCAGGTCGGTCACCACCGCGCGGGCGGTCAACTGGGGTCGGATGGCGGCCAGGCGGCTGTGCACCAGCTCCGGCAGCGAGATGCCCGGGGTAAAAGTGCCGTCCGAGGAACGCGCGGCCTCGCTGAGGAACTGAAGCATCTGGGTGATGCGTTCGACCTGGGAGCGGGTGTGTTGATAAAAGTCATGCCAGAAGCGCGGGTTGCGCACCTGGTCGGTGGCCAGGTTTTCCTCCTCGAGCCGGCGCGGCGCCAGGTCCAAAAAGGTTTGCACCGCCACGAGGGCATTGCGGACGTAGTGGCCCAGGCCGGAGGCGGCCACCCCCAGGCTGATGATGCGGTCGCGGATGACCAGGTCGTGGAGGACGGAGAGTTTTTCGCGCAGGAGCTGGTCGCGCTCGCGCTGAACGATGTAGAACTCCAGGGCGCGTTTGAGGGTGGCCTCCAGTTCCCGCGGTTCCCACGGTTTGGTGATGTATTTGTAGATGGCGCCGGTGTTCACGGCTTGGATGGCCGAATCGAGGTCGGCATACGCGGTGACCAGTATGCGGACGGCGCGCGGGGCCACCTGGCGGGCTTTTTCGAGCAGTTCGGTGCCGGGGACGCCGGGCATGCGCTGGTCGGTCATGAGCAACCCCAGTTCGTCGGCGTGGGCCTTGACCAACTCCAGTCCCCGGGTCGCATTGGACGCGGTCAGAATGCGGAATTGGTTGCCGAAAGCACGGGCGAAGTACTTGAGCGAAAGCTCCTCGTCATCCACGTACAGGATCAGGTACTTCTGGTAGTCGTAGGTCGTTTGCATGGCAAAGGAACTTCAGGCTGCGACCGGCAGGGCGGGCGAAGCGGCGCGCGGCGGGGCCGCTTTTGGAGTTGCTCCCGAGACCGGTGGAGCCTCGCGTCGCGGCAACTCGATGGTGAACTGGCAGTATTCGCCGTAGCGGCTGTCCACGCTGATGCGGCCGCCGTGTTGTTGAATGATGCGGTAGCAGATGCTCAGGCCCAGCCCCACGCCCTCGCCCACCTCCTTGGTGGTGAAAAACGGCTCGAAGAGTTTGTCCAGGTGTTCGGGGCGCACGCCGGGTCCGTTGTCGCGGATCAGGAGGTAGTCCATGCCATTGCGGGTGCCGCTTTCAATGCGAATGGCGGGGGTAACCCCCGGCGGGTACTGCTTTTTCTTCACGGCGTGAACGGCGTTTTGGAGCAGATTCAACAGCACTTGGATCAGTTGGTTGCGGTTGGCAAAAATCGCGTGTTCGGGCGCCAAATTCAAGTCCAGCCTTACCACACCGTCTTTCAATTCCTGGCGCAGGAACCGCAGGGCCACTCCCACCAGGCCCTCCACACTGACCCCGTCGCGCTGGACCGGATCGGGGTGGGCAAAGGTGCGCAGGTCGCCCACGATGCCCTGCACCCGGGTGAGGCCGTCCTCGATGTCCGTCAGGACCTCGGCAAAGGTGGCGCGTTGTTTTTCGGGCAGTTCGCTGAGGTGGTTCTTGAGAATGTGGAGGCAGGTTTTGAGGAAGTTCAGCGGGTTGCTGACCTCGTGCATCAGGCCGGCGCTCAGGCGGCCGAGGGCGGCCATTTTTTCGGCGCTGACCAGTTGCGTTTCGGTTTCCTTGAGTTGGCTGAGGGTGGATTCCAGCACCTGGTTTTGCCGGGCCAGTTGGCGTTGGAGCTGCGAGCCGAGCACCAGGTTGCGCAAACGCACGCGCAGTTCGGTGACCGAGAAAGGCTTGGTCAGGAAATCGCTGGCGCCGGCCTCCAGGGCGGCCAGTTTGGTTTCCTCGTCGGCCCGGGCGGTGATCAGGAGGATGGGCAGGGCCTTGGTGGCCTGGCTCTGGCGCAGTTGGCGGCACACGGCCAACCCGTCCGCCCCGGGCATCATCATGTCGCAAAGCAGGGCGTCGGGCAGGTACTGGCGCGCCAGGGCAATGGCCTGTTCGCCGTCCACCGCCTCGATGATGCGGTATTCCTCTTCCAACTGCATCCGGATGAAAGCGAGCATGTCCGGCTCATCGTCGGCCACCAGTACCTTGGGCAGATTGCGGGTGTCGGACAACGGCACGGGTCGCACGGTGTCCTGCAGCCGGCTGAAGGTGGGAAGCAGCTCGGCGCGCCGGTACAGACCGCGGAGCCATTCGGATTCGGTGTCGGTGGCGGTCTTCTCCTCGGGGCTTACGGGGCCGGGTTGGGGTGAGGCCGGTTTCCGCGTGGCGGGGGCGGCCGAGGGCTCGAGGTAGGGCAGGCGAATGGTGAATTGGGATCCCTGCCCCGGTTCGCTGTGGAGTTCGATGCGGCCCTGTTGGATTTCCGTCAATTCCTTGACCAGCGCCAGGCCGATGCCGGCACCCTGGTATTTGCGCTGGGCGGAGACATCCGCCTGCCAGAACCGCTGGAAGACGAAGGGCTGTTTTTCGGGCGGGATGCCCATGCCGGTGTCGCTGACCGTGAGAACCAGTTCTTGGTTTTCCCTGGCACAGGTGAGGCTGACCCGCCCGCCGGCCGGGGTGAATTTGAGGGCGTTGAACACCAGGTTGAGGAGGATTTTCTCCAGCTTGTCCAGGTCGGCCAGCACGGTGCCCACCTCGGGGGCGACCTGGAGGTTGAGCCGGATGTGGCGGTCGTCCGCCACGTTGCGCACCGCGCTGAGCAGGCCGTGAAGGAACTCCTTCAGGGCGACCGGTTCCCGGTTGATTTCCATGGTCCCGGATTCCAGGCGCACCAGGTCGAGCAGGTCATTGATCAGGCGCAGCAGGCGCAGCCCGTTGGCGTGCATGCTCTGGAGGAGCTTGAAGAGAACCGGGTCGTTCTGCAGGCGCCGGTCGCTGAGCATCTTTTCCAACGGCGCCAGCAGCAGGGTCAGCGGCGTGCGCAGTTCGTGGCTGATGTTGGCGAAGAAGCGATTCTTGACCCGGTCCAGTTCCAGCAGCTTGCGGTTGGCCTCCTCGGCCGCGCGGCGGCTCTGGTCCAGTTGGTAGCGGGTGACGAACTCCCGGAAGGCCAGTTGGTTGAACACGCGGTTGCCCGCCAGGACAATGATCCCCGTGAGGGCCAGGAAGAACAGGTTGGGTCCCAGGGCGGGTGACCAGGAGCTGCCCCACTCCGCCAGCAGGTACAAACCAATCACCAAGAGCACGGAAATCAAGCTGTCCCGGAAATTCCAGTGGCCGACGGCACTGAGCGCCACCAGAATCAGGTTCAGGCCGGCGTAATAGGGAGAAAAGTCGGTAAACTCCACCCCCGACGAACCCCGTTCTCCGGTGTTGGTGAGGTAGATCATCAGGCTGATGGAGGCCGCCGGGAAAAAGACGATCAATTGCTGGAGCACCCGGTAGTACGTGATCGTGGCGTGGAGGTAGTGGAGGGCAAGCACGCCGCCCGCCAACACCGAGCACAGCAGACGCAACCAGAAGAACTCGGCATGGAAGCGCTTGAACACGATCAAATCCAGGACCATCCCCACCGGCATCAGGAAGATGACCAACACACACGCCAGCTTGCCGGTGCGGATGCGCACCTCGCGCTCGTCTTTTTCACGGGCGGCAAGGAAGTCGGCGTCGCTCAACAGGCTGGAGAAATCAGCGTTCACCGGGTTTGCGGACTTCCAGGAAAATGTTGACGCCGGTGGGGTCGGGCTCCACGCGGCAGTCGGCCGGATCGGCCTGCTCGGGGGACAGCTCGAGCATTTGCGGTGCGGTGCGGTAAATCAGATGCCACTCCAGAATCAGGTCCATGCTGTTGCGGTTGGGGTTGGAGGCATCCACGTTGGTGGCGATCAGCAGGCCTTCCGGCGCGAGCAGCTCGTAAAAATAGGTCATCAACCGCTTGCAGATGCGGTCGGAGAGGTAGTCAAACAGCCCGGCGCAGTAAATCAGATCATACCTGCCGGCCACCGCGGCGGCCGGGGCCCTTCCCGAGTCTTTGAGGATTTGGTGCACCGACCGTTTCTCGAACATCAACCGGGTCTGCCGGTGGTGATCCTCGCGTAACGCTTCCAGCACCCGACGGGTGTACTCCAGGGTCTCGTCGTTGAAATCCAACAACACCAGGTCGGCCATGTCCGAGACCGGGCTTTGGGCCAGAAAGCGTTGGACTTCCCCCGCCGGTCCGCAGCCCAGGTTCAAGACCTTGGCCCGGCATCCTTGGGAAGCCCGACGTTGAACCTCCTCCTCCAGCCGTTTGGCCAGGTAGGCCACGCGGTTCCGGTGTGCCTGGGCCGAAGGTTGGGCCAACAGCCAGACATTCAACACCTTGGCGAACAAGGACCCCCCCATGAACGGGTCGCCCAGGATCATGTTCACCATCTCGTAGTCCCCGGCGTAGCCCAGCGGTTTTTGGTAGGTGCGGTAGGCAAACGGGGCGGTCAAAACGAAGGGGTGAAGCTGGCGTTTGACATACGTGCGGTGCAGAGGCAACAGGTCTTCGGAGACGGTGTTGGCCACCTGCTCAAAGCGGAAAAACAGCCGGTCAATGGCCGGCAGCACCTCGGGGCGCAGTTGCTCGATTACTTCCCGTTCCATTTGTGAACGGTCCGTGTGCGGGCTGGAGCGGATGCCCAGTTCAATTCGCTCCAGCCAGCGTCGCAAATCCAGGAAAAAACTGCCCACATCGGCCACCACCACTTTGTAATCGGGCAGGATTTGCTGGACCCGCTGCCATTCGCTTTGGAAGGCGTTGAACTCACCCAACAGTCGCTTCTGCTCGTTGAGGGGCAGGAAGATGTCAACATCCACCCACGCATCGTCCAGGCTGACGTCGCACACCAGCATCAGCCCGGTGTTGACCAGCCCCTGCACCACCGCCCGGCCCGAGTACACCAGCCGGTCGGTCATGAAGACCTGGAACTCGTTCAGAACTTCCGAGGCTTGAACGATGCTGTACGGGTTATAGACCTCGAAGACCGCTTCGTCCCGGGTCAACCGCAGCAGCGTCCCGCGCGCTTCGCCTCCCTGGCTGTTCCGAAACCGAACCAGGGATTCGCCCTCGCCCGTCGGTGAGATGACCGGTCTGTCGTCCATGGCCTGTTGCCCCACCCTCAGGCTTCCTGGTTCTACCCGCCAGTCTGTCCCGTCTCCAGGCGACCTGGTTGTCCCTCTCCGTGGAGGCTGTTTTAGTCCCGATTTTTTTGCTTCCGACTCAC
>CALFAV010000044.1 GCA_937946835.1 uncultured Verrucomicrobiae bacterium | reverse complement strand
CGGCCGTGCTGATCGTGGTGGGCGGGCGCGCGCTGTTGACCCTGCCGGTGGACGCCTTCCCGGACACCACGCCGGTGCAGGTGCAGATCAACACCGTCGCTCCGGCGTTGAATCCGGAAGAAGTCGAACAGCAGATCACGCTGCCGATTGAACTGGCGATCAGCGGTCTGCCCGGTCTGCAAAACGTGCGGTCAGTCTCCAAGTTCGGCCTCTCGCAGGTCGTGGCCACGTTCGACGATCGCACCAGCATTTACCGGGCGCGCCAGCTCATCATGGAACGGCTGCAGAGCGTGGAACTGCCCGAGGGCATCGCGCGCCCGCAACTCGGCCCGATCTCGACCGGCTTGGGCGAAGTCTTTCATTACGTTGTTCGCTCGGAGAACACCAACCGCACGCCGATGGAACTGCGCGAACTTCACGACCGGGTCATCAAGCCCGAGCTGCGCAAGGTGCGCGGTGTGGCCGAGGTCAATTCCTGGGGCGGGTTGGAGAAACAGTTCCACGTCATCGCCGAGCCGGAACGGCTGGTCAAACACCGCGTCACGCTGGAGGACCTCCTCGAGGCGCTCCGGGCCAACAACCAGAACGTGGGCGGCGGCCAGATCGTGCGCAGCGGCGAGTCACTGCTGGTGCATGGCATCGGCCAGACAACCGACACCGGGCAAATCGGCGACATCGTCATTACGGCGCACGACGGCGTGCCGGTGCGGGTGCGCGACGTGGCCACCGTGCAGGTGGACCACGAAATCCGGCGCGGGGCGGTGACGGCCAACGGTCAGGGCGAGGTTGTGCTGGGCTTGGGTTTCATGCTGATGGGCGAAAACAGCGCGGGGGTGACGCGCGCGCTGAAGCAGAAGTTGGCGGAGGTGCAAAAGTTCCTCCCGCCCGACATCAAGCTGGAAGTGCTCTATGACCGCACGGAACTGGTGGACAAAGTCATCCGCACCGTCGAGCACAACCTGCTGGCCGGTGCGTTGTTGGTCATCGCGGTGTTGTTCGCCTTCCTGGGCAACCTGCGCGCCGGCCTGATTGTCGCGTCGGCGATCCCGCTTTCGATGCTGTTTGCCGGAAACTGGATGCTTCAGGCCGGCATCGCCGCCAGTCTCTTGAGCCTGGGCGCAATTGACTTTGGTATCATCGTGGATGGCTCGGTGGTGATGGTGGAGAATGCCCTGCGCCGGCTGGCGCAACGGCAACACGAGCTGGGGCGACCGCTCACGAAAGAGGAGCGCGAGCAAGTCCTGCGAAGTGCGCCCCTGGAAGTGGCGCGTCCGGTCGCTTTCGGCGGGGGCATCATCCTGATCGTCTTCCTGCCCATCCTGACGTTGGAAGGCATCGAGGGAAAACTCTTCAAGCCGATGGCGCTGACGATGATATTTGCACTGCTCGGTTCGCTCCTCCTGTCGCTGACGCTCATCCCGGTGTTGACCGGCCTGCTCCTGCCGCGGGAGATCAAGCACACCGATCCGTGGCTGGTGCGCCTGGCGCGGCGGTTGTACACGCCGGTGCTGAACCTTGCGCTGCGTTTCCGTGCGGCCACCTTGCTCGCGGCCATGGTGCTGGTGGCCGGCGCGGGCGTGCTCGCCATGCGTCTGGGCGGCGAATTTCTGCCGAAACTGGGGGAAGGCGCGATCGTGGCCAACGCCGTGCGGTTGGCGGGGATTTCGGTCGAAGAATCTGTTCGGTGGAACGACCGCATTGAGCAGCTCTTGTTGTCCGAATTTCCGGATGAAATTGCCCACATCTGGTCGCGCCTGGGCACCGCCGAGGTGGCCACCGACCCGATGGGAATCGAATTGACGGACTTTTTCATTGCACTCAAACCTCGCGCTCAGTGGAAGAAAGCGCGTACGCAGGCGGAGTTGGTGGAGGCCATGCGCAAGGTGATGGCCAAACTGCCGGGCATGAGCGTGGCCTTCAGCCAGCCGATCGAAATGCGCATGAACGAAATGATCGCCGGCGTGCGCGGCGACGTGGCGATCAAGATTTTTGGGGACGACCTGGAGACCCTGCGCGAACTTTCCGAGCAGGTGCAGAGTGTCTTGGCCGGCATCCGCGGCGCAGCCGACATCACCGGCGAACAACTCACCGGCCAGCCGGTGCTGCAGGTGAAAATTGATCCGGAAGCCATCGCCCGCTACGGCGTGCCCCGGCGCCACGTCCTGAACATCGTGGAAGCGGTGGGCACAAAAACGGTAGGCGAAGTGCGCGAGGGCCAGCGCCGGTTTCCATTGGTGGTGCGTCTGCCCGATCGCCAGCGAACGGACCCGGACGCACTGGCGGCCACGCTCATTCCCACGGCCACCGGCGCGGTCCTGCCGTTGGAGCGTCTGGCCCGGTTGAAGGAGACCGAAGGCCCGGCCAGCATCAACCGCGAATGGGCGCGCCGGCGCGTGACGGTGCAGGTGAATGTGCGCGGTCGGGATGTGGCCGGTTTTGTGGCCGAGGCGAGACAGCGAATTGGTGAACAGATGAAGTGGCCCTCCGGCTACACGCTGGACTGGGGCGGCCAGTTCGAGAACCTCCAACGCGCGAACCGACGGCTGATGTTTGTTGTGCCGCTGGCGCTGGGGTTGATTTTCGTGCTGCTCTATTTCGCCCTGCGCTCGTTGCGTGACGTGCTCATCGTGGCCACGGGCATTCCGCTGGGGGCGGTGGGCGGGGTGCTGGCGTTGTGGCTCCGGGAGATGCCGTTCACGGTGAGTGCCGGCATCGGGTTCATCGCCCTGAGCGGCGTGGCGGTGCTCAACGGCCTGGTGCTGGTGACGTTCGTTCGCCAGAAACTGGAGGCCGGTACGCCCTTGGAAACGGCCGTGCGCGAGGGCTGCCTGGTGCGGCTGCGCCCGGTGCTGATGACGGCGCTGGTGGCGGCGCTGGGCTTTGTGCCGATGGCGGTGAACACCGGAGTGGGCGCGGAGGTGCAACGGCCGCTGGCCACGGTGGTGATCGGGGGCATTTTCACCAACACGCTGCTGACGCTGGTGGTGCTGCCGGTGCTTTACGTGCAGCGCCGCCCGCCGCGCAGGGATGGGACCGCGGCCCGGCCCGCGGGGGTTTAGGGCCGGAAGAGGTGTTCCCGCAAGAAGGGATCATCGGAGCCGGGGCCGTTGAGGAAGAGCACCGGCTCGCTCGCGAGCGCGTCCGCCAGCGCCGCGGCCCGGTCCGTGCCGCTCAAGTCCTCCCGCCAGACCAGGTCGAACTGGAACTCCATCACGCCGTGCTCGTCGCCGGCGAAGTTGGTGTGCCAGCAGTTGTTGAAGAGCATGGCCAGCACGCGATGCGCGTCCGGGGGCGGCTCGGTGCGCCGCGCCCAGACGTGCGGGCCGCCCAGGGTCAGCAACGGCGCGTCGCGGCTGACCCACAGCCAGTGGCCGGCGGGGGTGGCGTAGTGCGCCCAGCCGTCCACGGCGAAGTAGTCGCGGCAACTGCCGGGCAACTGGTCGGTGTAGGGCGTAAAGGGCACGCCGCCGCAGCTCAGCCGGGGCAGGACTCCCTCGCAGGGCAGCGGGAAGGCAACGAAGAAAATTTCCGGCGCGGGCGAGGACCGGCGGTCCAGGCGCAACACGAAGCGCGCGCGCGGCTCGCGTTTCCACAATTCGAGGGTGCGCACGGCCCACGCCAGGCGGGGATGCTGCAGCCATTGGGTGAACCGGAGCGTGTGCGGTGTTTCCTCGAACACCGCGGCCCCTTCGGGCTCGGCCCGCACCTCAACCAGGCGTTCGCGCCGCAACCGCTCGCGTGGCGCGGCGTCGCCGGTGTAGGCGATGTCCAGCAGCGCCCAGCGCGGCGCAAAGGCGTTGACCTGCACCGCCAGGAAATCGCCGAACCCGGGCAGGAACAGCGGCCGGGTCATGCCCGGCCAGCGTGCGTCGGTGGGCCAGCCGTGGGGGTCACGGTTCACGGCGGGGCCGGCGGCCGGAGCGACCGGGGCTTCGGCGGGCTGCGGGCTGAGCCGCAGTTTCTGCACCTGCCCCGCCGGGAGTTCTTCCAGCCAGAACCTCGCCACGCGGCGCGGCACGTTGTCGGCATGGGTGGCGGAGAGGTTTTCGCGGGTCAGGTCCTCCGGCCGGGCCGGCCGGTGCCAGGGACTGAGGCCGGGGTCGAAAAACAGGGGCAGGCGCCGGTGCTCGCCGGGCACCTCGAGGGAGGCGAAGTCGCCGCGCAGGCTGGTGGCGTTGAGCCGCACCCAGCCGCTGAAGGGGGCGTGGGTGGGGTTGGCCACGAACAGGCCCTCGCCCGCGTCGAGCAGGCGGGTGCGCACGCGCCGGGCCAGCAGCCACTCGGCGTGGGCCATCGGTCGCCAGGCGAACAGGGCCTTCTCGGCAAACTGCGCCTGCGTGTCCGGACTCCACGGCAGGGCCACGCTCAGGCTCGAACCCCAGGTGTGTTCGTCGAAGAGGCACAGGTCCTGGTAAAGGGCCTCGACCTTGTGCCGGGCCGCGGCGGACAGCGGCCCCCACAGGGGCGCTTCGGCCGCGGCCAGCAGGCGCTTGGCCAGGCGACTGGCAGCGACTTCGCGCGGCGCGCTGGCTGTGCCGTTGGCCCACCAGTCGGTGAACTCGCCCGTGTACTCGGGCACCCGCTCGCCAATGGCCCGCTCCATCTCCCGCACCGCCCGGGAAACGGTGACCAGACGCAGCTCCGGTTGCAGTCCCAACCGGGTCCAGGCGGCGACGAACGCGGCCAGGTGCGGGAAGGGCGGGTCGTTGTCCATGCGCCACTGGTGGGTGACGGAGATGGTGAGCACGTCGTGGGGGTAGCCTTCCGCTTTCAATTGGGCCAGGCGCTGCAGGCACCGGGCGTGCGCGGCGCGCAGGGAGGCCTCGTCGGTCTTGAACACGTCGCTGCCGCGGGGCGGGCGGAATTGCAGGTCGCCGGCGCGCGGCACGGGGCCGCGCCGCCATTCCTCGGGTTCGAAGAAGTCAAAGCCCGCCGGGTAGGAATGGTTCAGCCAGACAAAGAGCCGGCGACCGTCGGGCATCTTCCACCAAAACGCCCCGGGCCGGTAAAACGGCGGTCCGCCGCTGTCCGGGTTGATGCCCATGAACAGGTGGCGGATGCCCCGGTCCAGCAGGGCCAGCGCCCCGGCGCGGGGGAAGCCGTTGACGTCGTTCTGCACGGCCACGGTGGGCCGACACTCCTCCCACAGCTCCTCCGGCAGCCAGTGCAACATCGTCCGCCACTGGCGGGCGTTGAGAAACGGCGTTTGGTTGAACGGCAGGGCGGTGACCTCCAACTGGCCGGAGCGCAGCGCCCGCCGGAAGTCTTCCCGCCGCGTCGGCGGGGCCGCCTGCCACCAGTCGTGCACCGCCACGACCGATTCGGCGCTCCAGCAGAAGCGGCGTTCCGGGGGGCCGTCCAGCGTGGCCAGCACCGCGTCCAGGGCGATGTCCAGATACCGCACCTGCAGCTCGCGGCAGACGCTTTGCAGGTCCGTGAAGCCGAAATCCGTGTGGGAAAAGTGCGTGATGTAAATGCGCCGGACGGGTGGCTCGGCCGGCGGCGGCTCGGCCGGCAGCGCGGGTCCACCCAGGGCCAGGGCCAGAAGGTAACGGGCGGCGTGCATGGGACAGGGGCGGAATAATTCGCGCCGGCCGGTTCGGCAACCGGAATCGCGGGCGGCGAGGGGCGGCCGGCCCGGGCTGCGTGCCGCCAATTTGCTTGAAGCCCCCGCCGGTCCTGTCCAGTCTGGCGAAGGTCCATGGCGGTTTCCCGCAAATCCCGCACCACGCGCAAAGACCGGGTGTCGGCCCGGCCGGGGTCGGCGCGGCGTTCGCGAAAAAAAACCCCGGTGGCACCCCCCCCCCGACCGGAGCCCCCCACCCCGCCGCCCGCGCAGACCGCGTCGTCGGCCCCGTCCCCGCCCGCCGCCGGGTCGGCCGCCGCCCCGGAGGGTGCCGCCCCGGTGGAGGTGCCCCGCGACGACGCCCTGGAGGCGGACACGCGCCCGGAGAGCTACGACGCCGACTCGGCCATCAAGCTCTACCTGCGCGAGATCGGCCAGGTGAAGCTGCTCACCCCGCAGGAGGAAATCGAACTGGCCGCGCGCATCAAGCGCGGCGACCGCAAGGCCCGCGATCACATGATCAAGGCCAATTTGCGGCTGGTGGTGAAGATCGCCCACGACTACGACGGCCTGGGGTTGCCGTTGCTGGACCTGATCAACGAGGGCAATCTCGGCCTGATGAAGGCGGTCGAGCGCTTCGACCCCGCCAAGGGCGGCAAGCTCTCGACCTACGCCGCCTGGTGGATCAAACAGTCCATCAAACGCGCCCTGGCCAACCAGGCCAAAACCATCCGCCTGCCCGTGCACCTGGTGGACAAGATTTCCCGCATGCGCCGCGTGGCCATGCACCTGCAGGACATCCTCGGCCGCGAACCCACCGACGAGGAACTGGCCGAGGAACTGGGCATGACCCCCGCCCGGGTTGCCCAGTTGCGCATGGCCGCGCTCCGCCCCGCCTCCCTGGACGCGCCCCTCGGGGAGGACGAAACCAACACCTTTGCCGAAGTGGTCGAGGACGAACGCGCCGAAAACCCGTACACCAAGCTCGAGGAAAAGACCCTGACCGACCTGCTGGGCGAACTGATCAAGCGCCTGGACCCGCGCGAACAGCAAATCCTGCGCTCCCGCTTTGGGCTGGACGGCGGCAGGGAAAAGACCCTCGAGGAGGTGGGCGCCCAATTCGGCGTGACCCGCGAGCGCATCCGCCAGATTCAAAATCTGGCCCTGGCCAAACTCCGGCGCATGATCGCCAAACTCGAAGAACAACCCACCTGAACCCATGCCCCCGGTCCCGCCCACGCCCGACGAACTGGCCCGCGCCATCCGCAACATCCCGGACTTCCCCAAACCGGGCATCCAGTTCAAGGACATCACCCCGCTCCTGGCCGACGCCCGCCTCTTTGCCGGCGCGGTGGACCTCATGACCGCGCGCTGCGCCCCGGGCACGGTGGACGCCGTGGTGGGGGTGGACGCCCGGGGCTTCATCTTCGCCGCCGCCGCCGCGCTCAAACTGGGTGCCGGCTTCGTGCCCGTGCGCAAAAAGGACAAGCTGCCCTTCCAGACCATCGAGGAACGCTACGACCTGGAGTATGGCACCAACACCGTGGCCATCCACGCCGATGCCCTCCGGCCCGGCCGCCGGGTCCTGCTGGTGGACGACCTGCTGGCCACCGGCGGCACCGCCCGCGCCGCCGCCAATCTGGTCCGGCGCCTGGGTGCGGAAATCCTCGAGGTGAGTTTCCTGATTGAACTGGCCTTCCTCAAGGGCCGCGAAAAACTGGCCGGCCTGCCGGTCCACTCGGTGATCGTGTACTGAGCCGGCCCGCCGCGGTTGGCCCGCCGTCCGCCCCGGGGCCGCTCGGTCCACCCGCCGCGCTACTCGGCCAGGGGCTGTTCGCCCGAGACCCGCCCCGGCCGCACCCGGCGGTCCCAGCGAATCTCCGGCACCAGCAGCAGGCTGGCGGCCACGATCAGCCCCGCGCACAGGGCGCCGAGGGTGCCCAGGGCCAGGCTTTGCGCGGCGTAGAACGCCGCCACCGGCGCCAGCACCCCGCGCACCCCGGTGAAGAAGGTGTGCACGGACATGTAGTCCGCCACGCGCTCGGGCGGGGCCAGCTTCGTCACCCAGAGCCCCCAGGCCACGTCGCCCCCGGCGTTGGCGATGCCGAAGATCACCGCGCCCACCAGCAGCCCGGTCGTCGAGTCGCTCAGAAAAAACGTCAGGATGCCCAGCGCGAACCCCGCGTTGAGTGCCACGCGCAGGGCGAAGAAATTCATCCGGTCAAACAACCAGCCCCACACCTGGCTCATGAGCAGCCGCGCCACGTTGGGCACCACGCCCACGATGAAGGCGATCTGGCGCGCGTCCAGCGCCAGGCCGTACTTCGGATTGCCCAGGTACTCGACCCGCAGCGGCAGCATCATCAGGTTGGCAAAGCCCATGAGCATCCAGGCGATGAGCGTCTGCCGGAACAACCGGTCCTCCCGCGCGTAGCGCATGGCCCGGAACGGATGCGAGCCGCCGTCGTTGTGCAGCGGGCGCGAGGGGTAGCGCGCCAGCCGGCTGGCCGCCAGGGCAAACGCCGCGGCAAACACCAGCAGCAGCGCGCGCGAGCGGCCGATGTCCCCCGCCAGCCACCGGCCGGCCAGCTCGCTGAACCCGGCGTTGACCGCGATGCGCAGCATGACCGCCCGGGAAAACAGCTTGCCGCGCTGCGCCTCCGGGTAGTTGTCCTGGTAAATCTGGGTCAGCAGCGGAATCACCGCCGCGGCCGCCGCCATGCTCACGATCGCCCCCAGCACGTACAGCGGCAGCCAGGGCACCGCCGCCATCAGCACAAACGTGGCCGCGCCGACCCGCGCAAACCGGGCCGCCGCCTGCGCCGCCGGCCAGCCGCGCCGCGCCACCAGCGAGACGACCAACGGGGTCAGCATCAACCCCGCACTGCCGCCCCCGGCCACCAGCGCCTTGGCCAGCGCGCCGGCATGGAAGTACTTCAGCGCGACCAGCAGCAGAAACGTGCTGCCGGCGGCCTCCAACACGCCGTTGGCCACCGCACGCTGGAGTTCCAGGCGGTAGGTGAGGCGAACGCGATCCACGGCGGTCACGCCGCGAGCCTAGTGCGTCCCGGCCAAATCCGAAGTGCGAAATGCCCGCGGGGCTGACCGCTCGCCCCGGTTGACGCGACTACCGCGCGCCCGCCTTTTCGAGCGCCTCCCGGGCCTGCCGGCGCGCGGTTTCTTTGCGGGGGTCGCCCGAAGACGGTTCCTCCGCGGCCTGCCGCCAGGCGGCGCGGGCCTCGTCCTGCCGGCCCAACGCGGCCAGCGCGTTGCCGCGGCGCAGGTGGATGTGCGCTTCGCGGGCGCTTTCCAGCCGGCCGGTGGCGAGGTTGGCCGGGTATTCGAGCGCGCGGTTGAACTCGGCCAGCGCCGCGGCGTAACGGCCCGCTTGGAAATGGGCGTCGCCCAACGCCAGGTGGGCTTCCTCGAAGAGGTCATGCGCCTCACGCGCCCCCTCCCAGATGGTGATGCGCACCGAGTCGAGCAGGCGCGCGGTCGCGGCAAAATCGCCCAGCCGGCTGTGGGCGCGGGCCAGCAGGGCGACGAAGTCCGAACGGCCCCGGCCCTCTTCGAACGCGCCCTGGAGACAGTCGCGGGCCTGAAGCGTCAACGCGCGCTTTTCGGCGTCGGCACCGGCCTGGTCGGCCAATTCGAAAAGCACGCGCGCCAGGTCCCGGGCGACGATGCAGTCGCGGGGGTCGGCCCGGTTCGCCTTTTCCAGCCACGCGCGAGCGGCGGCGAGGTCGCGGTCGAGGGTCTTTGCGGCCATGCCCAGGGCGCGCCAGGCGATGACAGGTTCGGCGCCCAGCTCGGCGGCCTTTCCCCACAGCGCGCGACCTTCGGCGTGCCGGCCGAGGTGAAAGAGCAAATGGCCGAGGCGCAGGCAAAGCGCGCCGTCATTGGAAGCTGGCCGAACCGCGCGCTGAAGCGGCTCGAGGTCGGCGTAGCGTGCGGGCCAATCAACCGGATCGGTCGCCGCGGTCGCCGGCTCCGGCGGCTGGCTCCGCCGCCGGGCCACGCGGTCCGCGCCCGGGGCCAACATCTGCCGGGCCGTGGCGTCGAGCGGGTCCACGGCCAGGTTTGACGCGGCGAGGCTTTCGGCAGCGGCGCGGTGTCCGAGGGCACGGTGGGCGAGGGCCTGCAGGTTTCGACAGAGCGGGTCCGCCTGCCAGGGACCGGTGGCCGCAAGCGCGGCGAGCGCATCGGCCTGGCGGTGCTGGTGAATCAGGAGCCGGGCCACCCGGGCGCGGGCCGGTACGGCGGTGGCCGGGTCGAGCGCGGCCTGCCAGGCGGCATCCAGCGCGGCCGGCAGATTGGCCTGCCGCTCCTCGGCCACGGCCAGGGCGAACCAGGCGCGCCCGTTGTCCGGCGCCACCGCCAGGGCGGCTCGCGCCGCGTGGGCGGCGGCCGCGGGGTCGCGATCCAGGTTCAGGTGGGCCAGGCCGAGATGGGCTTCGAGGCACTTCGGGTCCTGCTCGAGTGCGGCGCGGAACCGGGCCTCAGCCTCGGGATGGCGCGCGAAGAGGTATTCCTGCCATCCCGCTTGGGCGAACTCGGCGGCGGTCTGTGGCGGGGGCTTTTTCTCGGGCGGGTGACGGACCGGCAGATCGAGGGGGAAACGGAACCGGGCCAGGATTTCCCGGCCGGTGCGGAGTTCGATTTGCACCGGCGCGCTCTCGTCGCCGAGGTCGAGCGCAAGTTCGACCGGCTTTTGCGGCGACACGTTGCAGCGCGCGCTCGCCAGCAGGCGCGCACCCTTGCCCGGAGGGACGGGTTCCACGTCGTCCCTGCCATTTCGGGGCTGGGCCGGGATGGACCCAGAGTCTCCCGAACTCGTTCCCTCGACGCACGAAGCCGCTACCGTGACTCCCTTCCACGTGCCGGTGCCCAAGAGCCGCAGCCGCAACTTGCCGCCCGCGCGGGTCGCGTTCACGGCCACGTCCCGGTTGGCAAAGGTGAACCCGCCGAGGCCGTGGATCGGATACCACCATTCCTGCCACTCGACCGCTTCGCACGGGTCGAGCCGGCCGACCTCGCCCTGGGTGAGCAGGGGGCCGGTCTGGACCTCGTTGTACGGCCCGTCGTCGTCGGTGAGGTCGGCCTGGTGCATCGTGCCGTAACCGCCCCAGCCCCAGGTCCAGGCCTTTTTGCCCGGGAGCAGGTGGTGGTTGGCGATGGCCACCACGCCGGAGTCGAGGTCGTCGTTGTACGAGCCGAAGAAATCCTGGTCGCAATGCCAGGCGAAGATCGAAGCGGCGTCCTGATAATTGGTGCCGCGGCTCAGGTCCTTGCCCTCGTGGAGGGGCCAGGTGAAGAACCGCTCCGCGCCGTGATCGGTACCGAGGGTCATCGGGTAAATGAAGCGAAAGCCCGGCGTGTTCGGCACGGCGGTGCAGTTCCAGAAATAGTACGGCCGGACGTACTCGGTGGGGTTGTAGAGGCGAATGCGCTCTTCGAGGAACGAGCGACCCGGCCGCAGCGTGACCACCACCGTCCATTTCGTGCCGTAGATGCGCTCGGTCTCACCAATGGCCACGGACTGCGCACCGTCCTTCGCGCGGGGCAGGATGCGGACCTCCACCGGCTGCATACAACTGACGGTGTGGCCCTGCGGGCCGGTGTTCCATTCGATGCCGCCACTGGTCCAGGCACCGGCCAGGCCGATGAGCGCGGGCTTGATGACGTGGTTGACGTAAAACATCGGCCGGCCGGTGGCTTTGTGGAGGACCTCGTGCACCTTGCCACCGAGTTCGGGCAGGATCGTCAGGCGCAGATACTCGTTTTCCAGCACGACGGTCCGGTAGGTGCGATTGGTCTTCTCGCGGCTGAGAAAATCGAGCATCGGGTAGGGGTAGATGTTCACGCCGTCGGTGCCCCGGAAGTACGGGTGCCTGACGGCCGCCCAGGGGTAGGTGGGCAGGGTGATCGCGCCGCGCCAGGCGCGGACGGTGTCCCGCGCCTGGCCGCTCGCCGGGTCGAACACGGCCAGCCAAAGGGCGACCAGCCAAGGGATGCTGGTTTTCATGGGGTACCGACAGGGAACCTAGCGCCCCGCCCCGGGAGCACGCCAGTGCAAAGGTTCACCCGACGCGCTCCATCACACCGCCGCCGGCCCTGGTTTCGGCTCCGGCGTTCGGCCGGAGGTGCGGACCTGCGGTCATGGGGCGGTGAGGAGTGCCTGCTTTTGCGTTTCCCGTGCGGGCCGGGGTGGTTAACTGGGCGCGTGCGGCGGAGCCGGCTTCAACGCAGTCTGCGGGCCACGTTTCTGGGCCTGATCGTCAACACCCTCCTGGCCGGGGGGAAGATCGTGGCCGGAGCGGCCGGGCACAGCCACGCGCTGGTGGCCGACGGGGTCGAATCGCCGACTGCGGGCCACGGCCTCAGTGACGCGTTGATCCGCGGGCACCAGACACCCGTATGCACCACTGGTCTGAGCGAGCACCGCGGTGGCCAGACACAGTAATTCTGATGGTTCCTGCACGCCGGACCCACAACCTGCCGGGATCCACCCCCGAGATTACCGATTCACGCGGCCTTCACCGTCCGAACTGCAACTGGTTGTTCTTGCTGACGCTCGGCTGCGCCTTGGGCTTCACCTCCGACTCCAATAGGGCTCCCGATTGATTGGCAAACTCGCACTTTTTTGGATTCCCCGTGAGCCGGGACAAAATGTACAGGACATAACTTCCTCCCCAGAAGAGCCAGAAGACAATCTTCAAGACCCAAGCATCCGCATCTGCTCCGTTCCCAAGCCGGTCGCCGATGCGTCCCAGACAATTGCAATTCGCGGGATACCCAAAGTACCAGAGCCCAAAACGATACAGCGCGAAGAGGTTGGCAAGCCACACCAGTAATGTGGTTGCCCGCGTCTCTTGCTGGTCCAGCAGGCACCACGTTCCCACAAAAGCCTCGCAAGTGGCCGCGATCATCAGGACGATCCAGACGGGGGCAAAGGCAAACAAGGGATCCGCATCGTACAGCCCCTTCTCACCCGAAAGCAGCAGAGTCACTTTGAGTGCCGCTACAGCCAACAGCACCATTGCCCAACCTCTCACCCCTGCTCGAACGAGGTTCTCAATCTCGCCCCATCTTTGGTTGTCGTGGACCCGGCAGGTCTCGGTGCGCCCTTCGCTACCCCCCCGTCCAACGCACCGTCTTTCCTCAACTCATCCAGCGTTTCGGACGTAGAATTTTCTCGTCAGTAACAGCCCAGGGAGAAGAAACAGCCCAGGGAGAAGAATTAGCATCCAATTGTCTGCATAATGGTTCCTGTGCCTGTTGCTCCCTCCTGCAACAGTACGGTTCGACACCCGCCCATTAGACAGGTACCTAAGATGGTATCTATTCTCACGTTGACTGTGTTTCCCGTTGATTCACAACGCTTGTTTGGACTATAGTCACAAAAAATCAAGTTCTCCGCCACAGAACACTGACAAGCGGTGCCGTCTCTTATGGGATTACCCGACCCATCCCGGCAGGCATTTTGGCAAGTGCTCAAACTTGCGCCTTGGTTGGGACATGGGCCGGTGGCGGCCAAGGTGGTGACCACACTGATGAGGAGAGCAGCCCAACAAGCCGGCTGCAATGGGGATATTTGTGGTTTATTCATATTTTGTATTACTTTCACGGTTTTTTAGGATTTTTATCGTGATCTCTCCGAACACCCAGCGTGCACGCTGAGTGCAAATCCGGTTGCTTTCAGGCAGAGGTACCGTGCGGGGAGTGCGAGCGCATGCCCGGCCCACTTAACTGTCTCCACAAAAAAACAAGCAAGGGGACCCCGACCAGCGAGATGAACGCGAGCAGAAAAAACTTGAAGTGTTTCCCCCGCGCTTTGAAGCGCGCTGTACTGTCTGCCAGCACCTTGGCACGCTTGTATTCCGGCAGTTTTTTAACCGCCTCCCGATCCAACCATCTTTCTGCCAAATAATTGAAACGGAGGCCGTTCCCCGTGTTGAACCTACCGTCGGTAAACAGCGTGACCCCCACAATGGCTGGCCTTGGATCAAATGGACCGTCGGGGAGAACAGTCACGTTGGTGGTTTGAACGAGATATTCATGAATGGTCACCTCACTCGGTATTGGTAACCGGATATGGTGGATCAATCGGGAGCTTAGCGCCACCCGTGAACCTTGACAGTTGGTTACCTCCAAGACCTTGAAGTCTGCGTTAACCGGGAGATTCGTAATTGCGGACCGGTGAATTGATCGGACCGTTTCATGGGGATCAATCCACCGGTCAAAGTAGGTTATTGATTTGGGAACATTCAATGTCAGCGGAGTATCAAATCGTTCGAAGACAAGCGGTTGCAGAGAGTAATCGTCGAAGAAGCGGATCGCGCCTTCACGATGGGTGAGGGGAGATTCAGCCACAGGCTTGGTGAGGCGATCAAAGTAAAACGCAGAGGCGTAGGTGAGCCAGATGGCCCCGATTTGATGAGTCAACTGGGAGAAGGGCACCGGGCTGGCGCGTACCGTCGCCGCCGCTACATTGGTACTTGTTTTTCGCCCTTCGCGTTGGGCTTTTTCCACAAAAGACTTGTAGCAGTCCAACCAATAGCAGTCCACACCGTCAGAACCGATTTCGGTGTAGTCGGCAAACGAGCCATGGCTCGGAACCAGTCGTGCCAGCCAGTTTGAGCCGCGGATGCGGATTTGAAAAGGTGTGCGTTGCCATCGGCCATAGTTAACGCCAGCCGGACGCTGTTGAAATTCAACAAAGCCCCCGATTTCCACGATCAAGGAGATCGGCGTAGCCGCGTTGCTGGTTGTGGTAACGGCATCGCTGCAGCCCCGCACAGCAAGAGCGCCGTTGACGATAACGCCAAGCAGCAACTGACACCCCCATACGGTTCTAAAAAGACGAAACCGGCCATCAAGGCTGCAGTCCGCTCCTCGGGCACGCAAAAGCGACAACCTTGACGCGGCACTTTGAAGTGTCGCTCCTCGTTTTGCCCTTGGTCTTTTCATGGCATCAGTTTTATGGCTCAAAAAAAAACTCATGTCATCCTTTTGGATGACGTGAAAGCCCAGAAAGCGCGCCACGGCGGCGGCGCGCGTGTGCACGCCCGCTTTCACAAAAACACGTTGCCAGTAAGTGCGGACCGTGGGCCGGCTGATGCCCAACCGGTCCGCGATCTCCTTGTCAACCCTGCCCGCCGCAGCCAGTTCCAGCACTTGATATTCCCGGGCCGAAAGCCGATCCGCTGGCCGCGAACCGGACGGCCTCGGCCGTGGCCCACCTGCCGGGGAGGCCAGCCGCAAACAGGTTACCCAGCGCAGGGTCGCCAAGGTCTGGTCGGGACGCAGCGGCTTGACCAGGTAAGCGCTCACGCCCGGGGTAAAGGCGCTACGGACCGCGGTGACATTCCGGCGGCAGGACACCAGAATCACCTTCAATTCGGGCCCCCGAGTCAGCAGACTCCGGATATACCTGCATTCGCTTTGGCCAATCCCATCCGCATCCACCAAGGCGACTTCGACCCTCGGTCCCGCAAGCGCGGATTCCGCGGCCTGGGCGGTCGGGAATATACCCCGCAAGACAAATTCGCTGTGGGGCGCCGTAATGGCGGCCAGCAAGCGATACAGGCAGGCGTCCCGGCTGACCAGCGCCAGACCGCAGGGTGCTACCTTGGTGCCTGGAAGGGATTCACAACGTTGGCAGTTCGGGTTTCGAGCACGGGTTTGCGGGACAACTGCCCGCGTCGCTGTAGATCCCAGCAAGGCCTCCCTCCCTGTGTCACACAAGCCTCCAAAATGGAAATTATCAGCCGCGGCCATTTCGGATTGGAGCGGACGTTTCATTTACCGGCCAGGTGATGACAGAAGAAAAATGCCACCAGCATGTCAAAGATCAAGCTGTTCAAGATTTAAGGCGCGAATGGCGCGCTTCGATTCCTTGTCCTCGGAAAGACGCTCTGCAGCGGCAGCCGGTTGGAGCGGAGGGTGGCACTTTGCCGTCCGGTATCGCGCGGTGCAGGGCACGAGCCCTTTTGAAAAAGACCCCCGATTGGATATTTAAGCGCGGGAGCGGGGCAAGTTGACAGCCACTTCCATACGGGCAGCGCGGTGCCGCCTTCCAAGGCAGCCAGGTTGGCTGCCGGTTCACCGGATGGTTGCCGAACTTCCTGATGGTGCGGGAAAATGAGCGGCGTCCTGTTTTTGCGATGGCCCCACAAGTTGCGTCTGCCTGTGGTGGGACCGCGGGGGTAAGGAACCAGGCGGCGGGTCGGAAGGCACCGCGCTTTTGCGTTTCCCGCGCGGGCCGGGGTGGTTAACTGGGCGCGTGCGGCGGAGCCGGCTTCAACGCAGTCTGCGGGCCACGTTTCTGGGCCTGATCGTCAACACCCTCCTGGCCGGGGGGAAGATCGTGGCCGGGGCGGCCGGGCACAGCCACGCGCTGGTGGCCGACGGGGTCGAATCGCTGGCCGACCTGCTCAGCTCGCTCATCGTCTGGCGCGGGCTGGTGGTGGCCGCCGCCCCGGCGGACGCCGATCATCCCTACGGCCACGGCAAGGCCGAGCCGATCGCCGCGGCGGTGGTGGCCACGATGTTGTTTCTGGCCGCGGGCTGGATTGCGGTGAGTTCGGCCCTCGAGTTGATGCGTCCGCATCAGGGGCCGGCGGCCTTCACGTTGGGAGTGCTGTTGGGGGTGGTGCTGGTGAAGGAAGGGCTGTTTCGGTGGGTGTTGCGGGAGGGGCGCGCGCTGGACAACCTGGCGGTGCAATCGGATGCCTGGCATCACCGCAGCGACGCCATTACCTCGCTGGCCGCGGGCCTGGGCATCAGCGTTGCCCTGATCGGCGGGCCGGCCTGGGCGCGGGCAGATGACGTGGCAGCGTTGCTGGCCGCGGGCATCATCGCGGGGAACGGCTGGCGGTTGATGCGCGGTACGCTGGCCGAATTGATGGACACGGCGCCGGACCCGGAATTCAACGCCCGGGTGAGTCACCTGGCGGGCGGGGTGCACGGCGTGGCGCGGATCGAAAAATGCCGGGTGCGCAAAATGGGCGGGGAGTACTTCGTGGATTTGCATGTGGAAGTGGCGCCGGAACTGACGGTGCGCGCGGCCCATGCCATTGCCCACGCCGTGAAGGACCGGGTGCGGGCTGTTTTGCCGGCGGTGACCGACGTGCTGGTGCACGTGGAGCCGGCCGAGCCGGAGCGGTCCGTGGCCGAGCCGACCCACCGGCCCGGGGCGTAAAGGTGGGGAGCTAAAAAAGGCTTGCCAGGGGGTGCGGTTTGTTTCATTTGTTCAATCCGTATTGAACGAACCGTTCCCCCGGCCCCCGTTCAATTCCTCCCTCGCTTCGCCCCCCGCGAAGTGACCGGCACGAAGTGTCGCCACCCCAAACCGTTGCCTCCCCCGTGGCCGTCCGCTCCAAAGGCAAGCTCCAGCTCATCGAGGCGGTGGGCAACCTGTGTCGCCGCCTGGGTTTGCCCCGCACGGTCGGCCAGATTTACGGCCTGCTGTACCTCTCCCCGCAGGCGTTGAGCCTGGAGGAAATCGCCGACGGCCTGGGCATCAGCAAGGCCAGCGCCAGCACCGGCACCCGTCAACTGCTCTCGCTGGGCGCGATTCGCAAGGTGTGGGTGCCCGGCAATCGCCGCGACCACTTCGAGGCGGTGCCCGAGGTCGGCGCCCTGATCCGCAATGCCTACCGCGAGATCGTCAAGCCGTACCTGGACGCCGCCCAGCACCGGGTCGAAGAGGTGGTGTCCACTCTCGAGCACGAGCGCGACCAGCAGGACCTGGATCCCGAGGATTTCGCCTTTTGCCAGAAGCGCCTCGAGGCGCTGGCCCGGTTCCAGAAGAATTTTCAGTCCGTGGCTCCGTTGCTGGAAAAACTGCTCTGAACCCGCGTCAACCCCATGCTTCCCCCGCCCGAAAAACCCATCGCCGTGATCGGCCTCGGCTACGTTGGACTGCCCTTGTCCCTGCAATTTGCCCGCTCCGGCGTGGGGGTGCTGGGACTGGACATTGACCCCGCCAAAGTGCAGTCCCTGCTCGCGGGCAAAAGCTACATCCGGCACATCCCGGACGCGGCCATCGCCGAACAGGTCAGCGCCGGCCGGTTCCGCGCTTCGACCGATTTCAGCCGGGTGCGCGAGGTCGGCGCGGTCATCATTTGCGTGCCCACGCCCCTGAACAAGAACCGCGAGCCGGACATCTCGTACATCCTCAAGACCGGCGAGGAAATCGCCCCGCACCTGCAGCGCGGCACGTTGGTGGTGCTGGAATCCACGACCTACCCGGGCACCACGGATGAGGACCTGCGGGCCGTGCTCGAAAAAGGCTCCGGCCTTCGGGCGGGTGAGGATTTCCACCTCGCGTTCAGTCCCGAGCGGGAAGACCCGGGCAACCCGCAAAGCGATGTGGCCCGGATTCCCAAGGTCATCGGTGGCCTTACGCCGGCGTGTCTGGAGAAGGCCAGGGCCCTGTACGGCCGGGCCATCCAGACCCTCGTGCCCGTCTCGTCCTGCCGCGCGGCCGAGGCGACCAAGCTGCTGGAGAACATCTTCCGCAGCGTGAACATCGCCCTGGTGAACGAGCTGAAGGTCGTTTACAGCGCGATGGGCATTGACGTGTGGGAGGTGATCAACGCCGCCAAAACCAAGCCGTTCGGGTTCATGGCCTTTTACCCCGGCCCCGGTCTGGGCGGGCATTGCATCCCGATTGACCCGTTTTACCTGACCTGGAAGGCGCGCGAGTACGGGCAGCACACCCGGTTCATCGAACTGGCCGGCGAGGTCAACACCGCGATGCCCCACTATGTGGTCAATCGCGTCACCGAGGCCCTCAACGCCGTCAAAAAACCCGTCAACGGCAGCCGCATCCTCGTCCTGGGCCTGGCCTACAAACCGGACGTGGACGACGACCGCGAGTCGCCCAGCTACACCCTGCTGGACCTGCTCAAGGCGCGGGGCGCGGACGTGGCCTACCACGACCCGTACGTGCCGGTCATCCGCCCCAGCCGCGAGCACGGCCACTGGGCGGGCACGCGCTCGGTGCCCTGGACCCGCGAAAGCATCGGCGCGTTCGATCTCGTGCTCATCGCCACCCACCACCGCGCGGTCAACTACCGGGAACTGGCCGAGTGGGCCGCCTGCATCGTGGACACCCGCAACGCCATGGCCGGCATCCCCACCCGCCCGGGACAGCTCTGGAAAGCCTGACCGGTCGGCCGCAGTCTCCACACCCCTCTCCCGCCCCGCTTCCCCGCATGAAGCGCGCGCTCATCACCGGCATCACCGGCCAGGACGGCTCGTACCTGGCCGAACTGCTCCTGGCCAAGGGCTACGAGGTCCACGGCGTCATCCGCCGCGCCTCGACCTTCAACACCAGCCGCATTGACCACCTGTACCAGGACCCGCACGTCAACGGCGTGCGCCTGTTCCTGCACTACGGCGACCTCGCCGACTCGGTCCAGATGGTCAAGCTGCTCTACGACCTGGCGCCGGACGAGATTTACAACCTGGGCGCCCAAAGCCACGTGCGCGTCTCCTTCGACATCCCCGAGTACACCGGCAACGTGGTGGGGCTGGGCACCGTGCGCATCCTCGAGGCCATTCGCGAGGCCGGGCTGGTGAAAAAATGCCGCTTTTACCAGGCCTCCTCCTCCGAGATGTACGGCAAGGTGCAGGAGGTGCCGCAGACCGAGACCACCCCGTTCTGGCCGCGCTCGCCCTACGCCTGTGCCAAGGTCTATGCCCACTGGCTGACGGTGAACTTCCGCGAGTCCTACGGCCTGCACGCCAGCAGCGGCATCCTCTTCAACCACGAGTCGCCCCGCCGCGGCGAAACCTTCGTCACCCGCAAAATCACCCGCGCCGCCACGCGCATCAAACTCGGCCTCCAGCGCGAGTTGTACCTGGGCAACCTCGAGGCCCGGCGCGACTGGGGCTACGCCCGGGAATACGTCGAGGCCATGTGGCGGATGCTCCAACAGGACCGGCCGGACGACTACGTCATCGCCACCCACGAGACCCACAGCGTGCGCGAGTTCTGCGAGGCCGCCTTCGGACTGCTGGACCTGGACTGGCGCGAGCACGTCCGCCACGACCCCCGCTACGAGCGCCCCGCCGAGGTGGACCTGCTCATCGGCAATCCGGCCAAGGCCAAACGCCAGCTCGGCTGGGAACCCAAGGTCCGCTTCCGCGATCTGGTCCGGCTGATGGTCGAAGCCGACCTGGCCCTGGCCCGGCGCGAGCTGGCCCTGCGCGAGGCCGGGCAACTGCCCGAACCGCCGGATGCCAGCGCCGCCACCGCGGCCGACGTCCATCGCCGCCAACCGTGAACCCGTCCCCCACCCCCCCCGCCGCGGCCGGGGGCGACTCCGCCCTGCGCGGCCGGCGCGTTTTCGTGGCCGGCCACCGCGGCATGGTCGGCTCGGCCCTGGTGCGTCGCCTGCGGGCGCGGGGCGATTGCGAACTGCTGCTGCGCGACCGCGCGCAACTGGACCTGCGCGACGCCGCGGCCGTGGACCGGTTCTTTGCCGCGGAACGACCGGAGGTGGTTCTCATGGCGGCCGCGCGGGTCGGCGGCATCGAGGCCAACCGCACCTTCCCGGTGGAGTTTCTGGAGGAAAACCTGGCCCTTGCCCTGAACGTCATTCGCAGCGCCTTTCGCCACGACACCGCCCGGCTGTTGTTCCTGGGCAGCTCCTGCATCTACCCCCGGGAAGCACCACAGCCGATCCCCGAAACGGCGCTGTTGACCGGCCCGCTCGAGCCCACCAACGAGGCCTACGCCCTGGCCAAAATCGCCGGCCTCAAGCTCTGTCAGTACTACCGCCGGCAGCACGGCCGCCTGTTCCACTCGGTCATGCCCACCAACCTGTACGGCCCCGGCGACTACTACCACCCCGAACGCGCCCACGTCATCCCGGCGTTGCTGCGGCGCTTCCACGAGGCGCGCGCGGCCGGTCGGCCGCGGGTCGTGCTCTGGGGCACCGGCACCCCGCGCCGCGAGTTTCTGCACGTGGACGACCTGGCCGACGCCTGCCTGCACCTGCTCGAACTGCCCGACCCTCCGGACTGGATCAACGTGGGCACCGGCACCGACCTGACCATCCGCGAACTGGCCGAACTGATTCGGGACATCACCGGGTACACCGGCGAAATGGTTTTCGACGCCTCGCGCCCGGACGGCACGCCCCGCAAACTGCTGGACATTTCCCGGCTCCGGGCCACCGGTTGGGCGCCGCGCATCCCCCTGCGCAAGGGCCTGACCGCGACCTACCAAGATTTTCTGGCGGCCCGCGCCGCCGGTACTTTGCGCGAATGAGCAGCCCGACCCCCGCCAGCCGCTCGGGAGGTTTACGGCCCGAACCCGGAACCACTGCCCTCGGGGAAAGCGAGGTGACGGAATTGGTCCGCGGACTGGCCGCCTTTGACCCGGCGGTGATTTACCTGTTCGGCTCGGCGGCGCGCGGCGCGGTCCGGCCGGACAGTGACTTGGACGTGGCCTTTCTGCCGCCCGCGCCGTGTGACGTGTGGGCGGTCTTTCAAACCGCGCAGGCGCTGGCGCTGCGGCTGCGGCGGGAGGTGGACCTGGTGGACCTGCGCCGCGCCAGTACCGTGCTGCGCAAGGAGGTGCTCCGCACCGGCCGTCGGCTGGCCACGTTCCGCGCCCGGGAAGCCGACGAGTTCGAGATGTACACGTTGAGCGATTACGCCCGCCTGAACGAGGAGCGCGCCCCGGTACTGCGCGCACTGGGGGTGCCGCTTTCCTCCCGTGCCTGACGACGTTCAACTCAACAAGGCGGCGATCATCCGGCGCTGTTTGGCGCGGGTTCGCGAGGAATATGCCGGCCGCCCCGAACGCCTGGCGGATTGGACCCACCGGGATGCGCTGGTGCTGAATCTCCTTCGGGCTTGTGAAGCCGCCATTGATCTGGCCATGCACGAGGTCGCACAGCGGGGACTGGGCGTGCCCCAGACCAGCCGCGAGGCCTTCACCCTGCTAAAAGAGGCCGGGGTGCTCCCGGCGGACGTGGCCCAATGCATGGAGGCCATGGTGGGATTCCGCAACGTTGCCGTGCACAGTTACCGTGAGATCGAGACCGCGATCCTCCAACGGGTCCTCGAAACTCACCTGGGGGATTTCGAGGATTTCCTCACGGCCATAGCGGCCGCTTCCTGATGAAAATCCTCCTCACCGGCGTGGCCGGATTCATCGGCTACCACGTGGCCGAACGGCTCCTGGCCCGTGGCGACGAGGTGGTCGGCCTGGACAACCTCAACGCCTATTACGACGTGCGCCTGAAGGAGGCGCGCCTGGCGCGGCTGACCGGCCATCCGGGCTTCAGTTTCCACCGCCTCGACCTCGCGGACCGCGCCGGCATCGAAGACCTGTTTGCCCGAACCCGGCCGCAGCGCGTGGTGCACCTGGCCGCCCAGGCCGGGGTGCGGTACTCGTTGCAAAACCCGCACGCCTACGTCGAGAGCAACCTGGTGGGCTTCCTGCACGTGCTCGAGGGCTGCCGCCATCACGGCGTTGAGCACCTGGTCTATGCCTCCTCCAGCTCGGTGTACGGGGCCAACACCCGGATGCCCTTCTCGGTGCATCACAACGTGGACCACCCGTTGAGCCTGTACGCGGCGAGCAAAAAGGCCAACGAACTGATGGCCCACACCTACGGCCATTTGTACGGCCTGCCCACCACCGGCCTGCGCTTCTTCACGGTCTATGGCCCCTGGGGCCGGCCGGACATGGCGCTGTTCCTTTTCACAAGGGCCATTCTCGAAGGGCGGCCCATTGACGTGTTCAACGAAGGCCGGATGCGGCGCGATTTCACTTACATTGACGACATCGTCGAGGGCGTGGTGCGCGTGACCGACCGCGTGCCGGCCGGCAACCCGGCGTGGAACGGCGACGCGCCCGACCCCGGCACCAGCCGCGCCCCGTACCGGATTTACAACATCGGCAACCATGCGCCGGTCGAGCTGCTGCACCTGATCGGCCTGCTCGAGGCGGCGCTGGGCCGAAAGGCCGAAAAACGCCTGCTGCCCCTGCAGCCGGGCGATGTGCCCGCCACCTACGCCGATGTGGACGAGCTGGTGCGCGACGTGGGCTTCCAGCCGGCCACGCCCATCGAGGAAGGGGTGCGGCGCTTCGTGGCCTGGTACCGGGACTTTTACCGCGTGTGAGCACGACGGCCACCGGTCGCGAGGCGGAGGTCGAGCAAATGATCCGCGCCTGTCTGGCGCGCTTCGCCGGCGAACTGCGCGGCTGGCGTGTGGTCCTGTTCGGCTCGCGCGCCGCGGGCACGGCCGGACCACGGGCGGATTTCGACCTGGGCGTGCTTGGCCCGCCGCCGCTGCCGCTGGACACGTTTTACCGGATTCAGGACGCCCTCGAGGAGTTGCCCACGCTCTACACGGTGGATTGGGTGGGCCTGCAACGCACCTCCCCCGAGTTCCGACAGAGCGCCCTGGAAACCAGCCGCACGGTGTATGAGGCCTGAGCGCCGGTTGGCCGGGTTGTGATGTTTGTTGGCGGTGCATTTCGTTGACCTCAAGTCCCAGTACCGCTGCTACCAGGCCGAGATTGACGCGCGGCTGCGGCGCGTGCTCGAGCACGGTCAGTTCATCCTCGGTCCCGAGGTCGCGGAGGTGGAGGAGGCGCTGGCGCGCTTTGTGGGCGTCCGCCACGCCCTGACCGTGGCCAGCGGCACGCACAGCCTCGAGATCGCCCTGCGCGCGCTGGGCATCGGCCCCGGCGACGAGGTGATCACCGTGCCCTTCACCTGGATCAGCACCGCCGAGGTGATCGCCCTGGTGGGCGCCCGGCCGGTGTTCGTGGACATCGAGCCGGACACCTACAACATCGCCGTCGAGCAGGTCGCGGCGGCCCTCACCCCCCGCACCCGGGCGCTGTTGCCGGTGAGCCTGTTCGGCCAGATGCCGGACTTCGACCGCCTCAACGCCCTGGCCGCGCGCCACGGCCTGCCGGTCATCGAGGACGCGGCGCAAAGCTTCGGCGCCTCGCAACGGGGCCGGCGCAGCGGCGGGGTGACCACCATCGGCAGCACCAGCTTTTTCCCGGCCAAACCGCTGGGCTGTTACGGCGACGGCGGGGCGCTGTTCACCAACGACAACGCCCTGGCCGAGCGGATGCGCGCCATCCGCACCCACGGCGGGCTGGAGCGGAACCATCATCCGCTGCTGGGGTTGAACGGGCGGTTCGACACCCTCCAGGCCGCGGTGCTGCTGGCCAAGCTGCCGCACTTCGAGTGGGAGCTGGCCGAGCGCCAACGCCTCGCCGCCCGCTATGACCGGGCGCTCGACGGCCTTTGTGTGACGCCCGCCGTGGCGCCCGGCAACACCCACGTGTACGCCCAGTACACCATCCGGGTGCCGGCGCGCGACGCCGTGGCCGCGCGCCTGAAGGCCGCCGGCATTCCCACCGCGGTCTATTACCCCAAATGCCTCCACGAACAACCGGTCTTCGCCGGACTCGGCTACCGCCCCGGGGATTTTCCCGTGGCGGAGCAGGCCGCGCGGGAGGTGCTCAGCCTGCCCCTGCACCCGTTCCTGACCGAGGCGGATCAGGACCGGGTGGTGGACGCACTGAAAGAGGCACTGGCGGAAGTGGCACCCGGGGCGAACGCCCGGACGCTGGCGGTCCCATGACTCCGAGTCTCGAAAATGCTCCCCGGTCTCCGGTCGCCGGTCGGTCCATCCCGCCCGACCTGCATCGGCTCGCCCGCCGGCAGTTTTGGTGGAAAAGTCCGGAGGAAGCCCTGGCTTACCCGGTGCGGTTTCTGGCCCAGGTCATGACGTGGGGAACCCGGGAAGACCTCCAGGTGGCCCGGCGGTACTGGACCGAAGCGGACTTTCGCGCCGTGCTGGAGTCGCCCCCGCCGGGCGTGTTCGACCCGCGCAGTTGGACTTACTGGCACTGTGTGTTCGGGATCGAGCCGGTCCCGCCCCTGCCCCGCCGGCGCCTGCCGTGAATGCCTTCACGCCCCGGCTGGACGTTTTGCCTCCGGCGCAACGCCGGCTCTGGCCCGCGCTGGCCGAAGTGCCGGCGCTTTTCGTGTTGTACGGGGACACGACCCTGGCCCTGCGGCTGGGGCACCGGCAGTCCGCGGACTTCGATTTTTTCAGTGCGGCTGCCTTTGGGCCGGAGGAACTGGAAATGCTCTTTTTTTGGCGGCCTGCGGCTGCGGCAAATCAAGCCGCCCGCCCGCTGTGCGGACAACGGCGTGCACGTGGCGAGTCTGCGCGATTTGCTGGCAGTGAAGCTGCACACGCTGGTCCAGCGCGCCGAGGCGAAGGACTATCTGGACGTTCATGCCCTGCTACGGGCCGGCCTCTCGCCGGCTGATGGGCTGGCCTGGGCGCGCGCGGTTCACGGCGGCGAATTCAACCCCGCCCTGGCGCCGAAGGCACTGACCTATTTTGAGGACGGTGACCTGTCCGCCCTGCCGGGGCCGGTCAAACGAGACCTGATCGAGGCCGTGCGCGCGGTCCAGACAATCCCGGACTTGCCCCTTTCGACCGCTGCGCTCGGCGCGGAAACCTGATCCGCCCCGGCGGGTACCCCATACGCCCCGACCTTTTTCCCATGGCCACACCCCAAACGGTCCTCGTCACCGGCGGCGCCGGTTACATCGGCTCGGTCCTGGTTCGCCTGTTGCTCGCGCGCGGCTGGCGCGTGCGGGTGCTGGACCGGCTGCTGGCCGGAGGGGAATCGCTGCTGGAGCTGCTCGACCACGAGCGGTTCGAGTTTGTCCGCGGCGACATCCGGGACGCGGACACCGTGGCCCGCGCCGTCGCGGGATGTTGGGCCGTGGCGCATCTGGCGGCCATCGTGGGTGACCCGGCCTGCCGCGCAAATCCCGACCTGGCCCGCAGCACCAACCTGGACGGCAGCCGGCTCCTGCTCGATGCCGCCCAACGGGCCGGCGTGGCGCGCTTCGTTTTCGCCTCCACCTGCTCGAACTACGGCAAGATGCCCGACCCGACCGCGTACGTGGATGAGACCTCACCGCTGGCGCCGGTGTCCCTGTACGCGGAGACCAAGGTGGCCTTCGAACAGGACGTGCTCGCGCGGAGTCGGCAGGACGGCCTGGCCGGCACTTGCCTGCGCTTCGCCACCGTGTACGGCGTGTCGCCCCGCCTCCGCTTCGACCTGACCGTGAACGAATTCACCCGCGAGCTGGCGCTGGGCCGGGAGCTGGTGATCTTCGGCGAGCATTTCTGGCGCCCCTACTGCCACGTGCGCGACCTGGCCGGCTCGGTGCTCGCGGTGCTTGAGGCCGAACCCGCCCGCGTGGCCGGGCAGGTCTTCAACGTGGGCGACACCGCCGAGAACTACACCAAGCAGATGATCGCCGCGGAACTGCTCAAGCAGATTCCCGACGGCAAAATCCGCTACGTCCACCGCAGCGAGGACCCGCGCGACTACCGGGTGAGCTTCGAGAAAATCCGGCGCGAACTCGGCTTCCAAATCTCCCGGCGCGTGCCCGACGGCATCGCGGAGCTGCTGCGCCTGCTCCGCAGCGGGCTGTTGTCCAATCCCGACTCGCCCCGGTACGCGAACGTGTAGCCCCGCCGCGCCCCGTCATGCAGGTCCCGTTTTTTGAGCTGAACTACGGCCCCGAGGAGACCGCCGCGGTCGTGGCCGCCCTCGAGTCCCGCTGGATTTCAATGGGGCCGCGCTGCGAGGAGTTCGAGCGGCGTTTCGCCGCGATGCACGGCGCGGCCCACGGGGTCGCCGTGGCCAACTGCACCGCCGCCCTGCATCTGGCCCTGCGCATCGCCGGGGTCGGCCCCGGGGACGAGGTGATCGTGCCCTCGCTGACCTTTGTGGCCACGGTCAGCGTGGTGCGGATGCAGGGCGCCACGCCGGTCTTCGCGGACATCACCTCGCTGGACGACTGGACCCTCTCGGTGGCGGACGTGGAGCGCAAAATCACCCCGCGCACCCGGGCGGTGATTCCCATGCACTACGGCGGGTTCGGGGCGGACATGCCGCGGCTGAGCGCCCTGGCGGCGGCCCACGGGTTGCACCTGATCGAGGACGCCTGCCACGCCCCGTTGGGCACCCGCGACGGCCGGCCGCTGGGCACCTGGGGCGACTTCGGCTGCTACAGCTTCTACAGCAACAAAAACATGGCCACCGGCGAGGGTGGCATGATGCTTACCAACCATCCCGAGCTGGCCGCCCGTGCCCGCCGGCTGCGCGCCCACGGCATGACCGCCACGGCCATTGACCGCGAGCGCGGCGCCGAGTTCTACGACGTGGTGGACTGGGGCTACAACTACCGCCTGGACGACATCCGCGCCGCTCTTGGCCTGGCCCAACTGGCCAAACTCGAGGACGACCTGGCCCACCGCGCCCGCCTGGTGGCCCGCTACCGCCGGAATCTCGAAGGCCATCCCGGCATTCACCTCCCGTTCCGGAATTACCCCGGCCGCGCCAGCCATTACGTCTTCGGCGTCCTGACCGATCACCCCGACCGCCGGGCGCTGCGCGAGGCGCTCAAGGCCCGGGGCGTGGCCACCTCGATGCACTACCCCCCGGTGCACCAGTTCGCCTGTTACCGCGACCCTGCCGTGTCGCTGCCCCTGACCGAAGAGGTGGGCCGGCGCGAACTTTCCCTGCCCCTGTTCCGGGCCATGACCTTCGAGCAGGTGGACCATGTCTGCGAACAACTCTGCGAGTGCCTGCGCCGGGGCTGAGGCTCCCCTTGCGGCGGCGCCCGCGGCATCGGCCGGGCGCGGCCTGTTTCTGGTTGGCGCCAGCCTCGAACTGATTGACCTGGCCGAGCAACTGGGCTGGCGCGTGCGCGGGGTCATCGAGGCCGCCCCGCCAGGTCGGGACTACTTCGGCTACCCGGTGTGCGGGGATGACGACTGGTTGCTGGCCCAGCCCCTGACCCCGGAAGAACGGCGCGTGGTAATCGCCCCGGACCCGCCGCTGGTGCGGCGGCGCCTCTTCGAGCGGTACGCCGCGGCCGGCTTTGAAGTCGTGACCCTCAACGCCGCCCGCCTGAAGCCGGGCACGGTCCTCGGCCCCGGTTGTGTCATCGCCGAGGGCGCCCACATCTCGGTGAACTGCCGCCTCGGCCGGGGCGTGCGGGTCAACTGCCGGGCCAACCTCATGCACGATTGTCGTGTGGGCGACTTTGCCACCATCGCGCCCAATGCCGTCCTGCTCGGCCGCGTGACTGTCGAGGAGGACGTGTACGTGGGCGCCAACGCCACCCTCCTGCCGGGCCGCTCGGTGGGGCGCGGCGCCACGGTGGGCGCCGGGGCGGTGGTCACCCGGGACGTGCCGCCCGGCCGCGTGGTCAAGGGGGTGCCGGCGCGCTGAGATGGCTTTTGCCGCGGACATCACCTGGGTGTGCACGGCCAATGACCGGGTCGGCTTCGGTCATTTGCGCCGCTGCCTGACCGTGGCCGGACTCCTGGCGGCGCGGGGATTTCGCCCGGTCTTTGCTGCGGGCCTGCTGGACGAGGCCGCTCAGGCGCTGCTGAAAAAGCACCTGCCCGCGGCCCGGCTTGGGGACGCCTTTGAACCCACGCCCCTGGCGGTGCTGGACTGCATGTTTGATCCGCAGGACCCGGAGGCGTGCGACCGGGAGTTCGTCGCGCGCGTGGCCGCTCGGCATCGCCGCACCGTGTTCGTGACCAGTGCCGTGACGGTGCCGCCGGACCTGCCCGTGGACGCGGTGGTGGGGCACCTGCTCGACCCGGTGGCCAACCCGGCCTACGCGCTGCACCGCGGCCTGGAATGGGCACCGGTGGCCCCCGCGGCGGCGGCGTGGCGGACGGCACCGCGCGACTTTCCCGAGCCGCCCCGCCGCGTGCTGGTGGCCTTCGGCAACTGGGCGGACCCGGCCGGCTTGTTTCTGGCCCTGGAGGCCCTGACGCAGACCGGCTGGACAACGCGACTTCAGGTTTTGTTGCCGCCGGCCCTGCGATCCCACCGCGAAGCCGCACGCGCCCGGGCCGCGGGCCTGGAGGTGGAATGGCTCCGGGACGTGCCCAACCTCTTCCCGCTGTTGGCCGGCGCGGACCTGGTGGTGGGCAGTTACGGCAACCTGACCTTCGAAGCGCTCGCCCTGGGCGTGCCCACGGTGATCGTGGCCATCAAGCCCTTCATGCGCGCGTACGCGGAACGTCTGGCCCGGTCGGGTGCCGTGGTCAACGCCGGCGCGGTGGGCACGCTGACCCCCGCCGGCCTTGCCCACCAGTTGGCGGCGCTCACCGCCGCGGCGCGCGAACGGCTGAGCCGGACCGGTCGCGCGTTGGTGGATGGCGGCGGCTTGGACCGGCTGGCCCGGTTGGTCGGGGACCTCGCGGCTCGGGAGGCGGCCCCGGCCGGTGCCGGACCCGAACCCGGGACGGCGGTCGCCGCGCGCTCTTTGACCGCATGAGCCTGTTTTCCGACCAACGCGTGCGCGTCATTGCCGAAATCGGCATCAACCACGACGGCTCGCTCGACAAGGCCCTCGAGATGATCCGTGTCAGCGCCGCCGCCGGCGCGGACTTCGCCAAGTTCCAGCTCCTCAAGGCCGACGAGATGTACTCGCCCCACGCCGGCACGTACCGGAACGAGGCGGGCACCTTCGACATCCGCGAGGTGGTGCGCGCCGGCGAGCTGCGCGCCGGCTGGTTGGACCGCCTGACCGCCGCCTGCCGCGAGGCGGGCATCGGCTTTCTCATTACCGTCTGCGACGAGGCGGGGCTGGAGGAAATCCTGCCCTACCGGCCGGCGCTGTTGAAAATCGCCTCCTACGAGATCAGCCACCTGCCGTTGTTCGAGCGGCTGGGGGCGCTGGGCCTGCCGATCATCTTCTCGACCGCCTGCGCGCGCCTGGGGGACATCGAGGAGGCTCTCGCCGCTTACGGGCGGCCCGAGCAGGCGTGCATCATGCACTGCAACGGCAGCTACCCCGCCCCGCGGCACATCGTGAACCTGCGCGTGCTCGAGACGCTGCGGCTGGCCTTCCCCCGCGGCGTGATCGGGTTTTCCGACCACACCCGCGACCCGATCGAGGCGCCGGTGGGTGCGGTGGCCCTGGGCGCGCGGGTGATCGAGAAACACCTCACCCTGGATCGCCGCTCGCCGGGGCCGGATCACTCTTTCGCCATCGAGCCGGACGAACTGCGCCGCCTGGTCGAGGCGGTGCGCGAGACCGAGCGGCGCGTCGCCGCCGGCGAAACCGTTCCGATTGACCCGGTGTTGCTGGGCAGTTCGGCCAAGGTCGTGCAGGCTGAAGAGGAATACCTGCGCGGTTTCGCCTACCGGAGCGTGTTCACCCGCCGGGCCATCCGGGCCGGGGAACGGTTCAGCCGGGAAAACCTGGCGGTGCTGCGCAACGGGCAGCAGCCGCCGGGGCTGCATCCGCGCGAGTTCAAGCGCCTGCTGGGCCGCGTTTGCCCCCGCGACCTGGAGGCCGGCCAACCGGTGACCTGGGACAGCCTGTTGGGTCCGGTCGAGGGATGAACCGGTGCCGCCAGCGGAGCGGAACCGGCCACCGGCCGTCCCGCCGGTGGCGGGAGGCGGATTGGAAATCCGCGGTGCGGCAGACTGGAAGTCTGCGCCACCGGACCGGGCGGCACCCCGGAGCGCCGGCTTCCGGCCGGCGGAAAAGGAAATGCAACCGATGCTCCTGGAATCCTCCAAGCGGCCACAGGGAGCGCCGGCTTCCAGCCGGCGGAACCGGAAGTGGGACGGCCCTGTTGGCTGCCATGGCCGGCAGCAGCTCTCCGCCGCGCCGTGGGCATCTGAAGCAAGCGCTTTTCCCTACCGAGTTGCCGGTCGCCACGGCTTGGTCGCGCCCCTGATCCCGTGCCCCTGACCCCCGAAATCTTCGCGTCGCTGTTTGTCCCGGAGACGGCGACCCTGCGCGAGGCCATTGCCGCCCTCGAGCGCAACCACCAGGGCGTCATCATCGTGGCCGACGCCCGCCGCAAGGCCGTGGGCCTGCTCACCGACGGCGACGTGCGCCGGCTGGTGTTGCGCGGCGTCCCGCTGGACCAGCCCGCTCGCGAGCACGTGAACTCCAACTTCCTTTTCTGGCCCGCGGGCGCGCCGCGCGAGGGCGCCCTGGCCGTGCTGCGTCAGCGGCACATCCGCCACCTGCCCGTGCTCGATGCCGAGGGGTGCGTGGTGGACGTCATCCTGCTGGACGCGGTCAGTTTCCAGACCTTCGACAACGAGGTGGTGATCATGGCCGGCGGCCTGGGCACGCGCCTGCGGCCCTACACGGAGACCTGCCCCAAGCCCATGCTCGAGGTGGCCGGCAAGCCCATGCTCGAGCACATCCTCGAAAATCTCCTCGGCCAGGGGTTCACCCGGTTTTGCCTGTGCCTGAATTACCTGGGCGATCACATCGCCGGTTACTTCGGCGACGGCGCCCGCTGGGGCGCCCGCCTCCGCTACGTGCGCGAGGAAAAACGCCTGGGCACTGCCGGGGCGCTGGCCCTGCTGGACCCCCCGCCGGACCGGCCGTTTTTGGTGGTCAACGGCGACGTGCTCACCCGCGTCAGCTACCGGCACTTCCTCGAGTTTCACCACCGGCATCACGCCGCGGCCACGGTGGCGGTGCGCAGCTACGAAATCCAGTTGCCCTACGCCGTGGTCGAGGTCCGGGAGCATCGCGTGGCGGCCCTGGTCGAAAAACCGGTCAAGACCTGGCTGGTCAACGCCGGCATTTACTGCCTGAACCCGGAACTGCTGCCCCTGGTGCCGCGCGGCGAACCGCTGGACATGCCCGACCTGCTCGAACACGCCCGACAGCGCGGTCACGTGGTGGCCGCCTTCCCCGTCCACGAGGAATGGCTGGACGTGGGCCGACCGGACGACTACCGCGCGGCGCAAGATGTGTTCGGCAGCACCCCGCCCACCGGCTCAACCCCCGGCGGCACCCCGATATGAACCTCGCCGTCATCCTCGCCCGCGGCGGCAGCAAGCGGGTCCCGCGCAAAAACGTCCGGCCTTTCTGTGGTCGCCCCATGCTCGCCTGGCCCGTGGCCGCGGCGCGCGCGTCCGGCTTGTTTGACGCCGTGATCGTCTCCACCGAGGACGAAGAAATCGCCGCCGTGGCCGAAGCGCACGGGGCGGAGGCACCGTTTCGTCGTCCGCCCGAGCTGGCCGACGACCGCACCGGCACGTTGCCGGTGATGGCCCATGCCCTGGACTGGTTCGAGAGCCGGCGCGGTCCCGTGGACCTGGCCTGTTGCATCTACGCCACGGCGGCGTTTCTGCGGCCGGAACATCTGCGGGCCGGGCTGGAGCTGCTGCGGGCGCACCCGGACGCCGACTTCACCTTCAGTGTCACCTCCTACAGCCACCCGATCTTCCGCGCCTTCGAGCTGGGGCCGGACGGGCGGGTGCGGATGTTCTGGCCCGAGCACGAGGGCCGGCGCTCGCAGGACCTGCCCGCGGCCTGGCACGACGCCGGTCAATTTTACTGGGGTCGGCCGGCGGCCTTTCGGGAGCGACCCGGCATTTTCTCCGCCCGGGCCTACGGCGTGCCCATCCCACGCCACCTGGTCCAGGACATTGACACCCCGGAGGACTGGGAACTGGCGGAGCGGTTGTTTGGCCTGCGGAATCTCTGCCAAGACTGAACCTGAACCAAGGCCTGACGAGGATACAAGTCATGGTCAGCGTCATCATTCCCGTGTACAACGCCGCGCCTTTCGTGCGGAAGGCGGTGCAGTCGGCCGTGTCACTCAAGGAGGTCTCGGAGGTCCTGCTCATCGAAGACAATTCCCCGGACGATTCCCTGGCGGTCTGCCAGGCCCTGGCGCGGGAATACGACAAGGTCCGGCTGCTCCGCCATCCCGATGGGGGCAACCATGGCGCGGGCGCCAGCCGCAATCTGGGCATCCGCAACGCCCGGGGCGAATTCATCGCCTTCCTGGACGCGGACGATTACTACCTGCCCAATCGTTTCCAAACGTCCCTGCCCATTCTGCTGTCCCGGCCCGACGTGGACGGGGTGTTTGAGGCGGGAGGGGTGGAGTTCCACAGTGAAGAACTGCGTCGACAATGGCTCGGGGCGGGGAAACCGTTGACTCACCCGGTTCTCAACGACGTGTGCCCGGAGGATTTATTCGCCGCGTTGCGTCGTGGCCTGTCTTTACAGACAAACGGATTCACCGTTCGCCGCA
>CALFAV010000043.1 GCA_937946835.1 uncultured Verrucomicrobiae bacterium | reverse complement strand
GGAGTCCTTTTACGAACACGTGCACCTGAACTTTGACGGGAACTACCGACTGGCCCGGTTCTTTGCCGAGGCCCTGGTGCCGCTGCTCCCCCCGGCGTGGACCGGGCAGGCCGCACCGGATTGGGCCGACCCGGCCACCTGTGCGCGCCGCCTGGGGTTGACCGATTGGAATCGTGCCGCCGTGCTCGAGGGCATGGTGAGCCGGCTGCTCGATCCGCCCTACACCAATCAACTCCACGCCGCCGCGCGGCTCGAGCGGCTCTGGTCCGAACTGGCCGCCACGCGCGCCCGGCTGGAGCCCGCCGCCCGCGCGGAGGCCCGCGCCTTGTACGAAGACGCCCTGCGCCGCGCCCCGGACGATCACCGCCTGCACGAAAACTTCGCCGAGTTCCTCGAGGCCACCGGCGAGTGGGCCGCCGCGCTCGAACACTGGACGCGCGTGCGCGAGCTGATCCCCCATCACTTCAGCGGCTGGTATCACTCCGGGCGGCTGCTGGCGCGCCTGCGCCGACCCGCCGAGGCGCGCGCCGCGTTCAATCAGGCGCTGGCGCTCCGGCCCGACCTGGCCGAGGCGCTGCTGGAACTGGCGGTTCTGGACGTGGCCGACAAGCGCCTGGACACCGCGTTGCAACGCTGCGACACCGCGCGGCGGTTCCGGCCCGGCGACGCGCGGGTGCACTTGCGCCGCGCCGACGTGCTGATGCGGCTCCAACGCCGGGACGAGGCCCTGGCCGCCCTGCGCGAGGCCGTGCGGGTGCAACCCGCGTCCTGGGAGGCGCATTACCTCCTGGGGGTGGAATTGGCGATGGACGAAAAGCTCCGGGAAGCCGAGGCCGAGTTTGCCGAGGTGGTCCGCTTGCGCCCGGACCACGTGCTGGGGCGGTTGAATCTGGGCATCGCCCTGGCCAAGCAGGCCCGCTTCGACGAGGCCGAGGTCCAGTTGAACGAGGTGCTCAAACGGGATCCGGTGAACCAGCGGGCCCTTCAGGCCCTGGCCACCCTGCGACAATTCCGCGAGGCGGCCGCGGCCCGGGAAACCCACCCGTGACCCCCTTGGGCGGCCCGGGCGGCCCGCTCCGGGGCGCGCGGTTACGCGGCGTTCACGCGCGCAAAGGCTTCCCGCATCCGGGCCAGCCAGGCGGGGACGTGTTTTTCCGGGTCGGCCTCTTCAAACTCCAGGGCCACATAGCCCTGGTAGTTGGCCTCGCACAGCACCGCGAGGACGCGGTCCAGGTCGGTGGGTTGCTTCGGCCGGCCCGGCCGGCTGATGGCCACTTTGAGCTGCACGTTGACCGCGTAGGGCGCCAGCCGCGCCATTTCGGTGTAGGGGTCGGCGTCCCCGTAAAAGTTGCCGGTGTCCAGGTTCACGCCCACCCAGGGGGATTGCACCGCGCGGACAATGTCCAGCAGCTCGCCCACGTCGGCGACGATGCCGCCGTGGTTTTCCAGGCCCAGCCACACGCCCCGTTGGCCGGCATACTCGCCGCACTCTTCCAGGGCGCGAATGCACCGGCGCCTGGCGGTGGCCGGGTCCAGCCCCCGGGCTTCGCCGGCGAAGACCCGGACGTGCGGCGCGCCCAGTGCGGCGGCGTGGTCGGTCCAGGTTTTGACCAGCGCCAGTTGCCCGTCGCGCTGCGGGCCGTCGGGCAGGGCAAAGTTGTTCCCCACCGCCGTGCCGCTGATGGCCAGGCCCCGGAGGTGGGCCTGACGCTTGAGCGCGTTGAGCAGCGCGGGCGTGACCTCTTTCGGGAAGTAGTAGCTGGTCAGTTCGGCCGCGTCGCAGCCGTGGTCGGCACAATAGTCCAAAAACGCGGGCAGGGTCAGACGCCGCTCCGGGTCGGGGTGGTTGAACCGGTCGCGGAACGAGTAGGCGGCCAGGCTCAACTTGAGCCGACACCGGCCCGGGCGCCGGAAGGGTTCCACCGCGCGGACCGCGGGCAGCCAGGGGAGCCGTCCGGCGGCCGCGGCGGCCAGGCCAAGAATCAAAAAGCGGCGACGGTTCACAGAAAAGGATGGCGGGTTCACGCACGCATTGAATCGGCCGGGGCACGCTGATGAAAGCGCAAATTCACCCGGGCCAGGGTGGCACGTGCTTCCTGACCGCCCCTTGGAGGCAAAACCGGCGCATGACGGGGGCGGTGCGGCTGTCCGCTCCGAGGGCGGCCGGCAGGTCCGAGATGGAATTGCACCTCGGGCGGGGGCGTCTCCGGGTTGCTTGACCGGCCGGAACCAGCGGCTTACGCTGCGGCAGTTTCGGGGAGCTCGGTTCGTTGGCGCCGGAGGCGCCACGCGCGGGCTGAGAGGGTGACGCGCAGGTCACCGACCCGTTGAACCTGATCCGGGTAATGCCGGCGGAGGGAGCAACCCTGCCTCGCCTTCCCCGTGTCAGCCCGGTGATGGGCCGTCCCTCGAAACAAACGACCTATGATCGCGAACAAAAACACACTCGACGCTGAGCGGACAGGCGCTTCGGAGCCGGCCCCGCCCGGTGCGTCCGTCTCATCCGCCGCCGGCCACCCTGCCCACGTGAAACCGTTTCCCAGCAGCCGCCGCGTCCATGTCCGCGGCACCGTGCACCCGGACGTGCGCGTGCCCCTGCGCGAAATCCACCTCGCGCCCACCCGGCTCGCCAACGGCCAAATCGAGGTGAACGAACCGGTGCGCGTGTACGACACCAGCGGCCCCTGGGGCGATCCCGATTTCCACGGTGATGTCACGCGCGGTCTCCCACCGCTGCGACGCGAATGGATTCTGCGCCGCGGCGACGTCGAGGAATACGACGGCCGGCCCGTGCGCCCCGAAGACGATGGCTATTTGTCTGAACAACATCGTGCCCTCGCCCGCGCCAAGCGCCAGGATGATCCCGGTTACCGGCTCGAGGGTCTGACCGCGCCGCGCCGCCGGCCACGGCGCGCCGCCAAAGGCCATCCGGTTACCCAGCTCTGGTACGCCCGCCAGGGCATCATCACCCCGGAGATGGAATTCGTCGCCGTGCGCGAAAATCTCGGCCAGACCTGTCCGGCCGGCTCATCCGCCCAATCCGCTCGATCCGCTGGATCCGACGAATCGCTCCCTTCCGTCTTCCGCCGGTTCCCCCAGCGCATTCCGCGTGAAATCACGCCCGAATTCGTCCGCCAGGAGGTCGCCGCCGGCCGCGCCATCATCCCGGCCAACATCAACCATCCCGAGCTGGAACCCATGATCATCGGCCGCAACTTCCTCGTGAAGGTTAACGCCAACATCGGCAACAGCGCCCTTGCCTCCAGCATCGAAGAGGAAGTCGAAAAAATGCGCTGGGCAATCCTCTGGGGCGCCGACACCGTCATGGACCTCTCCACCGGCAAGAACATCCACGCCACGCGCGAATGGATCATCCGCAACTCGCCCGTGCCCATCGGCACCGTGCCCATTTATCAGGCCCTCGAAAAAGTCGGCGGCAAGGCCGAGGACCTCACCTGGGAGATTTTCCGCGACACCCTCCTCGAACAAGCCGAGCAGGGCGTGGACTACATCACCGTCCATGCCGGGGTGCTCTTGCGCTTCATCCCGCTGACCGCCCGACGCCTGACCGGCATCGTCAGCCGCGGCGGCTCGATCATGGCCAAATGGTGTCTGGCCCATCACCAGGAAAACTTCCTCTACACCCACTGGGACGAGTTGTGCGAAATCTGCGCCGCCTACGACATCGCCTTCTCCATCGGCGACGGCCTGCGGCCCGGCTCGATTGCCGACGCCAATGACGAGGCCCAGTTCGCCGAACTCCAGGTCCAGGGCGAGCTGACCCGCCGCGCCTGGGCCCACGGCGTCCAGGTCATGAACGAAGGCCCGGGCCACATCCCCATGCACCTGATCGAGGAAAACATGCACAAGCAACTGGAGTGGTGCGGCGAAGCACCCTTCTACACCCTCGGCCCGCTCACCACCGACATCGCCCCCGGCTACGACCACATCACCAGCGCCATCGGCGCGGCCCTGATTGCCTGGTACGGCACGGCCATGATCTGCTACGTCACGCCCAAGGAACACCTCGGCCTGCCCAACAAGAAAGACGTCAAAGACGGCGTCATCGCCTACAAGATCGCCGCGCACGCCGCCGACCTCGCCAAGGGCCATCCCGGCGCGCAATACCGCGACAATGCCTTGAGCAAAGCGCGCTTTGAATTCCGCTGGGAAGATCAATTCAATCTGAGCCTCGACCCGGTCACTGCCCGCGAGTTCCACGACGCGACCCTGCCGCAGGAAGGCGCCAAGACCGCGCACTTCTGCTCCATGTGCGGCCCGCAATTCTGCGCCATGAAGATCACCGAAGAGGTGCGCCAATACGCCGCCGAACACGGCCTGGCCGAGGAGGAAGCCCTCCGCAAGGGCATGGAAGAAAAGGCCCGCGAGTTCGTGGAAAAGGGCGCAGAGGTTTACGCGAAAAGGTGAAACCGGCATCCGGATCCGTTTTCAAAGTCGGAGACCTGGCCAAGCGCGCGGGAGTGGGCGTGCAGACGCTGCATTACTATGAACGGCTGGGGCTGCTGCCCAAGCCGGCGCGCTCCGCTGCCAACTACCGGCTTTATCCCCCGAACGCCCCCCGCCGGGTGCTGTTCATCAAGAAAGCGCAGGCGCTTGGTTTTACCTTGGAGGAGATTGGCGAAATTCTCGGTCTGCGTACCCGGGGCAACGCCCCTTGTTGTCGCGTGGCCGACCTGACCCGCCAACATCTCCAGGAACTGGATCGCTGTATCGCGGCGTTACAGGAGTTTCGGCGGGCCCTGGCCGCCGTCGTCCCCAAATGGGAAAAAGAAACCTCCCAACCTCGGAAGTGCGCCGGTGAGTTTTGCGACTTAATCGAACGCCTGCCACAAATCTCACAACCTGCGGTTAGGAAACCCGTCGCCTTAACCGCCCGCCTCCGAAGCCGTTAGGCCGAACACGCCACCGCCGGAAAAAAACGCAAAAATCGTTTGACCCTCTAGTCGGGTAGAGGCCGCAGGTTTGTCCTGAAACTGAAGCGCTAGAAGTTTATGGACAAACCGGAACTGCTGCCAAAGGCGACACCCGGCGGAAATGTCATCCCTGGGGTTGCCTGCCCGCGCTGCGGAGCAACCGGCAAGCCCGTCAAGGCCGTCACCCTGCAGTCGCTGCTGAAGCCGCAAGCCCGCAGGCCGAGGCGGCGGCCGCAGCCTCGCCCACTCCGTTGGGAAAATCCGTTCGCCCCGTGCCTCGCCCCGTGACGGCGCGGGAGTTTCACGACGCGATGCTGCCGGGTAATTCGCCGCCGAAGCCGGCGAGAGCGCGGACCGAGCGCGCGGGGTCGCGGTTCGGTGAATCACCGAGTTTTTGGGCTTTGGTATCCCTGCGGGTATCTGACCCCGGCTTTCATACCCAAGAACGGTCTCCCCCTGGCAGGAAAGTGAGTTCAACCGCAAGCGGTGCGTCGCCCAAGGCACACGAGCCCGCTCAACGATTCGAATCCGGGCGGGGCAAGGCGCGACGGGGAGGTGCAATTGCCTGACCGCGGATGATCGGCTTAACCGTATGCCCGGGTTCTCCGATCCGGATCCCGCCAGCGAAGACCCGGCCGGGACTTGAAGGAAAGCCGTGTCAGCGCGGGGTGGGTCCGGTAATTTTGCCCGGGCATGGAAAGTAGGAAACAGCACCCGGGTCAGTGTCGTGGGCTGCTGGGTGGGGGCGTCTGCGCCCTGGCCGTGGCGATGGTGTTGGTGCTGGGCGGTACGCTTTGGGCGGCGCCCCGGCCGCCGGTCTTCCCGGCCCTGGAGCTGGGCTGGGAGAATTTCGATCCGGGCGAGCGTCTGCTGGCGGAGCTGCACTGTGGGGCCTGTCACACCGCCACCCCGGCCGTGGCCGGACGACTGCAGACCCCGCCCGCGCCGGACCTGCGCCGAGCGGGCGCCCGGTTGCGCCCAGAGTTCCTGCGGGCGTGGCTCGCGGACCCGCTGTCCACCAAGCCCGGCACCACCATGCCGGACGTGCTGGGCCGGTTGAGCCCGGACGAGCGCAGCCGGGCGGTGGAGGAGTTGGTGCACTACCTGGTTTCGTTGTCGCCCGAGCCGGCGCCGGCCGCCCCACCCGCGGGCGGCAGCCTGGCCGTCCGGCAGGGGCGGGTGCTTTATCATCAGGTCGGGTGCGTGGCCTGCCATGCGCCGTTCGAACCGGCGGCCGCGGTGTTCCCGCAGAGCGTGGGTGCCCCCACCGATCCCGACGCCTTGCGTTACACCCTGGCCCGGCTCCAGGAGACCTCTCCGGCCCTGCCCGAGCTGGCGGCCAAGTACCGGCCCGGGGCGCTGGCGCAATTTTTGGCGGATCCCCTGGCCGTCCGGCCCGCGGGGCGAATGCCTTCGCTCAATCTGACCGAGGCCGAAGCCCCGGCCCTGGCGGCCTACCTGAACGGGGTCACCGCACGGGCCGGCCCGGCGACCGACACGACGTCGTTTGAGTTGGACCCGGCCCTGGCCCGCCGCGGGCACCGGCGTTTTGGCGAGCTGGGCTGCGCGGCCTGTCACGACCTGGGCGACCCCGCGTCCGCGGCACCCCCGGCCGACCGCGCCCCGCCCTTGGACGCCCTGAATCCCGACGCCCCGCTCGGCTGCCTGGCGCCCGCCCCCGGGCCGCGCGCCGCGCGGTATTTTCTCAGCCCGGAGCAACGCGATGCATTGCGCGCCACGCTGCGGGGGCGTGAGCGATTGAGCCGCGCCCCCACGCCGGTCGAGCGGGTCACCCACACCCTCGTGGCCTTGAACTGCACCGCCTGTCATTCCCGCGACGGGTTGGGCGGGCCGTCACCGTCCCGTGCGGACTACTTCACCAGCCTGAGTGAGGCCGATCTGGGCGATGAGGGCCGGTTGCCCCCGCATCTGAGCGGGGTGGGGCACAAACTGCGGGCGGACTGGCTGGGGCAGGTGTTGACCAACCGCGCCACGGTCCGTCCCTACTTGGCGGTGCGGATGCCCCAATTTGGCGCAGCCCACGTCGGCGCGTTGGCGGAGCAACTCCGCGCAGCCGACACCTGGTCCCCCACCCCGGCCGTGCCCGAGGGCGACGCGGAAGCGGGTCGGCGCCTGGTGGGGACGGGCGGGTACGGCTGTATCCAGTGCCATCGCTGGGGACCCTACGAGGCGCTGGGCACCTCGGTCATGGACCTGGCGCAAATGGCGCGCCGGCTGGAATGGCCGTGGTTCCGCGCCTACTTGCTGGACCCGACGGGACTGCGTCCGGGCACGCGGATGCCGGCCTTTTGGCCCGAGGGGCGGGCGACCGTCCCGACGATTCTGGAGGGCGACACGGAGCGGCAGCTTGCCGCGATCTGGGCGTATCTGTGCCGCGGCCGGGAAGCCGAGCCGCCGCCGGGGATGCAGGAAGGTCGCCCGCCGACTCCGGGACCGCTGCCGGACTACGAGTAGCGGCGGCAGGCCCCGGCCGCGCGCATCGTGACCCGGGCTCGCCGGCATCGGCCCTGCTCCACTTGTGGAACGCGTTACGTTTTCTGGAAAGTGGTCCTTTGCTCACCGAGGGCCTTGAACCGTACCGGGGGCCGGGTGTAAGCGTACAGCGATGTGAAAACCCCAAGCTTGACTCCGGTTGTCGCTCTTTTCCCCGGGTGGGGTAATGCAGCGGTGAACCTCAACGCCGCCCCGGGCACGGCCTGGGAATGGTTTGACAACCTCTTCGACACCACCAGCCTCTGGCAGTACTTTGGCGGCGTGGCCAACGGGTACAACGCCTACCACAACTGCCCGCGCCAATTGACGCCCGCCGGCAGCGGCCACCTCATCCTCACCGCCCTGAGCTACGCGACCGACGCCTGGGGCCGACGCGGGTACGCC
>CALFAV010000042.1 GCA_937946835.1 uncultured Verrucomicrobiae bacterium | reverse complement strand
CACCCGCTGCCGGAAGGCGCGACTGGAGCCGGTGGGGGTGATCCAACCGGTGCCCACCACCAGGAGTTTGTTGGTGCCCCCGATCTCGATGGCCCCCAACGCCTCACTGCGGCCGGGCCGGCGCGCGGGATTGGGGTCGGTCCAGCCCACCGTGCCCAACAACGCCGGCCCGTTGGTCCCCGCCCACCACACACAGGCGCGGGTTTGGTTGGTGTAGTAGCCGCGCCAGACCGCCGCATCCGTGGCTCCCAGGGCATGGCCGCTGGCGGTCACGTCATTGGCCGTGTTGTGGTACAGAGTCACGTTGGGGGCGCTCTCCGGGAGCGCCAGTTCCTCCACACTGCCGTTCCAGCGGAAGGCGCGCCAGACATTGACCCCGTCCTGGGTGCGCTGCACCTTGCCCACCGTCACCCCGCCGGCGTTAACCCCGTAGGCGTAACCCGGGCGGGTCAGCATGGGCGGGCGCGGGCCAGTGCGGGCGCGGGCCAGTGCGGGCGCGGGCCAGTGCGGGCGCGGGCCAGTGCGGGCGCGGGCGATGTCACCGGCCTGGTAAGCATGAGCGCACACTTACCCAAGTCGCCAAGAACCCGTCAAGAAAAAAATTGCGACAAATTCGAGACCGTTTCCCGGGGTGGGTCAGTCCGCTGCAGGGTCGGGAGGAAACCACTCCCGGCGGACAATACTCGGGCCGTGGGGTCACCCCACCGGGCGGGGCGTCCGGCTCCACGACCGGCGGCACGCCTGCCGTTGCCGCGACAGCGGCCGCCAGCGGTCGCCCTCCAAACGCTCGCGCGCCAGCGGGACCGTGAAATCGGGTGCCAGCCTTTGGAGTGCGCCGACTTGCTGGCGCTTTCCCCGGTAGGGCCGCGCCGCGTCGCGGCCCGGGTAGCGCCGACTGGTAGTCGGCCGCCTGCCTGCCGCGCTTCGCTGGGCGCAGGCTGGTATCGCGGATTGCCAATCCGCTGACCGCGGCCTGTACTCCCGCCGGCTGCCAGCCGGCGATACGGCCGATTGGCAATCGGCGCTACGGTCGCCGCCGGCGGGCAGCCGGCGCTCCGGCGCCCGGAATGGGTAGCGCAGACTTCCAGTCTGCTGTACCGCGGGTTTCCAACCCGCCCACCGCGGTCCGTACCACCCCCGCCGGCTGGAAGCCGGCGCTCCGGCCTAAAACAAAGCGGTCTGCCGGCTATCAGCCGGCGATACGGCCGATTGGCAATCGGCGCTACGGTCGCCGCCGGCTGGAAGCCGGCGCTCCGGCGTGGCGGCGACTGTCCCGGTGGCCGTAGCCGGCGATCGGGCGGCTCAGAACAACGGGTTGATGAGGATGCCCAGCACGCTCAGCGGCCCCTGGTCTTCGAGGCCCTCGGTGGCCTTGTCGAGCTTTTGCAGGGTGAGCTTGGCGTTGTCCAGGAGGGTGGTGTCGTTGATGACCTTGCCCAAAGTACCGTCACCCCGATTGATCTTCTGCAGGATTTCCCGCAGGTTGCTCACCGCGTCGGTGGTTTCGGTGTAGAGCCGGTCTTCGGCCAGCAGTCGGCCCACGGTGCCCTGGCCGGCGCGCACGTCCGCCACGACGGCCTTCGCGTCCGTCACCAAGCCGCGGACCTCCTCTGCGGTTTGATTGAAGTTGGTCACGGTTTGGAGGACGCTGGCGTGCAGGGTGTCCTCGTAAATGAGCCGGCCCACGGTGCCCTGGCCGCTGGCCACCTGGGTGGAGATGGACTCGGCGTTGCTGAGGAGGGTCAGAATGCGCGGCTTGCTTTCATTGAGGAAGTCGGTGAAGGGCAGCAGCAGGTCGCCGAGGTTGGACTCGCTGAAGGTGTCGGTGAGTTTTTTGATGCCGGTGGTGACGCCCTCCAGCTTGGTCATGAGCTGGTTGAAGTCCGGCTGCTCGTAGGTTTCCAACTCGGCGCCGTCCTCGACCTCGGGGCCTTTGCCGGGGCCGAAGTCAATGGCCACGTAGTTTTGGCCCATGAGGCCGGTGAAGCGGATCGTGGCCCGGCTGTCGGTGCGTATGCGGGCCCGCGGGTCGGTGATCTTCATGGTCACGCGGACCTTGTCGTCGGCGAATTCGATGCTGTCCACGCGGCCGACCTGTTTGCCGGCCATCTTGACCGGGTCACCCACATTGAGCTCGAGCACGTTGTTGAAGCGGGCGGCGATGACCTTGCCGCGTTTGAGGAATTCCAGGCCGCCGATGGTTTCCAAGATGACCACCGCGGCGACGAAGGCCAGGGCGAAGAAAATGCCCAGGCGGGTTTGCAGGGTGTTTTTCATGGCAGGCGGGAGACGGGTTCCGGGGTCGGATGGGGTTCAAAGGCGAAGTCGGCATGGAGAAATTGCCGGACCACCGGGTCGGCATGGGCCCGCACCTCGGCCGGCGTGCCCAGGGCCAGGAAGCGGCCGGCGTGCAGCACGGCGATGCGGTGGGCGATGCCGAAGGCCAGGTCGCGATCGTGGGTGACCACCACGCTGGTGACGCCCAGCTGGCGGTTCAAGCGCACGAGCTCGCGGCCGATGGTGACGGCGATGAGCGGGTCCAGCTCGCTGGTGGGTTCGTCGTAGAAGATCAATTGCGGCTCCACGACCAGGGCGCGGGCGATGGCCACGCGCTTTTTCATGCCCCCGGACAACTCCGCCGGCCAGCGGTCCTCGGTGCCTTCCAGGCCCAGCAGGGCGAGTTTTTCGGCCACGATGCGGCGGATCTCGGCGGGGGGCTTGAGCCGGTGCTCGCTGAGGTACAATCCGACGTTCTCGGCCACGGTCAGCGAGTTGAGCAGTCCGCCGGACTGGAACACCATCGCGACGCGGTGGCGGCCGAGGGTTTCCGGCGGCCCCACCGGCTCGCCCTCGAGGAGGATTTCCCCGGCGTCGGGCCGTTCCAGGCCGATGAGGTGTTTGAGCAGGACGGTTTTGCCGCTGCCGCTGGGGCCCATGATGACGAACAGTTCGCCGCGTTCGACCGTGAAGGACAGGTCGCGCAGCACGGGCCGGCCGTTGTAGCTTTTGGTCAGCCCGCGGACTTCGAGGCGCACACCCTGAGCGGGGGAGGCGTTCATCAATCCAGGTGCATCAGCAGCCGCGTAAACACGTAGTCCAGCAGCAGGATGACGACAATCGAGTTCACCACCGCCTTCGTCACGCTGCGCCCGATGCCGCGCGGCCCGCCGGTGGTGCTCAGGCCCTGCTGGCAGGCAATGGCGCCGATGGCCACGGCGAACCCGAGGCTTTTGAGCAGGCCGTTGACCACGTCCATGACCTCCACGCCGTTGCCCAGGCTTTTCACAAAGCCGTGGAGGGAGATGGAGATCTGGTAATTGGTCACCGCCACCAGGGCGCCCCCCACCCAGCCGACCAGGATGGAAAAAACCACCAGCGTGGGCAGGGCGAGGCTGATGGCCACCAGTCGGGGCAGCACCAGATAGTGCACCGGGTTGATGCTCAGCGTGCGCAGCGCGTCAATCTCCTGGTACACCTGCATCGAGCCGATCTCGGCGGCCATGGCCGAACCGATCCGCCCGGCGATCAACACCGCCATCATCACCGGCGCCAGCTCCCGGCACATGGACAGGCCCACGATCTGGCCGATGAAGTGGTGCAGCCCGCGCTCGGCCAGGACCGGCCCGGTTTGCAGGGCCAGCACCCCGCCGATGAACAGCGAGAGCAGACAGGCCATGAGCAGGCTGGCATTGCCGATCTCGAAGAGCTGCTCCAGCACCTTGCGCCCCTGCCGCGCGGTCTGGGGCAGGGCCCGGAGCGTCCGGCCCAGCAGCAACAGAACTTCGCCGATGTCGTGAAACATGTTCGTGGCCTCCGCCCTTCAGCGCGCCCCGGTCCCGGCGCGGGCCGTCCCGGTGCGCTCACCCCGGGGCAGGTAAAACAGCCGCCACCGCCTGCCCTGCGGCGTGGACTGATACTGGAACAACCCGAACAACAGCGAGCACTTTTTGCCCTCCGGCCGGGTCTCGTGCCGGTACAGATTCCCGAGCAACGATTGGCTCGCGGTACCGGTGTGCGGGTTTTTCTCCGAGCGCCACAGGCTCCACAACGGCGAATAGAGCCGTCGGATGCTCGCGTTTTCCGGCAGGATCGGCTCCAGCAGGGCGAGCATCTGGAAGCGTTCGTTGCCCTCGGCGTCGCGCCGCGCCGCGAACAAGGGCCACAGATCGGTGCGGCGGGCGGTCTTCCCGGTGCGGCGGTCCCGCGTCTCGCGGTCCGTGTAGAGGAAGAACGCCACGCGCGTGGTGTGTTGCTCCAGCGCTTCACGCCGCGTGTCCAGGTGGTGGTACAGCGGCCAGGCGACAAAGACCGACTGCGATTCCGGGTAGCGGGTGGTTCCGTACAACGGCCAGACGCGAAAGGCCTGCTTGCCCGGGCCGCGGGCGAAGGCAAACACCGGGAACAAAAACGACGTTTGCCGGTAGTTCAACGCGCGGTCCTCGACCCAGACCGGCCCGAAGGGCCAGCCATACATCTCCCGGTCCTTCGCGGGCGAGTGCTCCATGCTGTAGAACGGCAGCAGGGTGCGCTGGATCACCGGGTTGGTTGAGCCCACCCCAAGGTCCGCCGCGCTGTAAAACGGCCAGAGCACAAACCGCCGGTCATGGCCGGGCACGAGTTCCACATCGCCGAAGCCGTTGGTGCGGGTTGTGACGTCCTTGTGCTCGGTCCCGTAAAACGGCCAGACCTGCCAGCCGCGCAGCCCGTCGCCGCGTCGCGTGTGGACAAACGGCGCAAGGTAGTTGTCTGTCACCACGTCGCGCCGCCGGGTTTGCACGTACGCCGGCCACATCACAAACCGCACCTCGTCCCGGAACAGCCGCTGTTGCATCGTGCCATAAAACGGCCACACCGCGCTGTAGTTCTGCGTCGGGTCTTCGGCCGAGCGCCGGAACCAGAAAAACGGCACCAGGGTGAAGCTCCGGCTCCGGGCGGCGTCCTGCGTGGCCCCGCCGGTGAACCGGAGCAACTGAAAGACCTGCAGCCGCCATTCCGGCCCGTAGCGGTCGTAAGTGATCACCGGGTACAGCAGGTCCCAAGACACGTTCTCGACGGCCGGCTCGGCGTTCCAGTTGAACAGCGGCGCCAGCGTGAAGGTGCGGGCGATGCGGCTGACCGGTGGCTCCGGCTCCGCCGGTGTGGCCTGCCAATCCTCCGGCCAACGGTGCTCAGTGGCCCAAAACGGTCCGAAAGCCTCCGTCCGCCGGCCCGGCTCGAAGGTCAGCGCCAACTCCGACCAAAGCGGTCCCGCCACCACCGCCTCGTGGGCGCGCGCCGCCCGCGGTCCAATCGCGGCCAGCGCCCCCAACAACAAGATGAGCACCCGGGTGATCAAAACAAGACCCGGCGGTCGCCGGGCTGCGGCATCGTAGGCCGGGCCAACCAAGGGTCAAGCTTGCCGCGGACGCCGCCCGGCCGGGCGGGGAGCGCGGGCGGCTGTTCACGTGGGCGCCCCGGCGACCTGTCGTCTCCCGCTCCGGTCGCCCGCGTGCGTCCCCCGCCTTTCCCGGGCCCTCCGGGTCAGGCTGGCGTCGCTTCAGGGTGTTTCCGGAGGCACCGGCCAATCCAGCGCCCACAAAATGCCGTTGAGCAACAGGCGTCGAAATCCGGCCCGGGCAAAGTCTTCCGGGTGCCCGAGCGAGGTGTAGAAAATGCGCGCCTGCCGCGGGCCGTAAAGCCGCGTCCAGGCCACCGGCTCCTCCGGGTGCCCGGGGATGTCGCCCTGCAACAGCGCCGAGGCGTCCGGCGCGAGGGGAGCGCACCGGTAAAGGCTGCCGCGGCCCTGCCAGTCGGCCGGGTGCACGCCGCTCAAGACCGGGTGCGCTTCGGCTCCGGGCGCCACGCGCAGGCGCGTGGGCGGGCCGGCCTCGTAATGGCCGCGGTAGTTGCCGCCCAGGACCTGGGGATCGAACTCCGGCCATTCGGCCAGCCCTGCGGCCCGGGCGCGCGCGCGGTCCTCCCCGCGCGGGGCGAAAGCGTGCGAGGCGGTGCGCACGCCCACCAGCGGCTTGCCCGCCGCCAGGTGCGCCCGGATGGCTTCCACATCGGCCGGGGGCAGGGCGCGGCGCCGGAGGCTGAGCACCAACAGGTCCGCCGCCCGCACCGCGTCGCCCAGGCCGGGGAAGTGAGGCGGGCGCGCGGGGTCTTCGGTGATCACCACCGGCTCCAGGCCGCGCCAGGCCAGTTCCTCTCGCGCAAACCGGGGCAGGGTTTCCGCCGTGCGGTACTCCTCCTCGCCGATCAGCAGCACCACCCGGGGCCGCCGGTCGGCCGCGAAACGAAACGGCTCACCGCCGAGCAGGTCCGCGCTGGTGATGCTCGGGCACCAGTACCGTTCGATGTGGGCCACCACCAGCTCGGTGCCGGCGAAGTGATTCACGAAAGGCCGGCGGCGCGAGTTGTACATGGTGTCGGTGAGGTCGCGCACCAGCACCACGTTCCAGCCCGCCCGCACCAGGGCCCGAATGGCAAACGGCCGCCCCAGCACGCACATGTTCGCGTGTACACCCAGCACCATCACGTTGGTGACGCCGCGCTGCTCGAGCACGGCCCGGATTTCATCGCCGCGGTCGCTGATCACGTCTTCCGGGGCGATCTCCACCGCGGGGTGCTGGCGTTGCCAGGGGTAATGGCCCTGCGGCGGTGGGCAGGGGGGATCGTCGTCGCAACCGCCGTCGGCGTCATCAATGGGCAGCGGCGGTTCGCGGGCGGGGTCGAGCGCGCACCAGCGGTTGACCTCGGCCGGGCCGGGCGGCCGGGCGGCCAGCGCCTCGCGGGCGCGGCGGCGCTGCGGCCGGTCGGCATAAAACGCCATCGTGTCGCTCGGCGCGTGAAGGATCAGCGCCCCCTGCGCGCGCGCGGCGGCCAGCAGGGCATTGACCCGCGGCGCCATTTCGGCCACGCGCGCCGTGGCGCCCCGGCACCAGTGCCGGTCCCACAGGTCGCAAACAATCACCGCGGTCTGGTGCGGATGCCAGCGCAGCTCCCGCGCGCGCGGCGGGGCGAGGTGGGCCGGGCCGCTGCCCGGATCGCGGCTGCGGGCGTGGAGCGTCAGGGGTTCCGCCGCCACACCCGGGCGGGCGCTCGTCAATCCGGCTGCCAGCAGCAGGGCGGCGAGACAGTGCTTTCGGGCGCGGCCGGGTTCGGTGGTTTTCACAGCCGTTGCACAAAACGGGCCATCCGGTCCACGGCTTCCTCCAGGCGATCCTGGGCGGTGGCGAAGCAACAGCGCAGGTAGCCTTCCCCGCTGGGACCGAAGGCATCGCCGGGGACGCACGCCACCTTTTCTTCGCGCAGCAGGCGCACGGCAAACGTTTTCGAGTCCAACCCGGTGGCCCGGATGCTGGGAAAGGCGTAAAACGCGCCGCGGGGCCGGTGGCAGGTCAGTCCCATCCGATTGAAGGCGTCCACGATGAAATTGCGGCGCAGCCGGTAGGACTCGCGCATGGCGGCGATGTCCGGGTCCCCGTGAAGCAGGGCTTCGGTGGCCGCCTCCTGGCTGGTGATGCTGGCGCAGAGCATCGAGTACTGGTGGATTTTCATCATGGCCTCGACCAGGTCCACCGGGCCACAGGCGTAGCCGATGCGAAAACCGGTCATGGCATACGCCTTCGAGAACCCGTGCAGGAAAATGGTCCGCTCGCGCATCCCGGGCAGCGCGGCGATGCTCACGTGTTCGCCCTCGAAGGTCAGTTCGGAGTAAATCTCATCCGTGATGACCAGCAGTTGGTGGCGCCGGGCCAGTTCGGCCACCGCTTCCAGGCCGGCGCGGTCCATCGTGCCGCCGGTGGGGTTGGTCGGGAAGTTCAGCACCAGGACCCGGCTGCGCGGGGTCAGGCGCGCGGCGATGGCCTCGGCCCGCACCGCGAAACCGTCTTCCGCCAGGCAGGGCACCGGCACGGGCACGCCGTGGGCCAGGGCCACGCTGGGGGAGTAGCTCACGTAGCAGGGTTCGTGGTAGAGCACTTCGTCGCCCGGGTTGAGCACCGCCCGCAACGCCAGGTCCAGCGCCTCGCTCACGCCCACGGTCACCAGCACCTCGCGGCGCGGGTCGTAGGTGACACCAAAACGCCGCTGCACGGTCCGGCTGATGGCTTCCCGCAGTTTGAGCAGGCCCAGGTTCGAGGTGTAGCTGGTCCGGCCGCGTTCCAGCGCGTAGATCGCCGCCTCCCGGATGTGCCAGGGCGTGACGAAGTCCGGTTCACCCACGCCCAGCGAAATCACGTCCGGCTGGCCCTGAACCAGGTCAAAAAACTCGCGGATGCCCGAGCGCGGCAGTTCGCGCACGTGTCGGGCGACAAAATCCGCCGGGGCACCCCGGTTGGCTCGGTTGTTCATAAAGCGGCTAGGCAAGAAGATTGCCCGCCCGCCGAAAAGCAAAAACCGGCGGGGGCCCCGCAGAAATGCCCCCGGCCCGGGCCTTTTTGCCCTGATCCGGGCGGGGTCCTGAGAGCGGGCTGGGCGGCGCCGAGGCCCGCGGCGGTTGCGCCGAGTCCACGGTCCCCGGACCGACCCGGCGGGCGGCTCGGCCGGCGTGGCGCACAACCCGCACTTGCCGGCCCGGCGAAAAACCTCAAGGTGGCCGCATGGCTGTGTTCGCACCCATCGGCCGCGCGTGCCACTGCGCCGGCCTGCTGGTTTTGGTCGTGGCCGAGGCGCTCGAAATCACCCCGCTCTCCGAACCGCGCCTCGGCGAGCCGGTGGAATTTCGCCTTTCGGGCATACCCCAGAACGGGAATCCCTTCGACCCGGATCAGCTCCGGGTCGAGGCCGCCTTTGAATTGCCCGAGGGCGAGATGTTGGAGGTGCCGGCCTTTTGGTACCGGGCGTATTCGCGCCGGTTGGAAGGCAACCGGGAGGTGCTCAGCACCGCCAAGACCCCGGAATGGCGACTGCGGTTCCTGCCCCAGGTCGGCGGGCCGCACCGGCTCACGGTGAGTGTCTTCACCAACGGCCAACCAGCCGGCGAGCCGGCCACGCTGACCTTTACCGTGGCCGAAAACCCCGCCCCGCCGGTGCGCCGCGGCTTCGTTCGCCTCGCCGGGAACGGCCGGTACTTCGAGACCGGCGACGGCCGGGCGCTGCCGCTGATCGGGGCGAACATCTGCTGGCACGGCAGCCGTGGCACCTACGATTACGACGACTGGTTTGCCGCGTTGGCGGCCGCCGGTGGCAACTTCGCCCGGCTCTGGATGGCGCCGTGGGCCTTTGGCATCGAGGCCGAGGCCAACACCCGCCTGAACTACCGGCTGGACCGCGCCTGGCAACTGGACCACGTGTTCCGCCTGGCCGAACGCCACGGCATTTACCTGCTGCTGTGCTTCGACTACCACGGGATGTTCGAGACGCAGCCGGATTACTGGGGCGGCAACGACAACTGGAAGATCAATCCGTACAACACCGCCAACGGCGGACCGTGCGCGACTCCGAACGACTTCTTCACCGCGCCGGCCGCGCGGACCCTGTACCAAAAACGCCTGCGCTACCTCGTCGCCCGCTACGGCGCCAGCCCGAACCTGCTGGCCTGGCAGTTCTTCAACGAGATTGACAACGTGTACCGGCACTTGCGGCCCGCCGACGTGGCCGCCTGGCACGCGGACATGGCCGCCTGGCTCAAGGCGCACGATCCCTGGCGGCACCTGGTCACCACCAGCCTCACCGGCGGCAGCGACCGACCTGAGATCTGGCGACTGCCGGCGCTGGACTTCGCCATTTACCACTCCTACTCGCAGGCCGGACCGGCCGCCGCCCTGCCCGGGATCGTACACCGGTTCCTCACCAACTACGGCAAGCCGATGTTGATCGGCGAATTCGGCACGGACTGGCGCGGCTGGCGGCGCGAGCAGGACCCGCATTTGCGCGGCTGGCGACAGGGCCTCTGGGCGGGCGCGCTCAGCGGCTCGGCCGGCACCGCCATGTCGTGGTGGTGGGAAAGCATCCACGCCGAAAAACTCTGGCCCACCTACACCGCGCTGCGGGACATTCTGGTCCCGGCGGGCTGGGGCGAAGGCGATTGGCAGCCGATGGCCTTCGAGACCGCCGGCGAGCCGCCCGTGAACGTGGGCGACCCGCTGCCGGGCGGAATGCCGTTCTCGGTGACCCTCCCGCTGAATCCCGGCTGGGGCGCGCAGCTCAAGGGCCGCCTGGCCGTGGCCAACGCCGACGCCGCCGCGCAATCGGCCGGCGCGCTCAACGCCTTCGTCCACGGCACGGCGCACCCGGACCTGCGGCTGCCGTTCCACCTCGACGCCTGGTTCACCAACGACGCGCGGTTGGTGATGCACCTGAACTCGGTGTCCGGCGGCGCGGTGCTCACGGTCCGCGTGGACGGCCGGGAGATTTTCCGTCGCAGCCTGCCCAACAAGGACGGCCAGTGGGTCGTGAACAACGAGTACAACGAGGACCTTGCCGTGGACCTGCCCGCGGGCCGGCACCTGGTCGAGGTGCGCAACGCCGGCAACGACTGGTTCTACCTGGACTGGGTGCGCCTGGAGAACGTGTTGCCGGCCGCTTACGCCGGCGGCTGGCAGCCTTCGCCCTTGGTCACCGGGTTGCGCCGCGAGCGCCACGCGCTGGTGTATGTCGTGAACCCGCGCGCCAGTTGGCCGGCCAACGCCACCAACGCCGTGCTCGAACCCTGGTCCGGCGGGCCCGTGAAGTTGCGCGGCCTGCCCGCCGGCCGGTACCGGGCGGTGTGGTTCGAGCCGGCGACGGCCCGGCGGGTCGCGGAGACGGTCGGGAGCGTTGACGACGCAGTCCTGTCGCTGCCGTTGCCGGAGTTCCGCGAGGACCTTGCCGGGCGGATCGAACCGGTGAGTGAGTTTTCACTGCACGCGCCGCGACGGGAGCCGGACGGCAGCTTTGCCGCCACGCTCGTCGGCGAGCCGGGTCGCGCCTATGCCGTGGAAGTCTCACCGGACCTGCGTGCGTGGCAGGATTGGCTGCGCATCACGCCCACCAGTGTCCAGGCCGAGCTGCGCGATCCAGCAGCCGACCAGCCGGCGCGCTTTTACCGGGCGCGACTTGGAGACTGACGCTGGCAGCCGGTCGGCGGGACCTGCTTCGGAGTTGGGAAACGCCGCTGGCCGGCGCTCCGTAACGTTCGGCGGAACTCACAACCCCGTCAGTGAGCCTGGCGGCTGAGCCGCCGCTGACGCTGGGCTTCGTAGAGGTTCCGGGGCCGCAGTTGTTCGGGCGGGGTGGCCTCGAACCATTTACCTGCAGGCTCGGTTTCCGCGGGCTGGGTGGTGGTCAGTCCGACCAGATTGATCGAGGGCGGGCCGAAGCCGGGCGGCGGGTAACTCAAGGGCTGTGCCGCACGGATGTTCCAGAAGGTGCCGCGCGCGCCACAATGCCTGCCCAGGGCCGCGCCGCCGCCGCAGTGCCAGAGGCGTGTCCCCGCGCCGGCATCGAGGTCGGTAAACAGGTTCTCGTGGGGCGCGTAGCGGTGATGGTCCAGGCTCAGGTCCAGCCCACGACCGGCGGCAATCACGTTGCCCGAGCAGAAGCTGCTGACGGTCAGGTCGTGAATGAACCGGACGCGCAGGTCGAAATTCATCAGCAGGTTGTCGGTCCCCCCCAGCGAAACACCGTGGTGACCGGTGCAATTCTGGCCGTCCGGAGCGCGCGCGGTTTCGAGCACCAGACCATCCACGGTGTTGAAGGCGCCGCTGATGAACGGGCCGCTGTCCGCGTTGACCACCCGGACGTTGCGCACCCAGCAATGGGCCACACCGTAGAGCGCCACTGGATTGAACCCCAGTTCGGAGAAATGGCCCCGATACGGGGTGACCGGGAATTCGAAGGTGAGGTTTTCCACCCCGCTTTCCGTAACGGTCGGTTCGAAGGACCGCAGGCGCGGCCGCCATTCGGCCCGAAGGTCCCAGCGCAAGGGTCGGTCCACGGACACCCGGTTGTCCCGAATGACCGTGATGCGGCAGATCAACGAGGTCCGCGCGCTGCCTTTGAGGTTTTCCACCGGGCCGGAATCCCCGTCATAAAGATGCACGGCCAGCGTGTTGTCGGGTGTGTCGCTCTGGAATATTTCGACTTCCCGGCCCACCCGCAGTGCGGCCGTGCTGGCCACGGTGAGTTCCTGGTCGCCGCGCCGCGCCGGGCTCGTGATGGCGGTGAGTTCACGGGATTGGAAGCTGCCCCGCAACGCGACGAAACCGCCGGACCAGGAATAGTTCGAGGTCTTGTGGCCCGTCGTGGTCGCGCCCCAGTCGGGTTTGATGTCGTTCAAGGGCCGGGGAAAAAACAGGACGGTGCGGTCCGGCCCGGCACCCCTCAACACGATCCCGGGGCGGGTGATTTCCAACAACCCGGTCAGGCGGTAGCGACCGGGCGGCACTTCGATGGCGCCGGAGCCGACTTCCGCCAAGGCCCGCTGGAACGCCGCCGTGTCATCGGTCTCCCCATCACCGCGGGCGCCGAAATCTTTGACACTTACCCCGGGCGAGACGGTGGGCAGCGGTTGTTCGCCCCGCCGATAGCCGGCAAAGGAAAAATCCGGGAGACGGCTTCGAGGTGTCCAGCGTTCGCCCCGCTCGCCCCAAAGTTGGGACGTGGCGGCCTTCGCCCCGGGCATTGTCACGGACTGGACGCCGAACACCGCCAGCAGCAGTAACAACCGAGAGGCGGTCGCCGGCTGGCGCGGTGGTTGATGTGCCATGCCCCGCAACATGCGCCCGAACCGGGGTTCGACACAAGCGTGTCGTCCCGGGTGGAACGGAGGTCAGTGCTCCCCGGTTCGCCCGGCGAGGCGCGGGCGTGCCCGCTTGATCACCCAGTGCGTGCCGGCCGGTGCGGCGTGTCTTGCGCGACCCGCGTATGGAAAACGCCTGTCGCCTGCTGCTGGAAACGCTCAACCTGAGCGTCGCGGGTCTGCGGGGGCCGCGCCGAGAGGCTGGGTGCGACAGGTTGAGCAACAGGCCCTCGCCCTGGCGGAGTTGCGCCGTACGGAGCGACCGCGAATTTTGCAAGCAACGGCCGAAGGCGGTTTCACGCCCTCGCAAGCCCTGGACTTGTTGGACGCCATGCGCTCTGGTTGGACCGCCTGGGCCACCACGCGTGGCGGATCAGCCATTACCTTGGCCCGGCAGATCCTCCCGAACAGCCGGCGATCGAGGAGGGACGTACCATTTACGACAACTTGCGCAAGGCCATCCTCTTCATCCTGCCCACCAACGGGGCCGAAGGCCTGGTCATGTTGAGCGCCGTGCTGCTGGGGTTGATGCTGCCGTTGACCCCGGTACAGATCCTCTGGGTCAACATGGTCACCGCCGTTACTCTCGCATTGGCTTTGGCCTTTGAACCGTCGGAGCCCGGGGTCATGCGGCGTCCACCCCGCGACCCCCGAGCGTCCATTCTCGACCGCATGTTCCTGTGGCGCATCGCGTTTGTGTCCATGCTGGTTGGAGGAGCCACGCTGACGGTGTTTCTCATCGAAAAACGGCTCGGTCTGCCGCTGGAACTGGCGCGAACCCTGGCCGTGAACACCCTGGTTTGCGGCCAGGCCTTCTACCTGTTCAACAGCCGTTACCTGACCGAGTCCAGCGTGTCGGTGGAGCGCCTTTTCGCGAATCGCGTGGCCTGGCTGGCGGTAGGGGTGCTGGCCGCGCTGCAATTGCTGTTCGTCTATGCCCCCTTCATGCAGGCGCTCTTCGGCACAACCCCGCTGGCGTGGCGCCACTGGCTCGTGCCGCTCGGCATCGGCCTGGGGGTGTTTGTGATCGTGGAGGTGGAAAAAGCGTTTTGGCGCCGCCGGGAGCAACGGCGCTGAACCGGTCGCAGACCCGGGTAAAGTAATCGGTCAGCCGGCACTTGGGAGAGTCGAAGACCACCCTACGCGCTCGTCCCAGGCGGGCGGAACACCGGCAAAGTGGTCTGAGTTGCGGGGCCGGCCGCTAAGAGCCGGCGCTGCCGGATCCCGGAAGCTGCGCTTGATCCGAGTTACCCGGCGGTGACGGCCGCCCCGTGCGCCACCATTCGTAGATGAAGCCGCCCACGATCATCAGGACGGCGACGCCCGCCGTGTACGGCAGGATCCACACGATGCGTTTGGTCAGTTCGGCCCCGATCCACAGCAATGCCGTGGCCACCAACAGGACCACGCCCCAGTAAATGATACGATTGTTCGGCATGGCAGTGCGGAAGCGTTCCAGGTTCATGTCGTGCCGCGGGCTTGCTGCTGGCGCGCATCCCGCCGGGCCTGCGCCCGTTTCATGTTCACGGTGAGGTGGCCCTTGAGCCGGGTGGTCATGCCGGACTTGGCCAGCCGCGCCGCCTTGACCTTGGGCGCCGCCTTCCGGGCCTTGGCCGCGAGGCCTTTGCCCTGTGTGCGTTTGGGATTGGTCATGGCACCGACAATAGCCGATTCGGCCGAAAGGCAAAGCGTAAAACTTCTTCGTCGGCAAACCCTTTGAGGGGGCATCCCGATTTCTTGCAGTCACGCAGGAATTCGTGGCACTTCGGATGCGGCGCCACCGGGGATGCGGGGTGTGCTCAAGCGTGCCCACCCGGCCAAAGGAAAATCCCAAAATTTCTGTTGACAACCTTCAGAAGTGGCCCAGCGTTCCAAGCCGTCCAAGCCGTCCAAGCCGTCCAAGCCGTCCAAGCCGTCCAAGCCGTCCAAGCCGTCCAAGCCGAGTCAGCGATGAGCGAGGCGACGAACAGAAAGTTGGCCGAGACGAACCAAAAGCCGGATGTGGGGTTCGGGCCAGCAACCATTTGGCGCAGTCCAACAGGGGTACAAGCTGCTTCGACGCCGCCGCGCATGGTGCGGGCAGTGGGCCGAGTCTCCCGGAAGTTCCGGTCGCCGGGATTTTACCCCGAAAAACCGGATTCTCTGCCCGGCACATCCGTCCCTCGAGGCATTGCGGTGGAAGGTCCGTTCAGGCCAGTGCGGTCGTTTGGGATGCTGGTCGCGGCAATGCTCTTCTGGCTGGCAGGCCTGCTGACCGGTGCTGTACGAGCGGCGTTTGAAGTTGAGGGGGAACTGACCCGGGGTATCCATGACAATCGCCGGGCCGATTATGAAGGGGAAGAAGGTCAGGGGAAAGCGGGCCCGTTGCGGTACCAGTTCTCGGTGACGGTTGCGGACCGGCGTTATTTCATCCGGGTGGTGCCGTTGTTTGACCAAACGGTGCCCGAGTCGCGCTTCGTCGAGGCGGGCTTCGACGGGGAACAGCAGTATATTTATTGCCGCAGCGGGCACCGCTCCGGCGTGACCGAGGAGGGGGTGAATCAGACCGCGGACCTGGGGTACTTGAGCTGGGAATCTGTGCCGGTAGCCGACCCCGAGCCGGTCATTCCCCCGCTCTGGCTGGCGTTTGCCTCGGGCAGCCTCCTGAGGGACGAAACGCAACCGGCCCGCCTTCCCCCCCTCTGGGCGGTCCCGGTTCCTCTGTCCCTGCGGGATCAGGTGTCTTTTCCCTGCCGGTTCGAGTTACTGGAGGGGGCATACCCCCTCCCACGGCACGTGGAGATGCACTGGGAGGGAATCTACTACGGGTATGAGCCGACGCAGGGGCTTTTGCGCTTTCGCTCCGCCGACCCCGGCGACAGCGGGTGGGTCAAGGTCGAATACGCCGTGGAGGAGACAGTGACGGTCAACGGAGCACAACTGCCGCAAAGCGCCCGCTTTCGCGAGTACGTCAGGGTGAGCCGCGACCAGCAACACGAGCATCGCTTGGTGCAGGCGCTGGACATCCGGGTAACCAATGCGCTGGCGACGGTCCGAAGGCGGGATTTCGTGCCCGTCATCGTCACCAAGACCACCATCATTGACGGGCGCCGCGTCGGCAACCCGGTCGTTGCAGACTATTCCAGCACGAACTGGCCGCGCTTTGATGAACCCCGGGTCCGATATGCCTTTCGCAAAGCCGACGAGGCGCACCGCGAAACGCTTTTTTTCCTGAGTCAGCGCCGATCCTGGCGGCTGACTCGTTTGATTTTCTTCGCCGCCCTGACCGCCACGGTGATCGTGGCCCTCGTTCAGTGGCTGCGCAGAAAACCCACCTACAAGTCCGAATGAAGCGAACCATGCGCACGCAAACGCAACTCCTTCCGGTCACCCTGGCCGCCTCGCTGGGCGTCGTCTCCCTGTGGGCAGCCTGTTTCGATTACACCATTACCACACTCTACGATCCCTGGCCGGTTCCTGCCTGTCAGGGAAGCAATCCAAACGATCCGTGCCTGTTCCGCACCTTCATGCCGGCGCTGAAGAGTTGCACCTCGGGGCCCAATCGAACCGATCGGACCTGTCGGCATACGGAAACCCGGGACATCACCTGGTACGAGTACCACGGCAAGTGCCGGATGAATGAAGGGATCCTGGTCTGTATTGCCGAGCGGCAATACGGCCCCTACACAATGTACAATTTCGATCAGTGGGAAGCCCTGCCCGATGCCCATTGCGAACGCACGCCCGAACCTTGAATTTGCCCGCGGGGGAATGGGTGATTCCCCGCTGGCAGGATTCATGTGAACAGTCAGCCCGGGGGTCCGCATGAACCGACTTTTCCCGGGGTCCACCCGGATGGTTCATTGCTACCTGGTTTTCGTGGGGTTGTTGGGGGTGGCGATCGGGTTGGCGGAGTTGCTGGTGCTCCCGGATCAAGGGCGCATCAGGCAAAGGCCGGATCCGGTGCTGTTTTTCGTGTCCGAGCAAAACGCCGTCCGTGCCGGGGGTATGCTGTTGCTGGCCGCCGGGGTGCTGGCTCTCAGTGCGGCCCGTCTGGAAATCCGTTTGGCGGCTGTTCTGCTCGCGGGTGTTGTCCTGGCTGCCTACCAACTGACCCGGTTGCTTTTCGGTATTTCGGAGCCCTGCCACTGTCTCCGCGGCGTGGGTGAACTGCTCGAGATGCGGCCGACGGGAATGGCAGTTCTCAAGTATGCCGTGATGGCGATCTTGGTGGTTCCCAGTGCCAGATGGTTGCAATGGATCCGCTCCACACCGCAGCGGACAAATTAACCAACCGGCAAGCCGACGCCCACGGGGGCCGACTGGTTTCCGGCACATTGTTGATTATCGCGTCGGCGATATTGCTCTGGTGTCCACTGGCATCCCGTATCGAAATAGGCGGGGATGAGGACTACGAGCTGCAAAAGGCCCGGCTGATGAATCGGGGCTGGACGCTGTATCGCGAAATTTGGAATGACCAGCCCCCGTTGCACACCTGGTTGCTGAGTCGGCTGTTCCGTCTGGGCGGGGAACAGGCGGTGTGGGGCCGGTTGGTCTCGTTGGCGGCCGCGCTCTGGCTGGGGTGGAGCGTGGGCTACTGGAGCCGGCGGGGACTCGCCGGGGCCGTGGGTGCCGCCCTGATGGTGGCCCTGCTGTTTGGAAACGAGTTCTTTTTCACGCTGGGGATTTCGGCCATGCTCGAAATCCCGGCCATGGCGGCAGGGATGGCGGCCGTTTGTCTGAGCGGGTGGCGTCGCCTGCCCGACCGGTGGGCCGGCCTGGCCGCGGGCGTGGTAATGGGTTGGGCGGCGCAGGTAAAGATGACCGCGTTGCTGTACTGTCCCGCCTGCCTGGGCGTGCTTTGGCTGCGCCGGGTGGAGGCTCCCGGCCGGACGAAATGGGGCGGATGGTTGGTCCAGACGGGGACTTTCGGATTGGGGGTGGTCTCGGGTTTTCTGGCCATCGCGCTGCTCTGGCCGGGGGAACTTCCCGCGCTGTGGACCCACTTCAGTCCCCGGATGCGGGAGGCGTTTGCCGGGGACTACTTCTTTCAGTGGGGCTGGTTGACCCGGGAGCCGGCGTTGCTGCTGATCACCGCGCTGTTCCCGCTGGTGGCCACGCGCCGGCAGTGGAAATACAGCCTGCCTTTCCTGCTGAATCTGGCCTCCACGCTGCTCGTCCTCCAGCTCCATCGCCCGGTCTGGGAGATGTACGTCCTGCATCTGCTGCTCCCCGGGGCGATTCTGGCGGCGACACCGGTGCAAGCCGGTTGGGATGGCCTTTGCCACTGGTGGGCCCGAAGGGGATCGCCCCCATTGACGGTGCGGGGGCTGGCGGGGCTGGTGGCGCTGCTCTACTGCCTGGTGGCCGCCCCCGCCCACCTGGTTGAACAAATCCGGGCGGCCCGTCAGCCCGAACCGGTCCTGCAGCAGGAACTGTTGGACCTTATGCGCCGCTGCCGAGCCTGGTCAGACCGGGCGTTTTCTGTCCGGTTGATCTACGCTTTCCAAGCCGGCATGGTAACGCCCCCACGGACCACCGTGCTGCCGGAGAAGCGAGTTCGTCTGGACCCAACCGTGTTCGAGGCCATCGCCGAAGACCTTGAACAGTGGAAGCCTGGCGCGGTGTACCTCGTTGCGCGGCTCATCAGGCCCCCCATCCGTGCGATTCTTGATCGGGATTACGAACTGGTTTTCCAAGACTACACGGATTTGTTTTATCTGCGCCGGGACCTCGGGCCGCGTTTCCATGGCTCCCATGGCGCGGAGACCGCTTTGCCCCGGGAAAGACCATCCCCTACAACAATCCTACCTGCTGACCAATAAAGAGCCCCCGCTCGGGAGCTGATCCGATTCACGGCACCGATGGCAGGGAGCGGTCGTTCCAAAACGGCATTTCACAAATACGGCGTCAGCAGGCGGGCCAGGCCGTCGCGCAGGCGGATGGGCAGCGGGCGGGCATCCACCTCGGCCAGGCTCACCGGCCGGGCCGCGCGGCGGCGCGCGTCGAACCACGCGGCCAGTTGCCCGGCCAGGGTGGGATCGTAGCACTCGACGTTGTATTCGAAGTTCAGCCGCAGGCTGCGCGGGTCCCAGTTGGTCGAGCCGATCAGCGCCCAGCAGTCATCCACCACGAACAATTTCGAGTGGTCGAACGGCGGCGGCGAGAGCCACAGTCGGCACCCCCGCTCGAGCACCTGCCACCAATGCGCCTGCGAGGCCCAGTGCACAAAGGGCAGGTTGTTCTGACCCGGCAGCAGGAGGTCCACCGCCACGCCGCGCAGCGCCGCCAGATTCAGCGCCGAGATCAGCGCGGCGTCCGGCAGAAAGTACGGTGTCATCACCCGCACCGATTCGCGCGCCACCGCCAGCGCGCCCAGCAACGTCCAGCGCAGCACCTCAAAATCCTCATCCGGCCCGTCGGGAATGCCCCGCGCAAACACCGGCCCGGCGCAGCGCAGCGGCGGAAACCATGCCTCGCCCTCGAGGGCCTCGCCGGTGGTGAACCGCCAGTCCTCGACAAACGCCTCCTGCAGTTGCGCCACTACCGGGCCTTCGACGCGGAAATGCAGGTCCCGCACCGGATGCCGCGGAGCCCGGTTTACGCAGTGGCCGATGCGGATGTTGAGCCCCCCGGTGAACCCCACCCGGCCGTCCACCACCAGCAGCTTGCGGTGGTTGCGGAGATTAATGGTCAGCAGTCGGCCGAACGGAAACGCGGGCAGAAACCGGGCACACGGCACCCCCGCGCGCCGCAGGTCGCCCAGAATCGAGGGCCAGGAGTAGCGCAGGCCGGTGGCGTCAATGAGCACCCGCACCGCCACGCCCCGTTTCACCGCCGTGCCGAGCGCGCGGGCAAAGGCCAGCCCGGCTTCGTCGCGATCAAAGATGTAAGTGGACAACGCGATCGAATGCCGCGCCGCGGCCATGGCCTCGAGCATGGCGGGGTAGGCGGCGTCGCCGTTGACCAGCGGCTCGAGGCGGTTGCCGGGCACCAGCGGCCGGCTCACCACCCGGTCCACCAGCGCGGCCAGCGTGGTCAGATGGCGCCGCGGCGGGGGCAGATGCTCGGCGAGGGCTTCCGCGGGGCAGCCCTCGGGTGCCTGGGAACGCGGCGGGCGGGCGGGGTCCGGTCGCAAGCGGAGCGCCCGGCGGCGAATCCGGTTGACCCCGAGCATGAAGTAGAGCACCCCGCCCACCAGCGGCAACAGCCAGGCCAACCCGGTCCAGAGCATCGCCGAGCGCGGGTCGCGCTTGTACAGAATGGCATGACCCGAAGCGAGGAGCGACAGGCCCACGCTCAGTCCCGCCACGACGTAGGGCCAGAGCCGGGCCGCCAGTTCTCCCGCTGCTTCCGCGGTCATGTCGGGGCAGGTGTAGCCGAGCCAGCCCGCGTTGGGAAGCCGGGCGCACCCTGGAAACAGCGCCGCGCGTCCGGCCTGGCCCCGATGGCCAGCGGAGGCATCGGGCTAGAGCACCCGCGTGGTGCCCGGCATGGCGATGGGGTAATGCCCGTGCGCGTCGGGCATGACCGGGGCGGGGGAATCATCCCGGAGTTCATCCAGACCCGGCGCCAGCTCCAGGTTCGACGCCAGTGCCTCGTCCCAGGTGATCACCTTGCCGGATTCGCAGGCCATGCGGCCCATGATGGCGGTGAGGCACGATTTGCAGCAGCGCTCGGTTTCGTTGTAGGGCCGGTCGTTGCGGATGGCCTCGAACAGCCGGTCGTGCTCGACCTGGTACTGGTCCTTCGCCTCACCGCGGAAGGTCCAGATGAGGTTGGCCGAAAGGGGATTGTGGCCCTTGAAAAGGCGCGGCCGCGGCTGGCCTTCGCCCAGAATGGCCAGGCCGGTGGTCCCGTGAATCTGGCAACCGAAGAAGTCGTAGCAGTTGCCCATGTGCCGACCCTGGGCGTGCAGCCGGGTGCCATCGGCGAACGTGTACTCGGCGGCGTAATGATCGAAAAGCTGGTCCGGCTCGGTGCGCACCTGCCGGCCGCCCATGCCCTGCACGGACACCGGCCAGTCGTTCTTCACCCAGCAGCACACGTCAATGTTGTGAATGAGCCAGTCCACGATGAAGCTGCCATTGAGCCAGGTGAAGTTGCTGTAGTTGGCGATTTGGTGGGCCAGCTCGCTCATGCCCGGCGCCCGCGGCGTGAAGCCCACCGGCCCGTGCATCCGATACGCCCACGCGGTGATCACCTCCCCGATGCCGCCGTCGTGGATGAACCGGATCGCCTCCTCCAGCGGCTGCGAATGCCGGCTCATCAGCCCGCCGGCGATCTTGAGGTTTTTCTTCCGGGCCTCCTCGCCCGCCCGTAGCACCCGGCGAATGCCCGGCGCGTCCACGGCAAAGGATTTCTCCATGAAAATATGCAAGCCGCGGGCGACCGCTTCCTCCACATGGCGCGGCCGGAACGCCGGCGGCGTGGCCAGCAACACCACCCCGCCCGCGCCCACTGCCTCCATCGCGTGCCGGTAACCCGCCAGCCCGGTGAATTGCCGCTCCGGGGGCACGTCCACCTGCGCGGCGAAGCGCTGCTTGAGCTGTTCAAGGCTGTTTTTGAGCCGGTGCGGGAAAAAGTCCGCCATCGCGACCAGTTTCGTGGGCCCCGCGGTGGACAGAGCCTGCGCCGCGGCGCCCGTGCCGCGTCCCCCGCAGCCGATGAGCGCGATCTTGATCGTGTCCGAGCCGGCCGCATGAACCCCAAAGGGCTTGACCGCCCCCAGGGCCGCGCCAGCGGCCACCGTGGCGGAGGTCTTGAGAAACGTGCGTCGTGGGGTCGGGGAAAAACGGGCGTGCTGCATGGCCAAAGACTGAGCGGCCGGTGGGCGACGGCAACAGAAAAAACAGGTGGCCCCGGCGCTCGTGGAGCCTGCGGCTTCCCACCTCTTAAAAAGACCCGCTCCCGCGCCGGACCGTGACCCCGCGTTCACAGCAGGGGGCAAAGCCGCCAAATTCGTTCCCGGCCCGGCTTTTTGAGTGCAGGTGATTGGCCGACTCCGGTCAGCGGGGTTACCCCTACCCGAGGCCGGATAACTACCCTCTTCCAACCCCACGGGATTCGGCGAGTTGGTGGGGAAATGATGGTGTGAAACGCACGCTCGGAGGCTTAAAAAGCCCGGGCGGCGGGCAAACGCGCCGCGATGGACGGCGCGGGCAAGCGATAATCCTCGCTTGCTTACGCACCACAGGCCAATAACGCCTCGTCAAAACGACGCCGTCCGGAGCCCCACCACGTTCCCACCGCCGGGTGGTCGGCAGGTTCGCGGCAGCCGGGAGGCCGCCGCCCCGCCACATGCGCGGGTGTCCGCCTACCGTTGTCGCGGGTCACCGAGGCCGTTCCACCAGGCGTTGTGCGGCGGGCCGTGGCCGCCGGCGCCCTTGCCATCAAGAATCTCCGGCTTCAACGCCTCCGCGTGGCCGTCCACTGCGAGTACATTGACCCGCCCGCCATTGCGGGCCGCCGGCGTGGCGCGATGGACCTGGGAGTGGTCGTCGCCGCCCTCGTAGTAGGCATTGCCGGGACCCGGCGTGGCGCTGCTGCGTCGGCTGCCTTGCGAGCCCAGTTCCACCGAACCCAGGGGTGGATCAATCACATAAACCCCGGAACCGTCCACGCCGAAGGGATTGGCTTCTGAACCCTTGCGGGTGCCCTGGGTATCACCGAGTACCACGGTCTGGTCGGGACGGGCGATGGCGGATTCGCGGGCATGGAACGGGGCGACTCCGTCGGGCTGCCGGGAGTTGCCGAGGTACTGGTAGTTGTATCCGTATCCCCCGTAATACACGGTCACCCCCGGCGTCTCCACGCCGCCCGGCGCGGTGTGCGCGAACGGTTTGGTCATCAGCCGCCGCTCCGCCGGGGTCAACAAGGGGCTGAGATAGCAGTGCGGCGTTTGAAGGTACGGAAAGATCCGGTCCGCCCACCGCTGCCGTGCCTGGCCGGGTATTGGCAGCGAAGAGTGGCCGGGAAACCGCCCGGCGTGGTCGTCACAGTACAGCCGCACCCCCAGGCCAAGCTGGCGAAGATTGTTGAGGCTGGAGATCGCTTTGGCCTTGACCTGCGCGCGGCTTAGCGCGGGCAGCAGCATCCCGGCAAGGATGGCAATGATGGCGATTACCACCAGCAGTTCGATCAAGGTGAACCCCCGCGCGTTGGGCGTGTGGCCGGTGAGTCTTTCGTGGCGCGTCCGCATGAAGCAACTGTGGCAAACGCGCGCCAATCGCCGCTAACGGTGGCTTGCGAAAAATTGTCGCCGAATTGCGCCGGTGGCCGGCTACCGCGGACGCCCGAAGACCCTGCCGGTGAGCGACCGGGGCGCCGCGGGCGACGCGATGCCGATGCGCCCTACGGGCCGGAAGCGAGCAGCGGTCGAGGGGTGGCGTGGCTACCGGGAGCCATGCCCCGGCAGGCGTCAGCGCCGAGCCGACGCTGGCCTTGCTCGCAGGCGGGCCGCCAGTTGGTCAAAATGGCTTTGAGGCGCAGGCCGCAGGATTGCCTGGCATCCGCCTGTAGGCTTGGAGTGGCGGCAAGCGTTGATCCGGGTGATACTCCTTGGACCGACCGCGCCCGAAGGGCGGGGGCCCGGTGGTCCGGGGCCGCAGCGCTTGGACGCCGGCCTTGCGGTGACGGCCAAAGACTTCGACGGGTTCGCCGAGCAGTTGGGCCTTGTCATCTTCACCGGCGCGGCGGAGCACCAGCACGCCAGGTGGAAGCATTCCAGGCTGGATTCTGGCCTTTGATGGGCGGGCCTGGACCGGAAACACCCGTTCGAGCTGACGGGGGCTGTCCCAGCCAGCCCGCTCCGCGGCATTGGTAATTGGGTCAAATCGCCCGCAGCAAAAGCTGAAAAAGACTGTTGACTTGCTTTGGAAAACGAGTCTTCATTGAATCCGTGCAACGGCAAATTGCCGTCAATGGCTGAACAGCGGGAATTCAAACACAACAACCAAACTCAACCATGACGAGTCGGGGAATTATTTTTACGGCAGCCTGTTTGGCGGCGGGGACCGGGGCGATGGCTCAAACGGTACTTCTCAATTTTGAAGGCGAATCCGCCGGGATAAAACCCAATGGCTACAGCCCGGCGGGCCATCCGGACGTAAAATTTTACGACACCGTGGGGGCGGGCTTGACCATCGGCAAGTTTACCCTCGGCGGAATCGGCACCCGGACTTTGGCCGTGTGGGATGACCTGGATGGCAGCAAATTGCGCATTGATTTTGCCAAGCCGATGTCGGCCCTGTCGTTTTACTTCGGCAACGACGACATCAGTTACGCTTCAACCTCTGACCGGGCGTGGCTGGAAATCTAGAACGGAGGAACGATGGTCACGCGGTTGAGCATGGCCATGAACCTCGACCGAACGGCCAATCAGGTGTTCAGCTACACCGGCACGTCGTTTACCCAGGCCTATTTCTGGTACGGCAACGCCAGCGGCGCCCCGTACACCAAGAGCGCCTTCGGCTTCACGGGGATGATCGAAATGGTGGACAACATCTCCTACA
>CALFAV010000041.1 GCA_937946835.1 uncultured Verrucomicrobiae bacterium | reverse complement strand
GCGGATGGGACGCCCTTTTTGGCCGCCGGGCACGGGCTGGGCTTTAGTGACGAGGCCTATTCGTATGACGCCGAGGGCCGGTTCGCGCAGATGGGCGTTGGCAACCAGCAATTCTTCCGTTGGTGGATCGCGGGTCATCTCTGGGGCTCGGCCTGGCAACCGTGGGTCTCAAGGACCTTGCCCTACGAAGGCACTGTGCCGGCCACGGGCCTCGCGTTGGATTCAGCCTTTGGGGATGGCCTGGCTGCCTGGCGGCTGGACGCGGCCAATCCCATTTTGTTTCAAGGTTTCATGTCGGGTCACGCCGGCCTCATCCCGGGTCGCACTTATCGCGTCCGGGTCCGGTGGCGCACCGAGAACGTCACCGGCCCGACCAACACCGCTTATCCCTACGGCGTCTGCGTGAAGCTGACCGGCTGGCCGGAACCGGGTCAAACGCTGTCCTTGCCAGTGCTGGTGCCGCACGTCAATGGCGACACGCCCTGGCATGTGGCCACCGGCACGTTCACGGCCAGCGGCCCGTTGCTGGGCAACCTGGCGCTGATTTTGGAAAACGTGTCCGGCGGACGCGCCTTTGTGGATGAGGTGGCCCTGGAAGAGGCTTTGGGCGGGGGCGCTTACGGGCCGAATCTGCTGCGGTCGCCCAGGGCCAACTCGCATTTGACGTTTGATCCCAGGCGTGGGGCCGGGATGGACCACATCCTGCGCGTGGCTCACGACCGCGGCTTCTACTTCAAAATCGTCATCAGCGAGAAACAGGAATATCTGCTCAATCACCTGGCGCCAACCGGCCTGCCCGATCCGGTCGGGGGCCACTTCAATCGCGGCGCCGGATCGCCCACACGCCGCCTGCATGAATACTACTGGCGGCACCTGTCCGCCCGGTTTGGCGCCTTCCGCTCCGTCCATTCATGGGAGTTGGTCAACGAAGAAGCGCCCGGCCCGGGCGAACACTTCGAGCTCACTGCCGCTGCCGCACAGCAAGCCGATGCCGACGGCAATCCGCACCTGGTCAGCACGTCCACCTGGGCCAGCCTGGCCACGAACGCATGGCTGGCCCCGGCCAGCGCGCCCATTCATTACGCCGATTTCCACTGTTACGTCCGGGGCACCGGTTGGATTCAGCCAAAGGATGCGCTGGCCAACGACTCGGCCCGGTTTTTTGCGGAATACGATCGAGCCGCGTTGGCCGCGGGGTTGGGCAAGCCGGTCGTCTGGGGCGAGATGGGCATTGACGGTCCGAGAACCACCGACGATGAAGACCCGGACCTGGCGCGCGACACGCGCGGCATCTGGCTGCACAAGATTCTCTGGGCGCGCTGCGGGCCGGGCGGGGTTTATCCGCTGTATTGGTGGACCGGCAACATCTTCAACAGGAACCTGCACGGCCTGTTTGGCAATTGGAACCGGTTCATGGCCGGCATCCCGCTGAACAACGGTCGGTATCGCGACGCCGACGCAGCCAGCTCCCACCCGGCCGTGCGGCTCTTTGGCCAGAAAGACCCGGTGGCCGGTTGGGCACACCTTTGGCTGGACAACACCAACCACACCTGGCGTGCCGTGGTGGATGGCCGAACATGGCCGGGTGTAAGCGCTACGATTCGAGTTGGTCTGGAGTCGCCCAATGCGGCCTATCGGCTGACGTGGTGGAACACCACCAACGGTCAGCCGACGCACACCGAAATTCGCGCGGCTGACACCGCCGGGGTTTTGAGTTTTGGAGTGACCAACTTGGTGACTGACACGGCCGTGCGCCTGGCACGGCTCGCGCCGCGTGAGGCCTGGCGCTGGGAACACTTCGGCTCGCCCGACAACAGCGGCCACGCAGCGGATGACCAGGACCCGGACGGGGACGGCCTGGTCAACTTGATCGAATACGCCCTGGGCTTGAACCCCCGGACGCCCAGCCGGCTTCCGGTGTGGGCGGGCTTGGATCAGAGCCGGCTCACGCTCACCTATGTGCGGCGACGGCCGCCGACTGATGTGGCCTATTGGGTGGAGGCCGCAGCGGAGCTGTTGGGTGGTTGGGCCAGCGAAGGGGTGATTGAGACGGTGCTGGGCAGCGGTCCCAGCCTCCAGACCAACCGGGCCTACGATCAGGTGCTGGCGCCTCAGCCCGGTCAGCGATTTCTGCGCTTACAAGTGTCGCCTCTGCCATGAAACCCATCCGTCAACCCATGCGAATCCCACGCCGTTTCACCATCGGTGCGGCTCTGCTTGTGGCCCCCTGTCTGAGCTTCGCGGCAGGTTGGGGTCACGCCGGGTCAACCAACCAGCCGCCCCGCATTCACGCCTTCGGCCTGGCGGCGTCCAACCAGTTCTGGCTGGCCTGGACCGGTGCCCCCAACGCGGTCTATGCCGTCGAGCGCACGCCCGACCTGCGCCAGCCATTCCAAGCCGTGGCCTCCAATCTTCCGACCGCAACTCCGCAAAACCAGTTCACCGATGTCGTGGAGTCCGCTACGGCGGCTTACCGCTTGCAAGCTGAGCCTTACAGCCCTGCGACGAACTGGTTTCAGCACGCGCATGATGCCCAGCGGACCGGCTACGCCCCCGCGGCGCCCCCGCCGCCATGGCGTTGGGCCTGGCAATGGAATGGGTCGGATGCTCAGGGCAGGGTCGTGCCGGGCAAGATTTTGCTGCCCCGCAATGTGCAGCCGATCCTGGCTGAAGGCCGGGTGTATGTCGCCTGCGGCACCAATGGCGTCGTGGCCCTGAACGAACAGACTGGCGCGGTCCTCTGGCAGGTCCGGCCCGGCGGGGCGATCAATTCGACCGTGGCTTACGACCCGGTCACGCGCGCCCTGTTCGCCGTCTCGAGCAACGGCCGGCTTAACAAGCTCAGCCCCAGCAACGGCGTCACGCTGGCCGAGTGCGGCCTGGGCGCGCCCGGCAACCTGCCTTTGCCCCCGGCCCTCATCTCCGGACGGCTCTTTGCCTCCATGGGCCGGCACGTGTTGGCCCTGGACCCGGTGAACCTGCGCACCAACTGGCTTTACGACGCGGGCTCGACCGTGCATACGCCGCCGGCTTACTCGGCCCGGCATGATTGCGTGGTGGTGTGCACGGCCGACCTTTACGTGCATGCGATTCGCAACACCGACGGCGCACGGCGTTGGCGGGTCAAGCCCAGCGTTCACAACCCCGGCTCCCCCTACGAGTATGCCAACGGTTGGCCGGTGATCGCCGAGCAGCACGGCCTGGTGCTGGTCCGTCAACGGAACGACTGGGACCTGCTCTGGGCCAATCCCAATCCCTTCGGCGTGCCGGACAATGCCATCATCCGCAGCCGCTTGGCGGCTCAGCCCGCGCAACGCTGTCACTTCGCGCTCCGGCTGGCGGACGGCAGCGTGGCCTTCGACATCAACAACGGCCAGGGCGGCTTTGGCGACGGCGGCTACCTCCCGCTCGGTTCGATGCCGGTCATTCGGACCTTCCCGGACGGCTCGGAGGTGGCCCTGCAAATCATCCGCGGGGAGAACCGTTACGACGCGCGTTGGGACTCGCACTTTGGCGAAATGATGCTCGACTCGAACACCGTGCCGGGGCTGCAAGCCGGCGACGTGCGCTGGATCCGGCACGGTAACGACCCCTCCGACGATGCGTTCCTGTTGACGGACGAGCAGCCGTTTCTGTCCGCGGCGGGTGACTATTTGTTTGGCAGCCATTGGCTGGTGACCTACGCGTTGCACGTGCAAGACCGCAGCCCCGCGCGGGGAAGCTTTGCCAACAAGATCACCACCACCAACCTGCCGTGGTTCATCGTTTCGCAAGGCGCTTGCGGGCCGTGCACCTTTTCGCCCACGCACTACTGCCCACAAGGGTTGCGCGCGGACCCGGACTGCGGGCGCCATTACGCCGGCGGGTTCTACGTTTGCTTCAACCAGGGCGCGGTGCATGACCAGTTTTGGACCGAATACGGCTGCGTGGTGGCGACGCCGCACCGGCTGGTGGTGCGGGACACCACCGGGGCCATTTTCAGCTTGGTCACGGGTACCCCCATGACCGGCGCGTCGGCACAGGCTGCTCCGTCCGACAGGTCAGACGAGGCCAACGCCCCCGCGGAAAGTCTCGCGCCCATCACCGTGACCAACCGGTTGCGTTACGTTTTCAACAACGGCAAGGCCGTGTTGCTGGCCTTTGCCGAGCCGCATCAAGGCACCCTCAAGGCGCTGATCCCGAAGGCGGCCTGGCCGGAATTCCCGGGTTTGGGAACCGCTTTGGGGCGCAACCGCGCCCATCTGTACCGTGAGGGTCAACTCGTGGTCGTGACCGGAGTGCCCGCTTGGTATCAAGGTGACCCCGCAATTTATGGCCTGGGCCCGGAGCAAATCCGGCCTGTCAGTGAATTGATCCAACCTGTCCTGACAACGCCTCGGCAGGCTGGATCCGACACCGCCAAATCCGGCTTGCACCCGATCAGGACGTTGTTGGGCACCGCCCGCCGAATGAGGTAGCGCCGGCTTCGGGTCTGCCGCCCACCTCCCGCGCTTTGCTTGGCGCAGGCGGGTATCGCGGGTTTTTCAACCCGCCAACCACGGCACCTCGGTCCGCGCTCGCCGACTGGAAGCCGGCGGTACGGCAGACGCCCAGTCTGCGCTACGCTGGTTTTCCGCCGGGCGGGTCGCCCGGCTCCCCGGCCGGCGGCCAGGGGGTGGGCCGTGCCGCGCCCCAACCCGCCGAGATTACCCGCGTCAGTCAGGACCTGATCGAGGCTCCCGCCCGCCAGCCCATCTCGATCTCCTCGAGCGTGCGCCCCTTGGTCTCGGGCAGCAGGGCCCCCACGAACAGGAAGCCCGCCAGGCTGAACAGTGCGTACACCCCGAACGTCTTCGCCGGGCCGATGGCCGGATGGTCGTTCAACATGGGGAAGGTCTGGGCCACCAGGTAGCAACTGGTCCAGATCGTGAAGGTGGCCACGGCCATCGCGCGCCCGCGGAGGCGGGTGGGGAAAATTTCCGAGCAAACCACCCACCCCAGCGGCCCCACCGACATGGCAAAGGCGCCGATGAACCCCAGCACGGCGAACAGCAGAGGCACCCCGCCGGCCCCGCGGTGAAACATCGCGGCCACCGCGCCCAGCGCCAGGGTTTGCACCCCCAGCCCGAGCAGCAGCAACGGCCGGCGTCCCGCGCGGTCCACCCACGCGGTGGCCACGAGGGTAAACAGCACGTTCACCAGGCCGATGACCACCGAGGCCATGAACGCGTTGCGCACCCCCACCCCGGCGGTGAGAAAGATCTTGGTCGAGTAGTACATGATCGCGTTGATGCCGCAAAACTGGGAAAAGGCCATCAGCCCCACCGCCAGGATCAGGGGTCGCCGGAACCGGGCGTGGAACAGCTCGCTGAACCGGCCCTCCTCCCGCCCGAGGACCGCGCGCACCGCCGCGATCTCCGTTTCCGCCCGCGCCACCCCCGCCAGATTTTCCAGAATGCGCCGCGCTTCCGGCTCGCGTCCGGCCTGGAGGAGCCAGCGCGGACTTTCGGGCACGAAGAACAGCAGCGCCAGCAGCAGCGCGGCGGGGGCAACCTCCGCCGCAAGCATCCAGCGCCAGCCGCGCGCGGTGTTCCACGCCTCGTCGCCCAGGCTCTGGATGCCGGCGTTGACAAACAGGGTCAAAAAGATGCCCGTCACGATGCCCAGTTGGAACAGCGTGCCCAGCCGGCCGCGCTGCTCCGCCGGCGCCAGTTCCGCGATGTAGATGGGGCAGATCATGGACGAGGCCCCGATGGCCAGGCCGCTGAGGAACCGGGCCGCGAGGAACTCGCCGAAGGTCCGCGGCACCGCCGAGAGCAGGCCGGACAGCGCGTAGAGCACCGCGCACAGGAACAGGACCCGACGCCGCCCGAAGCGGTCGCTCAGGAATCCGGCGCCCATGGCGCCCGGAATACAGCCCAGGATGGCGCTGGCTCCGGCAAGGCCTTCCTCCGCCGGGCCGAGGGCAAAATGGGCGCGCAGGTATTGGATGGCGCCGTTAACGACCGCGGTGTCGTAGCCGAAGAGAAAGCCGCCCGTCGCGGCCACCACCGTGACCAGGACCAGGGGGTGCGAGGCGGATTTCACGTGCGGGACGGTGGGAGTGGTCCGTTGGCCCGCGCCGGGGCGCGGGCGGGTGCTCAGGGCCACTCTGCGCGCAGCGTGACCAACCCCTGGCCGGGCAGGGTGAGGGTGTGTCCCGCCCTGCCGTGCCGTTGCTCGCCGGTGTCGCTCAGCCACACGCTCCGGGGCGCGGGCCGGCTCCAGGTCAGGCGCGTTTCCGCCTCGCGCGGGCTGGCATTCCAGAGCCGCACGATCAGGCCCCGGCCGTCGTCGCTCGGCTTCAAGCCGGTCACCAGCACGTCCGGCGAGGACACTGTCAGGCGCGGCGGGCCGGAGGGCCGGGGTCCGCGCGCGCGCACGGGCAGCAGCGGCTGAGTGCAGGCGACGGCCAGCCGCGTGGCGGCGGCGGGATCGTAGCCGCGATGCGGCCGGAGCACGTAGCGGAACAGCACCGGGCCCTCCTGGTAGGCGCGGTAGTTGGTGCCCCAATGGTTGTTCATCGCCCAGGAGTAGAGTTTTTGGGTGGGGCCGACGTGCTTGCGCCAGACCTCGGGGTTGGACTGGGAGTTGAGCAGGTTCGCGGTCAGGCCGCCAACCTGCACCAGCGGGGCATCGAGCGTGACCCAGGTGATGCCGAACCGGTCGTTGGCCACGTCGGCCCAGCGGTTGACGGTGAACCAGTTTTTGCACGCGCCGGGAATTTGGTCGGCGTCCGGCCGGACGATGCCGAAGGGCACCTCCAGCCGTACCTGGCCGTCGGGCACGGCGAAGGGGAAGGCAAAGTTCAGGCTCTCCTTGCCTTCCGGGGCGTGGTAGCTGGGCGCGACCAGCCGGCTCTTGTCCACGAGGTTGAACAACTCGACGTGGTCCTGGCCGGCCACCAGGCGCACCTCGCGCAGCAGCTTGAAGCACCCCGGCGCGTCCGACTCGACCAACAGCGAGGCCACCAACGGGCCTTTTTCCTTCACGCGAATCTTCACCGGGCCGTTGCTCCGGGCGGCGGCCGGGTTGTCGCCGTTGAAGTAGAGGTAGTCGTTGAGCGCCTGGCCGGCGGTGGTATCGGCCAGATTCTCCTCCAGCCCTTCAATCCGCAGTTCCACGATCCCGCCGGTCCGCGGGTCCAGCCCGACCTTGAGGTGTTCGTGGCGAAGCACGTGGCCCTCGGCCACGACCCGGCCCTCGACATGGGCGGTGCCGGGCAGGATGCGGTACCGGCGCGCGGCCAGGGGCGGCACGTCGCGCGCCAGGATCACCAGTTCGCCGCTGGTCAGCCGCTGGGACGCCACGGGTCGGCCCTCCTGGTCCAGCACGCGGTCGCCGGCGGGCGTGAAGTCCTTGGGCAGCACCACCAGTTCGGTGCGCGGCCAGGAGGTGGTGTTGAAGAGGTCAATCGCGTCGGGTACCCCGGGGCCGTCCGGCAGCGCGAGGGCGCGCTGGAGCAGGTCGCGGGACTGCGCGTCGGCCGTGGCGGCGTAGCTGTGTTTGATGGCCCACTGCTCGAGGGTCTCGCGGCGGTTGGGCTCGCTGACGCTGCACCAGGCGCCCCAGGTGTGTTCCGAGTACAGCAGGACGTGGCGCCAGGCCGCTTCAAAGGCGGCGCGCGGCCAGGTCTTCGGATTGAGCATGGCCCAGAGTGCGGCCGCCTGTGCCAGGCGGTCGGAGCTGGCGCGGTTCAGGGCCGTCTCGAGCGCGGAGGAGCCGGCGCCGTCCTCCCAGTAGGGGGTCCAATCGCCGCGGACGGTGGGCAATTGAGCGCCGTGCTTCCGGTCAAAGGCCCGGAACGCCTCGCTCGCCGAGCTGATGATGAACTTCGGCCAGGCGTACTTCGCCTGCCAGTCCCGGACGAACTCGCAGATGGCCGGGTCGGGCACGGCGTTGTCGCCGTGGCCGCTCCAGCGGATGTGGGCGATCTCGTACGGGTACTGGCGCTGCGCAAGCTGGGTGGTGTAGTCCTCGACCCATGGCGGCGTGAGCCGGCCGACGATGTGCGACATGGCGTAGCCCTTGAGGGGAATCCACACCAGCACCCGCTCGCGGCCGGAGGGGCCCACCCACCAGAAGGGCTTGTTTTCCCACTGCACGAGGATGTCGCCGATGCGGTCGAAGAAGTTCGGCGCGACGGAGAAGTACTTGATGCCCGCCTGGGCCATCGCCGGGACGGTGCCCCACGTGTAGCCGGGCACGTCGCTGATCATGGCGGTGTCCAGCGGCGTGCCGGTTGCCTGGCGCAGTTCGGTGGCGAATTTGAAGAGCTGGATCAACTCTTCGGGCCGGCACAATCCGGTCAGTTCGTTCAGGTACATGCCGCAGAGAGCGATCCAGCCCCGGCGCAGGGCCTCGCGGAACTCCCTGCGTTGGACCTCATCGAGCCGGCGCAGGTACAGGTCCGCCGCCCAGAGCACCTCGACGTTCCACACGAAGCGCGCCCCCTCGGGGTAGTTGGCCGTGCGCCGCGCCGCCGCGATACCGGCGAGCAGGTTGTTAACCTGCTTTTCCTCGATGTCGGTCTGAAGCTCGGTGTAGCCGATGTCGGTGTGCGAATGGGGAAGGATGTACACGGTCAGTTTGCGGAAGGCCGGCACGGTCACCTCGCTCCGGAGCAACGGCTCCCCGACCGCGGTCTCCAGCATCACCGGCAGCCGGCGCTCTTGCTCGGCCGGGGCGAGGGGAAACTCGACCGTGTGCCGGCCGGCGGCGAGCCGGAGGGCTTGTGCCGGTGCGTCGCCCAGTTGCACGCGGGCCTCCAGCGGTTCGGCGTAGGGGTACTCCAGGAACAGTCGGACCGGCTGGCGCAGACCGTCGGCGGAGCGCTCGGCCATGGCCGGGGCTTGCGCCTCCACGGTCAGCGCGGAGGGCCGGGGTTCGGTTTCGCCCGCCTGGAAAAAGGTGATTTCCGCGCCGCCCACCGTGCCGTGGTTTTGCGGCCCCAGGCGGGTGACCTGCCAGCGCACGCGGGCGGCCTCGACCGGCGGGTCAAGGGTGGCGAAGGTGACACCGGCGCGCTGGTTCACGTGGGTCACGGCCCGCCGACTGAGTTCCCGACCGGCGGGGTCCAGGAAGATCAATTCCGACGCGGCAATGGTGGCCGGGTCGTTGCGGTCCTGGTGCCGGAAGCCGGCCAGCCGAACCGGGCGGCCGAAATCAAACTCGACAAAGGTGGCCGTGCCCTTGCCGTTGGAGGAGTACTCGGTTTGCGGGCGGCCATCCACCAGGTGGGCGGCGCGGTGGTTGCCGCCGGGATATTCCTCCGCCGCGGCCGCAATGCGCGGTGCGGGCAGGGGCACCAGGCGGGTGAACCGGGCGGCTTCAGCCGCGGGGGCGCGAGACAGTGGGACAACCCCTATCAGGGTCGCCAGGATCAGGAACCGGGAGGGAGCGGGATGCGTTTTCATGGGTGAACATGGGTGAAATCCGGTTGGCCGCGGAACGCACGGGGCATGGGCGGAGCCTGCGCCACCGCCGGCCAAAGCGCCAGCGAGAACTGATTTGCCCGCGCCGGAGCTGAAACAGGTCTAACCGCCGCGCACCCTAACACAGACCGGGCGGCGGGGCGGCGGGATCACCGGGCCGGGTACTGGGGCAACGGGCCGGGTACTCGGGGCGGGCGGTTTCCTCCGGCCGCGGCACAGCGCGGCCCCGCCGGGAGGAAGGCGCAACGCTCCCGGGCGGACGGCACCTCCCCGGCACGGCCGTGGCCGCGGAGCGGGCGCAATCCCGGCGCTCTTGAGTCCTGAGGGAAGCATTCTCGGTTCGTCGGAGCCGGTGCCGGAGGTGAAAGCCCGTTGAAAAGCGCGGTTCCCACGCCTACAGTGAGCCCGTGATTGCCGACCGGCCGTACATGCGCAAAGCGGCGTCGTGGCACCTGCCGCGGCCGTCCGCCACCGCGGTCCTGATCGCGGTGAATCTGGCCGTGTTCGTGTTCCAGAACATCAACGCCGTGTACCTCGGCTGGCCGGTGGAACGGGAACTGGCCCTGAGCCGCGCGGGGTTGGAAAACGGGAAGATCTGGCAGTTGTTCACGTTCCAGTTTCTTCACCTGGGAAGTTGGCACTTCATTGGCAACGCCATCGGTCTGTTTTTCCTGGGCCGGCCGCTGGAATCCACCCTGGGCAGGGCGCGGTTGTGCGAGGTGTACTTTGGCAGCAGTTTTTTGGGCGGGCTGTTGCAGGCCACGCTGGCCCTGATCCTGCCCAGCCATTTCGGGGCGCCCACGATGGGCGCGTCGGCCGGGGTGTGTGGGTTGCTGGCCGCGCTGGCGCTGTTGGAGCGGGACCGGACTTTCCTGTTCATGTTCCTGTTGCCCGTGCGCGCCTGGCATCTGTTGCTGTTTACCCTGGCGGTGTCGGTGTTTTTTGTGCTGGTCCCCTCGGAACCCGGCGTGGCCCACGCGGCGCATCTGGGAGGGCTCCTGGGGGGAATGGGCTACGTGCACTGGATTCTGCTCGGGGAACGGCGTCTGTTCGACTGGGCGCCGGCCGCCCGGGAACGCTCCCGGCGGGGGGAATTGGTCCGCGCCGCCCGGGGCGAAGGACGGACGCGCCAGCCAGAGCCGGGTCCGGAGGACCTGCCGCCGGCGGAGTTCATCAGCCGCGAGGTGGACCCCATCCTGGACAAAATCTCCGCCCACGGCCTGCACAGCCTGACCGAGCGGGAACGCCGCATCCTGGAGCAGGCCCGGGCGCGGATGCTCAAGCGGTGAGCCGGACGGAGTGAAGTTCACCCGAGGGCCGCCGAAGGCCGGGGGCGTCAGAACTGGCGCAGGAAGCGCACGTCGTTCTGGTAGAAGAGGCGGATGTCCGGGATGCCGTACCGGATCATGGCGATCCGCTCGATGCCGAACCCGAACGCCCAGCCGGTCCAGACTTCCGGATCGTAACCCACGTTTTCGAACACCTGCGGATGCACCATGCCGCAGCCGGCGATCTCGAGCCATTCGCGGCCCATCTTGCGGGTGAGCGGGCTGCCGAAATCAATTTCGAAGCTCGGCTCGGTGTAGCTGAAGTAGTGCGGGCGGAAGCGAATTTTGGTCTCCGGCCCCATCAGCTCCTTGAAGACAAACTCGACCGTGCCCTTGAGGTCGCCCACCGTCACGCCGCGGTCCACGTACAAGCCCTCGACCTGGTGAAAGGTCGGGTTGTGCGTGGCGTCGGCGTTGTCCCGGCGGTACACCCGGCCGGGCACGATGATGCGCACCGGCGGGGGCTGGGCGCGCATGACCCGGATTTGAACCGAGGAGGTGTGCGTGCGCAACAGCAGGCGCGCCGGGGTGTCCAGGTAGAACGTGTCCTGGGTGTCGCGCGCCGGGTGGTCGGCCGGGGTGTTCAGGGCGTCGAAGCAGTGGTATTCGTCCTCGACCTCCGGGCCGTCCGCGACCGCAAAGCCCAGTTTACGGAAGCTGCGGACGATGTCCTCGGTCACCTGGGTGAGCGGATGCAGGTGTCCGAGGTAGCGGCGCCGGCCGGGCAGGCTGAAATCGGTGGGGTGTTTGGGCCGGGCCGCCTCCAGGGCCAGCGCCTCGCGGCGGGCGGCCAGCGCAGCCTCCAATTCCGCCTTGACCGTGTTGAGCACCCGTCCGGCGGCGGGCCGCTCCTCTTGGGGCAGGGTGCCCAGGGCCTTGAGCAGCGCGGTGAACCTCCCGTGAACCCCCAGGAAAGTCGTCCGCGCCTGCTCCAAGGCGGCGGGAGTCGCAGCGGCGGCGAGGGCCTCCAGGGCTTCCTGCTTGAGCGAGTCCAGGTCTGTCAACGGGGATTGGCTCATGGACCGCGAGACCCCGGCCGTTCAGTTCATCGGACCAGAGGGCAGCCAGCACCGGCGCCCCGGAGCGGAGGCTCAGGCGCGGGTTGCCTGTTTGGCCTGCAGGGCCTGCTGCGCCATCTGAACGATCGCGGCAAAGGCCGGCGCGTCCGTCGCCGCCAGGTCCGCCAGAATCTTGCGATCCAGCGCCACCTTGGCCGCCTTGAGCCCTTCGATGAACCGGCTGTAGGTCAGGCCGGCGGCGCGCACCGCGGCGTTGATGCGGATTTGCCACAGGGCCCGGAAGTCGCGCTTGCGTGTCTTGCGGTCGCGGTAGGCGTACACCATGCCGTGGTCCACGGCATCGGAGGCGTAGCGGTAGAGCTTGGAGCGGCGCATCCGGAAGCCTTTGGCGGCCCGGATCATCCGTTTGCGGCGTTTGCGGGAAGCAGGAGCGTTGGTGACTCGCATGACTGGTGGGAAAGGCTCGGGGAAACGGGTCGGGGCAACCGGCCGCCGCGCTCAGCCCCGGTGGCTGAACGGCAGGCTCTCAAGCACCCGGTGCGCGTCGGAGGCGGGCACCAGCGCAGGGGAGCGGAGGCGGCGACGACGCTTGGCGTTCTTGGAGGACAACAGGTGGCGGCGCCCGGCACGGGAGCGCAACACCTTGCCGGTGGCGGTGATTTTGAACCGCTTGGCCACGGCCTTGCGGGTTTTGATGCCTTTGGGACGGCGCATAATCCGGATTCCTCGTTCCAAAAAAGAGCGGGCATCTTAGGAATGCCGGGGCGCGGTGCAAGCGGGAATTTGCAAAAGCCGCGCTCTCCAGCCCCGGCCCCTTCCCCGCTGCCCCACGGGCGGGACCTCCCTCCGGGGCCCCAAGTCGGAAAGAGAAGGTGCCGCGCGGGTCCCCCACCCAACCCCGAATGTGGTCGAGGGACCGGGCCCCGGACTGCACCTTTGACTTGCGCGCGGCTTTTCGCCACTTTCCGGCTCCGCGCCGGGAGTCTGTCCGGTGGCGGAGCCGATACACCCACCGTGCCCACCCGCGCCCGAACCGAAATGGGAAAAGCCCTGGTCATCGCTGAAAAACCCTCGGTGGCCGCCGACCTGGCCCGCGTGCTGCGGGCCAAAAAGTCCGGCGACCACTACGAAAACGACCGCTACGTCATCACCTCCGCGCTGGGGCACCTTCTCGAAATTGACGCGCCGGAGGAATTTCAGCCCCGGCGGGGCAAATGGACCTTTGCGGCGCTGCCGGTGATTCCGCCCCGTTTCGAGCTCAAGCCCCGCGAGAAAAGCACCGACCGGCTCAAAGCCATCGAGCGCCTGCTCAAACGCCCGGACATCACCGAAATCATCAACGCCTGCGATGCCGGTCGGGAGGGCGAACTGATCTTTCGGTACCTCATCCAATACACCGGCGCCCGGCAACCCATCCGCCGGCTCTGGCTCCAGAGCATGACCCCGGAGGCCATTCGCGAGGGCTTCGCCCACCTGCGCCGTGACGAGGAAATGCGCGGGCTGGCCGACGCCGCCATCTGCCGCAGCGAGGCCGACTGGCTGGTGGGCATCAACGGCACCCGCGCCCTGACCGCCTTCAACTCCAAGTCCGGCGGGTTTGTGAAGACCACCGTCGGCCGCGTGCAGACCCCCACCCTGGCCATCCTGGTCGAGCGCGAAGACCGCATCCGCAAGTTCGTCCCGCGCGACTACTGGGAACTGCACGCCACCTTTGCCGCCGAGGCAGGCCCTTACACCGGCCGCTGGTTCGACGAGCAGTTCAAAAAGGACACCGGCCGCGACGCGGACCCGGACCTGCGTCCCGAGCGGCTTTGGGACCGCGCACGTGCCGAGGCCATCCGGGATCGCTGCCTGGGCAAACCCGGCGTGGTCACCGAGGAAAGCAAGCCGTCCACGCAACTGCCCCCGCTGCTCTTCGACCTGACCAGCCTCCAGCGCGAGGCCAACGCCCGCTTCGGCTTCAGCGCCAAGACCACGCTGGCCCTGGCCCAGGCGCTGTACGAAAAGCACAAGGTGCTCACCTACCCGCGCACCGACTCCCGGCACCTGCCGGAAGATTACCCGGACACGGTGCGCGCCACGCTCCGGGCCCTCCACGACCCGGCCTACCAGCCCTTCGCCACGCAAATCCTCAATCAGGGCTGGGTGCGGCCCAACAAGCGCGTCTTCGACAACGCCAAGGTCAGCGACCACTTCGCCATCATCCCCACCGCCGAGACCCCCAGGCATCTCAACGAGGCCGAGCAAAAGCTCTACGACTTCGTGGTCAAGCGCTTCCTGGCCGTGTTTTTCCCGCCCGCCGAGTTCCTGGTCACCACCCGCATCACCCGGGTCGAGGGCGAGCCGTTCAAGACCGAGGGCAAGGTCCTGGTCAAACCCGGTTGGCTGGTCGTGTACGGCCGCGAGGCGCAGGACCCCGAGGCCCCCGCGCTCCCGCCGGTCCGGCCCGGAGAAACCGTGGCCACGCAGGACATCGAACTGCGCGCGCAGCAGACCAAGCCCCCGCCGCGCTACACCGAGGCCACCCTGCTCAGCGCCATGGAAGGCGCGGGCAGGCTGGTCGAAGACGACGAGCTGCGCGCGGCCATGGCCGAAAAGGGCCTGGGCACCCCGGCCACGCGGGCCGCCATCATCGAGGGCCTCATCGAGGAACACTACCTGGTGCGCCGGGGCAAGGAGCTGCAGCCCACCGCCAAGGCCTTTTCGCTCCTGACCCTGCTGCGCGGGCTGGGCATCGAGGAACTCACCAAGCCCGAGTTGACCGGCGACTGGGAGTACCGCCTCAAGCAGATGGAGCACGGCCGGTTGCGGCGCGAGGCGTTCATGCAGGGCATCGCCGAGATGACCCGCCACATTGTCGAGCGGGCCAAATCCTACGAGCACGACACCGTGCCGGGGGACTTCGGCGTGCTCGCGGTACCCTGCCCCAAGTGCGGCGGCGAGATCCACGAGAAGTACAAGACCTTCCAGTGCGCCAAGTGCGACTGGTCCTTGTACAAGATCATCCTGGGCCGCCAGTTTGAACCGGCGGAGGTGGAAACGCTCCTGCGCGAGGGCCGGGTGGGCCCGCTCCAGGGTTTCCGCAGCAAACAGGGCCGACCCTTCAACGCAATGATGAAGCTCGGCCCGGCCCCGGACTTCAAGGTCGAGTTCGACTTCGGCAACGGGGGCGAAAAGCCGGCCGGCGAGGGAGCCACCCCACCTACCGAAGCCGCGCCGGACTTTTCCGCTCAGTCCCCGCTGGGCCGATGCCCGCAATGCGGCGGTGCGGTGTACGATGCCGGCATGAACTTCGTGTGTGAAAAGGCTCTCGGCCCCAAGCCGGCCTGCCGGTTCAAGGTGGGCAAGGTGATTTTACAACACACCCTGGAGCCGGCCGAGCTCACCAAACTGCTGGCGGAGGGGAAAACCGACCTGCTCAAGGACTTTGTGTCCAAACGTACCGGCCGCAAGTTCGAGGCGTTTCTGGTGCTCAAGGACGGCAAGGTCGAGTTCGAGTTTCCGCCGCGCGCACAAAAGACCCGAGCCGGCGGCGCGCGGACCGCCCAACCCAAAACCCCGCCCCCGTCGGTGGACTTTACCGGGCTGGAACCGGTGGGCCGGTGCCCCCGGTGCGGCGGGCGGGTGTTCGAGACCGAGACCGATTACCGCTGCGAACACACCCAGCGCGAGCGCCGGCCCTGCCGGTTCAGGTCCGGCAAGGTCATCCTCGAGCAGCCCGTCCCGCGCGAGCAGATGGCCAAACTGCTGGCCGAGCGGCGCACGGACAAACTCGAGCACTTTGTGTCCCGCAAGACCGGCCGGCCGTTCGCCGCGTTTCTGGTCCTCGACGCGCAGGGCAAGGTGGGCTTCGAGTTCCCCGAACGCTGAACCCGCCCCGCCCGTCGCCGCGCATTTCGGATCCGCTCCGGCTGGTTCCCTGACTCCATCCGACGGTTCTCCGCCCCCGCGCGGCGTGGCGGAAAAAAGCGCCTGATTCGGTTGCCCCGCCCCGCCGGGGCCGTTATACTCTGCCCCGGACATCCCAACCGAAGCTATGGAACAGTACGTCGAACGTGTCGTGGACCTGCTCGATCCGAGCCTGAACCGCCTGTACAACTGCACCGTGGAGGAGGCCCGCGAACGGGTCCGCTCCGGCCGCCCCGAGGCGGTGCGCACCATCGAGGGCTCCTTCGCCCTGGTGGCCCAGGACGGCAAGATCGTGCGCCTGGCCCGCTCCCTGGATCGGCCCATGCGCTACTTCCTGGCCAAGCGCCATGAAGGGCCCGCGCTGTTTGTGGCCGACCGCATGGACACCATCCGCGACGCCCTCGCCCGGGAGGGGCTGGCCGACCAGTTTCACCCCAGCTACACCCGCATGGTGCCGGCGCATTACGTGGTGGAAATTCAACTGGTGGGCTGCCCGGACCCGGAACCGACCTACACGCGCTTCTTCACCCCCCAGCGCAACCGCTTCAGCACCGACCTGGATGACCTGGGCCGCCGCTACATCGGCGCCCTGGCCGACGAGCTCGCCAAGTGGCTCCGCCAGGTGCCCGATCGCGAGCCGCTGGGCGTGGCCTTCTCCGGCGGGGTGGACAGCGGCGCGGTGTTTCTGACCACCTACCACGTGCTGCGCCAACTGGGCCAAAGCCCGGCCCGGCTCAAGGCCTTCACCCTGACCTTCGGCGACGGCCCCGACCTGGAGCAAGCCCGCGTCTTTTTGGACCGGCTGGGGCTGGGCCTGTTCCTCGAACCCATCGAGGCGGATTTCGCCGCGCTGGACCCGGGGGAAACGCTCCGGGTGGTGGAAGACTACAAGCCGCTGGACCTCGAGGCCGCCAGCATGACCCTGGCCCTGTGCCGGGGCATTCGCGCGCGTTACCCGGACTGGCGCTACCTGCTCGACGGCGACGGCGGCGACGAAAACCTCAAGGACTACCCCATCGAGGAAAATCCCGAGCTGACCATCCGCAGCGTGGTGAACAACCTCCTGCTCTACCACGAGGGCTGGGGCGTGGGCCGGCTCAAGCACTCCCTGACCTACAGCGGCGGGCTGAGCCGCAGCTACACCCGCACCTACGCGCCGCAGCGGTACTGCGGGTTCGAGGGCTTCAGCCCGTTCACCCGTCCGGCAGTGGTCGAGGTGGCCGAGGGCATCCCCTTCGACGCCCTCACGCAGGGGGACGTGTCCCGGCTCTACGCCCTCAAGGGCGAAATTGTGGCCCGCGGCATCAAGGCCCTGACCGGGCTGGACATGCCGGTGTTCGAAAAACGCCGCTTTCAGCACGGGGCGGTGTCCCGGGACAAACTCCGGCAGAAGCTGCCCGCGCAGGAGGCGGTTTACCGCCGCCAGTTCCTGGCGCTGTACCCATGAGCCGGCGCGCGGCGCTCGCCGGGCTTTCCGGTTGACGCGCCCCGGCCGAATGAAAGCCCTGGCCCATGCGCTTGCCTTGTTGGATCGGTGCCGGCTGGCTCTGGGTCGTCGGGGGTACCCTCGCACCCGCCCAACCCGCCGAGGTGGCGGCGAACCCGGACCTGGCCGCGTGGGCCGCGGAATTTCGCCAGGAACTTACGACCAAGTTCCTGCCCTACTGGTACGACCACTGCGTGGATTGGGAACGCGGCGGTTATCTGCTCTCCGCGGACGCCGCCCGGCCGGCGCCACCGGCCACGGAGAAAATGCTCGTGACCCAGGCCCGGATGATCTGGGGCTTTGCGCACGCCCACCGCAAGGGATTCCGCGACCCGCAGCGCGATTACCTCCGCGCCGCGCGGCAGGGCTACGTCTTCCTGCTGGAACGTTTCCGCGACCCCACCCACGGCGGGTACTACTGGCGGACCGATCTGGCCGGCCAACCGCTCAATGACCGCAAGTACCTCTACGGCCAGGCATTCGTGGTCTATGCCCTGGTCGAGTACCACCGGGCCAGCGAGGACCCGGCGGCGCTGCGGCACGCAATGGACCTGTACCGGGTCATTCAGGAGCGTTGCCACGACCGTAAACACGACGGCTGGGGCGAGCACTACACCCGGGACTGGCAATGGATCACCGAGCAGGACCCGCGCATCGAGGTCGAGCGGGCCGGCCTCAAAAGCGCCAACGCCCATCTGCACTGGATGGAGGCGTTGACCGAACTGTACGAGGTCACCCGCGACAAAGCGGTGCGCCGCTCCCTGCTCGAGGCCCTGGAGCTCAACCAAAAGTGGTTTTACCCCAAACGCCCGGGCCGGTCCGCCTTCCACCGCCAGCCCAACTGGAAACCGGTGACCGACCCCGAAAGCGCCGGGCTGTCCTACGGCCACAACGTCGAGTTCGCCTGGCTCATGATCCGGGCCGAACAGGTGCTCGAACGCCGGCCCTCCTGGAGCCATTTTGACGCCATCCTGGAACACGCCCTGGCCTACGGCACCGACCACGAACGGGGCGGCCTGTACAACCGGGGGTTCGACGACGAACCCGCCACCGACACCGACAAGGTTTGGTGGAGCCAGGCGGAATTCCTGGCCGCCCTCACCGAGGGCCTCCAGCGTCGGGACAACCCCGCCTATCGCGAAGCGCTGGTCAAACTGCTCGGGTTCCTGCGCCGCCACCAAATCCATCCCGAAACCGGCCTGTGGCTGGACACCGTCACCGCCGACGGCCGGCCCAAACGCACCGCCCTGGCCCATCACTGGAAGGCCAACTACCACGACCTGCGCGCGCTGGTGAAATTCATCGAGGCCTTCGAGCGCCCGGCCGGCCAGTAGATCGGTCCCCGGACCGCCTCCCCCCGGGAATCCTCAACCCGCTCAGGCGCCCGGCGCGCGGGTGTTCTGCACCGATTTCGGGTCCGCCCCGGCCGCGGCCAATTCACGTTCCCGGGCGCGTACCGCGCGGTGGACCTGGAGGCTCGTCCCCAGCGCCCAGAGCCACGCCACCACCGACACGCCCAGGCCCCCGAGCAACCCGCCCAGCCCCCGCGTGAACTCGAACACCGGCCCCTCGCTCGCCAACCAGTCCCGCAGCAGTTGCCACAGCCCATAGCCGAACAGTCCCACCCCGGCCAGCGCCAGTCCGAGCTGCGCCCAGCCCACCCGCCGTCCGGCCACCAGACTGCCCAGCCCGGGCAGGACCAGCAGATTGGTCAGGGTGCAGGCGCGCGCGCTGGCGCGGTCAGGCACGGCCGGCACGGGCTGTTCCGAAGAGGTCTTCATAGGCGGTCATCAGCACCCCCCAGGCAAAGGGCAGGTTCAGCGCAAACACAATCTGCTGCTGCCAGGCCAGGACCGCCATGCGGTGTGCCAGATCGCCGCGCGCCAGAGCGGGCAGTTTGTCCAAAAGCTCCCCCAGCGAGGGAACCCCGCCCGGGCCCAATGCCTCCAGAACCCAACCGGTGGTGACCACCAGGCTGTAAGCGAAAAACACCACGGAGGGCAAAAACGCCAGCGCCAGCACCCCCAGCACGCGAAAGAACCGGGGGGTGACCACCCGCCAGCTTTCCCGCAGCGCCGCGGCGAAATTCAGCCCCCGGTCCGCCGCCAGCGGCAGGCTGAAGGCCCAGACCGTGGCGAAGAAAACCCCGGGCACCAGCAGAAACAACAGCCCCAGGTGTCTGACCGCGTCCGTGAACACCCAAACCAACACACACGGGACCCACCGCGCGTCAAAGCACTCCCCCACCTGCCGGAACCCGGCCGGCTGACCCCGCGCCAGCTTCAACACCAGCACGCACAATCCCCCGTACAGCGGCCCGGCCATCAACCAGCCGGTCAACGCGCCGAGCACGCCCAGAAACCCCAGTGCGGCCGGAATCAGCCAGACCAGAAAGCTCGCCCACAAAATCAGGGTCAAGTGCCGGTGCAACAGCCCCCAGCCCCGGCTCACGCAGTCCAGCACGGCAAACCGGTCCGGCACTCCGGACCGGTCCACCGCCGTGCCGGGGGCGGGGACTTCCGTGGCCCCGGTGGCCGCGGACACTTCGGCCGGGGTGCCGACGGTGGCGCCCAGATCTTGGCGCGCCGCCTCGGCCAGGGCCTCCGCAAACTCGGGGCGCAGGAACAACGGCTTCCACTCCGTTTCCCCCTCCGCGCGGACCAGGGTCCGGCCGTTGGCGCGATGGTCCAGAATCCAGGCGCGCAGTTGTTCGGCGCTCACCGGGCCGTACTCCTGGCCATCCCCGCCGATCATCGTGAACATGGAAATGAGTCTTCGGGCGGGGGTGGGAGGCGTCAAGCGCGGCCCCGTCGCGGCCCGAAGCCCCCGGCCGGACAGGGCCAGCGGACCGGCTGGAACCGGCGGTTCAGAAGTGCAGCGCCTGCCCCCCCGCCGCCAGGGCCGCTTCCTTGAGCGCCTCGGCCAGCGTGGGATGCGCGTGGCAGACGCGGGCGAGGTCTTCACTGCTGGCGCCGAAGGCCATCGCCGCCGCCGCCTCGGCGATGAGCTCACCGGCCCGTGGACCGAGGATGTGCACACCCAGTACCCGGTCCGTGCGCGCGTCGGCCAGGACTTTGACCCGGCCGTCGGTCTGGCCCAGGGAACGCGCCCGGCCGTTGGCCAGGAAGGGAAACACGCCCTTGCGATAGGGCACCTGCTCCTGCTGGAGCTGCTCCTCGGTGCGGCCCACCGACGCGATTTCCGGCTGCGTGTAGCACACGCCGGGGATGACGTGGTAATCCACGTGGCCGTAGCCGGTGACCAGCCGCTCGACGCAGGCGATGCCCTCCTCGGACGCCTTGTGCGCCAGCATCGGCCCGCCGATGACGTCGCCCACGGCGTAAACCCCCGGCGCGCGCGTGGCGAAGTGCTCGTCCACCGGGAGGCGGCCCTTTTCATCCGCTTGGAGGCCGACGGTCTCCAGCCCCAGGTCCTCGGTGTTCGGCACGCGGCCCACGGCCACCAACACCCGGTCACCGGTGATCGGTTCCCCACCCTCGATTTCGACCCGGCAGGTGTCGCCGGCGACCGCCGCGCCGGTCACACGCGCGCCGAGGCGAAACTCCAGCCCCTGCCTGGCCAGGAGCTTTTGGGCTTCGGCGGCGATCTCGGCATCCGCCCCCGGCAGGATGCGCGGCAGAAACTCGACCACGGTGACGCGGGCGCCCAGCCGCCGCCACACCGAGCCCAGCTCCAGACCAATGTACCCGGCACCGATGACCACCAGGTGCCGCGGCACCTCGGGGTAACTAAGCGCCTCGGTGCTGGTGCCGATGCGCTCGCCGTCGAGCGGGACGCCCGGCAACGTCGCGGGCTTGCTCCCGGTGGCCACCAGGATGAACCGGGCGGTCAGTTCGGTCGCCGCGCCGGCGCCGTCCACCACCACCCTGCCCGGTCCGGCCAGGCGCCCGTGCCCGGTGAAGCGGGTGACCCGGTGTTTCTTAAACAGGCTCTCGACGCCCCGGGTCAGCACGCTCACCACGGCCTCCTTGCGGCGGAGCATCGCCGGCAGGTCCAGGTCCACCGGGCCGACCCTGACGCCGTGCCGGGCCAGCTCGTGGCGGGCCTCGGCGAACTTTTCGCTCGATTCGAGCAGGGCCTTGCTGGGGATGCAGCCGATGCGCAGGCAGGTGCCGCCCAGGGCGGGCTCGCGCTCGACACAGGCCACGTGAAGGCCGAGCTGGGCCGCCTTGAGGGCCGCCACGTAACCCCCCGGGCCGGCGCCAAGGATCACCAGGTCAAATTGATTCGCCGCCATGGTCACACCTCCAGCAGCAGCCGCGCGGGGTTTTCGACCAGGTCCTTGACCCGGCGCAGGAAGGTCACCGCCTCGCGGCCGTCCACCAGCCGGTGGTCGTAGGTCAGCGCCAGGTACATCATCGGTCGGATGACCACCTGGCCGTCGCGTGCCACCGGGCGGTCCTGGATGGCGTGCATCCCCAGCACCCCGCTCTGGGGCGGGTTGATCAGCGGCGTCGAGAGCAGCGAGCCGTACACCCCCCCGTTGGTGATGGTGAAGGTGCCGCCGGCCAGTTCGTCCGGCGTGAGCTTGTTGTCCCG
>CALFAV010000040.1 GCA_937946835.1 uncultured Verrucomicrobiae bacterium | reverse complement strand
TGGAGCAGATGCGGCAGGTGCTGCGGCTGCATCATTACTCGATCCCTACGGAGCGGTCGTATGTGGATTGGGTAGTGCGGTTTGTGCGGTTTCATCGGATGCAATCGCGGGCGGACCTGTATCCGGCCGAGCCGAAGATCGAGGCGTTCTTGACGCACTTGGCGGTGGAGGGGCGGGTGGCGCCGGCCACGCAGAATCAAGCGATGAACGCCCTGGTGTTTCTCTACAAGAAGGTGTTGGAAGTGCCTCTGAAGGAAGCAATTGATGCGGTTCGGGCGGAACGGAAGGTGCGGGTGCCGGTGGTGTTGACGCGGGAGGAGGTGGCGCGGGTGATCTCGCTTTTGGATGGGACGGCTCAACTGGTGGTCAAGCTGCTGTACGGCAGTGGGTTGCGGATCATGGAGGCGGTCCGGTTGCGGGTCAAAGACGTGGATTTGGGGATGAAACAAATCACGGTGCGTTCCGGGAAGGGGGACGAGGATCGCGTGACGACGTTTCCGGGGAGTCTGACGGTGCTGTTGCAGAATCACCTGGCCAAAGTCAGGACGCTTCACGAACAAGACTTGGCGCGGGGACGGGGCGAAGTGTATTTGCCGCACGCGCTGGCGCGGAAGTATCCGCAGGCCGGGAAGGAGTGGGGCTGGCAATGGGTATTTCCGGCACGGGAGGTGTCCACCGATCCACGAACGGGGCTGAAGCGGCGGCATCATGTGGATCCGAGCGTAGTGAACCGGGCGATCAAGGTGGCGGTGCGGCGGGCGGGGTTGAGCAAGCCGGTGAGTGCGCACACGTTTCGACATTCTTTTGCCACGCACCTGCTGCAACGCGGGACGGATATTCGCACGATTCAGGCGCTGTTGGGGCACAAGGACGTGGCCACGACCATGATCTACACGCACGTATTGCAGCAAGGTGGCCACGGGGTGCCCAGCCCGTTGGATGATTTGGGGATTTGATGGGCCGAGCGTGAAGAGCTCCCCACACATCTGGCATGTTGGGCCGCACGGCGAGGGCTGATCCGGCGGTTGCGGTCTCGGCAGCGGGCGTGGTGCACCGAGCAGACGTACCGGGACTGAGCGGATGGAGGCTGCTGGGCACGGCGCCGTACTGGCCGCGGTCTGAAGCACCAAGGGAGCACCGGAGCGCGAGTGCTTAATCGAGGCGTTTGAGCCAGACGTTGCGGAAGGCGACGGGGTCGTTGTGGCCGGCGAAGCCGAAGTGGCCCCGGGTTCGGTCCTTGCCCGGGTGGGGACGGTTGCCAAGGAATTCCGTCACGCCGGCCACGTCGCCGTCGAGGATGACAAAGCCGTTGAGCTCGACCTTGATCCGCGAACCTTTGACGGTGACCTCTTGGAAGTTCCACTGGCCGATGGGCCGCTGGTAGCCGCGGTGGGCGGGGATCAGGCCATAGACCGAGCCGTGGGCCTGGCGCGGGTCAATCTGGTCGCCGGTGGCCTTTTCGTACTCGTCGTCGAGGACCTGGAGTTCGCACATGCCGGAGTAGGCGGCGTCGCCCTGGCCGGGGTAACGGATGGCCAGGCCGTTGTTGCCGCCCCTGGGCAGCTTGAACTCCAGCCGCACGACAAAGTCGCCGAACTCGTCCTGGGTGAAGAGCGTGCCGCCCTGGCCGGGCTTGCATTGGATGGCGCCCTCGCGGATTTCGTAACTGTCCACCGCGCCGGTCCAGCCGGTGAAGTCGCGGCCGTTGAACAGCGGGCGGAACCCATCGGTGCAGCGGGTGGCGAGGAGGCGGTTGGCCTCGTCCGGCGGGATTTCGCGCAGGAAGACGTTGCGCCAGCGGATCTCGCCGCCGTGGGTCTGGAGCTGGATGGGGCCGGTCTTGGGCACGGGCAGTTTGCGGTCGTAGTAGTTCTCGAGCACGGCATGGTCCACGACCAACAGGTCGTTGAGCCAGACGCTGACCCGCGAGCCGACCATGAGGATGCGGAAGCGGTTCCACTCGCCGAACGGGCGGTCGGCCCGGACCAACGGGTCCTTGCCGGGCGCGCCGGGGCTGTTGTTCCAGAGGCCGCCGGAGCCTTTGTCGGCGCCGAGGCCGAACTTTGCCTGTTCGGTGTAGTCCCAGATTTGGACCTGGGGCACGCCGCGCAGGTAAATGCCCGAGTCGGCCCGGGGCACGGTCTTGTACTCGACCAACAGCTCGAAATCGCCGAAGTCCCGCTCGGTGGTGGCGTAGGCGCCCTGGCCGTCGTTGACCAGTTCGCCGTTTTCGACGTACCAATGCGGTTTGCCGGTCTGGGGGTTGACCTCGGTCATCGAGGCGGTCCACTTGCGGATCAGGGCGGTGCGCTCGGCCTCGGGCAGGGCCAGGAGTTTGCGGTGGTCGTAGGTGTCGCCGCCGCGCCAGCCGGTGAGGTCGCGGCCGTTGAACAGGGCGGTGAAACCCGGCGGGGGCTCGTTCGGGCCGACAGCCACGGTGGTGGCATGAAATGCAGGGCAAAGGGCCAGGATCAGGGCGTGGCCGCAGAAGAAGCGAAGGCTGTTCATGTGGCGGGTGTGATACCGCCGACCAGGATGCGGGTCAATGCGGTCGTGGAGGGCCCGGCGCTCGTGGTGTCCCTCCGACTCCGGGAAACCGGCCCGGCCGGTTTCGGGTAAATTGGTCCCTATGCCACCGGGCTTCCGCGCTCCCGTTTTTTTCTTTGACCGGTTCGGGGCTTCGACGCACAACCGGTGGCCGCGGGCGCGCGGGCTCGGCCAACGGCGGTCATGAAACTGGTCTTTTCCGAGGCGCAATCCGATTACGGGCGGTATCTGTACCCCTACGTGGTGTGGGCTTTGCCCGAGCCGGGGGAGCGGCCGGCCGATTTTTTCCAACGGGGTTTTTTGCCGGCCTCGCCGCAACTGGACTGTTTTTACCTCTGCCGCAACCTGCGCCTGCCCCTGGCCGGCTGGCGCCCCAGTTCCGAGAACCGGCGCATTCTCCGCAAGGGCGCGGGGATGGCCGTGCAGTTGGTGCCCCGGGGGGAATTTGAGTACACGGACGCACGCCGGGAAGCCTGGCTGGCGTTTGCCGAGGCGCGGTTTGGACCCGGGGTGATGCCGCGGGAGCGGCTGGACACTTTGCTGGCGGCGCCGGTGATCACCCATCTACTGCTGTTTTCGGATGCCGAGACGGGGGCCGAGGTGGGCGCGGTGTTGCTGTATCTGGAGGAGCCGGCGGTGGCCTACTACTACTACGCCTTCTACCACCTGGCCGGTCGGGACCGCAACCTGGGCATGTACATGATGACCCGGGCGGCGCAGTTCTTCGCCGCCCGCGGCGTGGCGTATCTGCACCTGGGCACGTGCTACTCGCAGCGCGCCCTGTACAAGACCCAGTTTGACGGCATCGAGTTCTGCAACGGCTTTCGCTGGTCCCGCGACCTGCGCGAGCTGAAGTACCAACTGGCCCGCGACCAAAACGGCGTCGGGCGCCACCTGCTGGACGTGCCCGAGTATCGCGACGTGTTCTACGCCGGGTCCTTCCAGGCCCTGGCGGCGGCGAGCGGCTTTCGGCTGGCGCCGCCGGCCTGAGCGGATGTCGAAGCCGCTTGTCAACGCCGGACCGGTTTTCCACGCTCCGCCGATGCGTCTCTGGCTCCACCTGTATTCCCGGGGCGGTCCCGCCCCGGTCCTGCTGGCCGGACTGCTGGCCGGACTTTTGGTCACCGGCTGCCGCGCGCCCGCGCCGACCCGGGAATCGCTCCAGGAATCCAGCGTGCGGCCCGGGATCAACGCCGAGTTTCTGAAGGCGGACCTGGACGTGACGCAGTGGACCGAGCGCTTCGAGCGCGAGGGGCGGGAGATCTACGACCAGCGGCACCGCATCGTGGAGGCGCTGGGGCTGAAGCCGGGACAACGCGTGGCGGATGTGGGGGCGGGCAGCGGGCTGTTCACGCTGTTGTTTGGGGAGCGGGTGGGTCCCCGCGGGCGGGTGTACGCGGTGGACATTGTGCCGGGGTTTCTGGAGCAAATTCTGCAGCGGGCGCAAGCCGCCGGCCTGCGCAACGTGCAGACCGTGTTGGGGACCGAACGCGCGGTCGGGCTGCCGCCCCGCTCGGTGGACCTGGTGTTTGTCTGCGACACCTACCACCACTTCGAGTACCCGCGGGCGATGCTTGCCTCGATCCACCGCGCCCTCCGGCCGGGAGGCCGGTTGGTGCTGGTCGAGTTCCGGCGGGTGCCGGGGGAAAGCTCGGACTGGGTGTTGAACCACGTGCGGGCGGGCGAGGAGGTGTTCACGGCGGAGATTGAGGCGGCAGGGTTCAAAAAAATCGGCCGGGCGGATTTTCTGCGGGAAAACTATCTGGTGCGCTTTCGGAAGGTGGGCCGATGAGCGCTCAGGCCAACACCGCGCGCCGCCAACTGGGCCTGGGGACCGCCGCCGCGCTGGTGGTGGCCAGCATGATCGGCACGGGTGTGTTTACCACCAGCGGATTTCTGCTTGCGGACCTGCATTCGCCCGGGCTGGTGCTGGTGGCCTGGGCGGTGGGCGGGGTTCAGGCGGGGTTGGGCGCGCTGTGTTACGGCGCGTTGGCGCGGCGCCTGCCCGAGTCGGGTGGCGAGTACCTGTTTTTGTCGCGGACGCTGCACCCGGCGGCGGGGTACGTGGCGGGGTGGTTGTCGTTGTTGGTGGGGTTTTCGGCGCCGCTGGCCAGCGCGGCGTTTGCCTTCGGCGAGTACACCAAGACGTGGCTGCCCGGCTGGCCGCCGAAAGTGGCGGGCACGCTGTTGATTGTGGGGTTTTCCGCGATTCACGCCTGGCACGTGCGGCGCGGCGCCTGGCTGCAAAACGCCGCCGTGGTGCTGAAAATCGGGCTGATCGCCGGCTTCGCGGCGCTGGCCTGGCCGCGGCTGCCCGAACTGCCGCCGACTGATCCCGCGCCGGCCTCGGTGGGCGCGTTCGCGGTGTCGCTGGTGTGGATTTCCTTCAGCTACGCGGGTTGGAACGCGGCGGTGTACATCGGCGGGGAGGTGCGCGATGCGGAACGCACGTTGCCCCGGGCGTTGGTGCTGGGGACCGGGGTGGTCACCGCGCTGTACCTGGCGTTGAATTACGTGTTTGTGCACGCCGCGCCGGTGCCCGAGCTGGCCGGCAAGCTGGAGGTGGGGCGGGTGGCGGCGGCGGCCCTGGGCGGGGCGGCCTGGGCGGAGGCGATTACCGTGCTGGTGGCCGTGGCGCTGGTCAGTTCGGTGTCTTCGCTGGTGATGGCCGGGCCGCGGGTGTACGCGCAAATGGCGGCCGACGGGTGCGTGCCGCGGATTTTCGCCGCCACGGCCGGGCCGCCGCGCACGTCCATCGCCCTGCAGGCCGGGGTGGCGCTGGCGTTGCTCTGGAGCGCCACCTTTGACGCGCTGCTCACCTACATCGGTTTCACCCTGAGTCTGAGCACGGCCGCGACCGTGGCCGGGTTGATGCGCCTGCGTTTTCGGGAGGGGCCGCGCCTGGCGGTGCCGGGCTGGCCGTGGGTGCCGGGGTTGTTTTTGGCCGGTGTGCTGGCGATGACGGCGTTCACCGTGGGCCGGCGCCCCCGGGAAAGCCTGCTGGGGCTGGCCACGATGGCGGTGGGCTGGCTGGTCTGGTGGGGGCAACGGCGCCGGGGGCGCGGACCGTCCCGGCCCGACAGTTCGCGCTAACCACGGCCCGGGGCCCGGCGGGGGAAAGGCGGCGAGCGGCCGCGACTCAGAGGCTGGTTTCCTGGCGGGTGCGCTTCAGGCGCGAGCCTTCGCCGTGCTTGGTGGCCTTGCGCTTGTTGTGGCGTTTGCGGATTTGCTGCTCGATTTTTTTGAAGACCTGGTCAATGGCGGTGTACAGGTCCCCCCGCGAGTCCTGGGCAAAGAGGTCCGGACCACGCACGCCCAATCGGACCGAGCAGCCGAATTGCTTTTCCGGGGCCTTGGTTTTGTCGTGAACCAGCGTCACCCGGGCGTCAATCAGCCAGCGGTCCAGGTGCTCGAGCTTCTCGATTTTGTCGAGGATGTGATCCTCGATGGCCTGGGTGACCGTGAGGTTGTGCGTGGTGAGAATGAACTTCATGTCGGGCGAATAATGCCCGGCTGCGGGCTAAAATCCAGCCCGAGCATGGGCCTCCGCGAGTGGTGCCGCTAACACCGGAGCGCCGGCTTCCCGCCGGCGGGCAAGCCGGGTATCCCATGCGGCGGTTGCCCGGGCCGCGACGCTGCGCGGCCCTACCACAGATCGGGGACATCTTGGCCGCGCAGTAGCGCGGATTGGCAGTCCGCGATACGGGCGACTGCCAGTCGGCGCCACTCCGGCTGCCGCTACCGCCGGAGTACCGGCTTTCAGCCGGCGACAGCCTGCCGGGGTGGTTCGGCCGGATGCGCACGTAGGGATTGTCGGCCCGGCGCAATCGGCTATCTTGCCCGTCCGGTCGGGTTCCGAAACCCGGCCGCGCGTGCCGGGCCGCCGCTGCGGCGGGCCTCAACTGTTCTTGAACGTGAAAACAACATCCGAGCCGGGCGCCGATGCCCCGCTTCCGTCCCCGAACGCCGTCGAGAGCCGGCGCTGGTTTGAAGCGTACGGTCAACTGTTGGAACTGGCGCTGCGCCAGCCGGAGGCGTTCCAGGCCCGCAGGTGGATGAGCGAACTGTTGCTCCGCCTGCGCCGGGCCGGCCTGCCCGTGCCCGAGGTCACCAACACCCCGTACGTGAACACCATTCCCCGGTCAGAACAGCCGCCCATGCCGGGGAACCGCGAGTTGGAGCGCCGCATCAAGAGCCTGATCCGGTGGAACGCGATGGCGATGGTGGTGCGGGCCAACTCGACCACGAACGTGGGCGGGCACATTTCCACGTATGCCTCGGCGGCCACGTTGTTCGAGGTGGGCTTCAACCACTTTTTCCGCGGCGCCGGCGACGGGCACCCGGCCGACCTGGTGTACTTCCAGGGCCATGCCTCGCCGGGGGTGTACGCCCGGGCGTTTCTGGAGGGACGGCTGGACGAACAGCACCTCGAACACTTCCGCCAGGAACTGGCCGCGGGCGGCGGGCTGTCCTCGTACCCGCATCCGTACCTGATGCCGAATTTCTGGCAGTTCCCCACCGTTTCGATGGGGCTGGGGCCGATCATGTCCATTTACCAGGCCCGGTTCATCCGCTACCTGCGGGCGCGGGGGTTCCTGAGCGGGCCGGAGCCGCGGGTCTGGTGTTTTGTGGGCGACGGCGAGACCGACGAGCCGGAGACGCTGGGCTCGCTCACGCTGGCCGCGCGCGAGCGGCTGGACAACCTGACCTGGGTGGTCAACTGCAACCTCCAGCGCCTGGACGGCCCGGTGCGCGGCAACGGCAAGATCATCCAGGAACTGGAGGCGGTCTTCCGCGGGGCGGGTTGGAACGTCATCAAGGTCATCTGGGGCAGCGACTGGGACCCCCTGTTGGAGGCGGACACCAGCGGCCGGTTGGTCCAACGGATGGAAGAGGCCGTGGACGGCGATTACCAGAAGTACTCGGTCGAGCCGGGCAGTTACACCCGCCGGCATTTCTTCGGCAAGTACCCGGAGCTGCGCGAGCTGGTCAACCACCTGACCGACGACCAAATCCGGCGCCTGACCCGCGGCGGGCATGACCCGGAAAAGGTGTATGCCGCCTACCGCGCGGCGGTCGAGCATCGCGGCCAGCCCACGGTGATCCTGGCCAAAACCATCAAGGGCTACGGCCTGGGCGAGGCGGGCGAGGGCCGCAACATCACCCACCAGCAGAAAAAGCTCAACGAAAAGGAGCTGCGGGAGTTCCGCACCCGGTTCGGCATCCCCATCAGCGACGAGGAAATCGCCGAGATGCCGTTCTACCGGCCGCCGGAAGAGGCGCCGGAGACGATTTACCTGAAGGAGCGCCGCCGCGAGCTGGGCGGTTTCCTGCCGGAGCGCAAGGTCACCGCCCCGCCCCTGGAGGTGCCCGCGCCGGATTATTTTGCCGAGCTGCACCGCGGCTCGGGCAAGCTGGCGGTGTCCACCACGATGGCGTTTGTGCGCCTGTTGAGCATGTTGATCCGGCACAAGGAGGTGGGCCGGCACGTGGTGCCGATCATCCCGGACGAGGCGCGCACCTTCGGCATGGACGCGTTGTTCCGGGAGGTGGGCATCTACGCGCCCCAGGGCCAGCTCTACGAGCCGGTGGACAGCAAATCGCTGCTGTACTACCACGAGACGAAGGATGGGCAGATTCTGGAGGAAGGCATCACCGAGGCCGGTGCCCTGTCCAGCTTCATTGCCGCCGGCACCGCTTACGCCACGCACGGGGTGAACATGATCCCATTCTACATCTACTACTCGATGTTCGGCTTCCAGCGCGTGGGCGACCTGATGTGGTTGTGCGGCGACATCCGGGCCAAGGGGTTCCTGCTCGGCGCCACGGCCGGGCGCACCACCCTCAACGGCGAGGGACTGCAACACCAGGACGGCCACAGCCTGCTGCACGCCAGCACGATTCCGACCTTGCTGGCGTACGATCCGGCCTTTGCTTACGAGGTGGCGGTGATTGTGGCCGACGGCCTGCGGCGCATGTTTGCGCAGGGCGAAGAGATTTTTTACTACCTGGCCCTGTACAACGAGAACTACGTCATGCCGCCCCTGCCCGAAGGCGTGACCGAGGGCATCCTCAAGGGGCTTTACCGCTTCCAGGCCGGCCCGGCGGGACTGAAACACAGGGCGCACCTCTTGGGCAGCGGGCCCCTGATCAACGAGGCCCTGCGCGCCCAGACGATCCTGGCCGAGCGGTACGAGGTGTCCGCCGATGTCTGGAGCGCCACCAGCTACAAGCAGCTCCGCTACGACGCCCTCCAGGCCGAGCGCTGGAACATGTTTCACCCCGGGGAACCACCCCGCCGGCCGTACCTTCAGACCTTGCTCGAGGGCGAAACCGGTCCGTTTGTCGCGGTTTCGGACAACATCCGCACCGTGCCCGACCAGATCGCGCCCTGGGTCCCCGGCGGCCTGACCACCCTGGGCACGGACGGCTTCGGCCGCAGCGACACCCGCGCGCGCCTGCGGCGCTTCTTCGAGGTGGATGCCGAGTGCATCACCCTGGCCACGCTGCACGCCCTGGCCCGGCGCGGGGCCGTGGACCGCGCCCTCGTGGCCCGCGCCCTGCGCGATCTGGACCTGGACCCGGAAAAAGTCCACCCGGAGTTGGTCACCCTTTGACCCCCAAATCCCCGGCTCCCATGAACTCCAACCGCACCGACGACGCCACGATGGCGGTGTTTCTGGACCTGGAAAACATCGCCCGCGGCGCCCAGGACGCCCACTACCCGCGCTTCGACATCCGCAAGGTGCTCGAGCGCCTGCTCCTCAAGGGCCACATCGTGGTCAAAAAGGCCTACTGCGATTTCGACCGTTACAAGGCCTTCAAGCGCGACCTGCACGAGGCGGCCTTCGAGCTGATCGAAATCCCCCACGTGCGCCAGTCCGGCAAAAACTCCGCCGACATCCGCATGGTCGTGGACGCCCTGGACCTTTGTTACACCAAGGGCCACGTGGACACCTTCGTCATCATCAGCGGCGACTCGGACTTCTCCCCGCTGGTGTCGAAGCTGCGCGAAAACGCCAAGACCGTCATCGGCGTGGGCGTCAAAAACTCCACCTCCGACCTGTTCATCAGCAATTGCGACGAGTTCCTCTACTACGACGACCTGGTCCGGGCCGAGCGCGCCAAGCCGCGCCGTGGCGGCGCCGCGTCGGCCGGCTCGGACCGGCCCGCCAAAGCCACCGAGACCCGCGCGGCCGCGGAGCCGGAGCCGGCGCCCAGCGAAAGCCTCTCGCCCGAAAAGGCCATTGAACAGGTGCTCGAAACCCTCGAGGCCATCCGCGAGGAGCGGGACGAGGACGACCGCATCTGGGGCTCGATGATCAAACAGGCGCTGAAACGGCGGAACCCCGGGTTCAACGAACGGGCGCACGGCTTCCGCTCCTTTAACGACCTGCTCCTCGAGGCGGAGAAACGCGGCCTGCTCAAGCTCCGGCACGACGAGAAATCCGGCGGCTACATCGTCACCGCCGCCGAGTGACCGGGATCGCGGGGCCGCGCCCGGGGCGAGGGCGGTCATCCCTGCGGGCCCGGTCAGGCCGGCAGGTCCTGACCGGTGGTGGTCACGGTGAGTTTGCCGTGCTTGACCCCCTTGGCGGCGATCAGCTCGTCGGCGATGCGCTTGATCACGCCCGCCCGCCCCCGCACCACCAGCACCTCCAGGCAGTTGTCGTGGTCCAGGTGCACGTGCAGGGTTGAGACGATGACCTCGTGATGATCGTGTTGGATGTCGGTGAGCGTGGCCTGCACGTGCGGTTTGTGATGGTCGTACACCAGCGTGATCGTGCCGGCGATTTCCCGGTCCCCGAGTTTCTGCCGGTGCTCCACCAACCGGTCGCGGATCATGTCCGCCACCGCCAGGGATCGGTTCGTGTAGCCCTGCTCCCGAACCATCTGATCGAGTTGCCGGGCCAACTGTGCCGGCAGGGACACACTGAAGCGCGTCACCGTCTGGCGCCGCGGGGTCTTCATGCCGGGGGAGCCTACGGGTTGCATCCGCCCCGTCAATGGAGCCGGGGCGGCGGCCCGAGGCCGGGGCGGCCAAGTTTTGTTTGAACATTTTCGGAGCCGGTTGTCTAAATGGTGCGGCCCGCCCTTGACAAAGGGTGTAAAACACTGGGCCGACCGCACGGCCCGAGGCCAAACGCGGAGTTGCGCCACCGCCGAGCCGGGGGCCCCCGGATTGAGCGGTGGTGGTCTTTGGAGAGCGACGCATGATCAAAGTCGAGAATCTGGTCAAGGCCTTTGGCCCCAAACTGGCCGTCAACGGCGTCTCCTTCTCGGTCGAGCGCGGGGAGGTGCTGGGGTTTCTGGGGCCCAACGGCGCCGGGAAGTCCACCACCATGCGCATGATCACCGGCTTCATGCCGCCGACCGCCGGGCGGGTGAGCGTGGGGGGGCACGACCTGGCCGAGCATCCCATCGCCGCCAAGCGCCTCATCGGGTACCTGCCGGAAAACGCCCCGGCCTACACGGACATGACGGTGTGGGGGTTCCTGAACTTCGCCGCCGAGCTGCGCGGCCTGCGCGGCGAGGCCAAACGCAGGGCGGTGATGCGGGCGATCGAAATCTGCTTCCTGGACAGTGTGGTCCACCAGAGCGTGGACACCCTCTCCAAGGGTTACCGGCACCGGACCTGTTTTGCCCAATCCATCATCCACGACCCGCCGGTGCTCATTCTGGACGAACCGACCGACGGGCTGGACCCCAATCAAAAGCACGAGGTGCGCACGCTCATCCGCCGCATGGGCCAGACCAAGGCGATCGTGTTTTCGACCCACATCCTCGAGGAGGTGGACGCCGCCTGCACCCGGGCCATCATCATTGATCGCGGCCAGATCGTGGCCAACGGCACACCGGCCGAGTTGCGGCAGCGATCCGAGCTGGCCGGCGCGGTGGCGGTAAGCGTGCAGGATACTCCGGCGTCCACGGTCAATCAGAAACTGCGCGAACTGCCCACCGTCAAGCGCACCCTGGTGCTGCGCGAGCAGCCGGACGTGCTCATCCGGGCCTACCCGCGGGCCGGCGGCCGCAACGGCGAACTCCAGGCCAGCATTTACGAGTTGGCCGTGCGCGAGCGCTGGCGGCTGCTGGAGCTGCGCACCGAGGAGGGCCGGCTGGACGAGGTTTTCCGCAGCATCACGCTGCCCGACACCACCCGCACCGTGAACGAAACCGCGACCCCATGAGTGACTCCCCTCAAACTGCTACGATGCCAGCACCCGGCAGTGCGGCGGCCCTGCCAGTGGCCGCCGGTGAGCACACCGGCGCGCTGCACCACATCTGGGCCATCGCCAAGCGCGAGCTGGGCGGCTACTTCGCCTCGCCGGTGGCCTACATTTTCATCGTCATCTTCCTGGTCCTGATCGGCTTCTTCACCTTCAACGTGGGCCGGTTTTTCCTGCGCAACGAGGCCTCGTTGAACTCGTTCTTCATGTGGCATCCGTGGCTGTACCTGTTCCTGGTGCCCGCGGTGGGGATGCGGCTCTGGGCCGAGGAACGGCGCGTGGGCACGATCGAACTGTTGCTCACCATGCCGGTCACGGCCTGGCAGGCGATCGTCGGGAAATTTCTGGCCTCCTGGCTGTTTCTGGGACTGGCCCTGGCCCTGACCTTTCCGATGATTATCACCGTGGCCTACCTGGGCAACCCGGATGCCGGCGCGGTCTTTTGCGGTTACCTGGGCAGCTTCCTGCTGGCCGGGGCGTACCTGTCGGTCGGCTCGATGACCTCGGCCATGACCCGCAACCAGGTGATCAGCTTCATCCTGTCGGTGGTGGGCTGTTTGTTTCTGGTGCTGGCCGGCTGGCCCCCGGTCACTGATGCGCTGACCTGGGCGCCCGCCTGGCTGCTGGACCTGGTGGCGTCCTTCAGCGTGATGCCGCACTTCGAGAGTTTCCAGCGCGGCGTGCTGGACCTGCGGGACGTGGTGTACTTCGCGCTGGTGATGGTCTTCTGCCTGTTCACCACCGGGGTGATCATTCGCAGTCACCGCGCCGGCTGAGTCCCTCCAACTTTGAACCTGTCCTTTCCGCCATGACACAATCCAAAACCAAATGGGAACCGCTGCTGTATTCCGGGCTGGGCGTGGCGGCCATGTTCCTGGTGCTGGTGGCCGTCGGCACCATTGCCAGCTTTGTGCGCCTGCGCCTGGACCTCACCGAGGACCGCCTCTACACCCTCTCGGAGGGCACCAAGCGCATCCTGGCCAAGATTGACACCCCGGTGGTCATCCATTTCTACCGCACCCGCAGTTCCACGGACATGCCGGTCTTCCTCAAGACCTATGCGGACCGCGTCGAGGACCTGCTGGCCGAGTACCAGCAGTGGGCGCGGGGCAAAATCGAGGTCAAGAAGTTCGATCCGGTGCCCGACTCGGACGCGGAGGATTCGGCGCGGCTGGACGGGGTTGAAGGCCAGGTGCTCCACCCGGCCGGTCTGATGGGCATGGGGGACAAGGTGTACCTGGGACTGGCGGTAACCTGCCTGGATCAGAAGGCCGCCATTCCTTACCTGGACCCGAGTCGCGAACGCCTGCTGGAGTATGACCTGACCCGCGCAATTGCCCAGGTGATCAACCCCCAGAAACCGAACCTGGGCCTGATGACCGCCCTGCCGGTCTTCGGGCAGCGCTTCAACCCGATGATGATGCCAATGGGCGGCGGGCAGGATCCCTGGGTGTTCCTGACCGAGCTGCAACGCGACTTCAAGGTCCGCCAGATCGAACTGACCGCCGAGAAGATAGACGACGACATCCAGGTGCTGGTGGTGGTGCATCCGGCCGGCATTTCGGAGAAAACCCAGTTTGCCCTGGATCAGTTCGTCCTGCGGGGCGGCAAGTTGATCGCGTTCCTGGATCCGCTCTCGTTGGTGGACAGCCGCAATGCGATGGGCATGCAGAACATGCTCCAACGCACCGCCCAGGCCAGCTCCACCCTCGACAAGCTCCTCAAGGCCTGGGGCCTGGACTTCGACGTCAACAAGGTCCTTGCCGACAAGGAATACTTCACCCAGGTGCGCCGCCGCGAGGACGGCCGGCCAATGCCCGATCCGACCTGGCTGTCGCTGACCCCGCGGGCCATCAACCGGGAGGACGTGGCCACGGCCGACCTCGACAACGTCCTGCTGCCGGCGGCGGGCGTCTTCACCGGTTCGGCCGGGCCGGGCCTGACCCAAACCGTTCTGCTCAAGTCTTCCCCCAACGCGATGCTCGTGGACAAGATGCTCGCCCAGTTCGGCGGCGGCACGGACATCAAGGATTTCAAGCCCGAGGACAAGGAGTTCACCCTCGCCCTGCGCCTGACCGGCAAGTTCAAAACCGCCTTCCCGGACGGCAAGCCGGCCGACGCCGCCAAGCCCGAAGAAAAGAAGGCGGAAAACAAAGACGCCGAAAAGTCCGCGCAGCCCGAGCCGCTCAAGGAATCCACCCAGGACGGCGTGGTGGTGCTGGTGGGCGACACCGACCTGCTCTACGACCAGTTCTGCGCCCAAATCCAGAACTTCTTCGGCCAAAAGCTCATCATCCCCTTCAACGGCAACCTGAGCTTCATCCAAAACCTGGTCGAGCAGATGATGGGCGACAGCGACCTCATCCGTGTCCGCAGCCGCGGCGTGCAGCGGCGCGAGTTCGAGGTGGTCAAAAACATTCAGGCCCGGGCCGAGCAGCGCTACCGCGACACCATCAAGCGCCTGGAAGACGACGTGGCGGAAACCCAGCGCAAACTCAACGAACTGCTGGCCAACCGCGACGCCAAAAACCAGCGCGTCATCCTGCCGCCGGACATCCAGCAGGAGATCGCCAATCTCCGGGCCAAGGAGGCCCGCACCAACCGCGAGCTTAAAGAGGTGCGCAAGCAGTTGCGTCGCGAGATTGACGCGCTCGAAACCCGCCTCAAGTGGCTCAACATCGCCGCCATGCCCGCCCTGGTGGCCGTGGCCGGCGTGTCTCTGGCTGTGATCAAACGCAAAAAGACCGCTGCCAAATGAACCGCAAACAGCTCTCGCTCATCCTGCTGGCCTTCGTCCTTCTCGGCGGCCTGGGCCTGTGGCTGCGCAGCCGCGACGCCGCCACTTACCGCGCCTCCACCGGCCAAATGGGGCAAAAGGTGCTCGGCGAGTTCGACGTCAATGCCGTCGCGCGCGTGGTGATTCGCAAGGGCACCAATTCCCTGACCCTGGCCCAGAAAGATGACCGTTGGGTCGTGGCCGAGCGCGCCGACTACCCCGCCAACTTCACCGAGGTCGGCGAAACGCTCCGCAAGCTCTGGGATCTGAAGGTGGTTCAGCCCATTGCCGGCCCGCTCGGTCCCTCGGCCCTGGAGCGCCTGGAGTTGAACCCCGACGCCACCAACAACCCGGCCACGGTGGTCGAGCTGCTCGACAAGGACGGCAAAGCCCTGCGCACCCTGCTGCTGGGCAAACAGCACCGCCGCCAGCCCGCCAATCCCTCGCCGTTCGGCGGCGACGAAGGCTGGCCGGACGGCCGCTACGTGATGCTCCGGGGCGGCGCGGCCAACGGCGCCAGCGTCGTTTCCGAAACCTTCAGCAACCTCGAACCCCGCCCCGAGTCCTGGCTCAACCGCGACTTCTTCAAGGTCGAAAAGCCCCGGACCATTGCCGTCGCCTACCCCGACGCGCCCACCAACTCCTGGAAAATGACCCGCGCCAGCGAAACCAACGACTGGACCCTGGCCGACCTGCAGCCCGACGAAAAGCTTGACCCCTCCAAGGTCAGCGGGTTGGGCAGCGTGCTCTCCTGGCCCAGCTTCGAGGACGTGGTGGTGGGACAGGAACCCGCCGCCCTGGGATTGGACCAGCCGATCAGCATCGAAATCGAAACCACCGAAGGTTTCCGCTACCAACTGCGCGCCGCCCAGAAAGGCACCGAGGAAAAGTACCACCTCATGGTGGACGTCACGGCCGATTTCCCCAAAGAGCGCACGCCGGGCGCCGACGAAAAACCCGAGGACAAGGAGAAACTCGACAAGGAGTTCAAGGAAAAGACCGAGAAACTTGCCGAGAAACTCCGCAACGAAAAGGCCCTGGCCGGACGGGTGTTCCTGGTCTCCAAGTGGACCTTGGACTCCGTGCTCAAAAAGCGCGCTGATTTCCTCCAAGCGGCGACCCCGGCCGAGAAACCGGCGGCCACGTCTTCGGAACCTGCGCCACCTCCCGACCCGGTGGAAGCCACCCTCGAGCCGGCCTCCCCGGACAACGAAGAAGAATAAGGCGGCCGACCCCGCCGTAGCGGCGACCACCGCGGCTGCCGTAGCAGGCGGCAGCTTACCGCCAGGGATTCCAAGCGAATTCTCTGCCGCGGGCACCGCCAAGCCCAAGCCTCGGTCCTCGACGGGGGACGTCGGGCCGGGCGTCAGCCTACGGAGTGCGCCAACTCGCCGGCGCTTTCCCAAGGTCAAACCGGCAAGCGCGGCAACCGGCGTCGCCTCCGCCCGGCGACCCGGCCGGGCGTTGCCGACTGGAAGCCGGCGCTCCGGCGGAGCGGCAACCGTCCCGCTTGCCGTCGGGGGCGGCATTTTTCGGCCTTGAGATTTCCGCACTGACCGGTCCTCAAGGTCCCCGCAGCCCGGAAAAAGCCCCCCGGGGGTGGCGTCACGGTTTTGTCACTGGACGGGGCGGCGGGCGCGGGCTAAAAAATCGCGTCAGCGAACACAACTCAAACCTTGCCATCATGAAAGCTCTGCGTCTCTGTCTGGTGACCGTTCTGACCGGCGCAACCAGCGCGCTCCACGCGCAGTTCAGCCCCGACAACCTGGTGGTCTTGCGTGTTGGGGATGGTTCGGCTGCCTTGTCCAGCGCCGCACAGGCGATTTTCCTCGATCAATATGCCCCGGTGGGAAGTGGTCAGACGCCCACTTACACGCTGGCCATTCCCAGTACCGGCCCGGATGCCTTGACGCTGAGCGGCACGGCAACTTCCGAAGGGGCGTTGAGCCTTTCGGGGAATGGCCTATACCTGTCCTTCGCCGGCTACAATGCCAATGCCGGCACGGCGAGCATTGCCGGAACCGCCTCGGCGACGGTGAACCGTGGGGCCGGTTTGGTCACTTACGACGGACAATACACCCTGGCTGCCCGCACGGACCAGGGCTTCAGCGGCAACAACGTCCGGGGTGCGGTCACGGTGGACGGCAGCAGCTTTTGGATGTCGGGCACCGGCGGCAGCGGGTCGGGCGGCGTCTGGTACGTCGTCGGCGACAGTGATACGCAGGTGTACAACACCATTGGCAATTTGCGGGTGCCGAACATCTTTGGCGGCAATCTGTACTTCTCGACCGGGTCCGGGTCCGATACGCGCGGTGTTCACTTCTTCGCGGGGCTGCCCACCGCCGGTGGGGCGACGGCCACCCAACTCCTGGCCACCGGCGGCAGTTCCTCGCCCTACGACTTCGCCCTCAGCCCGAGCGGCACGGTGCTTTACGTGGCAGACGACAACACGGAGGGCATCCAACGCTGGGAGTTCAACGGCAGCGCCTGGAGCCTGGCCTACACCCTGGGCACGGGCGTTGCCGGAGTGGGCGCGCGTGGGCTGACCGTGGACTGGTCGGGCACTGTGCCCGTGTTGTTCGCCATCACCGAAGAAACCACTGCCAACCGGCTGATCCGCATCGAAGACACCGGTGCCAGCGCCGTGGCCGAGACGCTCGCCACGGCTGGAGCCAACACGGTTTTCCGGGGCGTGGACTTCACGCCGGTGCCCGAGCCGGGCGCGTTGAGTCTGCTGCTGCTGGGCGGGGCGGTGTTGCTGCTGGTACCGGGGCCTCGCCCCGGCCGGGTTTGATGTTGGCCGCTCTGTCCCCCAGCCGGCGTGCGGGTCTGAAGTTTGTTGACCTTCGGGGTTTCCCAACTTCGCGGCAGTGAGCCACGGCCGTGCCGGGCGCCAGGCGAGGTGTGGGGTTGATCATTGGCGCTGCCGAATTGGCGGGGATGTAATTCTGGGCCTGCCCTCCCAACTAGGACCGGGTTTGCCCTCCACCGGGGTAGCTCGTGCCGATTTCGCATTGGTGCCAAATCGGTTTGCGGCGACCCAACGGCCCCATCAGTTTCTCCAGCCCGCCGGCCGGCACGTGTGCTTCGAAGCGGGTCAATTCCGCCAGGGTGAGGATTTTTTTGAGCAACGCGCCCGTGGGGGAAAACACCGTGGCGCGCCACCGAAGGGGACATTTGACCCATTGATTCCTGGTCTGAAAGATGCTTAGTCTGCCGCCAGTGTAGATGCAGGACACCAGCCTGTTGGGCTTCAGAATATGGAAGAAGGTACATGGTGGAAGCGCAGCCGGAATCTGCTACTGGCGCTGGGTGGGGTCGGTTGGGTCGCAGCCGCAGGTGAGCTGCCGGTCCGGGTCGAGGGACTGACCCTGACCAACGGCCGGGTTCACCTGCCGCTTCCCAAGGTCGTGGCGATGGACTCGTGGACCGTCGAGGCCACGCCGGCGTTGGGGCAGCCGTTCGAGCCTGCGACGGGAACTCCTCCCCAGGGCTACGTCTGGTCCGGCCCCACTCCCGGGCCATCGGCCTTTTACCGGCTGCGCGGAGAGTCGTTGGACCCGGACACGCGCTGGGCGGTCGTGGCCCTGAACCGGCTGGCTTACGGACCCACGCCGGACCTATTGGACCGCGTCCTCACCGGCCCTCGCGCGATTGGCGCCGCTGCTTACGTCGCCGAACAGTTGGCCCCGGAAACCATCCCGGACGCTTTGGACGCGCCCCTGCCCGAGCTGGACTGGCAGTTCGTGAGCGTCACCGGCGTGGCCTCCAGCTCCCTCCTGTACCTGTATCCGGCCGAAGCCGGTGACGTGTACTTGGACGACCTGACCCTGGTGGCCGGCAGCGTGCCCGCCCAGGGCCCGAACCTGGTGCGCAACGGGGACTTTGAGACCGCCCTCGCCGCCACGTGGACAATCTCGACCAATCTCAGCGGTTCGCACCTGAGCACGACGGTCAAGCGGTCCGGACAAAGCAGCCTGCATCTGGTGGCCACTTCGGGCGGGACCACTCGCGAAAGCTCGCTCTGGCAGACCATTTCGCCCTCGTTGAAGGTGGGCCAGACCTACACGCTCAGTTACTGGTACCGGCCCAGCACCAACGGCACCTATCTGACCGCGCGCCTGTCGCGGTCTTCGGACTACCCCGGCCGGGGAATTGACACCACGCACAGCCTGGTTCCGCCGGCCTATTTGCCGGGTGTGTTGTATGCCCGGCTCCAAGCCGGGCAGGCCCGGGTGGATGACCTGCGGGCGTGGTATCTGATGCACGCCGTCCGTTCCGAACGGCAGTTGCTCCAAACCCTGCTCCAATTCACCGACAACCACTTCGTGACCCAATACAGCAAGAGCCGGGAATGGCTGGATGGACAGGTGACCAACGAACTGACCCCGCCGCTGGTGGCCGCCGAGTTTGAGTTCCGCGAGTTGATTCGCTGGCGCGAGGTCTTCCTCAACCCCAACGGCACGTTTCTGGACCTGCTCCGGATCAGCGCCGAAAGCCCGGCCATGATCATCTACCTCGACACCGTCACCAGCCGCGGCGGCAACGCCAACGAGAACTACTCCCGCGAACTGCTCGAGCTGTTCACCATGGGCGTGGACAACGGCTATGACCAGACCGACATCGAGCAAATGAGCCGGGCCTGGACCGGCTGGCGCGTGGACAAGCTCCCGCTCGAACAGGCCGACAATCCGTTCGCCAACCGCGTGAACGATCGGGACAACGACCCGGGAGTTTGGACCCTCCGGTACCGGACCGATCGCCACGACAACGGCGCCAAAGTGATCTTCCGAGGGAAAACCGTCCCCGCGCGCTTCGGCCCGCCCTGGGCCGGACAAAACTACGAATTGCGCCTGCCCGCCCGCTCCGGGACCAACGGCATGGCCGACGGCTACGACATCCTCCGGCACCTGGCCAACCTGCCCCAAACCCAGGAGTACCTCAGCGTCAAGCTCTGCCGCTGGTTTGTTCACGAGGACTTCCACCACGGCGTGTACGACTACACCGACCCGAATCTCGGACCGGAAGGCCGGCTGGTCCGCGCGTGCATGGAGGCCTGGGAACGGCCCGGTCCGGACGGCCGGAAAGGCAACCTGCGCCAGGTCCTGCACACGATCTTCCATTCCGAGTTGTTCCGCTCCCGCGCCGCGCTGGCGCAAAAGGTCAAGACTCCGCTGGAGTACGTCGTGAGCGTCATTCGGGCCGTGCGGGCCGGGCGACCGGAGGGCGGCTTCACGGCAGAGACGGATGGTTACGACCTGATCACCTCGCTGCGTCGCCTGAACATGCCCCTGTTTGATCGGGCCGACCCGGATGGCTGGCCCGAGGCAGGTCGGGAATGGATCAGCACGGCGGCGTTGATCGAGCGGATGCGCTTCGCGCAAAACTTCCTCGTCGCCGCCCGCGACCCGCTCAAGCAACGCGATTTCGGCATCACCGGCACCGACAACGTCTGCGACCCGGTGGCCCTGTTGCGGCAGCGGCTGAACCCCGAGCAACTCCGGGACGCGGCGGCCGTCGTGGATTGTTTCCTGGGGTTGTTTTTCCCGGGCGAAGGCCGGGCCAACTGGTGGCCGGACCGCGAACTGGCCCTGGCCTTCCTGAATTCCGCCGACAGCGGGGCGCCGGATTCTGCCCCGTTTGTCACGCTGACCCCGGGGTCCGCCGCTTACGAAGGCCGCATCCGCGGGCTGGTGGCGTTTCTCCTGGGCCTGCCCCGGTTCCAAGAGCAATGAAGCTGTTGCATTCCCCCACCGATCACGGCCTGCTCTTGCCGCTCACGCTCGCCCTGCGGCTCGCAGCGGGTCAACCCAAAAGCTGGATTGCCCTACCATGAACCTGCTCACTCGACGCGGCTTTCTCGACCAAACCTTTCGCCTCGCCCTGGCCTCCGCGGTGGGCGCTGCCTGGCACGTGCCGCTGTTTCTGCGCCGGGCGCTCGCGCAGGGCGCGGTGCCCACCGGCACGCGCAAGGTGCTGTTCATCTTCCTGCGCGGGGGCAACGACGGCCTCAACACCCTCATCCCCTGGGGCGACGACGCCTACAACCAGCAAAACCGCCCCACACTCTACCTGCCGCCGCCCGACCCCCGCAGCACCGCCCCCGGGCGCATGCCGCCCGAGCCGGACCTGACCCGGGCCATTGACCTGGGCAACGGCTTCGCCGGGCTCCATCCCGCACTCCAGGACCTGGGGCCGCTCTACAATGACGGCCACCTGGCCCTGATCCACCGGGTGGGTTATCCCCGGCAGTCCCGCTCGCACTTCGACTCGCAACGCTACTGGGAAAACGGCACGCCCCGCGCCGACTTCACCGGCTCGGGCATTTTCTATCGCGCCCTGGTGGAAACCGGCCTGCATGAAGGGCGTCAGTTCCCCGCGGTTTCGGTCCAGAGCAAACACCCGCTGCTGCTGCGCGGCCCACTGGCCTTTCCCAACCTGAGCGACCCCGCCCGCTACGATCTGCTCGGCGTAAACAACAACGGCGGCGACCGCGCCAAACTCCTGGCGGCGCTGACCGAGGCGCATCGGGTACCCCACCCCGAGCGCGCCAATCGCCCGCTGCTCTTCGGCACCGGCGCCGGGCTGGCGTCGTCCATCGAGGCCCTGCGCGCAATCGGCCTGGCCCGCAACGATTTCTTTGACACCGACGGCAAGACGCACCTGTTCCCGATTGACACGGCCTCGAACCAGAAGGGCTTTTCGAGCGGGGCATTTGGCTTCTTCCGCAACCTCAAGGTGGCCGCGCAAGTTCTCGCCCACACCGACGCCGTCGTGGCCGGCACGCAACTGGACGGCTTCGACACCCACGGGGCCCAGGGCGCCCTCAATGGCACCCACGCGCGCCTGCTTTCGTGGCTGGGCTGGGGTTTCTACGCCGTGCGGCAGTTTCTCCGCCGTGTGGACCCCAAACTCTGGGAGGACACCGTGCTGGTGACCCTTTCCGAATTCGGGCGCACCTCGGTGGAAAACGGGTCGCTGGGCACCGACCACGCCGAGGCCGGCGTCATGTTGGTGGCCGGCGGCCGCGTGCGCGGAGGCGTGTACCAGTGCGACGGCGCCACCTGGCCCATCGGCCCTGGCGGCGCGCAGTTCAGCGTGGATCGCCGCTACCTGGGCCGCACGGTGGATTACCGCAGCGTGCTGGGGGAAATCATCCGCAAACACCTGGGCGCTCCGGACCCGACCCTGGCGCGCATCCTGCCCGGGTACGCCGAGGAAGCACGCGAACACCTCGCCCGGGGCGGTGTGGCACCAGATGGGGTTCGCATCGTCGGGGAATTGGGATTGCTCTGAACCCGGGCCGGCGGAGGTCTCGCGCTTTGCGCGCGGCTGGAGCCCGTTTCCAAGCCCTCATCGAGCCGGGCTGAAAACCCGGGCGGTTGGACAGGCCGGGGGCGACTCAGCCGGAGCCGTCTCAGGGGACCAACACCGCCGCGCCCTGCAGGCGGCCCTCGCGCAGCCGGGTCAGCGCCTCGTTGGCCTCGGCCAACGGAAACATCACCGTCTCGGTCCGCACCGGGATGCGCGGCGCCAGTTGGAGGAATTCCACCCCGTCCTGCCGGGTCAGGTTGGCCACGGAACAGACCGTGCGCTCCTGCCACAGGTCCCGGTAGGGGAAGGCGGGAATGTCGCTCATGTGAATCCCGCCGCAGACCACCGTCCCGCCCGGGCGCACGGCCCGCAGGGCCAGCGGCACCAGCGCGCCGACCGGCGCGAAAATGATCGCCGCATCCAGCGGCCGCGGGGGTGGCTGGTCCGAGTCGCCCGCCCACGCCGCGCCCAGCCGTCGGGCAAACTCCTGCGCCGCCCGATCACCCGGTCGGGTGAACGCGAACACCTCGCGGCCCTGATGCCGGGCCACCTGGGTGACCAGATGTGCCGCGGCGCCGAAACCGTAAAGACCCAGCGTGCGGCAGTCGCCCGCCTTGCGCAGCGCCCGGAAACCGATCAACCCCGCGCAGAGCAGCGGCGCGGCGGAGACGTCGTCCAGGCCTTCGGCCAGCGGGAAGCAATAGCGCGCGTCAGCCACGGCGTATTCCGCGTAGCCGCCGTCGGCGGTGTAGCCGGTGAACCGCGCCGCGGCGCACAGGTTTTCCTGCCCGGCGCGGCAAAACGCGCATTGCCCGCACGTCCAGGCCAGCCAGGGAATGCCCACGCGCTGAGCGGGGGCCAGGGTTTCGACGCCCGGTCCCAGCGCCTCGACCCGGCCCACGATTTCGTGGCCGAGGATCAGCGGCAGCTTGGGCCGGGGGAGTTCGCCGTCGAGCACGTGCAGGTCGGTCCGGCACACCGCGCAGGCCGCCACGCGCACCCGCACCTGGCCCGGGCCGGGTTCAGGGAGCGGCACGTTGCGCGGCACCAGGGGCCGGCGCGGTTGTTCCATGATCATCGCGCGCATCAGGGCTTTCGCGGGCCGGCCGTGCTTTCCACCGCGGGGCGAGGGAAGACCTGCCCGGCCCCGGCCGCATTTCTTGCCGGGCGGTCCAACGGCGAGAACCCCGCCCGTTCAAGGCCGCGCCGGATGATTTCGTTTTTCATGAATCGCCGCCACACCCGGCCGGTGCGGTGGTTTTCGGCCATGATCAACATCGGCCCCTGGTCAATGCCCAGCACGTCCGGATCCCACCAGTCGGCGGTCAGGTTGAAGGCGTCGCGGAAACCAAACGGCGTCCAGAGCCGCTCGCGGTACGCCTCGTAAAAGTGCCGCAACGTGGGCAGGCACACCTCCGGGGCAAAGGGCAGCGAGCCGCCCGCCGCGGTGGGGGCAATCGTGCCGTCGTCGTTTTCCGGCGGCGGCGCACCGCGGGCCATGTAGGCGTGGTAGGGCGCGAAGCCCGGGCCGTCGCAGGCGCTCAGGCCCCAGCAGTCCGGGCCGTAGCCGCGCCAGCCCTTGGGGTTGGCGAGGCAGTAGGCGCGGTTGGCCAGGGTGGCCCGGCGCGAGTTCTCGAAGTAGTCAATGCCGCGCGGGCGCAAGTAGGCGTCCGCGATGCCACGGAAATCCACCCAGCAATGCGAGTATTGGTGGCCGAACAGCGGCGCGAACTCGACGTAGCTCAGCCCGTAGTGCGTGGCCCAACGGTACCCGCGTGTCCACGCCGTCCAGCTTTCCGGCGGCAGGGGCTCGCGGCGCGCGCCCAGCGCCAGCAGGTACAGGATCATCGCCTCGTTGTAGCCGATCCAGCGGCTTTGGATGAACCCGCTTTCCGGGTGCCAGCCCATGCTGAGGGTGTCGCTGCCGTCGGTCATCCAAAGCCAGTCCACCCGGTCCAGCAACGCATCGGCCAGCTCCCGGATCCGGCGTTCGTCCGGGTGCTCGCCGTCGAAGTATTCCCGGGCGTCGAGCGCTCCGGCCAGCAGCAGCGCGGTGTCAATCGAGGACAGCTCCACCTGCTTGAACCGCGTGGCCGTGCTCAGGTCCAGGAAGTGATAAAACCAGCCGCGATGGCCGATCACCCCCGTCGCGGCCTCACCCTGCGGGCCTTCCCAGAAGGTGCGCAGCGTGGCCAGCACCCGCGCCCGGCCCGCAGCGCGGGAAATCCAGCCGTGGTCAATGCCGATGCCGATCGCCGTCAGCCCGAAGCCCGTGGCGGCGATGCTGCAAAACGAGTCCGGCGTGCTGCGGTCTTTGACCAGGCCGTTGGTGGGGTTGGCCTCGCGCCAGAAATAATCGAAGGCCGTGGCCTGGAGCAGTTCCAGAAACGCGTCGTCGCTGGCAAACGGCCGGGGCGTGGCCGACACCGTCCACGGACCGCCGGGACCGCCGGTGACCCGGTAGCGGTAGGTCACACCGTTGGTCACGGCCAGATCGGCGAAGCGGGGTTGGACCAGCGGTCGCCGCGTCAGGCACACCGACGGGCCGTCTTCGGTCTGGCGAAACACCTCGTAGCGTCCGGCAGGTGCCGGGGGCCAGTGCAGGACCACGCTGCGGTCGCCCACCCGGGCCAGCAGCGGCGATTCGGAAAGTGCGCCGGCGCAAGCGGCCGCCGCCCATGCCCGGAGTGCGGCCACACTCAACGCCCAAAGCAGCAAACGCCCGGGGGCGTGCAGGGAGCGCCTTCGCCCGCCGGACCGGACCGGTCCGGGCTGGTTGGAAGCCCGTTTCCCGGTCCTGGCCGGTTGGCGAAGGTGGGGCCGCCGGATCACGCGGGAAGTGTTCGCGGCAGGCGCCGGTTTTCAATTGGAATCCGGGTCACTGAGGCCAATGCCCGCAACCCCCTGTGCCCCGCAAAGCACACTTGCCTTGCGCCGCGGCACGCGGTACCAATGGCGCCAGCGAACCCTGAACCCTGTTGTTTATGACCGACAAAACCTTTCCCAGGCGGGTGAGCGGCCGGGTGCGCGGCGGCTTCACCCTGATCGAGCTGCTGGTGGTGATTGCCATCATCGCCATTCTGGCGGGCATGTTGTTGCCGGCGCTCAGCCGCGCCAAGGACCGGGCGCAGCTCTCGATTGACCTGAGCAACAACAAGCAAATCCTGTTGGCCATGTCCATGTACGTGGGCGACAACAACGACTACATGCCGCACCCCAGTTGGGGCACCGTCTCCGGCGGTTCGGGCAATGGGCCCAACAACTGGTGCTACGCCTCTTACATTGACGGCTTGGGCTGGATGCGCTCCGCAGCCAACAGCATGGAGTACACAAACCAACTGCCCTACTTCCGCCAGAGTCAGTTGGGACGTTACCTCGAGACCGAAAAAGTGCTGATCTGCCCGAAAGACGCCGTCGAGTCACGGGGGTCCAAGAAGAACCTGTACCGCCAGCGCGACGTGAAATTGACCAGCTACACGTGGAACGGGTCCGTCATCAGCTACGGCCAGTTGGTCAATTCCACCCGCACCTCACCACTCCCGCCCATTGGCGCCACCCACAAGCAGTCGGCCATGAACCCGATGTCGTACCTGATGTGGGAGGCGGACGAGTACACCCCGTTCTTCTTCAACGACGCCGGCAACCAGCCGCACGAGGGCATCTCCCAGCGCCACGGCGGGGGCAAGGCCATTAGCGTGACGGTGGACGTGAAGGGCCGCGGCACCATCGGCCTGATCAGCGGCGGCACCCTGAGCATCACCTACAAGAAGTACTACGACCTGGCCGGCGGCGTGGCGGGTGGTACCACCTTCCGGCCGGCCATCCTGCCCAACGAATTGTGGGCCGCGCCGGACAGTCCCACCGGCGGCTTCTTCTAAAACGCTCCCTTCCAAGCGAGCGCGTGATCACTCCCGCCCGAAGGCGGGAGTTTTTTTTGCCCGCAGCCCCGGCTTGAATTCCCGCCCCGGCGTGGCAGGGTCCGGCAGGCAATGCCCCGGCCATGCCCTTGTTTCTGACACCCCGGCGGCTGGATCAGTTCGGTGAGTTTTACCACCAAACGGGCACCATGCTCGGCTCGGGGCTGACGCTGCTGCGCGCCCTCGAACTGATCCGCAACGCCCCGCCGGCGGCCTCGTTCCGTCCGCCTTTGAACCGGGTGATCACCGACCTTCAACAGGGCGCGACGTTTTCCGAGGCCCTGGCCAACCGCCGCGGCTGGGTGCCGGATCTGGACATCGCCCTGATCGCCGCCGGCGAACAAAGCGGCCGCCTGGATGCCTGTTGCCTGCGGCTGGCCACGTACTACAAGGACCGGGCCCGGCTGCTGCGCGCGATTTTCGCCGATCTGGCCTACCCGATCTTTCTGCTCCTGCTGGTGCTGTTGATCTTCCCGCCCGGGGCGCTCGCCAACCTGGTCTGGGAGGGCAACGTGGCTGGTTTTCTCATCCCCAAGCTCCAAATCCTGGCCGCGGTGGCGCTCATTCAGGTGCTCTTGCTGGCCCTGAACCGCACCGGCCAGGCGAGCGGGTTTCGGCGCGCGTGGGAGGAAGTCCTGCACACCATTCCGATTTTTGGCCGGGCCCGCCGCTCGATGGCCCTGGCGCGGCTGACGCTGGCGCTTGAAGCCCTCTTGAACGCCGGGGTAAACATCCTCGACGCCTGGCCGCTGGCCGCCGCCGCCAGCGGCTCGCCCGCCCTCGAGGTGGCCGCGGCCCGTGCCCGCGAGCGGATGGTGGCCGGGGAAACCCCGGGCGAGGCCATCGCCCGCGAGGCCGCCTTCCCCGCCAAATTCACCAGCCTGTACCGCAGCGGCGAACTCAGCGGCCGCCTGGACCAGTCCCTGGCCTACCTGCACGCGGATTACGCCGACGAGGCCGCGCGCCTGTACAAGCACCTGGCCGAATGGACGCCGCGGCTGGTGTTCCTGCTCATCGCCGGCGTGGTGGGCTACTTCATCGTCACGTTCTGGACGGGCTATTTCAGCCGCCTGCTCGACGGCGCGGGCGGCGGCGCCTTTGAACCCTGAGGCGCCGGGACTTGCCCGGCCGGGCCGTCCCGGTTACAAAGGCACCGTCAGTCCGATAATTGAGGCGTTGAGCCGTCGGTCCCAAACTGGTCCTGTCCATGCCCGAGAACATCAAACTCGAAGACGCGATCGAGTTCGCGGAAAACCCCGAGCCCCGCTGCCCGTGCGTGCTGCTGCTGGACACCTCCGGCTCGATGAGCGGCGAACCCATCGAGGCGCTCAACCAGGGCCTGCAGGTCTTCAAGGAGCAACTGGTCAAGGACCCCATGGCCTGCCGGCGCGTCGAGGTGGCCGTGGTCACCTTCGACAACGAGATCAAGCTGGCCCACGACTTCACCACCGCCGAGCGCTTCGAGCCGCCGCGGCTCACCGCCCAGGGGCAGACCTTCATGGGCGGGGCCATCCACAAGGCGCTGGACATGATCCAGGCCCGCAAGCAGCAGTACCGCGCCAACGGCGTGGCCTACTACCGGCCCTGGGTGTTCATGATCACCGACGGCGAGCCGCAGGGCGAACCCGAGAGCATCGTCGAGGCCGCCGCCCAGCGGCTCAAAAACGACGAGGCCGCCAAGCGCGTGGCGTTCTTCGCCGTGGGCGTCGAGGGCGCGAACATGGAGCGGCTGGCGCAAATCGTCGTGCGCACCCCGGTCAAGCTCAAGGGGCTCAACTTCACCGAAATGTTCGTCTGGCTCTCCCGCAGCATGGAAAGCGTGGCCCACTCGCGCACCGATGAACAGGTGGCCCTGCCGCCCCCGGGCTGGGGCACGGTGTGAGCCGGGCAAAGCCCGAAGGCCCCGTCGGACTGGTCCGACTCTCGGACACCCCGCACACCGAGCCGGCCCCCGCTTGAGCCGCTTTCTCTCCCACCCCGCATGAGCCTGTTGCGCCTCGCCAAGCGTGCCCTGTCCACCCAGCCCTGGACCGTGCTGGCCGCGGCCGTGCGGGGCAAGGGCCATGAGAAAACCGGCCAGCCCTGCCAGGACGCCGTGGCCTGGCGCGTGGTGCGCGGGGTCCTGCTCGCGGCCGTCGCCGACGGCGCCGGCTCAGCGCGCCTGAGCGAGGTCGGCTCCGAGACCGCCACCCGCGCCGCGCTGGACCATCTGGAGGCCGCACCCGAACTGCCCGAGTTTGGACGGGACGAGGCCGCCGCCCGCGCCCGGCTGCGGTCGGCTTTTCTGGCCGCGCGCGACGCCCTGTCCGCCGAGGCGCAGAAGCGGCAGGCCGGCCCGGGCGAGCTCGCGACCACGTTGCTGGTGTGCGTGGCCACGGCCGAACAACTCTGGGCCGCCCAGGTGGGCGACGGTGCGGTGGTGTTTGCCGGCGCGGACGGGGCCTGGCGCGCGCTCACCCGCCCCACCGCGGGCGAGTATCTGAACGAAACGGTCTTCGTGACCTCCGACGGGGCGCTGGACCGGCTGCAAATCGAGTCGGGCGCGGGGGTGCCGCGGGAGCTGGCGCTGTTTTCGGACGGCCTGCAAATGCTCGCCCTGAAGATGCCCGAGGCGGCGCCGCACGCGCCGTTTTTCCGGCCCCTGTTCGCGTGGTTCGGCCGGAGCGGCGATGCACCCGACGCCCGGGAGCAACTGGAAGCCTGGTTGCGGTCACCGCGGGTGACCGAGCGCACCGAGGATGACCTGACCCTGCTGCTGGCGCGGCGGCGCGACTAACCATGCGGCTGTACCTGGAAGCGACCGGCGAGGCGGTGGAAGTGGGCGAGCACCACCAACTGGCCGCCGGCGGCGAGGCGCGCATTTTCGTTCACCCCACCGACCCCGCGCAGGTCATCAAGCTCTGGCACAAGCCCACCGCCGACCGCGCCCGCAAGGTCCGCGCCATGCTGGCCAATCCACCGGCCGATCCCATGGCCGCGCAGGGCCACGTGGCCATCGCCTGGCCCACCGGCCTGGTGCGCCTGGCCGGGCCGACCGTGGTGGGGTTTGTGATGCCGCGCGTGCAGGGGGTGCGGCCGGTGATTGACTACTTCAACCCCAAGACCCGCCTCCAGCACTCGCCGCTGTTCAACTGGTTTTACCTGCACCGCACCGCGCGCAACCTCGCCACCGCCATGCGCGCCCTGCACGAGCGCGGCTACGTGATCGGCGATCTCAACGAGTGCAACATCCTCGCCTCCGAAACCGCGCTGGTCACGATGGTGGACACCGACTCGTTCCAGGTCTGGGACGCCGCCAGCGGCACGCTGTTCCGCTGCCGGGTGGGGCGGCCGGAATTCACGCCGCCGGAGCTGCAGGGCAAATCCTTCGCCCAGATCAACCGCGAGCCGGTGCACGACCATTTCGGCCTGGGCATCCTGATCTTCCAACTGCTCATGGAAGGCACGCACCCGTTCGCGGGCGTGTACCGCGGCCCGGGCGAACCACCGCCCCTGCCCGCACGCATCGCCGCCGGACACTTCCCGCACGGCGGCGACCCCCGCGTGCCCTACACGGCCATGCCGGCCGCCCCGCGCTTCGAGTGGCTGCACCCGGTGCTGCAAAACCTCTTCTGCCGGTGCTTCCGGGACGGACACCTCGAGCCGAGCCTGCGGCCCGACCCGTTGAGCTGGCAGTTCGGCCTGGAAGAGGCGGAGTTGAACCTGGTCTCCTGCCACGACAACCAGCAGCACATTTTCAGCAACCACCTCGGCGCCTGCCCCTGGTGCGAACGCGCCGCCATGCTCGGCGGCCGCGACCCCTTTCCCAGCGTGGCCGCCGTCCAGGCCGGGGAGCACCTGCGCCCCGCGCCCGTGGCGCGGACCCGCCTCAAGCAAACCTCCGGCTGGAGCCTGCCCTACCCGGGCCGGCCCATCCCGGGCGGGCGAATGCCGCCCCTGCCCCGGCCCATTCCGCCTTCGAGCGGCTCCCCCGGCGGTGGGCGCCCCTGGCGAGCGCGGCGGTGGGGAGGCGGGGCCACACCGAGCGGATCCCCGGTGGCAGACGCGCTCCGCCAGGCCTTCGGCTCGGCCAATCGCAACGACCTGGCCTGGTCCGCGCTGCTGCTGGCGGTGCTCGCGGCGGGGGTGCGGACGTTGGTGGCCCTGAACTGGATGCCCACGCCCCTGCTGGGGATCACGCGCCTGCTGGGCCTTCTGGCCCTGTTGCTCGGCCTGCTGGGCCTGTACCAATCCCAGAGCTGGTCCCTGGCCGGGGTGGGACGTTGGCCGGCCAGGATTGCGGTCGGGGTGGGAATCCTGATGATCTGGCTGTGACCGGGCGTGGCCGCGGCGCAGCGCGGCCCTCCCCCGGTAGGGTGCCGCGGCGCCGGCACCGCACTTCCGAGCGGCAGGTTGCCGCCCTCCACGGCAGCGATCCTGGCTGCCGCTACCCCGGAGCGCCGGCTTCCCGCCGGTGGGCGCAGGTGCCGGCTTGCAGCCTGCCGGGTCCCGCACTACAGCGCCACCACCTCACGCTGCCGCTGCGTGAAGCGCACCCAGCGCGTGTACCCCACGCTGCGGGCCAGCGCCAGGGCACGGTCGAAATCCGCTCCCACCTCCTCCGGCGCGTGCGCATCCGAGCCGAAGGTGATGGGCACGTCTTGCGCAAAGGCGGCGGCCAATATCGCGCGGCTGGGGTAAATCTCGCGACACTCCTTGCGCAAGCCGGCGGTGTTCAACTCCAGGGCCACGCCGGCTTCGCGCGCCGCGGCCAGAAAGGGACCGAACCAGCCGGTGGGATCCGCGACCGGGTAGATGGCAAACTTCTTGGCCAGGTCCGCATGGCCGATGATGTCGAACAACCCCGCCGCCGCCGCCCGCGTGAGTCGCTCGCAGTACGCGCGCCAGACCTCCGCCGGGTCGTGTTCCCGCCAGCGGGACAGCTTCTTGGGGTTGTCAATGTCCCAGTCACCCAGGTAGTGCACCGAGCCGATGAGGTAATCCCAGGGATGCCGCGCCGCCAGCTCGCGAATCCAGGCTTCCTGTCCGGGCAGGTAATCCACCTCCAGGGCGAGCTTGATCCGCAGCGCGGGATGCTCGCGGCGCGCCCGGGCCACCTTTGCGACGTACTCATCCAACTGGTCCGCCCGCATTCGCCAATCGTCGAAATCCTCCCGGGACATCGGGCTGTGGTCGGAAAAACCGATTTCCTCCAAGCCCAATTCACGTGCCCGGGCCGCGTACTCGGTCGGTTCGCCCCTCGCATGGCGGCACAGCGGGGTGTGCAGGTGGTAATCGGCGGGCAGTTTCATCGGGGAACCGAACGGGTTGGCCGACGCTGCCTCGAGCGGGAACGCGACCCCGCTGCCGGCCGTTCCTCCCGGGGACGGGCCCGTGGGTGCAGGACCAGTGGACAGCCCTCGAACCCGAAGGCCCGCCGCATCTGGTCGGTCAGGTACTTCGCGTACTGATCCGACCACAGCGCCGGGTCGTTCACAAAGAGCAGAAACTCGGGTGGGGCCTGGCCGGTCTGGGTGGCGTAAAAGAATTTCAGCCGCCGGCCGCTGGCGCTGACCGGTTGCCGGCGCTCGATGGCGTCGCGCAGGCAGCGGTTCAACACGGCGGTGGGAACCCGCTGCCGCCACTGTTCGCTCACGAACCGCACCGCCGCGAGCAGACGATCCAGATTCGTCCCCTCCGTGGCCGAGGTGAAAATGACCGGGGCGTAGTCCAGGAAAAACAACCGGCCGTGCACCCACGCCGCAAACTCCGCCAGGGTCATCCGGTCGGGGTCCGGTCCGCCGGCCCGCCGCTTTTTCGCCCCGGCCCGCCGGGCGGCCTCCCGGGCCGCGCGCACCTGCTCCGCGTACAGGTCCCATTTGTTGACCACCACGATGCAGCCCCGGCGGGCGGCCACGATTTTGTCGGCGATTTTCTTGTCCTGCTCAAGGATGCCGGCCTCGGCGTCCAGGACAAAGAGCACCAGGTCGCAGCGCTCGATCGAGTCCTCCGCCCGTTTGACGCTGAAAAACTCGATCGAATCCCGCACCCGCCGCGCCTTGCGCAACCCCGCGGTGTCAATGAGCAGGTAGCGCTCGCGGCCGCCCTCGGTTTCCAACTCGAAGGGCACGTCCACGGCATCGCGCGTGGTGCCGGGCACGGGGCTGACAATCACCCGCGCCGACCGGGTCAGCGCGTTGATCAGGGAGGATTTGCCCACGTTCGGCCGGCCCACCACGGCCAGCTTCAGCGGTGCCGGGGCCGCGGGAATGTTGTCCGCGTCCGCTCCGGCGGCGGGCTTCGCCGAATCCGGCAGGAGGGCCACGACCGCGTTCAACAGCGCCTCCACCCCGCGCCCGTGGATGGCAGAGACGGGAAACACCCGCTCGAATCCCAGCTCGGCGAACTCGGGCAACCCGGCATCAAAGCCCGCGTGGTCCGCCTTGTTGGCCGCCACCAGCACGGTCTTGCCCGCCTCGCGCAGACGCGCGGCCACTTCGCGGTCCAACGGCACCAGCCCCTCCTGCACGTTGACCACCAAGACCACCACGTCCGCCGCCTCGATGGCCGCCTGCACCTGATCCAGGGCCGCGCGCAGAATGACGTCCTCCGCCTTTTCCCCCCGCAACAGGCCGATGCCGCCGGTGTCCAGCACGGTGAAGGTGCGCCCGCGCCACGCGACCTCCGCACTGAGACGATCCCGCGTGACCCCGGGCTGGTCGTGCACAATGGCCAGGCGCCGCCCGATCAGGCGGTTGAACAGGGCGGACTTGCCGACGTTGGGTCGGCCCACGATGGCGACGGTGCCGGACACGCTTCCAGCTTGCCGCGGGCAGGTCGGCGCGGCGAGCGCAATCAAGGGACCGTTCCGCCCACGTTGGCGCCGACCGGCGGTCGGCGTTCAGGCCGGCTGGAAGCCGGCGCTTTGGCGTAACGGCAGCCGACCCGGCCGCCGCAGAGGTGGCAGCTTGCCGCCCGGAAGCACGGTACCGGCGCCGCGGCGCCCTACCGGTTGCCGTCAGGGGCGGCAGCCCACCGGCCCGGACCCTGCCCGGGGGGCTCCCGGCGCCGGAACCAAGTTTTTCCCATTTCCCCCGGACCGGTCTGCGCTATTTTGCAGCCATGTTGTCCCTGGCCGAACAACTCGCCACGGCACCCGCCCTGAACCAGGTGCTGGTGCCCGACCTGTGGCAGCAGCAGGCCGTGGCCGCCTTGCGGGCCGGCCGGGACGTGGTGGTGCACGCCCCCACCGGGGCCGGCAAGACGCTGATCTTCGAGCTGTGGTCCAACCAGGGCAAACCCCGCGGCCAGGCCATCTACACCGTGCCCACCCGCGCCCTGGCCAACGACAAACTGGCCGAGTGGCGCGCCCGCGGCTGGGATGTGGGCATCGCCACCGGCGACCTGGCCGAAAACCTCACCGCCCCGGTGCTCGTGGCCACGCTCGAGACGCAGAAACACCGGCTCATCCACGGCGACGGCCCCAGCCTCCTGGTCGTGGACGAGTACCAGATGATCAGCGACCCCGACCGCGGCCTGAACTACGAACTGGCCATCGCCCTGGCCCCGCCGTCCACCCGGCTGCTGTTGCTCAGCGGCAGTGTGGCCAATCCCCAGGACGTTGCCAAATGGTTGCGCCGGTTGGGGCGCGACGCGGTGGTCGTCCGCACGGACGAACGGCCGGTGCCCCTGGAGGAAGTCCACCCCGCCGCGCTCAGTTACCATGTGCCCGCGGACATCCGCGGTTACTGGCCGCGCCTGGTGGCCAGGGCCCTGGCCGAGGGGCTGGGACCCATTTTGATCTTCGCCCCGCGTCGCCAGGCGGCCGAGGCGCTGGCCGAAGAACTGGCCCGGCAATTGCCCTGCCCGCAGCCCCTGACCCTCTCCCCGGTCCAGCGCCGGCTGGTGGGCGAACACCTGGCCCGGCTGCTCAAGGCCCGGGTGGCGTTCCATCACAGCGGCCTGAGCTACGGCGCCCGGGCGGGGGTCATCGAACCGCTGGCCAAGGCGGGACAACTGCGCGTGGTGGTGGCCACGATGGGGCTGGCCGCCGGCATCAATTTCTCGCTCCGCAGCGTGGCGCTGGCCGGCGATTCCTATCGGCGCGATCTGGTCGAGCAACCGCTCCGCCCGGATGAACTGCTGCAAATGTTCGGCCGGGCCGGGCGGCGGGGCATTGACGAGACCGGTTACGTCTTGGTCACCGCCAACGAAATCCGCCTGTGCGACGCCCACGCCCAGCATCTGACCCGCAATGGCATGGTGGACTGGGCCGCGCTCCTGGGCCTGATGGCCGCCGCCGCCGAACAGGGCCGGGACCCCTTCGCGGCGGCCGCGCAGGTCCAGGAACGCCTGTTCACCAGCCGTCCCATCCCGCTGGGCATCGAGTTCTGCCTCAAACACCCGGAAACGCCCTGCGGCCTCAAAACCGATGCCGAGCGCGCCCGCCACGTCCGCCGGCGCTTGCGCGAAATCCGCAACAGCCGCGGCGAGTGGGAACCGCTGCCGCCGCTGCGCGAGGTGCCGGTGCGGGAAATCTGGATCGTGGAAGCGCATGAAGGTGCGGCTGGGACCACCCCCGGGGTGGGGGAGGTGCGGCGGCGCCCGGTGCTCAGCGAGCCGCGCGCCCTGGAAAAACTCGGCTCGGGCGGCGAATTGTGCGTCGTGGCGGAGCGCGAGGGCCACGCGCTGTACGGCCGCCAACTCACCCTGGCCGAGCGCCTGCCCGGCGACCGCGTGCTATTGGCCAAGTGGCTGCGTCGCCTGACCAACTGGCATGGTCGCCACGCTCCCCTGCCGGTCTGGCGCGAAAAAGTTCTGCCCCTGGTTCGGGCCGGCCTCGCCCGCCGCCACACGCCGGTGCTGCAGGTCATCGAATCGCCCGAGCGCATCACCGCGCGGCTGGACCTTGGGGAACTGACGCTCAAAGTGCCCGTGGACCGCCACGGGGTGGCCCTGTGGCGGCCGCCCGCGCGAGAGGTGGAACCGCGTGAGTGCGCGGGTTGCGAACTGGCGTCCCAATGCCGCCAACTAAGCCCCGCCAGCGGCACCGCCATGCTCTGGCGCCGCCTGGGGTTGGTGGACGCCGCCGGGCGGCCCACGCGCCGCGGCCGGGTGGTGAGCTTCTTTTCGCAAGGGGACGGCCTGGCCATTGCCGCCGCGCTCGAGGACCCCACCTACCCGATCGAGGAACTGGCCTACGACCTGGCCAACCTCGAGGCGGGCTTTCGTTTCTGCGGCGAGGACAATCGCTGGGGCGGACGCCTGGCGCTGGCCTGCCATCAGGCCTACGGCCTGCAAACCATCCCCGGCTACCTCGAAAATGGTCTGCCCCCCCAGTACGGGGCCGGGGCCGAGGTGATCGTGGCTGCCGTGCACCGGGACCCGGCCGCCCGCCACGCCTGGGCCGGCGAACTGCTCGGTCCGGGGGACATTGACCGGGTCATCATCGAGTGGCGCAGCCTGCTGCGGCAAATCGCCCACGCCCCCGCCCTGGACTGGCCGCGCTGGCAGGCTCTCCAGGCCCGGGCGCGCGCAATCCTCCAGGAAACCACCTCGCCCACGCCCACCGAGCTGCCGCCGTTGGAGCCGCACCAGACCCGTCGGCTGGAACACCGCCTGCCGTTGCGACAGCCCTGACCTTTCCGCCCGCGTGCCATGACCGAGTCCATGCCCTGCACCCCGCCCGTGCCCGACCCGGCCGCCGGCCCGGCGCTGGCGGCCACCGCGCAGGCGCTGGGGCTGGCGCACGTGCGCCGGCACATCTTCCTGTGCGCCGAGGCCTCCGAGCCCAAATGCTGCGCCCGGGAGGCCGGGGCGGAAGCCTGGGAATACCTCAAACGCCGGCTCAAGGAGCTGGGTCTGGCCGGCCCGGAGCCGGCGGTGTTTCGCACCCGGGCCAACTGCCTGCGCGTGTGCCTGCACGGCCCGATCGCGGTCGTGTACCCGGAAGGGGTCTGGTACCACTCCTGCACCCCGGCGGTGCTCGAGCAAATCATTCAACGGCACTTGCGTCACGGCGAGGTGGTGGCGGAATTTGCCTTTGCGCGCCATCCCCTGCCGGGGACGTGAGCCGCCGCGCGGGAAGGCGCGTCGCGTGGCCATGACCGTGAGCGACCATATCCGCGACAAGCTGGCCCAGGTGCCGCACCAGCCCGGGGTGTACCTGATGAAGGACCGGCTGGGCACGGTGATTTACGTGGGCAAGGCCCGCGACCTGCGCCGGCGGGTGAGCCAGTACTTCCAACCCTCGCGCCGGCGGGGTTGGGACCCCAAGTTCAACACACTGGTCGAGGCGATTGCGGACTTCGACTGGCATCGGGTGCGCAGCGAGGCCGAGGCCGTGCTGCTTGAGGGCCGCCTGATCAAGGAGTTCCGGCCCCGCTACAACATCAGTTTCCGCGACGACAAGCGCTTCCTGCTGGTGAAGGTGAACCTGAACGACCCGATTCCACGCTTCACGCTCACCCGGCTGCAAAACGATCCCGCGGCGCGCTACTTCGGACCGTTTGCCAGCTCCGGCGCGCTGCGGCGCACCCTGAGCCTGGTGCGCCAGAAGTTCAACCTGCGCGGCTGCCGCGCCCTCACGCCCACCGAGGCCGATTACCGACACTGCCTGTACGCCCACCTGCGGGTGTGCACCGCGCCCTGCATCGGCAACGTCACCCCCGAGCAGTACCGGCTCCAGGTGCAGGCGGCCTGTGACTTCCTCGCCGGGCGGTGCGAGGAAATGGCGGCCGAGCTGGAGGCGCAGATGAAACAGGCGGCCGCGGCGCTGAACTTTGAGAAGGCCGCCGAACTGCGGGACCTGCTCCGGGACCTGCGCCGTACCACCCAGCGCACCGAAAAGTTCGAGCGCCTCCCGTACTCGCTGCCGCTGGCCGTGAACCCGGAGGCCGAGTTGCGCGCCCTGGCCGAGGCGCTGGGTCTGCCCGCGCCCCCCGCCCGCATCGAGGGCTTCGACATCTCGAACATCAGCGGCACGCTCAAGGTCGCCTCACTGGTCAGCTTCTGGCAGGGCCGGCCCGACCGCGCGCACTACCGGCGCTTCCGCATCAAAACCGTCGCGGGCCAGGACGACTTTGCCTGCATGGCCGAGGTCATTCGCCGCCGCTACCGGCGGTTGCTCAGCGAACTGGCCGGTGGCGGGACCGGCACCCCCCGCGGCGAGGAAACCGACGCCGGCCGCGCCAGCCCCGCCGACCTGCAGCGGGTGATCCACGACGTGCGCGCGCGCCTCAACGGCCGGCCCGCCCGGGCGGACACCGACGCCGCGGCCGTGGGTCCGCGCCCGCCCACGGGGGCGCGGCTGCCGGACCTGATCCTGATTGACGGCGGCAAGGGCCAGGTCAACGCCGCCCGGGCCGAGTTGGAAAAACTGGGGCTGGGGACGCTGCCGGTGATCGGCCTGGCCAAGGAGTTCGAGGAAATCCACCGCGCCGGCGAGACCGCCCCGTTGCGGCTGGGCCTGGACCATCCGGCCATCAAGCTGCTTCAGCGCATTCGCGACGAAGCCCACCGCGTGGCCAACAGCTACAACGCCCGACTGCGGCTGCGCAAAATCAGCGAAAGCGTGCTGGATGAGTTCCCCGGCATCGGCCAGGCGCGCAAGGCGGCGTTGCTCAAACGCTTCGGCTCGGTGCAGCGGCTGCGGCGGGCCACGGTCGCGGAAATCGCCGCAGTGCCGGGCTTTGGCGGCGAGACGGCGGCGCGCTTCAAGGCCTTTTTGGACGCGCGCTTCGCCGCCCCGGAGCCCGCCCCGGCGCGGTGAAGAATCGCGGCGGGTGGGGCGGCTGGTTTTTGAAACGGGCGGGGATACCCGGGCGAGGGCCTACCACTCGCCGGTGCGCAGGTAGCGGTCAATGGCCTGCGCGGCGCGCCGACCCGCGCCCATGGCCAGGATGACCGTGGCCCCGCCGGTCACAATGTCCCCGCCGGCAAACACGCCGCGCTTGGAGGTTTTCAGGGTCTCGGGGTCGGCTTCGATGTACCCCAGCGGATTGGTCTTCAGGTCGGGAGTGGTGGCCTGGACCAGCGGATTGCCGCGGTTGCCCACCGCCACGACAGCGACCTGCGCCGGGATTTCAAACGCCGAATCGGGGATGGGCTGCGGACGTCGGCGACCGGACGCGTCCGGTTCGCCCAACGCCATTCGCTGGCAACGAATGGCCCGGAGCCAGCCCCGTTCATCGCCCAGAAAGGCCACGGGGTTGGCCAGGGTCAGGAAACGCACCCCTTCCTCGCGCGCGTGCTTGATCTCCTCGACGCGGGCCGGCATCTCCGCCTCGGAGCGGCGGTACACGATCGTGGCGGTGGCCGCCCCCAGGCGCAGCGCGGTGCGCACCGCGTCCATGGCGGTGTTGCCACCGCCGATCACCGCCACGTCCCGCCCGCGGCAGTCGTAAATCGGCTCGTCCCAGGCGGGGAATTCGTTGGCCCGCATCAAATTCACCCGGGTGAGGAATTCATTGGCCGAGTACACCCCGCAGAGGTGCTCGCCGGGGATGTTCAGGAAGACCGGCAGGCCGGCCCCGGTGGCGATGAACACGGCGTGGTAGCCCTCGGGGCCGAGCAGTTCATCCACCGTCACGGTGCGGCCAACCACCACGTTGGTGCGAAATTCGACCCCCAGCCGGCGCAGGTTCTCGATCTCCTCGTGCACGATTTGCTTGGGCAGGCGAAACTCGGGGATGCCGTAGATGAGCACCCCGCCCAGCTCGTGCAGCGCCTCCAGGACCGTGACCGCGTGGCCGCGCTGCACCAGGTCACCCGCCGCACTCAGGCCGGCCGGGCCGGAACCGATGACCGCCACGCGCTTGCCGGTGGGCGGGGCCTTGACCGGCAGGCCGACCTGGCCCACCCGGCGTTCGTAATCGGCCACGAACCGCTCGAGGTAACCGATGGCCAGCGGCTCGCCGTTTTTGCCCAGGATGCACCGGCCCTCGCACTGCTCCTCCTGGGGACACACCCGGCCGGTAATGGCCGGCAGGACGTTGTCCTCCCGGATTTTGGCCGCGGCAGCCAGGTAGTCCCCGCGCAGGACCAGGGCGATAAAGTCCTTGATCTTCACCCCCACCGGACAACCGGTGAAGCACTGGTGGCTCTTGCATTGCAGACAGCGCAGGGCCTCCTGGCGGGCCAGGGCGGCGTCCAGGCCCAGGTTGACCTCGGCGAAATTTTCCCGGCGCGCCTCCGGCGCCTGCTCCGGCATCCGCTGGCGCGGCAGGCGCATTCGTTCCTTGAGGGGGAGGGGATTGGCGGCGTCCATGTCACGAAGCGGCCAGCGGCGCCAGCTCGGGGTGCGCCCGGGTCAGGCGACATTCTTCGGGCGGGTGGGCCTGCGCCCGGAACTCGGCCAGGGCCCGCTGCTCGGCCTCGCGGTACATGGCGTTGCGGGCGGCCAGGATTTGGAAGTCCACCTGGTGGGCGTCAAACTCCGGCCCGTCCACGCAGGCGAAAAAGGTTTTGCCTCCCACCACCACGCGGCAACCGCCGCACATGCCGGTGCCGTCCACCATGATCGGGTTCAGGCTCACCATCGTTTTGATCCCGTGGGGCCGGGTGACCTCGGCCACCGCCCGCATCATCGGAATGGGCCCGATGGCCAGGACGAAATCGGGTCGGTCCGGACCGTTCACCAACCGTTGCAGCGGGGCGGTGACCAAGCCCTTTTCCCCGTGGGAGCCGTCGTCCGTGGTGACGTGGACCGCGTCGCAAAACCCCCGCAGTTCCCGCTCCAGGATCACCAGGCTGCGGGTGCGTCCGCCGATGATGGCCAGCACCCGGTTGCCCGCGCGCTTCAACGCCCGGGCCGTGGGATAGGCGATGGCCGTGCCGACCCCGCCGCCGATGACCACGGCCGTGCCGTAGCGGTGAATCTCGGAGGGCCGGCCCAGCGGCCCCACCACGTCGAGCACGCGCTGGCCGGCCTCGAGGGTGTTGAGCAGCTTGGTGGTCTTGCCCACGCCCTGAACGATGAGCGTGATCGAATCCGCCTCCGCGTCGGCGATGGTCAGGGGGATGCGCTCCCCGCGTTCGTGCACGCGCACGATCACGAACTGCCCCGGCTTTTGTTTGCGGGCAATGAGCGGGGCCTGGAGCCGGAAAAGTTTCACCTCCGGCGCCAACCAGCGGGCTTCCAGAATGGGGTACATACGCGGTGCGCGCCAACCGATCCGCCTTGATCCGCCGGGACGCTCCCCGGCCGGAGGCGGACCGGCAGGAGTTTCACGAACTTATCGGCCTGGCGCAATGCTCTTTCCGAGCCGGGCAAACCTTACGGCAACCCGACCCTGCGGAGCCCTCGCCGCCGCGGGGAAGGTTGCTTGGGGAAGTACCCCAGCAGGCTTGATCAGCCCTGCCTTCTTCGGAGAGCGCAGCGCCGCGACGCTATGTTTTGGGCGCCGGGCGGAGGCGACGCCGGTTGCCGCGCTTGCCGGCTTGACCTTGGGAAAGCGCCGGCGAGCCGGCGCACTCCAAAGGCTGGCGCCCGATTTCACGGCCCGGCAAGCGCGCGAGCGTTTGGAGTGCGGCCGCTTGCGGCCGCTTTTTCGCGATAGCGGCAGGCGTCCCGCCCGGCGGTGGTAGCGCAGATTGCTAATCTGCCGTATCGCCGGCTGCCAGCCGGCGGGCACGGTGGTGCCGGCGGCCCGCCTGCTGGTACGCGGGGCCTACCATGCGGCAGTTGCCCGGGCCGCGATGCAGCGCGGCCCTACCCCCCAAACCGGTCGGGCGTTGCTACGCCGGCGCCACATTTACGGCTGGCAGGCTGCCGCCCTTTTCGGCAGCCGAGCTGGCGCCGCGACAACGGCTTGGCGATTGACGCTGTTGCAAATTCCCGACCGTTGCGGATAGTACCACCGACGGCCCTGGCCGGAGGGGGAGTTGCTTGGCGTCCGAGGCCGGCGGGGCCGATTGGGGTTGGGTTACGGAACTGAAGCCATGAAAACCAACGTTTGTGCTTTTCTGAGCTGGGGGACCACGGCACTGCTGGGATTGGTCCTGACCTGCTCCAGTCTCGCCGCCGGGGCGGCACGTCCCCGGATCGAATCCATCTCGATCTCCGGCGGCAGCGTGGTGGTCACGGTCCAGGTCCCGCCCGGCCTGCACAAGGTCACCCTCGAATCGCGGCTCCGGCTGGGGGCCGGCGCGTGGGTGCCGCGCGCGGTCGAACGGCTCGATGGTTCCGGCGGCACGGTCATCTTTCGCCTGCCCCTGTCCGCCCAGATTGAATTGCTGCGCGTGCGGGGCGATGAAACCGAGCCGCTGCCCGCCGCTTTTTACCAGGGCAAGCGGGACTTTGCGGGGCCGGCTTCCGCGTCGCCCCTCACGGGGCCGGTCTGGACCCGCGAGGGGAACGTGGTGACCGGGGCGCCCGTGGAGGATTCGGGGGGTGGCGCGCGGGCCGTGGTCGAGTCCGACATCTGGCGCGTGCGCGGAAACACCTTGTACTTCTTCAACCAGTACCGCGGCCTGCAGGCCATCAGCCTGACCGACCCGGATCACCCACGTCTCCTGGGGACGCTCGCTCTGGCGGCCGCCGGCGAGCAGTTGTACGTGGTTAGTGAGCCGAACACCGGCGCGGACCGCGTGGTGTTGCTGATCCGGAACGGGTGCGGCTGGGACAACAGTGAGGACAGTCAGATTTTGATCGTGGACCCGGCGCCCGCGGAGGGTGGCGTCCCGACCATCATTGCCCGCCTGCCCGTCCCCGGCATCATTCAGGAAAGTCGCCTGGTGGGCACGGCCTTGTACGTGGCCTCGCAGACCTACCGTCGGCTGCCGGTGCCGCCCGATCCCGAGCGGGGGGAACCGGTCGTGCAATGGGAGTACGGAACCCAGATCACCGCCATTGACCTGGCCGACCCGGCCGCGCCCCGGGTCCGTGCGCCCCTCTGGTACGGGGGTTACGGGCACGTGATCCAGGCCACTGACCGGTTCCTGTTTGTGGTGGTGTTCGAGCCGGCCAACTGGTGGCAGAGCCGGGTCCATCTGGTGGACATTTCCGCCCCGGACGGCACGCTGCGCCCGGTCGGCTCGCTGCTCGCCGCCGGGCGGGTGGGGGACAAATTCAAGATGAATCTGGCAGACAACGTGTTCACGGTCATTTCCGAGGTCAACCGTTGGTCTTCCAGCGGGCGCCAGTTCAGCGTCTTGGAAACCTTTTCGCTGGCCGATCCCCGGCACCCGCAGAAGCTGGGCCAGATCGAGGTCGGCCATGGTGAAGGGCTGTACGCCACGCGCTTCGACGGCCAACGGGCCTACCTGGTCACCTTCCAGCGCGTTGATCCGCTCTGGGTGGTGGACCTGCGCGACCCCACCCGGCCCAAGGTCTTCGGGGAACTCGAGGTGCCCGGCTGGTCCACCTACATTCATCCGCTGGGCGACCGCCTCGTCACCATCGGCATTGACAACGCCAACTCCTGGCGCGTGGCCGTGTCGCTCTTCGACGTGAAGGACCCGGCCCGACCGGCCCTGCTGGACCGCGTGCCGCTGGGCGAAAACAGCTCCTGGAGCGAGGCCACGCACGACGAAAAGGCCTTTGCCGTGCTGCCCGACGCCGGTCTGATCCTCGTGCCCTACCAAAGCTGGGCCGACACCGGCCAGGTCGCCCGGGTCCAGCTCATTGACCTGGGCACCGACCGCCTCCAGGCCCGCGGGGTGATTGAGCACGCCTTCCAGCCCCGACGCGCCACCGTCCACGGCGAGCGGATCATCTCGGTGTCCGGCCGCGAGTTCCTGAGCGTGGAGGCGACCGACCGCGACCGGCCCCGCGTGGCGGCGCGGCTCGAGTTGTCCTGGCCGGTGTCCGAGGTGGTGCCGGTGGGCGATTACCTCATCGAAATCTCCGGCGCGGGCAATTGGTCCGACCCCGCCGCGCCGGGGGTGATTCGCGTGGTCCGGGCCGACGCCCCCGACGACGTGCTGCACCGGGTGGCGCTGGCTCCGGGGGAGCGGCTCTTGGCGGCCACGCGCCGGGAATCGGTTCTTTACCTGATTCAGGCGGGGGAGGAAGCAGCCCCGGTCCCCGGCGATGAAGCGAATCCCCCGGCACCGAAAAGCCGCCTGCGGGTCCTTGCCTACGACCTTTCGACCTTGCCCGAACCGGCACTGCTGGGGGCGGCGCAAACCGAAGTGCCGCTGCTGGGCTGGGGGTTGCAGTTTCAAGCCCATCAGCCGCGTCCCGGGCTGCTGGTGCTGGCCGGCACCGGCGGCGGCTGGTGGTGGTGGCGCGGCGGTTTGGTGGGCATAGACGCGTGGCCTGGTATCCCAACCCGACCGCTGGGCCCCGGCTGGTGGCCGGGGTGGACCTCGACCCGCCTGCTGGCGTTTGACGTGACCAATCCCGCCGCGCCCGTGCTGGTTTCCGATCTGGAACCGGGGGCGGAGAAAAACTGGTGGTTCGACGCCGCCAGCTTCACCGCCGGGGGGCTGATTTATCTGAGCCACCAGGCCAGTGAATTTCTCGAAGGGGTCCGGCTGCCCGGCCAACCGGAGCCGCAGCCCTACGAAATCGTCTTCCCGGATGGCAGGCGCGAAAAAATCACCCCGCCGGTGGGCGTTTGGGTGACCCGGCATTACCTGGATGTGGTGGACTACAGTGACCCGGCCTCGCCCACGGTGCGGCCGCCCGTAAACCTCCCGGGCCGCCTGGTCGGCGTGGCCGCCGAAGGCGCGCTGCTGTTCACCACCGGTCCGCACTGGGATGAGACGGGCCAAAACGACGGGGCGGAGTACGTGGACGCCTGCGCCTACGACGGCGTCTCCGTGTCCCTGATAGCTTCGCTCAAGCAACCCGCCGAATGGCCGCGCGCGGTGGCGGTCAACGCCGCGGGCAGCGTCTGGGTGGCGCGGCCGGTGGGTTCCCCCGCCACGGCAGGTCGGCTGGAGGCCTGGCGGCTGGACGCCGCCGGCGTCTTTGAAAAATGGGCCGAAACCACGCTCGCCCAACCGGCCCAGCAATTGCAGCCCCTGGGCTTGCTGTTGGCGGCCCAGAACGGCGGTGCCGTCGCGGTCTTCCAAGCCGACGACCCGGCGCTGAAAGTGGTCGGGCAAACACCGGTCAGCGGCTGTTACTGGCCCGACCTCACCCGCGCGGTGGCCGAACCGGGCCGCGCGCTGTGGTTGCCCTTGGGTGAGTACGGTCTGTTGACCGTGCCCTTGGCCGACGGGCCTTGAGGGAGGCGCCCGCTCCGTTGACAACCACCCGCCCGGCCCGCACAACGGGCCGATGCAACGTACCGCCCTGATCACCGGCGCCACCCGCGGTATCGGCCGTGAAGTGGCCCGCCAGCTTCATGCCGCCGGGTTTGCCGTGTTTGTCACCGGGCGCGACCCCGCCCGGCTGGCCGACCTGCAACGCGAACTGGACTGCCCCGGCCGGGTTGCCGACCTGTCCACCGCCGCCGCCGTGGTGGAGTTGTATGCCGCCGCGCGCGCCGCCCTCGGCCGGGTGGAGGTGCTGGTGAACAACGCCGGCTTCAACAAGGCCAAAGAACCCATCACGCAGATCACCGACGCGGACCTGGACGCCTCCTACGCCGTCAACGTCCGCGCGCCCATCCTGTTGGCCCGGGAGGCGCTCCGCGACATGGCCGCGCGCCGCGCCGGCCACATCGTGAACGTGCTCAGCAGCATCGTGCACGTGAAGCAGGAGAACTACGCCATCTACACCGCCATGAAGCACGCCCTGCACGGCTTCACCGGCTGCCTGATCAAAGAGGCCCGCGCCGTGGGCGTGAAGGTCACGGCCGTTTATCCCGGCGGGGTGAACACGATGTTCCGTCCCCAACCGCGCCCGGACTACCTGCGCCCCGAATCCGCCGCGCGCATGATTGTGCAGTGCATCCTGGCGCCCGAGGACGTGGTGGTGCATGAGTTGACCTTCCGGCCGATGGTGGAAACCAATTTCTAATCGCCATGATCCTGTGTCTGGGACCCACCCCGGCCGCGCAGCGCGTGATGGTGTTTCGCCGGCTCGCGCTGGACGCGGTGAACCGCGCCCACACCACCCTTGAAGGCGCCGCGGGCAAATCGGTGAACGTGGCCAAGGTCCTGCACGCCCTGGGCGAGCGGCCGCTGGCCACGGGGTTCCTGGGCGGGGACCGCGGGGAATTCGTGCGCGAGTGCCTGAGCGAGCGCGGCATTGAACAGGACTTTGTCCTCGTGCCCGAGCGGACCCGCCAGTGCATCACCGTGATTGACCAGGCCGGCGGCACCGTTACCGAGTTGGTCGAGGAAAGCCGGGCGGTGGCTCCGGAGGCCTACGCGCAACTGGCCGCCCGCTTCGAGCACCACCTGCCCCGCGCCCGCGCCGTGGTGCTGTCTGGGACGCTCACGCCCGGGGGGCCGGTGGACTTCTATCGCCGCTGCGGGGAGCGGGCCGGCGCGGTCGGTGTGCTATGGGTGGTGGACGCGCAGGGGCCGCCCCTGTTGGAGGCGCTGGTCGCGCGGCCGGGTGTGGTCAAACCCAATCGCGCGGAACTGACCGCCACGACCGGGCTTCCGCTCCCCGATGAAGCCTCCGTGCTGGCCGCCATGCGGGAACTGCACGCCCGGGGCGCGGACCGGGTGGTGATCACCGCCGGGGCGGCCCCCACCCTCGCTTTTGACGGCCGCACGGCCTGGCGGGTCACCCCGCCGCCGATTCACCCCCTGAACCCGATCGGCTCCGGCGACGCCTTCACGGCCGCCCTGGTGGCCCGGTTGCTGCGCGGGGATGACCTGGGCGAAGCCTGCCGTTGGGGTGCGGCGGCCGGAGCGGCCAACGCGCTGACCCTGATGGCGGGCGAGGTGGACCGCGCGCAGGTGGAGGCGCTGCTGCGGGAAACGGCGTTGGAATCCCGGCCGGGGTGACGCCGACCTCACTTGGCCACGAATCTGCCTTGGCATTTCGCGCCGGCGCACTACTTTTCCTTTCATGCTCGGCCGGAGCCGAAACCACCGCGAGTGGGTCCAGCCTCAAGGCGGCTCAATCCGATTGCGCCCCCAACCCGGCCAGTGGGGGTTCACCCTCATTGAACTGCTGGTGGTGGTGGCGGTGATTGCCGTGCTGATTGGGCTGTTGCTGCCGGCGCTGGGCCGTTCGAAGGAGGAGGCCCGCGGGATCGCCTGCCGCAACCACCTCAAGCAACTCCAGCTCTGCGTGCACCTTTACGCGGTGGACCACGCGGATGTCCTGCCGCCCAACAACTACGTGTACAATCTGCAGACCGAGTCGCCCGACCCCGTGGCCTTCAGCACGAACATGACCTGGTGCCCCGGCAACACGCGGCTGGACCTGACCACGGCCAACATCGAGCGCGGCCTGCTTTTCCCCTACAACCGCTCGGCGGCCATTTACCATTGCCCGTCCGACCGCTCGTACGTCGAGACCGAGGAGGGCCGCCGCCTGCGCCGGCTGCGCACCCGCAGCTACAACATGAGCCAGGCCATCAACGGCGCCCCGGTCGAGGAGGACTTTTACGGTCCGCCCAGTTTTCAGAAGGAATCCCACATTGACCGGCCCGGGCCGTCGGAGTTGTTCGTGTTCATTGATGTGCACGAGGACGGCATTCTGGACTCGCTCTTCGGCATTCCCCCGCCCGGTTGGGAGCGGTTCATGGACCTGACCTGGTGGGACCTGCCGGCCGGCCGGCACAACCAGGGGGCGAGCCTGTCTTTCGCCGACGGCCACGTCGAACGCTGGCGCTGGGCGGCGCCCAAAATCTTCCGCGAGCTGGGCCAGGCCCCCGACAGCCCGGCGGAATGGCGGGACTTCGAGCGCCTGCGGGCGCGGGTCAAACCCGAGACGCGCTTCTGAGGCCGCCCGCCCGGCCTGCGCGCTTGCCGGGCCGGCCCGGCGCTTTACGCTGCCGGCGATGTTCAAACCGGCCGACCTCTTCGACCTGACGCAAACGGCGCACACCGCGCTTTTCGACGGCTGTGAGTATGCCTGGGACGCGCTCAAGCGCCTGCGCGCGTACCTGCAGGCGACGCTTCGCCCGGCCCGGCTCGGCCACTGCGCGCCGGGGGCCCGGGTCGGCCCGGACGTGTTTATCGGCGAGGGCACGGTGGTGGAGGACGGCGCCACGATCAAAGGCCCGGCCTGGATCGGCCGGAACTGCGAAATCCGCCAGGGCGCCTACGTGCGCGAGCACGTCATCGTGGGCGACGACTGCCTGGTGGGCCACGCTTGCGAGCTCAAGCACACCGTGCTGTTCAACGGCGGCGAAGTGCCGCACTTCAACTACGTGGGCGACTCGCTCCTCGGCTTCAAGGCCCACCTGGGTGCCGGCGTGATCGTGTCCAACCTCAAGATCACCCCCGGCAACGTGACCGTGGAGCTGGACGGCCGCCCGTTCGACACCGGCCTGCGCAAATTCGGCGCCCTGGTGGGCGACCACGCCCAGGTCGGCTGCAACGCCGTGCTCAACCCGGGCAGCATCCTGGGTCCCGGCGCCCTGATCTACCCCGGCGTGAACTGGCGCGGCTTCCTGCCCGCAAACCTGATCGCCAAAAACAAGGCCGCCCTCGAGGTGGTCCCCCGCCGGCCGCGGACCACGCCCTGACCGCGGGGGCCCGCGCTTCCCATGATCAGCACCCTCGAAGCCCAGCCCGCCGGCGCCACCGACCTGGTCGCCTTCACCGAGCGGTTCTTTTCCCCCGAGGGCGTGCTGGCCCGGGCCAGGAACTTCGAGTACCGCCCCCAGCAGCAGCAAATGGCCGTGGCCGTGGCCGAGGCGCTGACCCGCGGCGAACACCTCATCGTCGAGGCCGGCACCGGCGTGGGCAAGAGCCTCGCCTACCTGGTGCCCGCCATCCTCTTCGCGGTCGAGCGGAAGAAAAAGGCCATCGTCTCCACCCACACGATCAACCTCCAGGAGCAGCTTACCGAAAAGGACCTGCCCCTGCTGGAGCGCCTCCTGCCGGTGAAGTTCCAGTACACCATGCTCAAGGGCCGGCAGAACTACCTGTGCACCCGCCGCCTCCACAAGGCCCTCCAGCAGGCCCCGCAACTGTTCACCTCCACCGAGCAACAGGAACTGGCCCGCATCCTCGAATGGTCCCGCCGCACCACCGACGGCAGCCTCTCGGACTTCGACGAGGAACCCGACCCCAAGGTCTGGGCCCAGGTCTGTTCGGAGCGCGGGTTGTGCTCGCCCAAGCTGTGCGGCTTCCCCTCCGAATTTGTCAAAGCCGGCGGCGACCCCTGTTTCTTCCAGCGCGTGCGCAGCCGGATTCTCGCGGCGGATGTGCTGGTGCTCAACCACACCCTGTTCTTCATGCACCTGGGCGGGCTGGAGGAAACCGTCGAGGACGGCGTGCTGTTCAAGAACGACTTCGTCATCTTCGACGAGGCCCACACCCTCGAGCAGGTGGCCGCCAAACACATCGGCGTGAGCGTCTCCAGCGGTCAGTTGCGCTTCGCCCTGCAACGGCTCTGGAACCCGCGCACCCAGAAGGGACTGCTGGCCCTGCTCCGCCAGGGCCGGGCCGTCGAGTTGGTCGCGGAGGTATTCCAGCAGAGCGACACGTTTTTCAACGCCGTCGAAGCCGCCTGCGACGCCCTCCACGCCCGGGCCCGGGCGGCGGCCCGCGGCGGCGGCGCGGCGGCCGGCGAGGAAAACGGGGGTGGGGGTGGCGGCCGACGCGCCTGGACCGAGCTGCGCATCCGCCGCCCCGACCTGGTGCCCGACACCCTCACCCTGCCGCTGCGCCGGGTGTCCGAGGCGGTGCGCGAACTGATTGACCTGGCCGAGGACAAGGACACCGCCAGCGAATTGCTCGAGTGCAACCGGCGCCTGGCCGAGCTGCGCGAGGCACTGGGCGTCTTCCTCAGCCAGAGCGCCGCCGAGCACGTGTACTGGGTCGAGCGCACCGGCAAGGCCCAGAAAAACCTCGCCCTCAACGCCGCGCCCGTGGAAGTGGCCGACTTCCTCCGCCGCCGGCTCTTCGCCAGCGACACCTCGGTCATTCTCACCAGCGCCACGCTGGCGATGGACACCAAACACGCGGGCCGGCCCACCAAACCCCACCCCGGCAGCCGCGAGGGGCTCAACTACCTGGCCGGCCGCGTTGGCGCGGACGACGCCACGCTGCTGCAGGTCGGTTCGCCCTTCGACTTCGCCCGCCAGATGCGCGTGTACGTGGTCGGGAAAATGCCCGACCCGCGGGATCCCGGCTACCGCCCGGCCCTGCTCAAGTGGATCCAGCACTTCATCCGGCTCACCCACGGCAAGGCATTTGTGCTCTTTACCAACACCCGGCTGATGCAGGAACTGGCGGCGGAACTGGAGCCGTTCTTCACCGAACTGGGCATTCGCTGCTTTGTCCAGGGCACCGGCACGCCGCGCTCGACCATGCTGGAACGGTTCAAGGCGGATGTGGACTCGGTGCTCTTCGGTACCGACAGCTTCTGGCAGGGCGTGGACGTGCCGGGCGAGGCCCTCAGCAACGTCATCATCACCCGCCTGCCCTTCGCCGTGCCCGACCATCCCTTGATCGAGGCGCGGCTGGAGCGCATCGAGGCGGCCGGCGGCAACGCCTTTATGGACTTCTCCCTGCCCGAGGCCGTGCTCAAGTTCCGGCAGGGGGTGGGCCGCCTCATCCGCACCAAGACCGACACCGGCATCGTGGTGGTTCTGGACAACCGCGTCCTGACCAAACGCTACGGCCGCGCCTTCCTGGACGCGCTGCCCGGGTGTCCGGTGGAAATCGTTTGAACCGGTCGCCGGACCGGGGCCGGGAAAACCCAGGAGCGGGAGACTTCAAACGCCGCCACGTTTTTGTCGCTGGCCGACCACCCCGGCCCGCGGCTACGCTGGCCCCGTTGGCGGCGCCCGCACGCGCCCGCCTTCCAGAGCATGACGGAACAACAGTCCAGGCCCGGTTACGTGGCCGCCCGGTTGCTGGGCGACCCGCAGCCGCTGACGCGGCAACTGGTCGCGCCGCCGGAAGCGGCCTGGGGCCTGGCGGCGGCGGCCGTGCTGCCGGGTCGGGTGCGGGACGTGCCCTCGCTGCGCGGCTTCCTGACCTGGTACCGCACGGAGCTGCTCGCGCCGGTGGAATTGCCGCTGATCCGCCGGGCCTTCGACCAGGTGGGCAACTACCAGATCCGCGAACTGCTGGAGCTGGATCAGGCGCTGCGGTTCGAGCGGCGTTTCGAGGCTTTCGCCCGGGCCAGTCGGGCGGTGGGTCGGGCGCAACTGTGGCGCCTGCTCCCCCTGCGGGACCAACGCGCGGTGCGCCGCTACTGGCAGGCGGTGGAAACCGGCCGGGCGCACGGCTGGCACGTGCTGGTGTACGGCCTGGTGCTTTCCGTCTTTTCACTGCCCCTGCGGCCCGGACTGCTGATTTATTCCCGGCACACCCTGGCCGGTTTTGTGGATACCGCCGGCGCCAGCCTCGGCCTGCCCCGAAGCGTATGCGCCCAACTCTGGGCCGACGAGCTTGCCCTGGTGCCGCCCGCGGTGGATCAGGTCCTGGGGCCGGGCCGGCCCGGCTTGAGCCTTTGTCGGTAAGGGCGGGGCGGCCGCCGCGGTGGTCCTTGGAACCCATCGCCGGCTCCCGCGCCGAAGGGGGAGGCTGGCCAGGCGGGCCGGGAGTCGCCACACTCCGCGCCCGTGCCGAGCACCCTTCCTCACTTGGGCGCGCCCGACTGGGCGGTCATCGGGGCCTACCTGGTCGGGGTGATCGGCTTTGGGTTGTGGGCGGGACGCCGGACGCAGGGCACGCGCGATTACTTCCTGGGCGGGCGCAACCTGCCCTGGTGGGCGGTGGGTTTTTCGATCATCGCCACCGAGACCAGCGCACTGACGTTTATCGGCGTCCCCGCGCTGGCCTACGGCCCGGACCACCTGACGTTCCTCCAGATCATCTTCGGTTACGTGCTGGCCCGCGTCCTCCTGGCGGTGGTCCTGGTGCCGCACTATTTCCGCGGCGAGATTTATTCGCCCTACCAACTGTTCGAGCGGGCCTTCGGTCCGGCGGCGCGCCGCACGGCGGGCGGCTTTTTCCTGCTGGCCGGGGTGCTGGCGGCCGGGGTGCGCGTGTACGTGAGCTGCATCCCGCTGCAACTGATCCTGGGGTTTGCCGAGGCCGACATCGGCGGGGCCATCGGGTTGTTTGTGGCGCTGGCGTTGACGTACACACTGGCCGGCGGGGTCAAGTCCGCCGTGTGGGTCGAGGCGGTGCAGTTTCTGTTGTTCCTGGCGGGCGGGCTGTTCACGCTGGCGTTCGTGCCCACGTTGATTGACGGGGGGATGGCCGAAGCGGTGCGGCTGGCGGCCGAGGGGGGAAAATTTCACTGGTTGAACCTCCGGTTCAGCCTGGCGATGCCGTTCAATCTCTGGATGGGCCTGGTCGGCGCCACGGTGCTCGTGCTCTACAGTCACGGGGCCGACCAGCTCATCGTCCAGCGCGTGCTCACCTGCGGCTCGGTGGCGGCGGGCCGGCGGGCGTTGTTGCTGAGCGCGGCGATCATCCTCCCCCTGATGCTGGTCTTCCTGCTTGCGGGGGTGATGTTGTGGGTGTTTTACCAGACGCATCCCCTGCCATTGGCGCTGCCCGAGGCCCGGCCGGGCGTGCGCAAAAACGACTACATCTTCCCGATCTTCATCCTCACCGCCGTGCCGCCGGTCTTCAAGGGCCTGCTGGTGGTGGCCATTCTGGCGGCGGCCATGTCCTCGGTCAGCGCGGCGCTTTCGGCGCTGGCGTCGGTGTTCACGATGGATTTTTACCAGGGCCTGGCGCGGCGCGCGCGCGGCGAGGCGGTCAACCTGCGGGTCAGCCGGGCCTCAATGTTGCTGTGGGCCGCGCTGCTGGTGGGGGTGGCCGTGCTCGCCCGCACGGTGGAATCGGTCCTCCACGCCGCCTTTGCCCTCAGCGGCCTGACCAGTGGCGCCATGCTCGGCGGGCTGGTGCTGGCCCTGGCGTGGCGTCGCGGCAGCCCCGTTCCGGTCATCACCGGGATGCTGGTCGCTCTGGCCGTAATGCTCACCCTTTACACGGGCTGGCGTGCCCGGGTGGCCTGGCCCTGGTACACCCTCATCGGCGCCACGGTGACCGTGGCCGTGGCGGCACTGGTCCGCGCGATTTTCCCCTCACGCCCGGTCGGCTCGGAGGATACCCCCGGTGCCGGTTGAAAGCCCCTGGATCCGGACGCGCGCAGGCGGGGGTTGAGGCGCCGCTTCGTTCACGGGAACAGGGCCAGTCCGATGACCCCCACCACTGCCGCGACCGCTCCGGCCAGGGAACGCCACCCCGGGCGGTCGCCCTCACACAGCCAGGTGTAGGGCACCACCAGCAACGGGGTCATGGCCGTGATGGGCAACACCACGCCGCTGGGCGTGGTCTTCAGCGCCCATTGATAAAAGCCCACGCCCACCGACGGCCCGGCCAGTGCATTGGCCAGCACCCAGGCCCGAGCCCGCCGCTGCTGGTCCGGCGGCAGGTGGACCGGAACTTCCCCGGCCTGCCGCCAACGGCGTCGCAGCAGTCCCCAGGCGTATGGCAGCGTCACGAACGCCAGGCCGCCCAGAATCCGCTGGTAGGCGGCGGTCCCGCCGTCCACCGGCTCGCCCGCGGCGGCCGCCAACGCGAAGGCCTTGCGGGTGATCACCGCGCCCAGCCCCTGGCCGAAGCCGGCCACCACGCCGAAACCAATGCCCGCCAGCCGCCGGTGCGGCGGGCCGGAGCCGCCGCCTTCGGGGGCCAAAGACAACCCCACGCCGGCCAGAATCACGCTTCCCCAGAAGATTTGGGCCAGGCTCAGCCCAGTGTCCAACCACAGCCATTCGATGAGGGCGGCAAAGGGTGCGGCCAGGCAGTTGATCATCAGGCTGCTCAGGCGCGGCCCCAGCCGGGGCAACGCCTCGAAGAGCGCGTAGTCGCCCAGGCCGAAGCCGATGACGCCGCTCAGGAAGAACAGTCCGAAGGCGCCCCCGCCCAGGCCGCGGCCCACGGTGTGCGCCCAGCCGCCGAGAAACACCGCCGCCAACAGAATGCGCCAGAAGTTCGCGGCCTGGCTGCCCAGCAGGCGGGCGGACCGGCTGGCGGCGATGACGGACCCGGCAAACAGAAACGTGGCGATGAGGGCGGGAATCACGCGGCGACCCGGCGCGCAGCCGGAAGGGAAGCTTGGCGTGCAACAGCCCTTTTGCCAATCCCCGGGCAAAACGGAGGGCCGCCAGCCGCACGTCTTTGCTCAGTGGCCGGGCGGATGCGCTGCCGGTCCGGTTGCCACGGGGCTACGCCTGTTGGGCCGTTCGCCCCGGCAAACAAGCCGGTTGTCCCTTTTGGCTTGCCGCCCGGCGCCCTTGCCCGGGAGGTCCCGGCGCGCGAAACGCCGACGGCATTTGCCAAGGGTGGCCGCGTACCCTAACAATTTTGCGTGCGTGCTTTCGAGTCACCCGGGCCTCCGGGCCTGCAGCCGGGTCACCGGCGGCGGTGGTGGTGCTTCGGTCGGGCCGGGCTGGCGGGACTGCTGATGCTCACCGCCGGTTGCGGGCGCGAGGAAATCCGTGTTTACGAGGCGCCCAAGGAACGTCCGGCCACAGCGACCGCGGGAATGGTTCCCGACCCGGGCGGGTTGGGCGGGGCGGACCCGCACGCCGGTCCGAGCCGGCCCCGGTTGAGCTGGCAACTGCCCGCGGGTTGGCAGGAGCGCCCGGCCACGAGCCTGCGCGCGGGCTACTTTGTGATTGCCGGTCCGCATGGACAGGAGGCGGAGGTGACCATCATCCCGCTGGCCGGGACGGGGGGGAATGATTTGGACAACGTCAACCGCTGGCGCGCCCAGGTGGGGCTGAAGGCGGTCACCGCCGACGAACTGCCGCGCCTGGCGCAAACCGTCGCCCTCGGGGGTGGGGAAGGGCAGTTGTACGATCTGGTCGGAGACAGTTACGAGGCGGATGATCAGCGCACGCTGGCGGCGATTTTGCGGCGGGATGGCATGTCGTGGTTCTTCAAAATGACCGGTCCCGCGTCGCTGGTGGGCGATCAGAAAGGCGCGTTCGTGGAGTTTTTGCGCACCCTTCAATTCGAGAGCGCCCCGCCGGTCTCACCGGCCGCGCCGGGCCCGGGCGCGGGCAGCGCCGCCGAAGCCCGTCCGGCCGGTCTGCCGCGTTTTCAAGTGCCCGAGCATTGGCAGACCCAGGCCCCGGGGGCGATGCAGGCCGCGCGGTTTTTCCCGCGCGACGCGGAAGGGCGGGCCGAGATCAGCGTGGCGATGTTGCCCGGGGATGGCGGCGGGCCGCTGGCGAACATCAATCGCTGGCGGCGCCAACTGGGCCTGGGGCCGATCGGGGAATCCGAACTGGCCGGGGCGATGCAACCCCGCACCTTTGGCGCTCAGCCGGGGTATTGGGTGGAGATCGCCGCGCCGGAGTCGGGGCGCCGCCTGGTGGCCGCGGCGGTGCAGAAAGGGAATCAAAGCTGGTTTTACAAGCTGAGCGGCGAGGCGGCCGTGGTGGACCGTGAGAAGCCGGTGTTTCTGCAATTTGTCGAAAGTGCCGAATATGCTCCTTGAACCCCTGATTCGTTTGTTCAGTTCCCTCCGGCTCACCGTGGTGTGTCTGGCGCTGGCGGTGGTGCTGGTCTTTGTGGGCACCCTGGCGCAGGTGAAGCTGGGGCTGTACGAGGTCCAGGCGCGGTACTTCCAGAGCTTCTTCGTGTACTGGCAACTGCCCGGGACCGCGGTGCGCATTCCGGTGTTTCCCGGCGGTTACCTGCTGGGCGGGGTGCTGTTGATCAACCTGTTTGTCGCGTACTTCAGCCGCCTGGGGCGGCAGCGGTTCCATCCGGGGTTGTTGTTGATCCACTTCGGCCTGGCCGCGCTGCTGCTGGGGCAGCTTTGGACCGACCTGGCCCAGCGGGAGAGCGTGATGCGGTTGGCCGAGGGCGAGACCAAGAGCTACTCCGAATCGCAGCGGCGGAGCGAACTGGCGGTGATTGACCCGAGCGACCCGAACGTGGACCGGGTCGTGGCCATTCCCGAGTCGCACCTGCGGCCCGGGACCACCATTTCCCATCCGCAACTGCCTTTTGCCATCCGGGTGCACCAGTTTTGGGCCAACTCCGCCCCGGTGCGTGGCGACACCAACGCCACGCCCCAGGTCACGCAGGGCACCGGGTTGCAGGCCCGGTTCGTGCCACGGCCGCCGGTGACCACCACCGACGAACGCAACGTGCCCACCGCCATCATCGAGTTGCTCGACGCTCAGGCGCCCGGCACCTCGCTGGGCATCTGGCTGGTCAGTGACTGGTTGCTGGAGCCGCAGGCGGTCGAAGTCCGGGGCCGCAAACATCTCCTGGCCCTGCGCCTGGCCCGGTATTACAAGCCGTTTTCCCTCACCCTGCTCGAGGCCCGCCACGACAAGTACCCGGGCACCGAAATCCCGCGCAACTTCTCCAGCCGGGTGCGCGTGCGCCAGCCCGCCACCGGCGAGGACCGCGAGGTGCTCATTTACATGAACAACCCGCTGCGCTACGGCGGCTTCACGTTCTACCAGTACCAGATGGCGGCGGATGAAGCCGTGCGAATGCGGGGCCAGAAACCCACCTCGACCCTCCAGGTGGTGCAGAATCCGGGCTGGCTCATGCCCTACCTCGCCTGCACCCTGGTGAGCGCGGGCCTGCTCTGGCAGTTCACCGGGCATCTCCTGGCTTTCCTGCGCGAACGGCGGCCGCGACCAACGGGCCGCACCCTGCCTGCCCGGCCCGCCCCCGCCGAACCAGTGTTGAGCCGATGAAGAAACATTTGCCCTGGTTGTTGACCGGTCTGTTTGCCCTGTGGGTGCTCGCCGCCCTGCGCCCGCCGCGGCCGGCCGCCGAGTTTGACGTGGTGGGCTTCGGCCGGTTGCCGGTGCTGCTCAACGGCCGCGTGCAGCCGTGGGACTCGGTGGCGCGCAACTCGCTCCTGCAGATTCGCGCCCGTCAGGCCTTTGCCGAGGTGACCCGTCCCGACGCGCCCGCCTGGAACCCGGGGGCGAAGTACACCCGGATGAGCGCCCTCGAGTGGTTGCTGGAGCTGATGACCCGGCCGGAACAGGCCGACCGGCGCAAGGTCTTCCGCATTGACCACCCGGAGTTGCGCACGCTGCTGGGCCTGCCACCGGACGGGCCGTTTTACCACGCCCAGAGCGAGCTGCGCCCGCACTTCGAGGAAATTGAAAAACAGGCCCGCCAGGCCGGGGCGTTGGATCCGGCCCAGCGCAACACGTTCCACAAGGCCGTCTTCAAGCTCTTCCAAAACCTGGTGCTCTATCAGCGGCTCAAGAGCACCCTCCAACCCGAGGGCACCACGAATTTCCTCGCCGAGTTGAAGGCCTACCAGGCCGCGCTGGAGCCCGGCCTGACGGCGGTAACCCAACACGAGGCGGGCGAGCCGCACGACACGGAGGCGCTGGGCACGCTCGTGCGTTTTGCCCGGCGCTTCGAAGCCCTGAGCCAGACCGCCCTGCCGCTCATCGTGCCGCCGATCCATCCCGAGACCAACCGCGACGCCTGGGCCAACGTGGGGGCGAGTCTCATGGAGACGCTGGTGACGCGCCAGATTCACCCCGCGGTGCTGGCGTACGCCGAAATGGCCGGCGCTTACGCCGCCGGGCAGCCCGAAGCCTTCAACCAGGCCCTGGCCCGCCACCGGCAGTGGTTGACGGCCAAGGGGCTGGACCGCGAAATCGCCAAGGGCCGCTGGGAGTTTCTCTACAATCAATGGCGGCCGTTTTACCTGGGCACGACCCTGTACGTGGTGGCCTTCCTGCTGGGCTGTTTCTCGTGGTTGTCCGCCACCCGGGCCGGGGTGTGGAATCGCAGCGGCTACGGGCTGCTGGTTCTCGGCCTGGCCGTGCACACCGCGGGCATCCTGTTCCGCATGGCGCTCGAGGGCCGGCCGCCGGTCACCAACCTGTACTCCTCGGCCGTGTTTGTGGGCTGGGGCGCGGTGGCCCTGGGGGTCATCCTCGAGCGGATTCACCGCGACAGCGTCGGCCTGGTCATGGCCGCCACGGTGGGGTGCATCACGCTGATCATCGCCCACAACCTCGCCCTCGGGGGCGACACGATGGAGATGATGCGCGCGGTGCTGGACAGCAACTTCTGGCTCAGCACCCACGTCATCACCATCACCCTGGGCTACTCGGCCACGTTCGCCGCCGGTTTCCTGGCCATCATGTACGTGTTGCGCGGCCTGTTCACCCGCGGGCTGACCGCCCCGAGCCGGGCGGCCTTGAACCGGATGGTCTATGGCATCCTGTGCTTTGCCACCCTGTTCAGCTTCGTGGGCACGGTGCTGGGCGGCATCTGGGCCGATCAGTCCTGGGGCCGCTTCTGGGGCTGGGACCCGAAAGAAAATGGCGCGTTGATCATCGTGTTGTGGAACGCCCTGATCCTCCATGCCCGGTGGGGCGGGCTGGTCGGCGAGCGCGGGCTGATGAACCTGGCCATCTTCGGCAACGTGGTGACCAGCTTTTCCTGGTTTGGCGTGAACATGCTGGGCGTGGGCCTGCACTCGTACGGGTTCATGGACGCGGCGTTTTTCTGGCTGATGCTCTTTGTGGCCAGCCAGCTTGTGCTGATCGGCCTGGGTTCGTTGCCGCTGCGGTACTGGGCCAGCCTGCGGGCGGACCCCCCGGCTCGCCCTGCGCCCGCCCCGGCCGCCTGAGCCGCCGGAGCGCGGGCGAAGAGCCGCGCAGCACCGCCGGAAGGCCGGGAGGAGTCGCCGCGACCGGGAGGCGACCCGCAAGTTCCCCGTTGAGGCGCGCGCCGCGTGCCGGGTAGCTTGGGCGCATGAAGGTGTTGGTGACGGGCGGGGCCGGTTACATCGGGGCGGCGTGCGTGGAGCAGTTGTGTGAGGCGGGGCACACCGTGACGGTGCTCGACAATCTGCGCGAGGGGCACCGCAGTGCCGTGGACCCGCGGGCGCGCTTTGTCCGGCTCTGCCTCAGCGAGCGCGAGGCGGTGCTGCGCGTGGTCCGGGAGAGCGGAGCGCAGGCGATCGTGCACTTCGCCGCGCTGGCGCTGGTCGGCGAGTCCATGACCGACCCGTCCAGGTACTTCCGCAACAACGTGGCGTACGGGCTGAACCTGCTCGACGCTGCGGTGGCGGCGGGCGTGCGCAAGTTGATCTTCAGTTCGACCTGCGCCACGTACGGTCAACCCGAGCGGTTGCCGATCACCGAGGACCTGCCCCAGCGCCCGATCAACCCCTACGGGGAGTCCAAGCTGATGTTCGAGAGGCTGCTGGGCTGGTACGAGCGCCTTCACGGCCTGGAATTCGTCGCATTTCGCTACTTCAACGCCGCCGGGGCCACCGAGCGGTGTGGCGAAGATCACCGGGTCGAGACACACCTCATCCCCAACGTGCTCAAGGTGGCCCTGGGCCGGGCCGCGCAGTGCGAAATCTACGGCACCGATTACCCCACCCCGGACGGCACGTGCATCCGGGACTACATCCACATCAGCGACCTGGCCGACGCCCACATCCGGGCGCTGGCGCCCGGGGCGCGCGGTTTTTTCAACCTGGGCAACGGCGCCGGTTACTCGGTGCGCGAGGTGGTGCGCATGTGCGAGGAGGTCAGCGGGGTGCGCATCCCCGTGGTGGAACGACCGCGCCGCCCGGGCGACCCGCCGCGGCTGGTGGCGTCGGCGGAGAAGGCCATGCGGGAGTTGGGCTGGCGGCCGCGCTTCCCCGGGTTGCGGGAAATCGTGGCCAGCGCCTGGGCCTGGCATCGGGCGCACCCCGACGGGTACGCGGACTGATTCAGAGCCGGGCCAAAATTCGCCGCGCCGCCTCGGCGTCCGCAGCGCGGTGCGGGCCGACCAGGGCCAGGCAGGCACGCTCGGGGCGGAAAAACTCCGCGGCGGCGGCGCGGATGTCCGCCGCGCTCACGCGTTGGAGGGCGCGGCGGAAGGTCTCCGGGGCGAAGAGCCGGCCGTAACCCAGCCATTGCTCGCCCAGCCACATCATCTGGGTTTCGCTGTTCTCAAGGCTCAGGTCCATCTGCCCCAGGACGTAATCCCGGGCGCGGCGCAGTTCGGCGGCGCCGGGGGCCAGGCGCTTGCAGCGGCGCAGCTCGGCCACGATCAGGCGCAACGCCCGGCCAAGGTGCCCCGGCTCCAGACCGGCGGTTACGACCAGGTCGCCGGTGTCGTGGAAGAAACTCAACGAGCTGGCCACGTTGTAGGTGATGCCGCGGTCCTCGCGCAGGGCCTGGAACAGTCGCGAACTGGCGTTTTCGCCCACCAGCACGTTCAGCAGCCGCAGCGCGAAGCGCCGCGGGTCATGTCGGGAGCAGGTCCGCAAGCCCAGGGCCAGTTGGGTCTGGGCGATGGGGCGCCGTTCCAGGCGCACGCCGGGACCGTTGACCCGCGCCGGCACCGGCTCGAACGTGGGCCGGGGGCCCGAGGGGAAGCGATCCGCCCAGGCCTCCACGATCCGCCGGCAGGTACCCGGGGTGCAGGCGCCGGCGACGGCGATCACAATGGCGGGCGCCACGTGATGGCGGCGACGGAATGCCAGCAGCCGCTCGCGGGTCAGGCGCGGGAGGGTGGCCTCGGTACCCGTCAAGGGCCGCCCCAGCGGGTGGTTGGGCCATTGCAACGCGTTGAGCAGTTCCTCGACGTGGAGGTGGGGTTGGTCGCGGTACATGGCCGCCTCTTCGCGGATCACCTCGCGCTCGGTGCTCAGGTCGCGCGGGGCGAAGACCGAGTTGAGGAACAGGTCTGCCAGCACATCGAGCACGGTGGCCAGGTGCTGGCGGGGCGCCTTGGCGTAAAAGCAGGTGGTCTCCTCGCTGGTGAAGGCATTGAGGTGGCCGCCCACGCCCTCGACCGCCTCGGAGATGTCCCGGGCGCTGCGCCGGCGCGTGCCCTTGAAGAGCATGTGCTCGATGAAGTGCGAGGCGCCGTTGAGGCCGGCCTCTTCATACCGCCCGCCCACGCCCACCCAGAAGCCGGCGCTCACACTGGCCATCTCCGGCATGGGCGCCACGGCCAGCGTCAGGCCGTTGGGATAGCGCTGGACTTCCGGGGCAAACCGCATGGCGTTTGATGCGGCTCAGGCAAAGGCTTTCCCCACGGGAACGGGCACAGCGAGGGCTTTCCAGTGCTCGACCAGCAGGCGGGCCGCTTCGTACGGGTCTTCCAACAACGTGGCCCGGTCCAGGTCCTCCCGACTGATGTAGCCCGGTTGCTCCACCGCGCGGTGCAGCCAGCGCAACAACCCGCGCCAGTAGGCCCGCCCGATCAGGATCAACGGGGCCTTGGGGACGCGCTCGGTCTGCTGCAACGTGATCAACTCGAAAAACTCGTCCAGCGTGCCGAACCCACCGGGCAGAAAGACAAAGCCCAGGCTGTACTTGGCGAAGCACACCTTGCGCGCGAAGAAGTAGCGGAACTGGAGCGGGACCGTGACGTACCGGTTGTTTTTCTGTTCCTCGGGCAGGATGATGTTCAAGCCCACGGAAAGGCCGCCGCCCGCCCTGGCCCCCTTGTTGGCCGCCTCCATGATGCCGGGGCCGCCGCCGGTGATCACCGCCAGGCCCTTGCGGGCCAGTTCCCGCGCCAGCACCTCGGCCACCCGGTAGTACTTGTCCCCGCGGCGCATTCGAGCCGAGCCGAAGACCGCCACCGCCGGCCCCACCCGGGACAGTTGCTCAAACGAGTCCACGAACTCGGCCATGATGCGAAACACCCGCCAGGGGTCTTCGAAGACGAACGATTCGCCGTGGTTGCGTTGATTCGACTTGGGAGCCTTCGGCAAGGGCCTGGTCACGGCGCGGACAATAGGCACGGCCGGGAGGCGAGACAAGCCGCCCCCGGTCCCCGCCCGTCCCCGCCCCGCGCGGGCGCCGCCGCGGTTGGCGCCGGGGTCGGCCGAACCCCCGACACGGCGCCAAATTCTCCCGTGACCCCCCGGCCGCGCGGCCCTACTTTGGGCGCATGTCGCATCGGACCCTGACGCTCGGGCATTCGCCGGACCCGGACGACGCCTTCATGTTTTACGCACTGGCGAAGGACCGAATCCCCACCCACGGCTGGCGTTTCGAGCACGTGTTGCAGGACATCCAGACCTTGAACGAACGCGCCATGCGGGGCGAGTTGGACATCACGGCCATCAGCCTCCATGCCTACGCCTACGTGGGCGACCAGTACGCCCTGTTGCCCAGCGGCGCGAGCATGGGCGACGGCTACGGCCCGTTGCTCGTGGCCCGCGAGCGGCTCGGGCGCGCGGAATTGGCGCGCCGACGCATCGCCGTGCCCGGCGTCATGACCAGCGCCTTTCTCGCCCTTCAGCTCTGGCTGGACCGGCCGGCGCGGGAACTCGACTTCGTGGTGGTGCCGTTTGACCAAATCTTCGCCGCCGTGAAGACGGGGCGGGCAGAGGCGGGCCTGATCATCCACGAGGGGCAACTCACCTGGCAAAACGAGGGCCTGGTGGTGTGCGAGGACCTGGGCGCGTGGTGGAGCCGGGAAAACGACGGGTTGCCCCTGCCGCTCGGGGGCAATGCCATTCACAGACGCCACGCCCCGGAGGTGCGCCGGCAGGTCGCGGAAATTTTGACGGCCAGTATCCGGTTTGGGCTGGACCATCGGGCCGAGGCCGTCGAGTACGCCATGCAGTACGCGCGCGCCATGGGACGGGAGCTGGCCGATCGCTTCGTGGGCATGTACGTGAACCACTGGACGCTCGACTACGGCGAGCGCGGCCGCGCGAGCATCCGGCGTTTCCTGGGTCGGGCCGCCGAGCGGGGGTTCATCCCCCGCGCGCCGGAGCTGGAGTTTGTGAGCTGAGGGCCGCGTGCCGGGCGCTTTCTCCGCTGCGGGGGTTCACCGCGCTGGGGACAAAAAGCCACGGTCTTGCGGACCGTGGCTGAGGCAGTCGTTGGAGGGTTGGGTTAAAGCCGTTCAGTTACGGCGGGAGCGTCGGCGCCACAGCGCCAGCCCGGCCAGCCCCAGTGCCGCCACCCCGGCCGTTTGGCCCGGTTCGGGAATGGCCGAGTACACCACCAGATGGTCCAACAGGCCAAAATCCGCGCCGCCCACGTGCCGCACGGTGACCCGGATGCGCTTGATCAGGTCCGGCCCGCCGGTGCTGAAGGTGAGGGTTTGCGGGTCCCAGTCCGGACCGCCGACCACCGCGCCCAAGAGGTTGTTGGCGGCGTCGTAGGCTTCCAGGCCCACCTGACCCAGGTCGCTGAGGTAATCAATCGAAACCTGATTGGCCAAAAAGCCGGTGAACACGGCCTCAAAGGCCGGGGCGTTCGAGCGACCCCAGTGCTCGTCCATGAAGCCGCCGTTGTTCCACCCGAAAACCCGGTTCCCGGTGGGCGCCAAGCCGTGCGAGGCGGCATAGACCGACCCGTCGCCGCCGCCGGTTGAACTCAGCATGACGCCGCTGAAGAAGCTGCTGATGTTGTCCCCGTCGTTGATGCCCGGCCCGTCCGGATCGAAGGTGAATACGGCCGCCTGCGCCGCGAAGCCCGCGACCAACACGCCAATCCCCAGCCCGTTCCCGAAGAATGTTTTGATGGCTTGCATGTGTTTTTGAATATTGCGGCGCGCTCTTTAGGTGAAAAACGGGGGACCGGTCAAGCGCCTCGTTGGGCGCGGACTTATCAGCGGCATTTTGGCGGACCGGATCCTGCCGACCCGAGCCGGCCTCAGCCCGGGTCAGGCGCGCAGCACTTCCCAGCCAAATCGCAGAATCAGAGCGGACATCACCGCCAGGAAAAATGCGCGCACGAACCGGTTGCCCCTGCCCATCGCCAGGCGGGCGCCCACCCATGCCCCGGCCACATTGCAGACCGCCATCGGCAGGCCGTACCGGTACAGGACATGGTCCGTGGCCGCGAAGTAGGCCACGGCGGACAGATTCGTGGCGAAGTTCACCACCTTGGCGCTGGCCGAGGCGTGGAGAAAATCGAACCCAAACAGCCCCACAAAGGCGAAGAGCAGGAAACTGCCCGTGCCCGGGCCGAAGAAACCGTCGTAAAAGCCAATGGCCGCCCCCACCACCACCCCCCACGCCCGCTCGTGACCGGCGGCCAACCGCGGGGCGTGCCGCTGCCCCAGGTCCTTCCGAACAAAGGTGTACACCGCCACCCCGACCAGCAGCGCCAGGATCAACGGCCGCAGCACCGCGGGGTCAAGCCCGGCCGCCACCCGGGCGCCCAGGAGGGAAAACGCCAGGGCCGCGGCCGCGGTCGGCCCCAGCGTTCCCCAAGGAAGCCGCACCCGGCGGGTGTACTGCCCCACGGCCATGCCCGTGCCGCAGATCGAGGACAATTTGTTCGTGCCCAGCACCGCGGCCACCCCCGTCTCTCCGACCGGCGGCAGCAGCAGAAACAGGGCCGGCAATTGGATCAGACCGCCTCCGCCGGCCACGGCGTCCACCCACCCCGCCAGCGCCGCGAAGCCGCACAGCCCGGCCATGGTTGGCCACTCGATCATGCAACGACCTCGGAAAGAGGTTACGAAAGGCGGCCCGGCGGGGCGAGTCCCGTTGGCCCGCCGGCGCGTGCCGGGCATAACCTGGGTTCTTGCGCGGCCGCCAGGTTTCCGACACCGCGCCCAAGCCCGGAAATCCGCGGGCAATCCGAAGCGCATCGCCGAAAGCGCCCCGCCGCCGGTGGACCGGCCTTCGGGTATGTGCCCGCCTCCGCACCGGACCGGCTTGCACCACGGAAAGGGTGCCCCGCCTCCGCCGCCCGAAGTGGTCGTGACCGGGGTCAGCCTCCGGCTCCCGCCCTTGATTCCTCGTCCCCCCGCGGCCATGTTCTCCACGTCATGGCGCGCAAGAAAATCCTCGTCATCGAGGATGATGACCTCCACTACGAGCTCTACGAGGAGGCGTTGGCGGACTACGAACTGAGCCGCGCCACCACGGCCTCGGCGGCCCTGGCCCGCCTGCCCCGGGAACGGCCGGACGTGATCATCCTCGACCACGTGTTGGCGCGCCGCGAAAAGGGCCTGGACTACCTGCCCGAGTTCAAGGACCTCCTGCCCTACGTGCCGATCATCGTGGTGTCCGGCGCGCTCGAGGTGCACCAACAGATCGGCGCGTTGACCGGCCCCCGCCGCGCGCACTACTGCCTGACCAAGCCGCTGGACTTGAACGAACTTCGCCGCACGGTCGCCACGGCCATCGAGCAGTGCGGCGAGGCGGAAATTGTCCGCCAGTTCGAGGCCCTGGAGCGCTCCAAGCGCGTGGATGTCGAAGAGCTGCTCAGCCGCTCGACCGACCGGCTGCGGCGCCAGACCGAAATTCGCAAGTTGCTGGCCGGCGCGACCGAGCGCCCCAACATCTCCGCCCTGGCCCGCCAGTTCCGCGTGGCCCGCCGCACCATCATCCGCGACCTGCAGGAGCTGATTCGCCGCGGCGAACTGCCCGAGGCGATTTACCCGCGCGTCGAGCCGGGGGACGAAGACGACGAAACGCCCGGCGAAACAGCCCCCCCTCCGGCCAATCGCACGCCCGCCGGCTGAACGGCCCGATCCAAGCCGCTTCAGGGCCGGGCAACCGTTCCCAGCCGCACCGCTCGGCGCGCGCCGGTGGTGGCGGGCAAATTCCCGGGCAGCTCCCAGAGCCGGTGGGCTGCCAGCAGGGCAAACGCCGCCGCTTCCACCGCCGCCAGCGGCCAGCCCAGCGCCGCCGAATCCATCACCTCCACCGCCGGATGCCAGTCCCTCAGGGCCGCGGTGATGCGCCGCACCAGCTCCGGGTTGGCCGCGCCGCCGCCGGTCAGCACCACGCGATCCGGCCGGCCGCCCAGGTGCAGCCGGTAATTCAGCGCCAGTGAGCGCGCGGTGAGTTCGGTCAACGTGGCCAAAACATCGGCCGCGGAAAGTCGGTACGTTCCGGTCGCGGCCAGTGCCCGCCGCCAGAACGGTTCTCCGAACTGCTCCCGGCCCGTGCTCTTGGGCGGGGGCCGCCGGAAGAACGGATGCGTCAGCCAGCGGCGCAGCAGCGGTTCGCAGACCCGCCCCTGCGCGGCCAGCGCGCCGTCGCGGTCGCAGGCCAGCCGGCCGCGACTGAAGTGGCGCGCGGCCAGGTCCAGCAGCACGTTGGCCGGACCGGTGTCGAACGCCCGCACCCGCGGGGCAGGTCCCCGCCGCCGCCAGTCCAGTGCGGTGACATTGCTGATCCCGCCCAGATTGTTCACGCACACAAACGCCCCGGGCTGGCCGAAAGCCACCTGATGAAACAACGTGGCCAACGGAGCGCCCTGACCGCCCGCCGCCAGGTCCGCCGCGCGGAAATTGCCGACCACCGGCACCCGCAGCGCCTCCGCCAGCCAGGCCGGCTCGCCGATCTGCAGCGTGGCTGCGGGCGGGCGCGGCTGGTGAAACACCGTCTGGCCATGCAGCCCGACCGCGTCCGGGCGCAGACGCCCCAAACCGGCCCGGGCCGCCGCGGCATAAAACCGGCCCAGGTCGTGGTGCAGTTGCCCCAGTTCCCAAGCAGTGGCCTCGTTGCGGGCGGCCGCATCCAGCCGCGCCCGCAGCCGCCGCGGGTAGGGGACATGCCAGTGGCGGATCAACTCCACGTGCGCGGGCATGCAGGCGCACACGGCACAATCCACGCCGTCCAGGCTGGTCCCGGACATGAGGCCCAGGACCCGCAGAGGTTGTCGGGCGGTGGCGGACAGATCCGGTTTCACGAGGCCCGGGAGCGCGGCGCGCCCCGGCTTTCCGCGCGGCGCCAGGCCCGCTCGCGTCGGCGCGCCTCGGCGCGCAGCAGGGCTTCGGCTGACCAGCCGCGTTCCTGGCACCAAGCCGCCAGTTCAAAAAGCTGGCGCGCCACGTTCGCCCGCCCGGCCGGACCGGGCGGGGGAGCCGGGGGCATAACCAGTCCGGCGCGGCGGGCCTTTTTCCAGAGTTTCTGCGCGCGCATCAGGGCGGGCAAATGGCGCGGGAGGCCGTCCAGTGCGGAATGGCGCTCGCGGGCGGTGCCTTTTTTCTCGGCGTGTTTGAGGCGGTCCCACTGTTCCCAGACCGCCGCGGCGGTGCGGGCGCGGGCGTTGCCGAAGACGTGCGGGTGGCGGTGAATGAGCTTGGCCACAAGCCGGCGGGTCACGGTCTCGAAGGTGAAGGCGCCGCGCTCGGCGGCCAGTTGACAGTGGAAAACCACCTGCAGGAGCAGATCCCCCAGTTCCTCGGCCATTTCGGCGTCGTCTCCCGCCTCGATGGCGTCGAGCAGTTCATAAACCTCCTCCACCGCATGGAACCGCAGGGTGCGATGGGTTTGCCGACGGTCCCAGGGGCAGCCGTCCGGCGCGCGCAGCCGGGCCATGAGGGCCAGCAGCCGGTCCACGGCGCGGCGATGACGGGGCGGCGGGCGACGGCGGACGGGCGCGGCCGCGCGCGGGGCGGCACGGGAAACCGGAGCGGTGGACACGCGGGCGGGTTTCACAGAATGACGAGGTGGTCGCGGTGAACGACTTCCCGGTCCGGACCGGGCGGGGAGCGCAGCGCGGCGGCGTCGCACCCGACCTGACCGCGGGCAAACTCCCGCCCCGCGGCATCACAGATGCGCACCACGTCGCCCCGGGCAAAATTCCCCTCGATGCCGATGACGCCCGGCCGGAGCAGGCTGCGGCCCTGCTCGCAGAGCGCGCGGCGCGCGCCCTCGTCCACGATCAGCGTGCCGCGCGGGTGGTGAAAGAAGGCGATCCAGCGCTTGCGGCTGGGCAGCAGTTCCCCGCGCGGGGCAAAGAGGGTGCCCTCCTCCTCCCCGGCCAGCAGGCGTTCGAGCACGTCGGCTTTGCGGCCGTTGGCAATGACGGCCGGGATGCCGGCGCGCATGACAATGCGGGCGGCCTCCAGTTTGGTGATCATGCCGCCGATGGCGGTTTCACTGCGGGTGCCCCGGGCCAGTTGCTGGAGGGAACTGTCCACCTGCTCGACCAGCGGGATGACCCGCGGTTGCGCGCCGCCGAAGCCGTCAAGCACCCCGTCCACCGAGGTCAGGATGACCAGCAAATGCGCCGGCAGGAGGCTGGCGACCAGGGCCGAGAGACGGTCATTGTCGCCGAAGCGCAATTCCTCGACCGAGACCACGTCGTTTTCATTGATGATGGGCACCACGCCGCGCGCCAGCAGGGTGAGGAGTGTGTTGCGGGCGTTGAGATGGCGGTCGTGATCCTCGAGGTCGGCATGGGTGAGGAGCACCTGGCCGACGTGCAGGTCGAACTTGGCAAAGAGGTCGGCGTACATGGCCATGAGGCGGGACTGGCCGATGGCGGCGCAGGCCTGCAATTCATGCAGGCGGCTCGGGCGGCGGGTCAACCCCAGCACCCCCATGCCCGCGCCGACCGCGCCGGAGGTCACCAGCACCACCTCGCGGCCGGCCTGGCGCTGGCGGGCGACCTGGGCGACGAGTTGGACCAGTTGCAGGAAATCGGGCTGTTTGCGGGCGTCGGTGAGCACGCCGGTGCCCAGCTTGACCACCAGGCGGGTGACGCCCTTGAGCCACTTGCGTCGCATGGCCACTGGGTAACAAAGCGGCCGGGGGAAGTCGAGGACGCGGCGGCGCATCGGGCGACACCGCCGCGTGGTCCCACCGCGGGGCGGGCCGGGTTCGACGGCGGCTACCTCCCCTCCCGCAGGCGCGCGAGCGTTTGGAGTGCGGCGGGGTACCCGCCGCTTTCGCGGGGGCCACCGGGTTTCAGCCTACCCGGGCCACGGCACCGCGCGGTCCTGCCGGGGGCCAATCAGGGTTAGGGCGCTGCTGCGTCGGTGGCATTCCATCACGTGACAGGGCGCCGCGCCGCCGGAAGCGCCGGCTTCCAGCCGGACGCGACTGTAGCGCAGATTACCAATCTGCCGCCTGCCTGCTGCGTTTCGCTTGGCGCAGGCAGGTATCGCCGGCTTCCAGCCGACGGAGGATGGCGCGGGCGTCCGGCCGGCCCGGGCCGCGACGCAGCGCGGTCCTCCTCCAGCATCTAGGACCCTGGCGGCAAGCCGCCGCCCATTACGGCAGCCAAGATGGCGGCCGCCGGCCGGAGCGCCGGCTTCCAGCCGGCCCTACCAAGGCACCCGTTGTGGCTCTCCACCGGTGGAGCGCCGCTGCGCCGGCGCCGCAAGCCCACCCGGACCCCCCGCTCCGGACCTGCCCCGAGCGGAAGTTCTCCGCGGCGGAATACCCCAACACCGCCTGCTGGGGAGTCGCCGTGGAAGATACTGGGCTGCCCCCCTACGGGGCCCGGGTAAACGTGTGGCGGGGCGAGGCGCAGCCCGGCGCGGAGACCGAAGCGGTTGGTCACGGTCACCTCGTCGTTGGCCCAGGGACCGTCTTCGGTAAGCGTGCGCAGACCATTGCCCAGCACGGCGTAACGGTACTGCGTCTGGCCCAGCCCGCAATTCCTTACACCGTTTAAAGGGACACTGCGCGGGGACTTCAGCCCCCTCACTTTGCACTGAATATCAGCCGTTTCGAAGACATGT
>CALFAV010000039.1 GCA_937946835.1 uncultured Verrucomicrobiae bacterium | reverse complement strand
TGGACGGATCCACGAAGATGCCCAGCTCGCCGCCGGCGGTGCTGGCCGGGGTGCCGTTGGCCGGGGTGGGGTCGCCTTCGCGGAGGATGGTGACCTCGCAGCCGTCCCCACCGCCCCCTTCCTGCCACAGGGCCTCCAGGTAGTACGAGCGGCCCGCCTGGAGGGTGATGGTCCAGAAGTTCGGCCACTCGGTCTCGGTGTAGCTGTCCGAGCGCTGCTCCTCGCCGGCGGAGCTCCACTCCCGGTTGTTGCTCCAGCTCGACTCGGCGGCAATGGCCTTCTTGTTGGCCGGGTTGTCATCCGTGCTCAGGAACAGCCGGGCGTTGTCGTCCGCGGTGATGATGAACACGTAGTTGCCGGTGGTCGCCGGCTTGAACCAGGCGTAGCCGCGGCCCCGGTAGTTGTCCGCCAGCCCGCGTCCGGACTCGAACAAGCTGGTGGTCCAGGTGACATCCGGGGGCGGCAGGGCGTTGTTGGCGATGTCTTCAATGAACTGGGTGATGCTGCCCCCGCCGTTGTAGCGCTCCCACGCCACCAGGCCGGTCTTGAACACCGCGCTGTTGAACTCGATGGTCGAGTTGGGGGCGATGGTGTTGGGGACGGAGGCCATGTCCCTGACGTTGTTGACGGTCAGGGTGTAGCGCTGGCCCCCGGTTTGCCGCGAGGTGGTCAGGCGCACGGTGGTTTCATTAACCATGACCGCCCCGCTGACGCTGATGCCCCCGCTGATGCTGTAGTTGCCGGGGGTCGTGGCGCTGGTCGGGTCCACCCGCTCCGAAAAACGCACCGTGACGGAAACGAAATCTCCACCGCCGGAAGCGCGGACCAGGGTGGGCGGGGTGGTGTCCCTGTTCACCGTGAGGGTCGCCTGGGTGCTGGTGGCGCTGCCCTGCGCGCCGGTCACCGCCACGCTGAACTTGGCCCCGTTGTCGGCAAAGGAGGCGTACGGGATGCTGTACACCTTGTTGGTGGCGTCGGTGATGTCCGCCCCGTTCTTTTTCCACTGGTAGGTGTAGGGCGGGGTGCCGTCCACCTCCACGGTGAAGCTGACCGGCCGGCCCTCGTCCACGGTGGCGTCAGCCGGCTGGGTCACGATGGTCACCGGCCCGGAGTTCTTGTCGAAGCTGGACAGGTATTGCCCGGGAATGGGCAGGGAGGCGTCAATCAGGAAGGCCGGGTCTTGCACGGCCACGGCCAGGTTGTCACCCCCGCCGCCTTCCTTCATCAGCGCCTCGATGTAGTAGGCGCGCCCGGCGGTGAGGGTGATCTTGGCCCCGCCCATGATCGGGTCCTTGGTGGGCCATTCGGTCCCGGTCCAGGTCTGGGAGTTGTTCTGCGGGTTGGTGGCGTCGCGCCGGGAAGTGCCGTCGAAGTCGCGCACCGGATTCCACTGCGGCTCGATGGCGATGAGCTTTTTGTTCGCCGGGTCCGCGTCCGTGCTCAGGTACAACCGGGCGTTGTCATCCGCGGCGATCTTGAAGATGTAATCGCCGGTGGTCGGCGGGTAGAAATACCCGATGATCTGCACGCCGTAGTTGTTGTACACGTCCGCCGGCGGCGGGGTGTTGATGTCCCCGCTGAACGGGAACTCGAAGTAGGGGGGATAGGCCACCAAGTCCGGGTTGTCCGGGAACTTGGGGCTGCCCGTCAGATCGGGGATGGTGACACCGCCCCCGATGTTGAAGAAGGCCTTGGCGGTGATCACACCCTGGGGTGAAGGTGGCGCGGCGGCCTGGGCCAGAAAAGCGCCCAAACCGGCAGCACACACCCCCGCGGCCAGTGCGTGGAAGCGTTTGACGTCCATAGGTTGTGTCGCGATGTGGTTTATTGTTCTGCTCCCGTGACCGAAGGGTAACGATTTGGTGACACACTCAGCCAAATCATCATCCCACCCAGCGCACAGGAATTGACGAAGAGATACGCACGTCGGCCGCTTTTGGCAAGCCCCAAGTGGCGAGTTGTCGAAAAAAATTTTCGCGCCCACTCCGGGGTGCAACACCCCGGGTGCCCGCCGGGGGGAAGCCTTACCCCGGCCATCCTGGAGTCTCCCAAGGGGACCTCAAACGCCGTGCCCAGCCCCACCCGGCGTTGCCGAAGCTTTTCACCCCCGTTGGCCCGGGGTAAAAACCCGCCATGAACCCCGCGATCGAACCGTTGCCCGGCGCCTGCACCCGCCGGCAATTTGCGGCCCGACTCACCACCGCCGGCCTGGCCCTGGTCGCCGGCACCCGCCGCGGGTTGGGCCAGGAGGCCGGGGAGCGCCCGGGGCGCGCGGCCGAGGTGAGCGTGCTCAACCCCCGCGAGCGCGTGCCGGTGGGCTGGATCATTGACGACTCGACCTGCCTGGTGAACCTGAACCGCTTCGCCATGCCCCAGTTCGACGAGGCCCACGGCGGCCGCAACCCCGCCTACCACCGGCCCTGGCGCGACTGGCCGGTGGAGATTCCCGACGCCTTCGTCCGCCGCTTCGGCGAGTGGTGCGCCGCCCACGGTGTCAAGGGCAAGTACAGCGTGGTCCCCTACCCGGCGTGCGTGGGCCGCCTGGACCGGTTTCTGCCCGGCTGGACCGCGCGCGAGTTACGCGAAAGCCTCGAGCTGGTCCGCACGCTCCTGGGGCCGCACTGGGACATTCACCCCGAAATGCTCACCCACACCCGGGTGGTGGACCTGCGCACCGGTCAGCCGTATCCCGAGGCCGACCTCGCCCACATGGAAAACTGGGATTGGACCACCGGCCGGTCCGTGGACGAAATCGCCGCCTACCAGGCCCTGGCGCTCCAAATCCTCAAAAACGTCGGCCTGCCCTGCGAAGGGGTGACCACCCCCGGGGGTTACGGCAGCCGCGCCCGCCCTCAACTGGCCCGCGCCACCCTCGAGTCGGTGCGCGCCGTCTTCGGCGCCGAAATCCCGCATTACTTCCGCGACCTGCACGAAGCCGGTCCGGCCAGCGTCGCCCCGCGCGTCGAACTGGCCGCCGACCTCGAGGGCCCCGACCCGCGCTGCGTGGTCAGCATCCTCGGGTGCACCGGCGACTGGACCGGGGGCTGGGACAACGTGCCGCCGGAGGGTGCGGACCGGTTCATCACCGCCGACCTGGCGCGCGGCCGGCTGGTTGAAGTGATCGAACGCGGCGAACCGGCGATGATGGTCTGCCACTGGACCGGCCTGTACTGGAACGGACAGGAACGGGGCTTCCAGGTCTTCCAAGAAGTGGTGCGCCGCCTGCACGCCCGTTTCGATCACCTGCTCTGGATGAAGCTCAGCGAACTGGCCCGGTACTGGGCGGCCCGGGAGTTGACCCGCCTCGAGGTCCGCGGCCCGGCCCTGGAATTGCGGGCGCCCTTCGCCTGCCCGGACTTCACCCTGCGCTGGCGCCCGCCCGCCCCGGGCCGCCCGCACCTGCGCACCGCCCACGGAATCGCCGCCCTCGCCGAGGTCGAAAACCCGCGCTGGCTGGCGGCCGGCCGGTGGCTCCGTCAAGGGGAAGAAATCACCGCGTGTTTTGACCTGCCCAAGGGGCGGTCCCGCCTGGAGCTGGCGGGCTGAAACGCCGCCCGGTTCAGGGGCCCGGCGCCGGACCGAAGCGGGCCTTGCGCCGCCCTGCCCCGGACTTTACCCCTACCCGGGCCGGGGCAACCGTGCCATAGTCCCCGCGATGAACGACTGGATCACCAACTACCTGCGGGCCCAGAAGGCGGCGCTGGATTCCATCTCCGTCCCGGCCGTGGCGCGGCTGATCGAAACCCTGCGGCGGGCGTTGCTCGAGGACCGGCAGATTTTCGTCTTCGGCAACGGCGGCAGCGCCGCCAACGCCTCGCACTTCGCCACCGACCTGGGCAAGGGCGCCTCCGACAAGCTGGGCCGGCGGTTTCGCGTCCTCTCCCTCAACGACAACGTGAGCTGGCTCACCGCCCTGGCCAACGACTACGCCTACGAGGACGTCTTCGTGCGGCAGCTCCAGAATTACGCCCGGCCCGGCGATGTGGTGCTGGCCCTGAGCGTGAGCGGCAACTCCCCCAACGTCGTCAAGGCCGTCGAGTGGGCCAAACAAAACGGCCTGACCACCCTTGCCCTGGTCGGCGCCAAACGCGGCGCCCTGGCCGAGGTGGCCGACGAGGTCCTCGCCATTGACTCCGGCCATTACGGGCGGGTCGAGGACGCGCACATGGGCATCTGCCACATGCTTTGCTACGCCTTCATGGAGGGCGAAGCCACGGTGTGAGCCGGTCCGGCGGGCGGCCGCACCCGGGCCGTGCCCCGCCGCGTGCCGGCCGACTGGAAGCCGGCGATCCGGCAGGTTGGAAGTCTGCGCTCCCTTTTCGGAGGGCGAAGCGCGGCGACATCCTGCCTGGTCGCCAGCTTGATTCGACGGCGGTGGCCGCACCTTTCCCCCTCGGCCTCGGAAAGCGCCAGCAAGCGGGCGCACTCCAATGGCTGAGGCCCCCCGCATCGGCCCACCCGGGCGCGGTTACCGGGACCGGTTGTTCCCCCGGCCCAGCACCTCCTCGATGCTCTCGGCCAGTGCGCCCACCATGCGCCGCAACTGGGCCGGTGTCGTGCAGTACGGCGGCATCAACACCACCACGTTGCCGATCGGCCGGGTGAGCACGCCGCGCCGCGTCAGCGCCTCGCAGACCCGGAGGCCCGCCCGTTCGCGCAGGTCAAAGGCCGCGCGCGTGCGCCAGTCGCGCACCAACTCGATTCCGGCGATCAGGCCCACCTGGCGAAGGTCGCCCACGGCGGGCAAGGCCCACAACCGCGCCAGTTCCCGCGCCAGCTCCCACTCCAGTCGCGCCCGCGCCCGCCGGGAAGCCGCGCTCTGCAACAACGCCAGGCTGGCTCGGGCCGTGGCGGCGCCCAGGGGATTGCCCGTGTAGCTGTGCCCGTGGAAGAACGTCTTGAACTCCGCGTACTCGCCCAGAAAGGCGTTGAAGACCGCCCGCGTGGTCAGCGTGGCCGCCAGGGGCAGGTACCCCCCCGTCAGGCCCTTGGCCAGGCACAGAAAATCCGGTTGCACGCCCTCGTGATGGCAGGCGAAGAGCGACGGCGCCCGCCGGACACGACTCGATTTATCCGCCGGAGCTTCCGCCATATCCGCCGGACCTACCGCCAGTGCGCCCCTCCCGGTCCGGCCGAAGCCGGTCAGGACCTCGTCGGCGATGAGCAACGTCCCGTGCCCGCGCGCCAGTTCGGCCACCCGCTTCAGCCAGCCCGGCGGTTGGGGAATCATGCCCGCCGCGCCCTGAATGAGCGGCTCGAAGACCAAGGCCGCGTACGGCTCGCCGCGCCGCCGCCGCTGGGCCGCGAGGCGGCGTTCGACCTGGTCCACGCATTCCCAGCGGCAGCGCCGGTACGTGCGTGCGTCGGCCCGTTCGGGTCGGGCGCGGTTGAACGGGCACCGGTAACAGTACGGCGCCATGACCGCATCGGACTTGAACAGCAGCCCGGCGTAGGCGGCGTGGAACAGGTCAATGTGTCCGAGGCTGACCGCGCCCACGGTGTCCCCGTGGTAGGCGCCGGCCAGCGAGAGAAACCGGGGACGGCGGGCCAGGCCGGTGCGGCGGGCGAACTGGTGGGCCAGCTTCAGCGCCACTTCCAGCGCGGTCGAACCGTCGTCCGAGTAAAACACCCGGGCCAGCTTTGGTTGGGCGCGCCACCCGGGCGGGTTGGCGGCGGCGACCAGGTCCGCGGCCAGGAGCGAGGCGGGTTCGTTGGCCAGGCCCAGATAAGACGTGTGCGCCACGCGGGCCAGTTGGCGGCGCAGCGCGGCGTTGAGCCGGGGGTGATTGTGACCGTGCAGGTTGGTCCAGATCGAGGCGTTGGCGTCGAGGTACTCCCGGCCGTACACGTCCCGGAGCACCGCCCCCCGCCCGGCCACGAGCACGATCGGCTCGCGCCGCAGCCAGTCGCGCATCTGCGTGAACGGATGCCAGACAAACCGGTGATCCAGGCGGGCCAGCGGGTGCATCAGCGGGGTTCAGGGTTGGGATTTCGGCCCTCGGGCGGCCCCGGCGGCGCCCGGCGCTCCAGGGCTTCGAGCAGCCGCGTCACGTCTTCGGCGGTGTGAGCGGCGGTGACACTCACCCGCAGCCGGGCCCGGCCGCGGGGCACCGTCGGATACCGAATGGCCGGGAGAAAAAAACCGGCTTCGCGCAATTGCGCGGCCAGCGCCAGTGCCGCCGTCTCTTCCCCCACAATCAACGGGAGGATGGGCGACTCCTCCGCCGGCAGCGGCCAACCCAGCGCGGCCAGCCCGGCCCGCAGCTCCCGCACCCGTTCCCACAACTGCGCGCGCCGGGCCTCACCCTCCGGGCCGGCGGCCAGTTCTACGCCGACGCGGGCGGCCGCGACCTGGGCGGGCACGGGCGCGGTCGAATAAATGAAGCTCCGGGCGCGGTTGACCAGCCAGTCAATCAACTCACGCTGGCCGGCGATGAATCCCCCCGCCGCGCCCAGGGCCTTGCCCAGGGTTCCCAGGTGCACCTCCACGCGCTCCGTCAACCCCGCGGCGGCCACCAGGCCGCGTCCCTGCTCGCCGAACACCCCGCCGGCGTGGGCCTCGTCCACCAGCAGCCAGGCGCCGAAACGGTCCTTCAGCTCGACCAACTCGCGAAGCGGCGCGCGGTCCCCGTCCATCGAAAACACGCTCTCGGTCACCACCAGCACCTGCCCGGGCGGCGTGCGTCCGGCCACGTGCCGGCCCGCCCAGACCAGAATGCCTTCGAGGTCGGCGAGGTCGTTGTGGGCAAACACCCGCAGCTTGGCCCCGCTCAATCGGGCCGCGTCCACCAGGCAGGCATGGGCCAGCTTGTCCAGCACCACCACGTCCCCGGGACCCACCAGGGCGGGCACGGTGCCCAGCGCGGTGGCGTAGCCGGTGGCGAAACTGAGCGCGGCCTCGACCCTTTTGAAGCGGGCCAGCGCCGATTCCAGCTCGTGGTGCGGCGCCAGCGAACCGCCCACCAGCCGCGACGCCGCGGCGCCGGCGCCAAAGGCCCGGACCGCTTGCGCGGCGGCCTCGCGCAGGGCCGGGTGGGCGGCCAGGCCGAGATAATCGTTCGAGGAAAAGTTGCACAGCCGCCGGCCGTCCACCTCGATCCACGGGCCGGGCGGGGAATCCACGCGCCGCAACTCCCGGCGCAGCCCCCGCGCCGCGAGGGCGGCAAGGCGCCGTTGCAGTTCCTGGACAAACGCGCTCAACGCCCATGAGCTTGGCGGGCCGGGAAAGCCCCGGCAACCGTTCGCCGTCCCCGGCCGAGAGCCACGGCCCGGTGCAAGCGCCCGCCGCGGCCGGCATCCCACCGGGCGGAAAACTGGCGTAGCGCAGATTGCCAATCTGCCGTCTCGCCGGCTGCCAGCCGGCGGCGGGTGATGGAGGCTTTTCAGTCTGCCCGGGCCGCGACGCCGCGCGGCCCGACCCGGTCTGCGCCGCTCGTCCATTTGACAGGGGTCCGGGGGGGCGTGGCCCATCTGCCGGAATGTGTTTGCCGGGCGGCCGGATGGCGGGCTAGTTGTGGAGCTGCATTGCCCATGAGCCGATGGACGGAAGCTCATTTCCCTCGAACCGCCTTTTTTGTCGGAGTCGGGGTTGGCCGAGGTCGGCGCCCCGGTCCGCCCCGGGCGCCTGTCCTGAGTTGAACGCGGCTTTTCCCGGCTTGTGACCGAGCCTGTGTTTCCTCCGGCGGCGCCGGACCAAAGTCGGTCCGCGTGGCTGCGTCGTTACGGGCTGGTGCTGGCCCTGGGGTTGGTGTGCGGGGGGTTGGCCGTGGTGAAACCCACGTTTTTCACCACGGCGAACCTGGTGAACATCCTGCGGCAGGTCTCGATCAACGGCCTGCTGGCGGTGGGGGTAACTTTTGTGCTGTTGACCGGCGGGGTGGACCTGTCGTTGGGCTCGGTGGTGGCGTTGACGGGGGTGGTGGCGGCCTCGCTGGCCCAGCCGGAGGACGGGCCGGTGATCGTGGCGGTGGCGGCGGGGATCGGTGCCGGCTTGGCGTGTGGGCTGGTCAACGGCCTGCTGGTGGCGCGGGCCCGGGTGGCGCCGTTTATCGCCACGCTGGGCATGATGACGGCGGCGCGCGGTCTGGCCCTGGTGCTCAGCGGGGGCCGGCCGGTGTCCAACCTGGTGCCCGGCTTCACCGCGCTGGGCGGGGACCGCTGGGGGGCGCCCGTTCCGACCCTGCTGCTGGCGGGGGTGACGCTGCTGGCCTGGGTGTTTCTGAACCGCACGCGCTGGGGACGGCATCTGTATGCCGTGGGCAGCAGCGAGGCGGCGGCGCGGGTGGCGGGGGTCTCGGTGGTCGGCATCAAGCTTTTTGCCTACGGGGTTTGCGGCGCCCTGGCCGGGTTGGGTGGGGTGGTGCTGGCGGCGCGGATCACCACCGGCCAACCCAACGCCGGCATCGCCTACGAACTGGACGCCATCGCCGCGGTGGTCATCGGGGGCACCAGCCTGTCCGGCGGCGAGGGCGGGGTGGGCGGCACGATTCTGGGGGTGTTGCTGCTGGGGGTGATTAACAGCGCCCTGGACCAGTTGAACGTCTCGGCCTACTACCAGCAGATCATCAAGGGCGCCATCATCGTGGGCGCGGTGTGGCTGGACCAACGCGCGCGCCGGAAGGACTGAACCGCCGGCCCGGAGCCGCCCCGGTTCCGAGCGCGGCGCCGCACCCGGTGAACAAGTCCCCCCCCGAAGAACTGGCCGCGCCCGGTCGCGCCCGCTAGTTTCCCCGCCATGCAGATGCCCCGTGTCCTCGGTCTGGCGGCGGTGCTGTGGGCGGCGGACCTGACCGCGGCCCCGGCCCGGGTGCGTTTGGGCTGCGAGGAGCTGGCCGCGCGGGGCTTTCGCGAGCTGCAGGGCAAGCGGGTGGGGTTGATCGCCAACCAGACCAGCGTGGACGCGGCGGGCAAACCCACCTGGGAACGCCTCCGGCAGGCGCCCGGGGTGACCCTGGTGGCGCTGTTCGCGCCCGAGCATGGACTGGCCGGGGACCTGCCCGCGGGCAGGGAGTTCACCAACACGGTTCACCGCCCCACCGGGTTGCCGGTGTATTCCCTGTATGGCCCGGGGCCCACCCGCAGGCCCACCCCGGCGATGCTCCGCGGCCTGGACGTGCTGGTGTACGACCTCCAGGACACCGGCTACCGCGCCTACACCTACATCAGCACCCTGGGGCTGGCGATGGAGGCGTGCGGCGCGGCGGACGTCGAGTTTGTGGTGTTGGACCGGCCCAACCCGCTGGGCGGTCTGCGCGTGGAAGGCCCGCGGCTGAACCCCGCCTTCAGGTCGTTCGTCAGCCAGTGGAACGTCCCGCTGATCTACGGCCTGACACCCGGCGAGTTGGCCCGCATGATCAACGGCGAGGGCTGGATTACCAACCGCTGCCGCCTCACCGTGGTGCCGATGGCCGGCTGGCAACGTTCCATGACCTGGCCGGACACGGGCCTGCCCTGGGTGCCCCCTTCGCCCAACGTGCGCAGTTTTGCGGCCGCGCTGGGGCTTCCTGCCACCGGCCTGGCCGGGGAAATCGGCGGGCTGAACATCGGCCTGGGTGGCGATTACCCCTTTCGCTGCTTTGCCGCGCCCTGGCTGGACGGGCAAAAACTGGCCACGCACCTGAACCGGTTGCGCCTGCCGGGGGTGCGCTTCAATCCCTGGTCCTACCGCCCCAGCCGCGGGGCGTACTCCGGGCAAACCGTGCACGGCGTGTGGATCGAGTTCAGCGACCCGGCCCGCGCGCCGTTGGTGGCTCTGAACTTTTACGGGCTGGAGGCCGCCCGGAAGCTTGCCGGACGCGATCTGCTGGCCGAAGCGGTCAGGGGAGGCAAGACCCTGAACCTCTTCGACAAGCTCATGGGCGGCGACCAGACGCGGAAGGCGCTGTTGGCCGGCCGCTCGGCGGCGGAGGTCGTGGCTTCCTGGAAGGCGGATGAAGCGGCCTTCCGCCAGCGCCGACGGCCCTACCTGCTTTACCCGTAAGCGCGGTGCTCGCGCTCCGGCCCACGGCCTACCACCATTCGACCGGCCCGCGGGGCACCGGAATGTTGGCCGGCTCGAGGTCGGCCGCCTCCGTCCCCGACCCGGCCCCGCCCACGGAGGTGGGCAGCGGCGGCGGGCGGTAGCGGGCCCGCAGTTGGCCGTGCGCGTCCAGAAATTGCGCCCGCCAGCGGCGGTAATCGGCCAGAATTTCCTCGAACTCCGCCCGGCTGGACAGCGTGGCCACACGTCGCTTGAACTCGGCGGCGGGGCCGAATCGGCGGGCGTACCACACCGCCACCTTGCGGAACTGGCGGCAGCCGTGTTCCTCGCCGAAGACCCGGATCATCAAGTCCAGGTGCCGCCGCATCACGCGCACCCGCTCCTCGAAGTCCGGCTCGGGCCGCAGCTCGCCGGTGTCCAGGTAATGTCGGGTCCGGGCAAAAATCCATGGATCGTAAAACGCCCCGCGCCCGATGCTGACCCCGGCGCAGCCGGTTTCCTCCAACATCTGCCGCGCGGCCGGCGGGGTGGTCACGTCCCCGTTGCCGATCACCGGGATGCGTCGCACCGCCTCCACCACCGCGCGAATCCCGGCCAGGTTCACGTGTCCCCGAAAGCCCTGCTCCCGGGTGCGGCCGTGAACGAAGACCGCCGCCACGCCCACGTCCTCGAGCGCGCGCGCCAGCTCCGGGGCGGTGAGGTTTTGCTCGTCCCAGCCCAGGCGCATCTTGACGGTGACCGGGATGCGGACGGCGTTGACCATGCCGGCGACCAGTCGGGTGGTGCGCTCCAGGTCGGTCAACATGGCCGAGCCCCCGCCCACGCGGCAGACCTTCCGCACCGGGCACCCCATGTTGATGTCCACCGCCGCGGCGCCCAGCGACTCGACCAATTGGGCCGCGTCCCGCATCTCCTCGGGCACCGAGCCGAACAGTTGCACGGCCAGGGGTTGGTCTTCCGGGCAGGTGCGCACCAGCTCCAGGGCCTTGCGGTGCCCCTCGAGCAGGGACCGGGCGTTGACCAGATCGGTCGTGGCCAGACCCAGGCCGCCGAGCTCGCGCACCGTCAGCCGCATGGGCAGGTTGGTGTACCCGGCCAGCGGCGCGAGGCAGAGGTTGGACTCCAGTGTCAACGAGCCAATCCGAAGCATGGCGCAATTTTACCTCTCCGGCCGGAGCGGCAAAGGCCGAAGCGGCACCCTTGGCCGGCGTGGGGCTTGGTGCGTTCGATCCACTCCCGGGCTGGCCCAGGTCCCGCGCCGCCGGGGATTGCCGCTCCGGGGGCACGTCGAGCGTGAGCCGGTCGTCCGGCACGGCATGGGCAGCCGCTTTCGGCCCGGGCGGACGTGCCCGCTGCTTACTTCCGCACCCGGTTGCGAATCTCGATCAGCGCCTTCATCACGTCGTAGAGATTGCCGGTCCACTCCCGCGTGCCGAAGGCGTCGTGGAGTTTGCGGTACAGGGCGTAGAGTTCGCGGTACACGGCGTGCGCCTCGGGGTGGGGCTGGAAGACCCGCGGCTTCAGACCGGTCATGGCCTTTTGCGCGGTGGGAAAGTCCGGATGGACGCCGGCGACCACCGCCCCGGCAATGGCCGCGCCCAGGGCGCAGGTCTGGGCCGAGCGGCTCACCTTCATCGGCCGACCGGTGACGTCGGCGTAGATTTGCATGACCAGGGGGTTCTTCTCGGCAATGCCGCCGCAGTTGACGATCTGCTCGACCTTGACCCCGTATTCCTCGAAGCGGTTGATGATGGTGAGCGCGCCAAAGGCTGTGGCCTCGATGAGCGCCCGGTAAATCTCCGCCGGGGTGGTGTAAAGCGTCTGGCCGAGCAGCAGGCCGGTCAGCCGCTGGTCCACCAGGATGGTGCGGTTGCCGTTGTTCCAATCCAGCGCCAGCAGCCCGCTTTCGCCCGGCTTGAGCCGGGCCGCGCCCTTGGTCAGCGCCTCGTGCGAGCCGAGCTTCTTGCCGCCGGGCTGGAGGTAGTTGACGAACCAGTTGAAGATGTCGCCCACGGCCGACTGGCCGGCTTCCAGGCCCCAGTAGCCCGGCAGAATGCTGCCCTGGACAATGCCGCACAGGCCGGGGATGTCCGCCAACGGCTGGCCGACCGGCACGACCATCATGTCGCAGGTGCTGGTGCCGATGATCTTGACCAGCGTGCCCGGGGCGATGCCGCTGCCCACCCCGCCCAGGTGCGCGTCGAAGGCCCCCACCGCCACCGGGATGCCCGCCGGCAAACCGGTGCGCGCCGCCCACTCGGCGGTCAGGCCGCCGACGGCTTTGTCCACGGCGTAAGCCCTGGGCCGGAGCCGGGCGCGCAGTTTGCCCAGCTTGGGATCGAGCGTGCCCAGGAACTCGGCGTCCGGGTAGCCGCCCCACTCGTCGCTGTACATGGCCTTGTGGCCGGCGGCGCACACGCCGATGGTGAGTTTGTCCGGCGCCTCGGTGCCGGTGAGCATGGCCGGGACCCAGTCGGCGCATTCCACCCAGGTGTAAGCGGCGTCGAACACCTCCGGCGCGGTGCGGAGGCAGTGGAGAATCTTGCTGAAGAACCACTCGCTCGAATAGGTGCCGCCGCACTTGGCCAGGTAGTGCGGCCGCAGTTGGCGGGCCTTCTCGGTGATCTCGGCCGCCTCGGCCACGCCGGTGTGGTCTTTCCACAGCCAGGCCAGGGCCGCGGGATGCCTGGCGAAGCGCTTCTGAAAGGCCAGCGGTTGGCCCCGCTCATCCACCGGCAGGGGCGTGCTCCCGGTGGTGTCCACGCCGATGCCCACCACCTGCTCCGGCTTGAAACCGCGCACGGTCCGCCTGGCCTCGGCCAGGGCCTTCTTGATCGTGACCTCGGCCCCCTTGACGTAATCGGCCGGGTGTTGCCGGGCCAGGTTGGGATCGCGGCCGAGGATGATCCCCGCCTCGCCGTGTTCGTAGCCCCAGACGGCGGAGGCGACCTCGCGGCCGTTGGCGGTGTTGACCAGCAGGGCGCGAACCGAGTTCGTGCCGTAGTCCAATCCGAGGGTGTAGCGGGCGTTCATGGTCGTGTGTGAATTCGCCCGCAGCCTAGCGGCCCGGTCGGCAAAGCGCCAGCCCGCAGCGCGCCGCTGGAGCAGCAGACGTCCCGCCTGCCGGAGAGCCGGGCGATCAGCCCGGCGACGCAGGTCTCTCGATTGGGACCACCAAGAACACCAAGAGACGGCGGGATTGCCATGGGGGACAGTGGTCACGCACGCCCCGGCACGGCTGGTCGCTTTCGGCCACAGCGTGGGAAGTTGATGTTCCCCTCGAAATGGTCTTCGTGTTCCTCGTGTCCTTGGTGGTTGGCTTCCCGGGTCCGGCCGGCAAGCTGCCGCCCCCCACGATCGCCAAGACGGCGTCCGCTACGCCGGAGCGCCGGCTGCCGGCCTGCCCTCTCGCCGAAGGCCAGCCGGCTTTCTTCGGAGGGCGCGGCGCGGCGGGGTCTTGACCGGGTGCGGTCCGGATTCGATGGCGGTTGCCTCCCGTCCCCGCTGGCGCGCGAGCGTTTGGAGGGCGGCGGGGCACCCGCCGCTTTCTCAGGGAGCGCCGGCTTCCTGTCCGCCCGGGCCGCGGCGCAGCGCGGCCCTACCAAGGAACCCAATGTGGCTCTCCCCCGGTAGGGCGCCGCGGCGTCGGCGCCGCTGACCCGGCGTGGGTCGCGGCTTCCAGCCTGTCGAGATGGCGGCCGTGACAGCGGGCGCGTTGCCAAAGCTGGGGTGTTGCCCCCACGTGAAGCGCCTCCTCAAGGCCAATGCCAATTTTCACTGGCCAGCAGGTTCGGCCGGACTAAGCTCCGTGCCGATGAAACCATCCCGCTTTGACCTCGAAAACGCCTCGCCCCTGTCTCGCCGGATTTTTCTGCAACGGTCCACGCTGGCCGCCGGGGCGGCGGCGCTGGCGAAAGCCCCGTTTGTCCTGACCACCCACGCCGCCGCGGACCTCGAGAAGGTGCGCATCGGTGTCATCGGCTGCGGCGGCCGCGGCACCGGGGCGGTGCTCGATGCCCTGGGCGCGGCCACCAACGTCATTTACCCCGCCGCCGGCTACCACACCGAGGACGTGAAGGAGGGCGCCGCGGTGAAAAACAAGGACGTGGAGGTGATCGCGCTCTGCGACGTGTTTCCGGACCGCATTGCCCGGGCACGGGAAAACCTGGCCAAGCTGGGCATCCAGGTCCCGGACTCGATGTGTTTCACCGGCTTCGACGGCTACAAAAAGCTGCTGGAGGTGGACTCGATCAACTACATCATCCACGCCACCCCACCACATTTCCGGCCGGCGCAGGTCAAGGCCGCGGTCGAGGCCGGCAAGCACGTGTTCATGGAAAAGCCCGGCGCGGTGGACGGTCCGGGGGTGCGCACGCTGCTGGAGGCGTACGAAATCGCGAAGAAAAAGCACCTGGGCATCGCCGCCGGCACGCAACGCCGGCACATGCGCGGGTACAACGAAACCATCAAGCGCCTCCATGACGGCGCCATCGGCGACATCCTCTACCTGCGCTGCTATTGGAACGGCGGCGTGATCTGGGTGATCGAGCGCACGCCGGAAATGAGCGACCTGGAATGGCAGCTCCGCAACTGGAACTACTTCACCTGGGTCAGTGGCGACCACTACGTCGAGCAGCACGTGCACAACCTGGACATCATGAACTGGGTCATGGGCGGCCACCCCATCAAGGCCTACGGCATGGGCGGCCGGCAGGCCCGGCAGCATCCCATCCACGGCAACATCTACGACCACTTCGCCGTCGAGTACGAGTACGAGAACGGCGTGCGCATGTTCAGCCAGGCGCGGCAGATGAACCACTGTGAGGGCCGGGTGGAGGAGGCGGTGGTGGGCACCAAGGGCGCGAGCAACTGTGCCAACTGGATCCGGCCGCGCGAGGGCCAGTTCTGGCGTTTCCGCGAGCCGGAGGTCAACGCCTACCAGCAGGAACACCAGGACCTCATCGCCAGCATCCGCGCCGGCCAACCCATCAACGAGGCCAAGAACCTGGCCGAGAGCACCCTCACCGCCATCATGGGCCGCGAGTCGGCCTACACCGGCCAGACGGTGGAATGGGACCAGGCGTTGAACTCGAAGATGCGCCTGGGGCCGGAGAAGTACGAGTTCGGCCCGGTGCCTTTCCCGAAGGTGCCCATGCCGGGCGATTACAAACTGGCTTGATCCGGCCTGAAGGCCGCGGCCGCGCCGCGGCGGCGCCGTGTGCCCGGCAACCCCGGCGGGGACTCACCCTTGCCGGGTTAATGACCCGGCGGCGGCGCCCGCCCCGACGGGGGGGCCCCGCCACAAGCGCGGCACCACCCGGATCAGCCCCGCCGCGCACCCGGCGAACACGGCCAGCAGCACCACGCCCCGCCCCGGCCGGCCCAGCAGGAAGCTGCCGGCACAGAAGAGCCCCGACCACACCGCGGCGCAGCCGAGCACCCAACCCAAAAACGCCCGCGGCAGGCTGTCCTCGCTGGCGGTGACCCCGGCCGCGGCGCGGAGCGCGCGCCAACCCGGCCCCGGCGGGCGCACCCGCTTCACAAAGCGGAGCAGTTGCTCGCGCGGCGTGGGCGGCGTCAGAAACGTCACCCCCAGCCAGACCAGCGTGGTGAGGGCGACCGTCAGCACCAGCGGCCACGGCTCGGGCAGGGCATGACCCTGCTTTTTGAACGCGAACACCAGCGCCGAGATGGCGAAAGAGGCGAGCATGGCGGCGATTTCCGTCCAGGCGTTGATCCGCCACCAAAACCAGCGCAGCAGATAAATCAGCCCGGTGCCGGCCCCGACCTGGAGCAGCAGGCTGAAGCCTTCCTTGGCCGTCTCGATGAACAGCGTGAACGCGGCCGCCACGACCATCAGTCCCACCGTGGTCAGGCGGCCCACCCGCACGTAATGCCGCTCCGGGGCGTTCGGCCGCACAAACCGCTGGTAAAAATCATGCACCAGGTACGACGTGCCCCAATTCAGGTGGGTGATCATGGTCGAGACGTACGCCGCCAGCAGCCCCGCCACCATCAGCCCCAACCAACCGACGGGCAGGAACTTCATCATCGCCGGGTAGGCGATGTCGTGGCCGACCAGCGCCGGGTCCACGCCCGGAAACGCCTCTCGGATGGCCGCCAGGTCGGGGAAAATCAGGAGCGAGGCCAGGGCCACCAGAATCCACGGCCAGGGCCGCAGCACGTAGTGGGCGAAGTTGAACAACAGCGTCCCGGCCAGTGCGTCCCGTTCCGAGCGCGCGGCCAACATGCGCTGGGCGATGTAGCTGCCCCCGCCCGGCTCCGCGCCCGGGTACCACACCGACCACCATTGCACGGTCAGGGGGATGACGAAGATCGTCAGCGCCAGCTCCCCGTTCGAGAAGTTGGGCAGCAGCCCGATCAGGTCCGGTGCCCGGGCCTGCATCTGGTGGACCAGGCCCGTCAGTCCGCCCACCTGCGGCTGTTGCAGGGCGAACCACGCCAGCGCAAACGAGCCGGTCATGGCGATGCCGAACTGGATCAGGTCAATCACCAGCACCCCCCACAGGCCGGAAGCGGCGGCAAAGACGACGTTGATCAGCCCGCAGACCAGCAGCGTCTGGCCGCGTGGCCAACCCAGCACCACACTGGCGATTTTGGCCGCCGCCAGGTTCACCGTGGCCATGATCACGCAGTTGAAAAACAGGCCGAGATAAACGGCGCGGAACCCGCGCACGGCGCTGGCCGCCTTGCCGGTGTAGCGGATTTCGTAGAACTCCAGGTCGGTCAATACCCCCGAGCGCCGCCACAGCCGCGCGTAGAAAAACACCGTGGCCATGCCCGTGAGCACAAACGCCCACCACACCCAGTTGCCGGCGATGCCGCCCTTGTCCCGGACGATGTCGGTCACCAGATTCGGCGTGTCCGCGCTGAAGGTCGTGGCCACCATCGAGACGCCCACCAACCACCACGGAGCGCTGCGGCCGGAGGCGAAAAACTCGGCCAGGTTCCGGCCCGCGCGCCGGGCCAGGAACAGGGCCGGCAGAAAACACACGGCCACCGAGGCGAGGATGATGAACCAGTCCAGGGGGCGCAGGTGCATGGGAAAGGGGGTGGGAGGGGTGGCGTCAGTTCCTGGAAACGGGCCGCCCGCACTCAGGCGCGGGAACGCCGGAGCCGGGCATCGAGAGCCGGAGGCCCGGAGCCGGCCCGCGTGCCCGCGGCGCGGCACTGAGCGGGTCGGGCGGGGTTGATCACGCGCCGTTGGTAGCCGTAACGGCCGCGCCTGCCAAGCATCAAGGCGGCTCCGGGTCGGGCGCCAGCTTTTGGAGTGCGCCGGCTTGCTGGCGCTTTTCGGGGCCGAGCAGGAAGGTGCGGCCACCGCCGGGGGATCCGGCCGGCACCCCGGCAGGGCGTTGGCCGGCTGGAAGCCGGCGTTCCGACCAGTCGTTGCCGGCCAGGAGCAGGCCCTCCGGCGTCCGAAGGGGCAGCGCAGACTTCCAGTCTGCCGTGTCGCGGGTTTTCAACCCGCCAACCGCTGCCCGTGCCGCCCCGCCGGCTACCAGCCGGCGATCCGGCAGATTGCCAATCTGCGCTACGTCCGCTTCCCGCCGGACCGGAGGCCTGCTGCCACCAGATGGTGCTGTCTGACAGTCGGCCAGGTTGCGGCCTGAGCCGCCCACCCGGTCCCGGCTTGGAGTGGCTGCCGCTGCGGCGGAATGAAACGACACGGGCTTGCCAGCCCGCCGGGCTTTTCCCGACCATGCGGCCCGCATGGCGCGTGTGCCGGGCCTTTTTTGGCGGGTCAAACCGCTGGACCAGTTGCTGGGGGAAACCCGGCGGCCGCAACATCAGTTGCGGCGCACGCTCGGCCCGGTGCAACTGACCCTGCTGGGCATCGGCGCCATCGTGGGCGCGGGCATTTTTTCGACCGTGGGCACGGCGGCGGCCGGGGGGCCGAATCATCTCGGCGCCGGGCCGGCCCTGCTGATTTCCTTTGTCCTGGTGGCCGTGGCCTGCAGCTTCGCGGCGTTGTGCTACGCGGAGTTCGCCGCCATGGTGCCGGTGTCCGGCTCGGCCTACACCTACGCCTACGCCACGCTGGGCGAACTGGTGGCCTGGTTGATCGGGTGGGACCTCATCCTCGAATACGCGGTGAGCAACGCGGCGGTGGCCATCTCCTGGTCCGGGTATTTCCAGGAACTGTTGCGCGGGCTGGGCGTGTCCCTGCCGGCGTGGCTGGGCACGGATTACCGCACCGCGGGGCAGGCGGCGGCGGCGGTGGCGCAGGCCGCGGCGGCCGGGACGGACCCGGCCACGCTGGGGGCGAGCGTGCTGCGGAACGCGCGGGCGCTCGAAGTCGCGCCGCACGTGCTGGGGGTGCCGGTGGTGTTCAACCTGCCCGCCTTCGGCATCGTGGCGGTCATTACCTGGGTGGCCCTGATCGGCATTCGCGAGACGGCGTGGACCAACACGGCGCTGGCGGTGGGCAAGCTGTTGATCATCGCGTTCTTCGTGGGGCTGGGGGCGTTTTACGTGAAGCCGGAGAACTGGACGCCGTTTGCGCCGAACGGCTTTGCCGGCGTCTCGGCCGCGGCGGCGATCATTTTTTTTGCCTACATCGGCTTTGACGCGGTCTCGACCGCCAGCGAGGAGGCGCGCCATCCGCAGCGGGACATGCCCATCGGCATCCTGGGCAGCCTGGTGGTGTGCACGCTGATCTACCTGGCGGTGGCGGTGGTGCTCACCGGCATGGTGCCCTGGCACACCCTGGGCAACGCCGAGCCGCTGGCCTTCGCCTTCTCCGCGCGGGACCTGCCGGGGATCGCCGGTATCATCGCGGTGGGGGCGGTGCTGGCCACGACCTCGGCCCTGGTGCCGTTTCAGGTGGGGCAGGTGCGGATTTTCTTCGCCATGGCGCGGGACGGTCTGTTGCCCGGCTGGATGGCGCGGGTGCATCCGCGCTGGCGCACGCCGCACCTGAGCACGCTGGCGACCGGGGTGTTTGTGGCGGCGTTTTCCTCGTTTGCCAACATCAACGAGCTGGTCGAGTTGACGAACATCGGGACGCTGTTGGCGTTCATCCTTGTGGCCGCGGGCATTCTGATTTTGCGGCGCAGCGACCCGCACCGGCCGCGGCCGTTTCGGGTGCCCTGGGTGCCGTGGGTGCCGCTGCTGGCCATCGGCTGCTGCGGCTACCTGATGTTCAAACTGCCGTGGGTGACCTGGGTGACGTTCTTCGGCTGGATGGCGGTGGGGCTGGTGTTTTACTTCGGTTACGGCCGTCGGCGCAGCAAGCTGGGCACGGCTTCCGTTAACGCATGAAACAACCTTCCGCTGCGGCAGGCTCTCCCGAGTACCGGTTGGTCCGGGGTCTGGGACTGGTGGACGCCGCGATGCTCGTGGCCGGCTCGATGATCGGCTCGGGCATTTTCATCGTGTCGGCGGACATGGCCCGGCAACTGGGTTCGGCCGGCTGGTTGTTGGTGACCTGGGCGCTGACCGGCGTGCTCACGGTGAGCGCGGCGCTGAGCTACGGCGAACTGGCCGCGATGATGCCGCGGGCCGGCGGCCAGTACGTGTACCTGCGCGAGGCCTACGGTCCGCTGGCCGGCTTTCTGTACGGCTGGACGCTGTTTCTGGTGATCCAGACCGGGACGGTCGCCGCGGTGGCGGTGGCCTTCGCCAAGTTCCTGGGCGTGCTGTGGCCGGGGCTGTCGGAGACGCACGTGCTGGCGGGCGTGGGACGGTTCAAGCTGACGCCGGCCACGTTGGTGGCCATCGGGGTGCTGGGGCTCCTGACCTGGTCCAACACCACCGGCCTGCGCACCGGCAAGTGGGTGCAGAACGTGTTCACCTGGGCCAAAATCGCCGCGCTGGCGGCGCTGGTCCTGAGCGGTCTGGTGCTGGGCGCCAACCAGACCGCGCTCCGGGCGAATTTCACGGACTGGTGGAGCGCGGCCACGACCACCGCGGTCAAGACCGGGGCGGGCGGGCTTCAGGCGGTCACGACGCCGCTGACCACCGTGGGATTGTTGCTGGCGTTGGGCACGGCGATGGTCGGTTCGCTGTTTTCGGCCGATGCCTGGAACAACGTCACCTTCACCGCCGGCGAGGTAAAGGACCCGCAGCGCAATCTGCCGCGCAGCCTCCTGCTGGGCGTGGGCCTGGTGTGCGGGCTCTATTTTCTGGTCAACGTGGGCTATCTGGTGACCCTGCCGCTGGCGGGCAACCCGGCCGGCGCCACGGCCCTGGAGCGCGGCATCCAGTTCGCCCAAAACGACCGCGTGGCCACCGCGGCAATGGAGGTCATCCTGGGGCCGCGGGCCGTGACGGTGATGGCGGGGTTGATCCTGGTGTCCACCTTCGGGTGCATGAACGGGATGATCCTGGCCGGGGCGCGGGTCTATTACGCGATGGCCCGGGACGGGCTGTTTTTCGCGCCGGTGGGCCGGCTCAACCGCCACGGGGTGCCGCGCAACGGCCTGATTGTGCAGTGTCTCTGGGCGTGCCTGCTCACCCTGTCGGGCACGTACAGCGACCTGCTGGACTACGTGATCTTCGCGGTGCTGGTGTTTTACGCGCTGACCATCGGGGGGCTGTTTGTGCTGCGGCGCACCCGGCCGGACGCCGAGCGGCCGTATCGTGCGGTGGGCTATCCGTGGCTGCCGGCGCTGTACATCGGGGCGGCCGCGTTGATCGCCCTGGTGCTGCTGGTGGCGGAGAAAACCCGGGCCAACACCTGGCCGGGGTTGTTGATCGTGCTGGCGGGGGTGCCGGTGTATGCGCTGGGGGCACGGCGCTTGGCGGCGCGGGCCAAGGGGGAGCTACTCGCCGGCGGGAGGCGCCCTCCGGCTTGAATGGCCCGGCTCTCCTTGCCGTGTGCCAGGTTTCGCGGCCGGGAGACCGAATTCCGCAGTAGCCCGGTTCGGGGCGTGTCCGCCCGAACCGGACGAGCCGGCTAATTGGGGGGATTAACCGATCGGAAAACTTGCGGCAAAAGCGGCTCGGGGCTTGTCGGCGGCGGGATCGGCTTGCAGAATTACGCCGCGTGTTTGCCCGACAAACACGCCTTATTGTTTGCGGGTGAGCCCGTTCAACCGGCCGGCCCGGGTGGCCGGTCAACCGGTTGCGGGATGGGCAGGGTGCGTTGGAGGTTGACGCCTCGAAAGCGGCCCGGCTCACTGTGGCGCGACTGGCATGTCGGACATTTTTCCGAAATGGACCAACAAGCTGCCGGCCTACCTCCTGGCCGCCGGGGCCATGATGGGGACGGCGGTGGTGGCGGGCGTGTGGTATTACTTCACGCCCAAGTACACGCGGGTGGGCTACCAGCCGATCCAGCCGGTGAGCTTTTCCCATCACATCCACGTCGAGCAACTGGGCATGGACTGCCGCTACTGCCACACCGGGGTGGAGAAGTCGTCCCACTCGAACATCCCCGCCAGCACCCTGTGCATGAACTGCCACAACCAGGTGCTCAAGGAGGATCCCCGCCTCGCCCTGGTGCGCGAAAGCGCCGCCACCGGCAAACCCATCCCCTGGGTCTGGATTCACAAGACCCCCGACTTTGTCTTCTTCAACCACGCCGTACACGTCAACCGCGGCATCTCCTGCGTGCACTGCCACGGCCAGATCAACCTCATGGACGAGGTGCAGCACGCCAAACCCCTGAGCATGGCCTTCTGTCTGGACTGCCACCGGAACCCCGAGGCGTTCATCCGGCCACCTGACCAGGTGTTCAACCTGAACTGGCAGCCCGAAAGCCAGACCAAGCAACTGGCCGACGGCGCCCGCCTGGTGCGCGAGTGGCGCGTGGAAAAGCTCGAGAATTGCTCCGCCTGCCACCGATGAAGACCGTGCCCCCTCCCTGTCCCGAGCCGGAGACCGGCCCCCGGTACTGGCGCAGCCTGGAGCAACTGGCCGATACGCCCGCCTTCCAAGAATGGCTGGAGCGCGAATTCCCCGACGGCGCCAGTGAACTGACCGACCCGGTCTCGCGCCGTCACTTCGTGCGGATCATGTCCGCCTCGTTCGCGCTGATGGGCCTGGGGCTGACCACCGGTTGCCGGCGGCCCGAGGAACGCATCCTGCCCTTTGCCAAACAGCCCGCCGGCTACACCCACGGTGTGCCGCAATACTTTGCCACCGCCATGCCGCTGCGGGGGCGCGCCGTGCCCTTGCTGGTCAGGTCTTACGACGGCCGGCCCATCAAGCTGGAGGGCAATCCGGACCACCCGCTCAACCGCCGGGCGGGCGGACGCGGACACGGCGCCACGGATGCCATCACCCAGGCCTCGATCCTGAATCTGTACGACCCCGACCGCGCGCAGCGCTTCACCCACAAGGGCCAGAACGTGTCGCGGGAAAAGGCGCTGGACGCCCTGGCCGCGGCGGGCCGGGCGGCGGCGGCCCAACAGGGCCAGGGCCTGGCCTGGCTGCGCGGGCGCACCAGTTCCCCGACGCTGCTGCGGTTGGAAACGTTGCTGCGGGAGCGTTTTCCCCGGGCCCGCGGGTACGTGTACGAGCCGGTGGACTTTGATCTGCCGCGGCGCGCGGCCACGCTCCTGTTCGGCCAGCCGGTGCAGCCGCGCTACCACTTCGAGAACGCCCGCCGGATTCTGGCGCTGGACTGCGATTTCCTCGGCACCGAGGAGGACGCCTGGCACTGGATCGGCGGCTTTGCCCGCGGCCGGCGGCTGCAATCCCCGGCCGACCCGATGAATCGCTTGTACGTGGTCGAGCCGGTGATGAGCCTGACCGGGACCAATGCCGATCACCGGCTCCGGCTGCCCGGGGGGCAGGTGTTGCCCCTGACGGCGGCGGTGTTCGCCGAGTTGATGGAGCAGGCGCGCGCCCCCGAGACCGTGCCGGGCGCGGCCGAGTTTGCGCACGGCTTGCAACAGCTTGCCCAGGGGTTGCCCGCGGCGGCGCGTCAATGGGCTTCGGTCTGCCTGAAGGACTTGCTGGCCCACCCCGGTGAAGTGCTGGTCGTGGCCGGGCACCGTCAGCCGCTGGCCGTGCACCTGTTGGCGCAGGCGCTGACGTTTTACCTCCAGGGCACCGGCCGCACGGTGAGCTGGCCAGCCGTGCCGGAGCCGGCCGAAGGCACAATTCAGGACCTGGCCCGGGCCCTCCACGCGGGCGAGGTTGAGACGTTGTTCATCCTCGGCGGCAATCCGGTCTATGACGCGCCCGCCGACCTGGACTGGGCCGCCACGCAGCGCAAGGCCGGAACCATTTTCCGGCTCGGCTACCACGAGGACGAGACGGCGGCACTGTGCGATTGGCACCTGCCCGAGGCGCATTACCTCGAAGCCTGGGGCGACGCCCGCACCCTTGACGGCACGTTGGTGCCGGTGCAGCCGCTGATCGAGCCGTTGTTCGGCGGCCTGACCGCGCTCGAGGTCCTGGCCCGGTTGATCGGCCACCCGGTGGTCAAGCCCTACGACCTGGTGCGCGAGACCTTCCGGGAGCTGGCCGGCGGCGACCTTTGGGAGGAGAAGTGGAAGCGTTTTCTCCACGATGGGTACCTGCCCGACTCGGCCGCGCCAGCGGTCACGCCCCGGGAGATCCACTGGGCTGCGGCCGCGCCGGCGGTGTTGGAATCCCCGCCGCTGCCGGCGCCGGACGCGGGCAGCATCGAGCTCGTTTTCCTGCGCGATGCCAAGCTGGACGACGGCCGGTTCAACAACAACGGCTGGTTGCAGGAACTGCCCGACCCGGTCACCAAGCTCACTTGGGACAACGCCGTGCTGCTCAGCCCGGCCACGGCCCGGGCGTTGGGGGTGTACCGCGTTCAGGATGCCTACCTCGGCAACCCGAAGGCGCTCAAGACCCGGATGCCGGTGGTGAAGATCGAGTGGCACGGGCGCGCCATCGAGGCGCCGGTGTGGATTCAGCCCGGCATGGCCGACCACGTGGCGGGCCTGGTGCTGGGCTACGGCCGCCGGCACACCGGCCGCGTGGGCAAGGGCGCCGGCTACAACGCCTACGTGCTCCGCACCACCGCCGCCCCGTATCTGGCGGCGGGCGCAAAAATCAGCCCGGCGGGCCGCGACTACGAACTGGCCACGACCCAGAACCACTGGGCCATGAAGGGCCGGCCGATCATCCGCGAGGCCAACCTGGCCGAGTACGCAAAGAACCCCCGCTTTGCCCGGGCCCTGGACATGCCGGAACCCAAAGCCGGCGCGGCGCCGCTCTACCCCAACCCCCTCGACGAACTGGCCCGGCACGCCCCGCACCAGTGGGCGATGTCCATTGACCTGAGCGCCTGCGTGGGGTGCGCCGCCTGCGTGGTGGCCTGCCAGAGCGAGAACAACATTCCCATCGTGGGCAAGGAGCAGGTCAGCCGGAACCGCGAGATGCACTGGCTGCGCCTGGACCGGTACTACCTCGGGCCGGAAGAGGATCCCCAGGTGGCCCAGCAACCGATGCTCTGCCAGCACTGCGAGGCCGCCCCGTGCGAAAACGTCTGCCCGGTCAACGCCACCGTCCACGACCAGGAGGGGCTGAATCTGATGGTGTACAACCGCTGCGTGGGCACGCGGTACTGCTCGAACAACTGCCCCTACAAGGTGCGCCGCTTCAACTTTTTCGACTACAACCGGCGCCCGCTGGACCAGCTTTACCGCAGCCCGTTGACCTCCTTCAACGACGGGGAGTGGGAGCTCAAACGCTGGTTCAAGAACCGCGACCGCGGCAGCCGCGCCCAGGATGAGTGGGACCTGATGAAGCTGGCGCGCAACCCGGACGTGACCGTGCGAATGCGGGGCGTGATGGAGAAGTGCACGTTCTGCCTCCAGCGCATCGAGCAGGCCAAGATCGCCCAAAAGGTCCGGGCGGGAGCTTCCGGCGACATCGTGGTCAGGGAAGGCGCGGTGCAAACCGCCTGCCAGCAGGTTTGCCCGGCCGAGGCCATCGTCTTTGGCAACTTGAAGGACCCTGAAAGCGCCGTGTCGAAGGCCCGGGCGCACGAGCGCAGTTACGTGGTCCTGGACTACCTGGCGACCAAGCCGCGGGTGACGTACCTGGCTCGCCTGCGCAACCCCAATCCCGAGATGCCCGATCATCACGACTCGCCCTGGAGCACGCGCGAGTACCTCCAGCACGGCGGTCTTTTGCATGAGGCGGACCACGCGGCTCACGCGCCCGGACACGGGGCGACGGAAGCGGCCGCGGCGGCCGGGGACGCCCGGAAAGGAGGGCAGCACTGATGCAGGTGAGCACCCAGGTGGAAGTGCCCGTGCCGCCGCCCGAACTGGCGCGCGTGCCGTTGGTGGCCAACAACCGGCCGCTGGGGTGGATTTCCGACGCAGTGGCGCGGATTTCCGAGATCAAGACCCCGACCTGGTGGTGGATCGCCTTTGGGATCAGCTTCACGATGATGCTGGTCTGCTTCGCCATGATCGCCTACCTCATGTCCACCGGCGTGGGCGTCTGGGGGCTGGGGCATCCGGTGATGTGGGGCTGGGCGATCGTGAACTTCGTGTGGTGGATCGGTATCGGCCACGCCGGCACGCTGATCTCGGCGATTTTGTTCCTGCTGCGCCAACGCTGGCGCACGGCGGTGAACCGGGCGGCCGAGGCCATGACCATCTTCGCGGTCATGTGCGCCGGTATCTTCCCGGTCATCCACGTGGGGCGCATCTGGCTGGCCTGGTGGTTGTTTCCCCTCCCCAACGCCAACAACATCTGGCCCCAGTTCCGCTCACCGCTGATGTGGGACGTGTTTGCCGTCTCGACCTACTTCACGGTCTCGGTGCTGTTCTGGTACCTGGGCCTGATTCCCGACCTGGCGGTGTACCGGGACCGGGCCCGAACCAAGGTGCGCCAATTCTTGTACGGGCTGTTCGCGCTGGGCTGGACGGGGTCCAACCGGCACTGGAGCAACTACGAAAAGGCCTACCTCATCCTCGCCGGCCTGAGCACGCCGCTGGTGCTCTCGGTGCACTCGATCGTGTCGCTGGACTTCGCCGTGTCGCAGCTCCCCGGCTGGCACACCACGATCTTCCCGCCCTACTTCGTGGCCGGGGCCATCTTTTCCGGGTTCGGCATGGTGCTGACGCTGCTGATCCCGATCCGCAAGCTGTGCGGGCTGGAGGACATCATCACCAAACGGCACGTGGAGCTGATGTGCAAGGTGACGCTGGCCACCGGCTCGATCGTGGGGTACGCCTACGGCATGGAGGTGTTCATCGCCTGGTACAGCGGCAATCCCTATGAGCGGTACGCGTTCTGGAACCGTGCCTTCGGGCCGTATTGGTGGGCGTACTGGATCATGATCGCCTGCAACGTGGTGATTCCCCAGCTTTTCTGGTTCAGGAAGGTGCGGCAGAACATGCTGGTGGTCTGGATCCTCTCGGTGCTGGTCAACGTGGGCATGTGGTTTGAGCGGTTTGTGATCGTGGTGACCACGCTGGCGCGCGAGTTTCTCCCGGCCAACTGGGGCTTCTACGCCCCCACCTGGGTGGACATCTGCACCTACCTGGGCACCTTCGGCCTGTTCTTCACGTTCTTCCTCTTGTTCATGCGCTTTTTGCCCGTCATCGCCATCGCGGAGGTCAAGGGGGTGACGCCGCAGGCGGACCCGCACCATCCGCTGGGTGGGGCCCGGGAAGGAGGACATCACGGATGAGCGAGTCTGTGTCCAAGGTGTACGGCCTGATCGCCGAGTTCGAGACCCCGGCGGCCACGATGCGTGCCGCCGAACAGTTGCGCGACCTGGGGTTCCAACGGTGGGACGTGTTTTCGCCCTACCCGGTGCACGGCATGGACCAGGCCATGGGCCTGAAAAACTCGAAGGTGGGTTGGTTTTCTTTCATCGGCGGCGCCACCGGCTACACCCTGGGCATGGTGATGATCTGGTGGATGAACGCCGCGGACTACCCGATCGTCGTGGGGGGCAAACCGTTTTTCAGCCCCTTCTCCGCCTTCCCGCCCTCGTACGAGCTGACCATCCTGCTGGGGGCGTTCGGGGCGCTGTTCGGCATGTTGTTCCTCAACCGCCTGCCCCGGCTGCACCACCCCCTGCTCAAACACCGGCGCTTCGCGCTGGCCAGTCACGACCGCTTTTTCATCGTCATCGAGACCGCCGACCCGAAGTACCAGCCGGAAGCCACCCGCAAGCTGCTGGAATCCCTGGGCAGCACGCGCGTGGAACCCGTGGAGGAGTGAGATGCGTTACTTTTTGGCCGCTTTTGTCCTGTTGTGCCTGGCGGTGGTGAGTATCGCCGGGTTCCGCGGCAGCCTGTCCCGCCGCCCGCCCCTCGAGTTGTTTTCGGACATGGACCGCCAGCCCAAGCTGCGGCCCCAGTCGGCGAACGAGTTTTTCGCCGATCGCTTCAGCTCCCGGCCGCATCCGGCAAACACCGTGCCCCGGGCCGAGCCGCTCTTGGTGGGCGCGCAACCGGTTTATCCTTTCGAGGACCATCCCGTGAACACGGGCATGGTCGCCGGCACGCCCCCGGGAGCAACCAACTTTGTCGAGCTGAACCCGCTGCCGCTCACCGCCGAGTTGCTGGCGCGGGGGCAACACATCTTCAGCATCCACTGCCTGCCCTGTCACGGCGCGGCCGGTGACGGCAAGGGTGTCACCACCAAGTACGGCATGACCGTGATCGGCAACCTCCATGACCCGCGCATCGTTCGGCAGCCCGACGGCGAAATCTTCCACGTCATCACCCACGGCCGAAACCTGATGCAGGGCTATGCCGCCGCGATCGAGCCGCGCGACCGCTGGGCGGTCATTGCCTACGTGCGCGCGCTCCAGCTCAGTCACCTGGCCTCGGCCGACGAGGTGCCGGCCGATCAACAGGCCGCGTTGAGGAAATAACCCATGAGTGCCCACGCTCCCTCCCCGCCCCTGCCGCCGCCCCTGGACCTGAGCCGCTGGCGCTCCCTGCCCAACCGGTTGATCGGGATCGGCGCGGTGGGCGTGCTGCTCGGCCTGGTGCTCAACCCGCTGCAGTTCGGGTATTCGTGGCTGACGGTGTTCATGTTTTTCCTGAGCCTGGGGCTGGGGGCACTGTTCCTGGTGATGGTGCATCACCTCTTTGATGCCGGCTGGTCGGTGCCCATCCGCCGATTCTGCGAGCATCTGGCCAACCTGGTGTTCCCCTGGCTGCTGATTTTCTTCCTGCCCATCGCCCTGCTGGCGCCGAAGCTTTACGGCTGGATGCAGGTGGCCGACCCGCACGCCGACCACGCCCTGCACGCCAAGTTGCCGCTCTTCACCCGGCCCGGCTTTTACCTCGTGGCCGTGTTGTGTTTCGCGATCTGGACCTGGCTGGCGCGCCGCCTGCGGGCCGCCTCGCTGGCCCAGGATCAGGACGGCGCGGCGCGGCACACGTTGCGGATGCGCCGGCTCTCGGCGGGCGGGATTTTCCTGTTTGCCCTCACCCTCACCCTGGCGGCCATCCTGTGGATGAAGGGCCTGATGTACGAGTGGTTCTCCACCATGTACGGGGTGTACTACTTCGCCGGCAGCGTGTGGATGACACTGGGCACGGTGTACTTCATCACGATGGTGCTCAAGCGGACCGGCACCCTGGCTCCCGTGCTGCACGAGCACCAGTTCTACTTCATCGGCTCGTTGATGTTCGCCTTCACCGTCTTCTACGCCTACATCCACTTCTCCCAGTACTTCATCATCTGGAACGCCAACCTGCCCGAGGAGACCTTTTGGTACGTGCTCCGGGAGAAGGGCACCTGGTGGTACGTGGGCCTGGTGCTCATCTTCGGCCATTTCTTCCTGCCGTTCCTGGCCATGCTGCGGATTGACCTCAAGTTGAGTTTCGCCTGGATGACCCCGCTCTGCGCCTGGACCTGGGTGATGCACTACGTGGACATGGCCTTCAACGTCCACCCGGTCCTTCACCCGAACGGCTACCCTTTCCATTGGGCCTGGTTGGACCTGGCCTGCGCGGCCCTGATGGGCGGTTTGTTGCTCCGGGCCTTCCTCAAGGAGTTCGCCGCCCATCCCCCCTACCCGGTCAAAGACCCCCGCCTGAGCGAGGCGATGGGGTACGTGGTGGTGCATCCGTCGCCGATCTCCGGCGGTGACCTGGACGAGGTGGATGAATTGAACGGCGCCGTGGAACCAAACGGAGGTACCCGATGAAGTGGTGGGAACGTTGCTGGGGCCAACAGGGCTGGGACGCCGCCAGGGCGGGTGCCTGGTTTGTCGGCACGGTCGGTACGCTGCTGCTGGTCGGCGGCCTGGCCTGGTGGGTCTTCCAGCGCACCCGGCCCCCGGGGGTGGACACCGCTCGCGCCGCACTCCGGTACAGCAACCTGGCGGAAATCCGGGCCGCCGCGCACGTGGCGCTCACCACCGCCGAGCCGATTGACAAGGCCAAGGGCATTTACCGCATCCCCATCACCAACGCGATGGAGCTGCTGCTCCGGCTCTGGCAGGACCCCGCCGCCGGCCGGGCGGATTTGCTCGCCCGCGTGGAAAAGGCCACGGCCAAGCCGCCGGAAACACCCGGCGAGTACGAATGAACCGGCGGCCGCGACTGCCTTGGTGACTCTCCGTCCGATGAGTTCCCCGCAAAGCCCGCCCCCAACCGCCCCTGCCGCCGCCCCGCCCGCACCCCGGCCGGTGCGGGTTCCGGTGGAGGCCATTGACCGCTCGTGCCGCTGGCCGGTCCTGGTGTTGGTGGTCCTGGCGGCCGGTTGGTTGGTGGTCGCGGGCGCGCTGGCCGTGCTGGCGGCCATCAAGCTGCACGCCCCCGGAATGCTGGCCCAGCACGCCTGGCTGACCTACGGCCGGGTGCAGCCCGCGGCGTGGAACGCTTTTGTGTTCGGTTTTGCCTCGCTGGCCGGGCTGGCAATGGCCCTGTGGATGACCGCCCGGCTGAGCGGCGCGCCGTTGCGGGGCGGCGGGGTCATCATTCTGGGTGCGCTGGTCTGGCACGCGGGGTTGAAAATCGGGCTGCTCGGCATTCTGGCGGGGGACGCCACCGGGTTGGAAGGGCTGGAGCTGCCGCCTTACGCGTCCCCGCTCCTGCTGGGGGGGTACCTGCTGATGGCGCCCTGGGCGCTGCTCACCTTCGCCCGGCGGGTCGAGGCCGAGGCGTACGTGTCCCAGTGGCATCTGATCGCCGCGCTGCTGGTTTTTCCGTGGGTGTTTGCCGCGGCGCATCTGGCCACGAACTTTCTGCCGCTGCGGGGCGTGCTTCAGGCGGCGGCGCAGGCGTGGTATCTCCAAAACCTGCAGGTCCTGTGGCTGGGTTTCCTGGGCCTGGCCGCCATTTTCTACTTTGCGCCCAAGCTGACCGGAAACCCCGTGCCCAGTCGGAGCCTGGCGCTGTTCGGGTTCTGGGTCCTGACCATCTTTGGCAGCCTGGCCGGGCAGGTGCGCTATGCCGGCGGGCCGTTTCCGGCCTGGATGAGCAGCGTGGCCGCCGCCGCCGGGGTGCTCACCCTGTTCGGGGTGTATGCCGTGGCGGTCAACGGTGCGCGGCTGGGGCGCGGGGCCGCGGGCCGGTTTCGTGAGAGCGTGGTGCTGCGCTTCATCGCGCTGGCGTGGTTGGTGTTTGTGGGGGCCGGCGCCCTGGCCGCCCTGAACTCACTGCTGGGCGTGCGGCAGTTGACCCAGTTCACCCTGGTCACGCCCGGCCTGGATTACCTGTGGACGCAGGGTGTGGCCGGGCTGGCCCTGCTGGGAGCGCTTTACTATTTGGTGCCGCGGTTGCTGGGGCAGGGTTGGCCGGTGGCGGGGCTGGCGCGGGCGCATTTTTACCTGGCGGCGACGGGGATTCTTGTGCTGGCCGCGGCCTTTCTGGTGGGCGGACTGGCTCACGGCGCGGCGCTGAAGGACCCTCAACTCGGTTTCATTTTGGTGGTGAAGCGTTACCTGCCCTTTGCCGCGACCGGCACGCTGGCCCATCTGCTCTGGCTGGGCGGGGCGCTGCTGTTTGTGCTCAATCTGGTACTGGCGCTGGTGCGTTGCTTCCAGCAGGCGGCCCGGCCGGTCTGGCAGGCCTGGTGGACACCCCAACCGACCGGCCCGCAACCGGCGGAGGTGAAGCCATGAAACACGGGCCGCTGATGTTTCTGGGCGTGCTGGCGGCCGTGCTGGCCTCGTGGCTGGTGGCGGTGCTGGCCCCGCATTTTCAAATCGGCCATGAGGAACCCATCCTGATCGAGGAACTGGGCATCAACTACCCGGTGGACCGGCCCGGCGAGGCCAAACAGGGCGCGGAGGTTTACCGCGCCCAGGGTTGCCAGTACTGCCACACCCGACAGGTGCGCCAGGAACCGCTCTTCGCCGACCTGACGGTCACCGACCTGGGCACCAACGCCGTCGAGACCCGCCGGGTGGTGGCGTCGCTGCGGCGCGACCTGGCCGGCGTGGACGGCCGTCGGTTGCCGGAAGAGTTGCCGCGGCCCCTCTTAAAGCACGTCAGTTACGCCGCGGCCGAAGCCGCGCTGCGCCGGCTGACCAATGCCGGGGCGCAGGTGGAATTGACCCTGGCCAATCTGGGGCCCGACATCGCCCGCGGCTGGGGCGCACGCCGCACCGTGGCCCGGGATTACCTGCGCGACCATCCGGTCATGCTCGGGCAGGTGCGCTTCGGGCCGGACCTGGCCAATCTCGGCGCCCGACAGACGAATGAAATGCGCCTGTACCTCAAGCTGTACAACGCCCGACTCGAACTGCCCGGCTCGACCATGCCCCGCTACCCGTACCTCTTTGAAGAGCGCCGTCTGCGGCCGGGACAGGAACCTTCGCCGGACGCCCTGCGCGGCTTTGGTTTCGAGCCGCCCCCGGGAATCGAAATTGTGCCCAGACCCGAGGCCCGCCAACTGGTGGCCTACCTGCTGAGCCTGAAAGCTGACACGCTCTTCTACGAGACCTACGTGCCGCGCCCGGCGTCGGCCGGGGCCGCGGCAGTCACCAACGGGCCTGCTGCCGCGCCGCCTGCTCCGACCCCGCCGCCCGCCCAGCCATGAGTTTGGAGCCGCGTTCCACCACTTCATCCCACCCCGCCCCGCCGGCGACGGTGCCCGACCTGGTCCCGGGTCCAGAGCCGGCCGAGCCGCGCACCGGCACGGCGTTTTACACGCCCATCTGGTTGGTGGCGGTCTTCGGCGCGGCCCTGTACTGGGCGACATTGTACGTGGACCGGCACGGCGGCGGCTTCAACCCGATGGTTTTCACCCCGGGCGAATTACTGGCCGACGTGGAGGCGCGGGTGCCGCGCTCCGAAGCCGACGTGTTGCTCGCGAAGGGACGGCAGGTTTACAACACCTACTGCTCCGCCTGTCACCAGCCCAACGGCCGCGGCACACCCGGCCAGTTCCCGCCCCTGGCCGGTTCGGACTGGGTGCTTACGGAAGGCCCCAACCGCATCATTCGGATCGTGTTGGACGGCATGCAGGGCCCCATCACGGTCAATGGGGTCGAATTCAACAACGCCATGCTACCCTGGCGGGAGCAGCTCACGGACGAAGACATCGCCGCAGTGCTTACCTTCATTCGCGGCAACAAGGACTGGGGCAACAACGCCGGCCCGGTCTCGCCCGCCCAGGTCAAGGTCATCCGTGACGCCACCGCAGCGCGCGGGACCTTCACGCCCTGGACCGCCGCCGAACTGCTCACCATCCCGGTCAAGGACTAGCCGGGTTTCCGCTTCCACTTTTCTTTCGGCGACCGCTCACCCACCGCTCTGGCGTCGGCCTTCACTTTCAATCTGCCGAATGGCCGGACTCCATTTCGGCAGCCGGGGTGGGCCTTCCGCCGGCTCCTTGGGGGGAACGCCCCCGGGAGCATCTCAAACGGAGCTTGGAGGACGAACCGTGGCCGGTACCTGGGCCGGAGGGCGTGGTAGGGTGGCGGCGGGGCTTTGCGGATTTGAGTCCGAGGTCGCCCCCGCCGCCTCCTCGGTCAATGGATTTGTGGCTCTGCTTCCCGTCGGCTTGAGGGGAACGGCCGAAGCCGCCGGCTTGACGGAATGACGCCGCAGCCACCGGAAACGCAACCGGTCCCACTTCCGCCGGCACGTGACCCACACCGCGCGGGTGGTGCGGCGGGCCTTGCGCTGGTTCACCATGCCTTTGGCGCGACGCAACCACCGGCGCGCCCAAACAAACTCCGTGGCCAGCACCGCCAGGCCGAGGGGGATCACCACAAAGGCCGGCCCGGGCAACACCAGCAGTGCCAGGCCGAACACCAAAATGGTGCCGCCCACCACCGTCACGATGATTTTCTTGAACGGCATGACCGGTCGTTTTCCGCAGCGTTTCCCGTGCCGATTCAAACCGGGTTGCCCCGCCCCCAAGCCGGTCACCGGGCCGACCGTGAGGTCAGCCATGCGACGGCTGTGGCAGTTCGGCGTTTACCGGGTCGGCACCGCCCTGACCTGGCCGCTGGCCGGGTTGTACTCGAATTGTAGCCCCGCCGGCAGCTTCGGCAGGGCCGGCAGGTACCCTTCGCGCACCAGTTCTTCGAGATTTTTGGGATACCGCTCCTCGGCGGCCTGAAATTGCCGGATGGCCTGTTGCACCTGGACCAGGTCCACCACCTTCGCCGCCTGCTTTTGGGCCTGGCCCACGGCGCCCACATAATCCACCGGGGCGGTGATCGGGTTGCCGCTGGCGGCATTGGTGGCGCTCGGCACAGGTTCTTTTGGCTTGCCGCCACAACCGGCTCCGAGAGCCGCTCCCACCAGTACTGCGCAAAACATCGCTTTCATGTTCGCAAGATACCCGGGCCGGACGCCCTGCCAAGCACCGCCGCGCCGGAGCGCCGGCTTCCAGCCAGCTCGGCCTCCGAGAGCGCCCGCAAGCCGGCGCCCTCCAAAGGCCGGCGCCCCCGGCCACGTCCCCGCCCACGCTGGGCGTCCCGGACTGCCCGATTGCTTGATCGCCGGACGGCTGCACTTCCGACTTGCCAAACCCGCGGTGGGGCGACGCCATTGGCCGGTCATCCGTAATCAGGCCGTACCGAACCATGAAAACTCCGCTGCTCCTTGTTGCCGCCCTGCTGGCTGTCCCCGCGTTGACCCGCGCCGCCGACAACGCCCCCCCGCCGGGATTCACCGCTCTGTTCAACGGTCGGGACTTCACCGGTTGGCGCGTGCCGGCCGGTGACAACGGCCACTGGAAGGTGGTCAACGGGGTGATTGACTACGATGCCGAGAGCGAGGCGCCCGGGGACAAATCGCTGTGGAGCGAGCGCGAGTTCGGCGACTTCGAGTTGCACGTGGACTGGCGCATCAAGGCCACCCCGTACATCAACCCGGGCGTGCCCTACGTCCTGCCCGACGGCACCCACGCCCGCGACATCACCGGCAAGGAATTGCGCCTGGCGCTGCCGGACTCGGACTCCGGCATCTTCCTGCGCGGCGAGGGCCGCTACCAGGTGAACATCTGGTGCTGGCCCATCGGCTCCGGGGAAATGTACGGCGTGCGCACCGACCCGAAGACCCCGCCCGAGCTGCGCGCGGCCGTGACCCCGCGTCACCAGGCCGACAAGCCGGTGGGGGAATGGAACCGGTTCGTGATCACCGTCCGCGGCAAAACCGTGACCGTGGTGCTCAACGGCGTGACCGTCATCCCCGGCGCCACCATTCCCGACCTGCCGCCGCGGGGGCGGATCGCCCTGCAGCATCACGGCGGCAAGGACCGCAACGGCAACTGGAACAGCCCGCCCAGCCTGCTGCAGTTCAAAAACATCTTCATCCGCGAGTTGAACTGAGCGGGCGGAAGCTGCCGCCACGCCGGAGCGCGGGCTTCCCGCCCGCCCGGGTCGCGACGCGCCAGCGCTGCCCGGATGGTGAGGTTGGTACCGCCGGGGGGGGTGAAGCGCCCCGGCAGCAGCCCCGGCCCAAAACCTCGCTTGCCTCTGTGGCGGCCTGCGGGCAAGTTGACCGGCCCGAATATGGCACACGTCAAACTGCACATTCCCGGTCCGGTCGAGGTGAGCGAGAAGACCTTCCGCGCGTTTTGCCAACCGATGATCGGTCATCGCGGCCAGGGGTTCAAAGACCTGTACGCCCGCATTCAGCCCCGGCTCCAGGCGCTGTTGTCCACCAAGCAACTGGTCTTCCTGTCCACCTCCTCGGCCTGGGGGGTCATGGAGGGCGCCCTGCGCAACCTGGTGACGAAAAAGGTCCTCAACTGCATGTGCGGCGCGTTTTCCGACAAGTGGTACGACGTGGCCCGGCGCTGCGGCAAGGACGCCGAGCCGCTCCAGGTGCCCTGGGGCTCGCCCATCCGGGCCGAGGCGGTGGACGCGAAACTGGCCACAGGGCAGTTCGACGCCCTGACCTTCATCCACAACGAGACCTCGACCGGGGTGATGTCGCCCCTGGCCGAGATCGCCGCGCTCAAGGCCAAATACCCGGACGTGATGTTCATCGTGGACTGCGTCAGCTCGCTCACCGCCGTGCCGGTGGAGTTTGACAAGCTGGGCGTGGACGTGGTGCTGGCCGGCACCCAGAAGGCCCTGGCCCTGCCCCCGGGCATGTGCCTCTTTGTGTGCTCGCCCGCCGCCCTGGCCAAGGCCGCCACGGTGAAGGACCGCGGGTACTACTTCGACTTTGTTGAGTTCCAGAAAAACGCCGAGCAAAACATGACCCCCAGCACCCCGAGCATCGCGCACGTGTATGCGCTCGACTCCAAGCTCGAGGACATCTTTACCGAGGGCCTCGCGGCGCGTTACGCCCGCCACGCCCAACTGGCGCAAATGACCCGCGCCTGGGCGGCCCGGCACGGCTTCACGCTCTTCCCGGAGGCCGGGTTCGAGTCACACACGCTGACCTGCGTGAACAACGGCGCCCGGCCCGGCGGCCGGGTCATCAACGTGCCCGAGTTCCAAAAGCGGGTGAAGGACCGCGGCTTCCTCATTGACGGCGGCTACGGCAAGATCAAGGGCACCACCTTCCGCATCTCGAACATGGGCGACGAGACCGAGGCCACGATGAAGGCCCTCTTCGCGGCCATGGACGAAGCCCTGCAAGGGCTTTGAACCATGTCCCGGCGCGCCCGCTCCTGGTTCCGCCTGCCGGCCCTGGCCGCGTTCACCGCGGCGGCGCGCGCGATGATTCATCTGGGCACGGGCGACCCGGACCACAACACCACCCCGCCCGGGGGCGAGCTGGCCGACAGCGGCTGGCAATGGCAGGGCAACTGGCGCGGCTTCGCCGGCACCCCCATCGCCCCGAACTGGTTTCTCACCGCCCGCCACCTGGGCGGCAGTGTGGGCGAGGTATTTCACTTTGCCGGGCGGGCTTACCGGACCACCGCCCGGTTTTTCGACGAGGGCAGTGATCTGGCCCTGTGGCGGGTGTGCGGCGAGTTTCCCACGTTTGCCCCGCTTTTCCGCGGCACCAATGAGGTGGGCCTGCCCTGTGTGTTGTTCGGCCGGGGGCGCGCCCGCGGCGCGGCGGTGGTGGTCACCAACGAACCGGGCGAAACCCGCCTGCTGGGCTGGTTGTGGGGCGGCGGCGCCGGCACCCTCCGCTGGGGGACCAACCAAATCAGTGATCTGGCCAACTACGGCGGATTCGAGGCCAACGCCCTGGCCGGCACCTTTGATGCCGATGCCGGCGCGGATGAGGCCATGTTCACCGGGGGCGATTCCGGCGGCGCGGTCTTTGTCCTCCACGAAGACCGCTGGGAACTGGCCGGCATCGCCCTGGCGGTGGACGGCCCGTTCCGATTCACGCCCGAGGGCGAGGACCTCCACGCCGCCCTGTTCGACAAGAGCGGGCTGTACGAGCGCCGGGATGCGCTGTGGGTTTTGGTGGAGGGCACGGAGCAACCCCAACCGGCCGCCTGGTATGCCTCCCGGGTCGCCGCGCGCCGTGATTGGATCGAGACCACCCTGGCCGAAAATCCCGAGTCGCCCGCCCCCCCGGACCTGCTCATGGCCGCCACGGTGGACGGGCCGTTTACTACCATCCCGGCCGTGGTGGACCCTGCCGGGTCGGCCTTGCGCGTGCCGGTGCCCTCCGCGCCGGCTTTTTTCCGGCTTTCCGCCTGCCGGCCCACACGGCTGCTGGGCATCACGGTGCAGGCCGGTGAATTGGTGATCCGTTACGAGTAGTCGGTCTGCGCCCCGGACCACGGCAGGGGGGCCGCGGCGGGGGGTCGTTTTTCGTATTGCTGGCCCCGGCGGTTTCCGAAAAGCTGCCGGAGATGAAAGTTCACACGATGAAACGCTGCTTGCTCCTGACTTTACTACCCGGATTGGTGGTCCTGCGGTTGACAGGCGCGGACGCCGGCGCCTTGAATGATCCCCGGGAACGATTCAGCTACAGCCTGGGGCTGAGTCTGGGCACGAATCTCAAGCGCAACGGGGTGGACCCGGCCGAACTGGACCTCGAGTTGTTTCGCCGCGGGTTCCAGGATGCGGCCGGCGGCAACGCGCAGTTGTCGGAAAACGACGCCCGCAACGCCATCATGGCCTACCAGACCGAGGCGCGAAAACACCTGGCTGAGAAAAACAAGAAGGCCGCCGAGGAATTCCTGGCCGCCAACAAGTCCAGGGAAGGGGTGGTGACCACCGCCAGCGGCCTGCAGTACAAGGTGCTCTCCGAAGGCGCCGGCGAGTCGCCCAAGGCCAACGACCAGGTCACCGTCCACTACAAGGGCACGCTGCTGGACGGCACCGAGTTTGACAGCAGCTACAAGCGCGGGCAGCCCGCCACCTTCGGCGTGGGGCAGGTCATCAAGGGTTGGACCGAGGCCCTGCAGCTCATGAAACCCGGCGCCAAGTGGCAGCTCTTCATCCCCCCGGACCTGGCCTACGGCGAACCGGGCCGGCCGGGCATCCCGCCCAATTCCCTGCTCCAGTTCGAGGTGGAGTTGATCTCCGTCCAGTCCCAGGCGGCCGCCGCGCCGCCCGCCCTGCCGAGCCAGCCGGTCACCAGCGACATCATCAAGGTGCCGTCCAAGGAAGAACTCGAAAAGGGCGCCAAGATCGAAATCATCAAGGCCGCCGACCTCGAGAAGCTCAAGCAGCAGGAGGCCGAGAAGGCCAAGGCCGGCGGCGAAAAGAAATAGCCGCACGCCCCCGGGTGCAGTTTCACCACGCAAGCCGCCTTTGGGCGGCTTTTTTTGTGACCGCCGGGCCGCCCTCAGGCCGGCTGTTGCTGGGTCAGGCAATGGAGCGTGCCCAGGCCCAGCACCAGGTCCACCGCGTGAATGCCCACCACCGGCCGGTTGTGGAACAGTTCCCCCAGAATCCCCAGCGCCACCCGGTCGTTCGGGTCGTTGAAAGTGGGCACCAGCACGGCGGCGTTGGCGATGTAGAAATTCGCGTAGCTGGCCGGCAGTCGCTGGCCGTCGAAGTAAAGCGGCGCGGGCAGGGGCAGCGGCACCACCTCCGGCCTCGAGCCGTCCTCCAGGCGCAGCTCCGGCACCCGTTCCCAGTTGGCCGCCAGCGCCCGGTGGTTGGGATCGCCCCGCCGCGTTTCCCGCACCATCACCAGCGTGCGCGGGTTCACAAACCGCGCCAGGTCGTCTATGTGCCCGTGCGTGTCATCCCCGGCCAGGCCCCGCGGCAACCAGAGCACGTGGTGCGCGCCCAGGTAATCCCGGAACGCCGCCTCGTAGTCGGCGCGCCCCAGCCCGGGGTTGCGCACCTGCACCCGGCGGTCCAGCCAGCACTCCTCGGTCGCCAATAGCGTGCCGCGGCCGTTGACCTCGATCCCCCCGCCCTCCAGCACGAAGGGACGTCCCTGCACACGCGCGCGGAAGAGCGGTAACCGCAGCCGGCGGGCGGCAAACTCGGGAACCCGGCGATCCCGGCGCCAGTTCCGGTACCTGGCCCAGCCGTTGAAATGAAAATGCACGATGGCCAGCGCCCGGTCCCGGCCCCGGCGCACAAACAACGGGCCGGCGTCGCGCGTCCAGGCGCGGTCGGTCGGGCAGAGGAGAAACTCCACGCGGCGCAGGTTCGCGCCGGCCCGTTCGAGATACCGGCGCGCCTGCCGCGCGGCGGCCGCCGTGGGCACCAGCAACCGCACCCGCTCGCCCGGGGCCAGCTTGCGCACTATTTCCGCGTACACCCAGCGGATGGTGTCCAGCTTGCCGGGCCAGTCACTGGCATGATGTGGCCAGGCCAGCCAGGTGGCTGCATGCGGTTCCCACTCGGCGGGCATCGCATAGCCCAGCGCCGCGGGGGGGGAAAGGGGCGTCAGAGTGCGGACGGCCATCGTGCGCGCCGAGCGTAGCGACCGGCCGGGGCTTGTCCACTCCCGGAGCGGATTGCCAATCCGCGATACGGCCGACTACCGGTCGGCGCCGCTGACCCGGGCGGCAAGCTGCCGCCTTCCACGGCAACCGGGACGGTTGCCGCTCCGCCGGAGCGCCGGCTTCCAGCCGGCCTGAGTCGGGCGTCTCGCCCGGCGGAAAGCGAGCGTAGCGCAGACTGGTAGTCTGTCGGCCCGCTGGCTGGCAGCCAGCGGGCCGGCGCGGGAGGCGATCTGGAAAACCGCCCCGCCCGGGCTGGTGAATAACGCCGCCGCCCGCCGCTTGAGGCTGGTCCGGCGTCGGCCCACTGATTTACCCTGCCCGTCGTGCACTTCTCCAAGTCCAACCGGCCTGAACCGGCGCGACGCCGGATCCGCCCGCTGCTGCTGGGGCTTGGCCTGCTGTTGGGCGCGTCGGGGCCGGCTGCGGGCGCGGACGCCGGGGAAGCCGCCGGCACAGGGTGGCGTGTGCAGCCCTTGAACGTGCCCCCCACCGGCCAGACCGGCTTCACCCGCCTGCCCCCGGCCCAGACCGGCCTGTTGTTCACCAACCGCCTCGACCACGCCCGCAGCATCACCAACCGCAACCTGCTCAGCGGCGCCGGCGTGGCCGCGGGCGACGTGGACGGGGACGGCCGCTGCGATCTGTTTTTCTGCGGGTTGGACAGCGACAATGCCCTGTTTCGCAATCTCGGCCAGTGGCGCTTTGAGGACATCACCGCCCGCGCCGGCGTGGCGATGCCGGGCCTGGATTGCATGGCCGCGGTGCTGGCGGACGTGGACGGCGACGGCGACCTGGACCTGCTGGTGAACACCCTCGGCCAGGGACCGCACCTGTGGCTCAACGACGGTACCGGCCGCTTTACCGACGCGACCGATGCCGCCGGCCTGCGCGCCCGCACCGGGGGCATGTCCCTGGCGCTGGCGGACGTGGACGGGGACGGCGACCTGGACCTGTACGTGGTCAACTATCGCGAGACCACCGTCATGGACCGGCCCACCACCACGTTCCGCATCCAGGTGGTCCAGGGGCGCCCCACCGTGGTGGCCGTCAACGGCGAACCGGTCACCGCACCGCACCTGACCAACCGCTTCGTGCTCGCCCCGGACGGCGAGGTGCTCGAACTGGGCGAGCCGGACGGGCTTTACCTCAACGACGGCACCGGCCGCTTCACCGCGGTTTCCTGGACCGACGGCGCCTTCCTCGACGAGGACGGTCGCCCGCTCGAAGACGCCCCGCGCGACTGGGGGCTGTCCGTGCAAATGCGCGACGTGACCGGCGACGGCGCACCCGAGATTTACGTGTGCAACGACCTGTTCAGCCCGGACCGGTTTTGGATCAACGACGGCCGCGGTCGCTTCCGGGCCATTGACCGGCTGGCGCTGCGCACCACCTCAACCTTCTCGATGGGCGTGGACTTCGGCGATCTGGACCGGGACGGGGACGTGGACTTCATGATCGTGGACATGCTGGCCACCGCGCACAAGGACCGGCACACCCAGGTCAGCACCCAGAAGCCGGTGGCCTGGCCCATCGGCCTGATTGACAACCGCCCCCAGGTCTGGCGCAACACCCTCCACGTCAACCGCGGCGACGGCACCTTCGCCGAGATCGCCTTCTATGCCGGCGTCGAGGCTTCGAACTGGTCCTGGATGCCGTTGTTCCTGGACGTGGACCTGGACGGCTTCGAGGACGTGCTCGTGCCCAACGGCCAGATGCGCGACTTCCAGAACGTGGACATGCAGCACCGCATCGAGGCCGCCCGCGCCGCCCGGCCGTTGACCCAGGCCGACATCATTTCCCTGGTCGCCATGTTCCCGGACTTCAGCACCCCGAGCCTCATTTTCCGCAACCGCGGGGACTGGACCTTCGAGGAGATGCAGGGGCGCTGGGGCTTTGCCGACAAGGGCATCTCCCAGGGCACCGCGCTGGCCGACCTGGACGGGGACGGCGACCTGGATGTGGTGGTCAACAAGCTCAATGAGCCGGTCGGCGTGTACCGGAACGACTCGACCGCGCCGCGCCTGGCCGTGCGGCTGCGCGGCCCGCCGGGCAACGTGCAGGGCATCGGCGCCCGCGTGCGCGTCAACGGCGGGCCGGTACCGCAGTCGCAGGAGTTCATCTGCGGCGGCCATTACCTGTCCGCGTCCGAACCGCTGCGCGTGTTTGCCGCCGGCAGCCCCACCAACCGGCTCGAGGTCGAGGTGCACTGGCGCGACGGCCGCCGCAGCGTGGTGCACGACGTGCCCGCCAACCACCTGCTCGAGGTGGACGCCGCCGGTGCGAGCGCGCCATCCCGGGAACCCGCCCCGCCCCCGCCCCGGCCGTGGTTCGAGGACGTGAGCGACCGGCTCAACCACACCCACCACGAAGACCCCTTTGATGACTTCGAGCGCCAGCCCCTGTTGCCCCACCGCCTGAGCCAGCTCGGCCCGGGCGTGGCCTGGCACGATTTCGACGGCGACGGCTGGGAGGATTTGGTGATCGGCTCGGGTCGCGGCGGCGCACCCGCCTTTTTCCGTAATGACACCCGCGGCGGCTTCACACCGGTGCAGCTCCCCGCGCTCACCCGCCCCGTGGCGCGTGACCAAACCGCCGTGCTGGGCATCGGCGAGACGCTCTTCATCGGCTCGGCCAACTACGAGGACGGCCGCACCAACGGCGGCTGGCTGCGCGTGTACGACCTCCGCCGCGGCCTCGCCGGCGAAAGCGTCCTGGGCCCCCGCGCCAGCACCGGCCCGCTGGCCTTCGGCGATGTGGACGGCGACGGCACCCTTGAACTGTTCATCGGCGGGCGCGTGGTGGCCGGGCGCTACCCCGAGCCGGCCGACTCATTGTTGCTGCGCAACGAGGGGGGGCGGTTCGTGCCGGTGCAGCAGTTCGAGAAACTGGGTCTGGTCAGTGGCGCGGTCTTCACCGACCTGACCGGGGATGGCCGGCCCGAACTGGCGCTGGCGTGTGACTGGGGCCCCCTGCGCCTCTTCCGCAACGTGGCCGGTCGCCTCGAGCCGTGGAATCCCCCCGTGGACGACCCGCGCCGGCCCGGAGCCCGGGTGACGTTGGCCGAGCTGACCGGCTGGTGGACCGGCATTACCACGGCGGACCTGGATGGGGACGGCCGGCAGGACCTGATCGCGGGCAACTGGGGCCTGAACCACCGCTGGCGCGACGCCAGCCCCGAGTTTCCCCGCCGGCTGTACTTCGGCGACCTGGACGAGAGCGGAGGCGTCCAGCTCGTCGAGGCCCGCTTCGAGCGGGGCATGAACGCCTGGGTGCCCGACCGCGGTTTCCTCGCGGTGCAGGCGGCGATGCCGTTCCTCCGCGCGCGCATCCAGACCTTCGAGCAATACGGCACCTCCAGCTTGGAGCAAATCTACGGCGAGCGGCTGGCCCGGGCGGCGTATCTCGAGGTGAACACGCTGGCGAGCATGGTCTTTTTCAACCGCGGGGACCGGTTTGAGGCGCGGCCGTTGCCGGCGGAGGCGCAGTGGGCGCCGGTCTTCGGGCTGGCGGTGGCGGACTTTGACGGGGACGGGGCCGAGGATCTGTTTTTGAGCCAGAATTTCTTTGCCGTGGCGCCGGACCAGACCCGTCACGACGCGGGGCGGGGGCTGCTGTGGCGGGGGGAGGGGCGGGGCGGCTTCACTCCGGTGCCGGGGCAGCAAAGCGGGCTCAAGATCTATGGGGAGCAGCGGGGCTGTGCGGTGGGGGACTTTGACCGGGACGGGCGGCCGGACCTGGTGGTGACGCAGAACGGGGCGGGGAGTCGGTTGTATCGGAACGTGGG
>CALFAV010000038.1 GCA_937946835.1 uncultured Verrucomicrobiae bacterium | reverse complement strand
GTAGCTGGAGCAGCAGCCCTTGCCGTAGGACCCGTCGCTGGCCCGCCAGAACAGGTCCCCGTCGGTCGGGTTGTCGAAGTCGTGGGTCTGGAGGATCGAGCCAAAGCCCGACCCGTTCTCCCCCCAGTACAGGTCCATGATGAGCGTCCACTGATTGACCTTTTGCCCGCCGCCATTGGGCGCCATGGCATGATTCATCCGCAGGCCCAGCCGCTTGAAGATCGGCCCCCGGGCGTCGGCCTCGCCGGTGTCCACGTGGGGGATGTGGAGCACGCGCGCCTCACGCCCGCCGATGCCCGGAATGCCGAACTGCGTGGTGGTGCCGAAGCGGTAGCGGGAGGCCAGCGTGGGATCAATCAGGCCCAGCGGCCGGCCGATGGTGGCGCTGAGGTCGCCGCGGGTGAAGTCCCATTGGCCTCCGGCGAAACCGCCGGTCTGCGGCGCGCCGGTGGTGAAGGTGTACTCGCGGACGGACGGACGATTGGCGGCGTCGGTGTACTCGAGCCGGACGGTTTGGAGCGAGAGTCCCTCCAACGGCTCCGCCACGCGGTGGACGATGCTCACCACGTTGCCGCTGCGGGTGACGGCGCCCGCGGCCAGCGCGACCGGTTGGCCGTTCAACGAGAGCCGGATCGAGCCCAGGTTGACCGCGCTGCCCTCCTCGGTCAGGTCCAGCTCCAGGCGCGGGGTGGTGGACACATTGCTGTCGCCCGGCGCGGGTTTGGCGCGGCTCAGGTACGGCGGGGTGCTCACCCCGGCCCGCAGTTGGCGGTACGCCTTCACATGCCCGGCGGTGGCGCGGTCGTTGACCAACACGCGCCGGCCGGCGGCATCCTCGGTCCACAGTTCCAAATGCGCGCCGCCACCGCCCTCGGCCCAGACCACGCTGAAGGGGTACAGTCCGGCCTGGGTCACCACCACGGTGCCGCGCACCGTGCCGATGGGCGTGTCCGCCACGATGAGGCCGGTCACGTCGCGGGGATGCGGGCCGATGGTCAGGCGCGCGTTGTCGTCCGAGACCATGCCGAAGGTGTACACGCCGGGGGCGAGGTCGAGATACCCGGTCACTTCCATGGCGATGTTGTCGGTGGTGCCGAAGTTGCCCGGGATGCCGGGGAACAGGTCGTCCGCAAAGCCGGTGCTCCAACTGAAGAACCCGGCTTCGTTGCCCTCCTGCTCAAAGTTGATCAGATCGCGGTCAAAGGTGCCGTCGGGATTGGCCAGCGACAGATCGGCCACGTTCGGCCCGAGCTTGCCGGCCAGTTGATCCACCGCGCGTTGGTAGGAGTTGCCGCCGGGCGGGGTGGTTTCCAACTGGTGGATGCGAATCTTGAACCCGCCCCGGGTGGTATCCACCGCCGCGGCGTCCAGCGCGAAGGCAGGCGGGACCGCGGGCACGTTCATCACCGTGAAGGTCCATTGCAACGTGCGGGTGCCGTAGGTCAACCGCACCTGATGTTCGGACCCCGCGGCGAGCAGACCGGGGGGATCGAAGCTCACCGTGGTCACGCCGGCGCTGGTGGTCACGGAGGGGCTGACCGCGGCGCCATCGAATTGAAGCTGCACCGCGGCGCCGCCCAGATTCTCGATGCGCGCCTCGATCAGCGCATCCGGCCGCACCTGCGAGCCCAGCGGCGCGGCCGACAGGAGCACCGGTCCGCCGGTGACCGGCGTGGTGGTGATGCTCATGTTGTCAAACCAGTGGTTGGCGCGGATGGCCGCGGTCAGTTCGGCCGTACCGGCCCCCACACCGAACTGGCCGGCAATCGGCGCGTACGGGATCGAGGCGTTGTCCACCACCTTCACCCCGTTGTAGGTCACGTTGAGCGTGCCGTCGGCGTCGAGCCGGATTTCCACCGGCACAAAGTTCGGCGTCTGATTGTTGGGCGGGCCGGTGCGCAAGCCGGTGAACCGCCGGGCCAGCACGCGCTGGCCGCCGAGTTTGACGATGACGCCCGGCGCGTCGCCCGGCTCGTTGCCCTCGGCCTCGAAGCCGGGCAGGTTGTCCACGGTGTCGAAGGAGATCACCAGACCGGTGGTGTCGCCGCCGCCTTCGCGGAAGGGCGTCGAGCGCGTGGCCAGGTCCTCCGCGAGCACGAAGCTGAAACCCTGGGCCGGGATCTCCGTGCCGCCGTGAATGCTGACGCGGAAGCTGGCCGTGAACGCGGCCACCTTCTGGCCCGGATCAATTTCCGGGAACACATACGACCCGTGCATGGGCAGGGCCGAGGTGCCGTCAATCAACTCCTGCAGGTCTTGCAGCTTGAGGATGCCGTCCTCGATCTTGGCCTTGCCCAGCAGCAGGCCGCCCGGATCGGTACTGAAGTCGGTGTTCAAGGTGCCTGCCAGAACCGGCGCAACTGCCAGCAGGCCGGCACTGAAGCACCGGAAAAGAGCCCGCCACGGGGCTGGTTGGTGCATCGGATGGTGTTTCATGGCATCTCGTCTCATGTTGGGTTGATCTGCCCGGGTCCGGCCAGGCCAATTTCCCCGATGGCGGCCTGCCCGGCCAGGGTTGTCTTGCTGATGCAGGCTGATTAATACCGCGAGGCGGTGGAGGCAAGTAATTTTTTGCAGTAGCCGGATCCAGGTGCATTCCTGCCCTGCTGCCAGCCCTGAAGGGCAACCTTTCCGGACGCTGGCCAGGACCACCGCCAGCCGCGCCCACCCCCCCCGCGGGCTGCGGCACTCCACGACTGCTCTGCCACACCGCCAACCGGGGCGCTGCGCGGGCACCGGCTTGGGAATCGCGCCCCCTCTCCCATCCGCCGATCCCCGGCTTGCGCCTTCAGCGCGTCGGGCTAACCTCCCCGCCCTTTGGCGGTCGCGCTCGAGCGGTCCCATCCGGCGTCGCCCGCCGCACGCACCATGTCCGAACCCTATCTGCAACACCTGTTCGCCGAGCGCATCGGTGGCGCGCGGTACGGCCAATCCACCGCGATCTACAAGTTCGAGAAGATCAAACGTGCCAAACGCGCCGCCCTGGCCGCCCATCCCGGCGCCGAGATCCTTGATTTGGGCGTGGGCGAGCCGGACGAAATGGCCTTCCCCGAAGTGGTCGAGCTTCTGGCGGCCGAGGCCCGCAAGCCCGAAAACCGCGGTTACGCCGACAACGGCGATGCCGTGCTCAAGGCCGCCGCGGCCCGGTACCTGGAGCGGGTGTGCGGGGTGCCGGGCATCAACCCCGAGACGGAGGTCATTCACTCGATCGGGAGCAAGGCCGCCCTGTCCATTCTGCCGGCCTGCTTCATCAACCCCGGCGACGTGGTGCTCATGACCACGCCCGGCTACCCGGTTTTCGGCACCCACGCCCGCTACTACGGGGGACAGGTCTTCCACCTGCCGCTGACCGAGGAGCGCGATTTTCTGCCGGACCTCGAGGCCGTGCCGGCGGGGGTGCTGAGCCGGGCCAAGGTGCTGGTGTTGAACTACCCGAACAATCCCACCGGGGCCTCGGCCACGCCGGAGTTTTACGAGCGGGTGGTGCACTTCGCCAAAAAACACCGGCTGGTGGTCATCTCCGACGCGGCCTACGCGGCGCTGGTCTTCGAGGGCCGGCCGCTGAGCTTCCTGGCCACGCCGGGCGCCAAGGACGTGGGCCTGGAGCTGCACTCCTGCAGCAAGAGCTTCAACATGACCGGCTGGCGCATCGGCTTCGTGGCCGGCAACGAACTGCTGGTCCGCGCCTACGGCGACGTGAAGGACAACACCGACTCCGGCCAGTTCCTCGCCATCCAACACGCGGCGGCCTACTGCTTCGACCACCCGGAACTGACCGCCCGCATTGCCGCCAAGTACAGCCGGCGCATGGACGCGCTGGTCGCCACGCTGCGCGCGCTGGGCTTCCGCGCCCGCAAGCCCAGGGGCAGTTTCTTCCTGTACGTGCCAGCCCCGCGAGCGGTGGTGCGCCCCGACGGCACCCGCCTCGAGTTCCGCACCGCCGAGGAGGCCTCACAGTGGTTGATCACCGACCGGCTCATCTCCACCGTGCCCTGGGACGACGCCGGGGCCTACCTGCGCTTCAGCGTTACGTTCGTGGCCCGGGACGAGGCGGACGAGCGCCGCGTGCTGGCCGAACTGGCGCGGCGGCTGGGCGAAGTGCGGTTTGAGTTCGCCTGAACGCAAGCGGCGACGCCGGCCGGGCCACGCCCAACCTGAAAAGCTCGATTGCCCGGCAGGATGGGAGCCCCGCCGGTGGTGTCCGGCGGGCGGGCGGGTGCCCGGGACGCGCTGCAATGGTCCGGAGTTACGGAAAAAATCCTCGCAGACCGGGAAACTCCGCACGGCCAGTTGCCGCGCGGCACGAGGAGGTTGCCCGGGCCACCCGGCGCTTGCCGGCGGCCGATTCGGGCGTTCGGTTTCAAAACTCCAGCGGTACGCGCACCACAATGCCGCCCATGACCTCGCCCTCCCGGAAGTCACGCCGCGGGCTGGCGGGGTGCCGGTTGTGGCAGTCCACGCACGAGCGCAGTGTGGCGTGGTCGGCGTAGATCGCGGTGAAGTAGCTCCGTCCACCCAGGCTCTCCTCGGTGTAGAAATTCGTGCCGGGCGCGCGGGCCACGCTCTCCAGCCCCAGTCGCTCCACCTCGGTCTGCGGGCCGTGGGCGGGATTGATGGGCCAGAGGCTGCGCAGGGTGTAGGAAAATTCGGCGCCGTGCCGCTGAATGTCCACCGCCGCCTCCCGGAGCAGTTGCGCGTGGGTGGGCAGGCAGTGCTCGCCGCGCCAGTCCTGGCTGACCCGGGTCGGCCCCGAGTCGGCGGCCAGCCGATCCACGATCAGGCGCGCGTAGGCCTGGCGATCCGCGGCGATCACGGCGTGGAGCGAGTCGGCGAACTTGCGCGGGCTGATGGTGGTGAGCTTGTGCGCCTTTTCGGCCGGCGGCTCGGCGGCAAACAACCACCACTTCCCGGCCAGACCGGCCAGGCCGGCCAGCGCCAGCCCGCCGGCCAGGACCACAGGCAGAGAACGAGTCGGTTTCATCGGGGGGAAACTCAACGGGGTTCGATGATTTTCAGAATCCGGTCCACGGCCAGGTTGGTGAGCACCTGGGTTTGGCCGCTGGGCCAGCGGATTTCCAGCCGGTCCACGCGGGTGGCCTCGCCCAGGCCCACGTGCACCCGCGGGTCGCCCTGCATCAGAAACCCGGTCGGGCAAAACGCCTCGGTGTGCCAGGTCCGGCCGCCGGCTTGCAGGGTGATCAGCGCGCCAAAGCCGCTGCGATTGGAGCGCGTGCCCTCCAGCGCGAGCGTGAGCCAGTGGCCGGTGGCGCCCCGATTTTGCAACAGGATGGCCGGCCCGCCCAGCGTGGTGACCAGCAGGTCCGGCCGGCCGTCGTTGTTGAAGTCCAACACCGCCGCGCCGCGGCCGTTGACGCGGGTTTGGAAAAACGGCCCGCCCCGGGCCGCGGCGTCGGTGAAGTTCGCCCGGCCGTCGTTTTCCAGCAGCAGGCTCAGGGTCCCGGTCAGTACGAAGGCGTCGCCGTTGGTCACGAACAAATCGGGGTCGCCGTCGTTGTCGAAATCCAGCGCCACGCCACCCCAGCCCACGTAGGGCTGGGTGATCCGCCCCAGGCCGGAGGCGAACATGCGGTCGTCATACAGCCCGCGGGCATTGCGCAGGTACAGCGAGCCGTAGCCCAGGCGGGTGATGAACAGGTCCATCAGCCCGTCGCCGTTGAAGTCGGCCACGGCGGCATTCATCGAGCCGGGGGCTTCGCCGATCGAGTTGAACGCCACGCCCACCTCGAGGGCCACCTCGCGGAAGCGCCCCGTGCCGTCGTTCAACCAGAGCATGTTCGGGGTGTCGTCGTTGGAAAGGTACAGGTCGGGGTCGCCGTCGCGGTCGGCATCGAAGGCCGTCACGGACATCGCCCGATGCCCCGGCACATACAGACCCGCCGCGCGGGTGACGTCCTCGAAGGTGCCGTCGCCCCGGTTCCGGTACAGCACGTTGGCCTCGCCCGGGTAGGCCAGCGGGCCGGGGTAGGCGCCCGGGTTTTGCTCGGACACCGTGGCGGGGTCGAAGGTCAGGTAGTTGGCCACAAACAGGTCCAGCCAGCCATCGCGGTCGGCGTCGAGCCACGCCGCGGAAATGCCGGTGCCGGTGTCGCCCACGCCGGCGCGTGCGGTCACGTCCTCGAAGGTGCCATCGCCGCGATTGCGGTAGAGCTGGTTGCGGCCGAAGTTTACCACGTACAGGTCGGGGAAGCCGTCGTTGTCGAAGTCGCCCGCCGCCGCGGCGCTGCCGAAGCCGCTGCCCTCCAGCCCCGCCCGCGCGGTCACGTCCTCGAAGGTGCCGTCGCCGCGGTTGCGGAACAGGCGGTTGGGCTGGCGCGGGCCGGGGTGCCGGGGGGAGGTTACACCGGGCAGCGGGGCCCAGTTGACCAGGTACACGTCCATGAAGCCGTCACGGTCGAAGTCCAACACCGCGCCCCCCGCGCCGTTCGAGAGCAGAATGTTGGCGATGCGCTCGTGAAAAAGCTGGTGGGTGAACTTCAGTCCCGCGCGGTCGGTGACGTCCTCGAAAAATTGTGCGCGGGCCGGTGCCAGGGCGGCGGCAAGCACCAACAGGGCGGACAACGGGCGAGCGGTCATGCCCGCAGTGCCTACGGGACCCCCGGCGGGGCGTCAAGCCGGACCGGCCGCCGCCCGGGGTGAGGACGGCAACGCCGCGCGCGCCCAAACCCCACTCCCCCGTTGCGGGGCGGACGCCGCCCGCGCAAGATGCCGCGCCTTATGGCGCGTCGTCAGTACCCGTTTCACCTGATCGAGCCGAAGTGGCAGGCGCGTTGGGACGCCGAACAGACCTTCCGCGCGTTCAACCCCGGCGAGACCGTTCCCGCCGGCCATCCGTTCGGGCTGCGGCATGGTCTGGCCGGAAAAAAAGCGCGGCTCGGGGAGCTGCCGCCCAAGTACTACATCCTCGACATGTTCCCGTACCCCTCCGGCGCCGGCCTGCACGTGGGCCACCCGGAGGGCTACACCGCCACGGACATCCTCGCCCGCTACCAGCGCGCCCGCGGCCGGCACGTGTTGCACCCGATGGGCTGGGACGCCTTCGGCCTGCCGGCCGAGCAGTACGCGGTCAAGACCGGCCAGCACCCGCGGGTGACCACCGAGCGGAACATCGCCACCTTCAAGCGCCAGATCAAAAGCCTCGGCTTCAGCTACGACTGGACCCGCGAGGTGGACACCACCGACCCGGCTTATTTCAAGTGGACGCAGTGGATTTTCCTCCAGCTTTACCAGTCCTGGTTCAACCCGGCGACGAACCGGGCCGAGCCGCTCACGACCCTGCCGTACCCGCCGGATTGCGTGACCGAGGCCCAGCGGCGCGCCTGGCGCGACCGGCACCGGCTGGCCTACGTGGCCGAGGCGCCGGTCTGGTGGTGCGAGGCCCTGGGCACGGTGCTGGCCAACGAGGAGGTCGTGGACGGCCGGAGCGAGGTGGGCGGCTTCCCGGTCGAGCGCCGGCCCATGCGGCAGTGGACGCTGCGCATCACCGCCTACGCCGAGCGCCTGCTGGCGGACCTCGACCGGGTCGAGTGGCCCGAGTCCATCAAGGAAATGCAGCGGAACTGGATCGGCCGCAGCGAGGGCGCCGAAGTGGATTTCCCCATCGCCGATGCCGACGGCCGGCCCGCGGCGTCCGGCGAGAAGATCCGCGTCTTCACCACCCGGCCGGACACGCTCTTCGGCGCCACGTACATGGTGCTGGCGCCCGAGCACCGGCTGGTGGACGCGCTCACCACCCCCGAGCAGCGCCCGGCGGTGGACGCCTACCGCGCCGCGGTCGCCCGCAAGTCCGACCTCGAGCGCACCGAGCTGGCCCGCGAGAAAACCGGCGTCTTCATCGGCGCCCACGCCCTCAACCCGGTCAACGGCGCGCGCATCCCGATCTGGATCGCCGACTACGTGCTCCTGAGCTACGGCACCGGCGCCATCATGGCCGTGCCGGGCCACGACACCCGCGACCTCGAATTTGCCGAGAAGTTTCATCTCCCGGTGGTGCAGGTGGTGCAGCCGCCGGACCCGGCCACGGACTGGCGCGGCTTTGTGGGCGAGGGCACGGCGGTCAATTCGGCCAACGCCGAACTTTCCCTCAACGGCCTGCCCACCCCCGAGGCCAAGCAGCGCATCATCGCCTGGCTGGAGGCCAGGGGACTGGGCCAACGCACCGTCAACTACAAGCTGCGCGACTGGCTCTTCAGCCGGCAGCGCTACTGGGGCGAACCGTTTCCCATCGTTTGGAAGCGCGACGCCGACGGCACCCTCTACCACGAGGCCGTGCCCGAAGACGAATTGCCGGTCCTGCCGCCGGAGCTCGATGACTACAAACCCACCCCCGACGGTCAGCCCCCGCTGGCCCGCGCCCGGGACTGGGTGCAGCGACCCGACGGCGCCCTGCGCGAGACCAACACCATGCCGCAGTGGGCGGGCAGTTGCTGGTACTACCTGCGGTACCTGGACGCGCGGAATGGACAACGGTTCGTTAACACCACCGCCGAAAAATACTGGATGGGGCACTGCTCGGTGCGCGTTCCGAGCAGTGTCGAAGAGCTGGAAAGAGCCCTTGGCGAATTGGTCGAGCTGGCCTACTCGAACCCGGCCGCGCCGCGACAACGGGTCGCTTTGGGACAGGTGACCCCGGAACTGGCCGAAACCATTTTCGCTGCCACCGGACTGCGGCTCTCGGGGTACCTCCATGTGCTGGACCACTACGCGGTTCGCCACGCGCTAAAAGAACACGGGGACGAGGGCCGGGAACGACGCCGCGGTTTGGAAGCCGTCACGGAGACCACGTTCCGGCTGGTCCCCCTCGTGGTGCTGTCACCGGACGAGATCGAGCCGGCGGGCCAAACTTCCACCGGTCTGGACGTGTTGCGGTTCAAAAAACGGATCAACGGCCACCTGGTGGTGGTGGAGGAGGTCCGGGCCGGTACCAACTTGCTTGCGGTGATTACGGTGTCTCAACGGAGGGCAGCGGCGAGCGATGCCGCCATCGGGGCCCCGCTCGGGACGTCCGAGAACGACCGCTGCAAAGCACTGCTAGAACACCACCTGCCGCATGTCAAGCAGCCCACCCCCGGGGTGGACCTTTACGTGGGCGGCACCGAGCACGCCGTGTTGCACCTGCTCTACGCCCGCTTCTGGCACAAGGTGCTCTACGACCTGGGCCACGTCTCCACCCCCGAGCCGTTCTTCCGGCTGGTCAACCAGGGCCTCATCCTGGGCGAAGATGGCCAGAAGATGTCCAAGTCCCGTGGCAATGTGGTCAACCCCGACGACATCCTGCGCGAGTACGGTGCCGACGCCTTCCGGCTCTACGAGATGTTCATGGGCCCGCTGGAGATGGTCAAACCCTGGAGCACCAAGGGGGTCGAGGGCGTGTACCGTTTCCTGGGCCGCGTCTGGCGCCTGTTTGTGGACGAACAGGCCGAAACCGAACTCGAACAGGCCGAAACCACCGCGCCCGAAACCGCCCGGGAATCGCTGCTGGACCTGATCCGTCTCCACCCCGCGGTGCGCGACGTGCCCCCCACCCCCGCGCAACTCAAGGCCCTGCACGCCTGCATCAAGAAGGTCACCGACGACCTCGAGGGCCTCCGCTTCAACACCGCCATCTCGGCCCTCATGATCTTCGTCAACGAAGCCCTGAGCTGGGACCTCCGGCCCGTGGCCGTGCTCCGCCCGTTCCTCCAAGTGCTGGCGCCATTTGCCCCGCACCTGGCCGAGGAGCTGTGGGACCGCCTGCACCGCCACCTGGGCCAGCCCTCCCCCTCGCTGACCTACGCGCCCTGGCCGGAGTACGATCCGGCCCTGCTCGCCGAGGACACCCTCGAAATCCCCGTCCAGGTCAACGGCCGGCTCCGGGACAAACTCCGCGTGCCGGCGGACATCACCCCGGCCGAACTCGAACGCGCCGCCCTGGCCGCACCCAAGGTCCGGTCGTTCCTGGCCGGCAAAACCGTGCGGAAGGTCATCGTGGTGCCGCGCAAGCTGGTGAACATCGCGGTGGGGTCGTAAACCGGGCTGCGCCGCGGCGGGGCGCGGTGCGGCGGGTTCAACCCGACCCCTCCCCAACCTGACGGCCGGCGCGGAGCTGGTCGCGGCGGCCGGCCGCGTAGGCCTCGAACACCCGGCGGATTTCGTCCCGCACGCGCCGAAACACCGCGAGTTTTTCGGCGTCCGTGCCCGGGGCCCTGGCCGGATCGTCGAACGGCCAGTGAT
>CALFAV010000037.1 GCA_937946835.1 uncultured Verrucomicrobiae bacterium | reverse complement strand
GGCCGGCCGCGCACGCTCGAATTTTCCGTGGCCAACGAGGGCGGGCGCGAGACCGGACCGATCCATGTGGCCTTGCCGAACGTGCCCTGGATCAGCCTCACCACGGCCAATCCCATGCCCTCGCTCCAGCCCGGCGAGTCCAACGTGGTTTCCCTGCTGCTGACCCCGCCCGCGGACCTGCCCCTGGGCATCTACACCGGCACATTGGCGCTGTCGAGCGAGCGTGCCTTCCTGTCCATGCCCTACGATTTCCGCGCCCTGTCCGAGGGCCGCGGCGGGATCGTGGTCACGGTCGTGGACGAGTTTACCTACTACGCCGAGGGTTCCCCGAAGGTGGAGGGTGCCACGGTCAGCTTGCGCGACCCCTTCACCCACGCCACCGCCGCGCAGGGGATAACCGGCGCCGACGGCACCTTCCGGGCCGAGGACCTCATGGAGGGCTTCTACACCCTCGAGGTCAGCGCGCCCAAGCACACCACCACCCGCTTCTCGGTGTTCATCGAACCCGGGGTCACGGGCGAGCAAACCGTGTTCATCTCCCGCGAAACGGTCCGCTACACTTGGAAGGTCGAGCCGGTCGAGATCGAGGACCACTACAAGATCACCATCGAGACCGAGTTCGAGACCGTGGTGCCCACGCCGGTGATCACGGTGGAGCCGGCCGTGATTGATCTGGCCCGGATCACCACCGACATCACCCAGGTGGACATCCGGATCACCAACCATGGGTTGATCGCTGCGGATGCCGCCCGGCTGCACGTACCCACGCACCCGCGCTGGTCGTTCGAGCCGTTGATCGAGGAAATCGGCATCCTGCCCGCCCGCAGCTCGCTGACCATTCCCATGACCATCCGCAAGGTGGGCGGCCGCTCCCTGGCCGGCCCGGCCCCGCCACGACCGCCCACCACCGAACCTTCCCCCGGCGCGCGGCAATTGCTGGACCGCATCGCCCTGCACTCGGACCCCTGCCACACCTCGGCCACGGTCACGTGGGAACTCAAGTGCGGTCCGTTCCAGAACACCTACTCGAGCACCATCTCGATGCCCAACGCCGCGCCCGGCTGCGTCGGCGTGGGGCCGGGGCCGATCGGCCCCGGGGGCGGGGTGTGGATCGGTCCTGGCGGCGGCTGTTGCGGCGGTCCCGGCGGCGGTCCCACCAGCGGCTTCAGCGGCCCCTCGGTCAACATTGGCATCCAGTGTGACCCCTTGTGTGTGGCGATTGCGCTTTGGGGGTGCATCCCCGGCGTCAACTGCGTCCCGGCCGGCGTGGGCTGTGGCTATGGCTTCGCTACGGGCGGGGTCAACGCACTCACGGTGTTTGACTGCCTGGTGGGCATCGCCGGTTGCGTGTTTCCGCCGGCGGCGTTGGGCGCATGCATTTACGCCCTGCTGCGCTGCTTCATCGGCCCGGCCGGGCAGGCCGTGGCGCTGGCCGAGGCCATCACCTTGTTCAGCGGCAGCCCGCGGCTCATGGGGCCTTCCGGCGTGGGCGACGCGCTCAAGGCCTTCGAGCCGGGCGTGCAGGCCAACCTGCGCCTGGTCGAGATGATGTTTGGCAGCAACCTGGCCGTCTGGGTCCGCGAGGCCAATCCCGACACCGGCGAATGGTTCCGCAACGTGGCTGCGGCGCTGGCCGAGGACTCCGACGAGGGCCGCCGCATCTCCGCGACCGAGCTGGCCGCCCTCAACGCCGGGGTGCAGCCCCCGGGCGTTCCTCCGGCCGAGGTGCAGCGCGTGCTGGCCCGGCTCAACCGCACGGTCGAGAACTGGTCCCGGGGCATCCTCAAGCCCGCCCAGGTGGCGCGCGCCGGCGGCGAGGAATCCGACTTCATGGACTTCGATCAGGTGGCCGCGCAGTTGGAAATCGTGCAGGCCGAGAACCGCAGGGCCCGCGACGCCGGCTTTGCCACGTCCTTCACCGCCATGATGGACATCGTGCAGGAGTTCAAGGAGGGCGAGGGCGGCACCTGCGCCAAGGTCAAGCTGCGCCTGGAACAGGAGGCGGTCATCACCCGCGACGCCTTCCAGGCCACGCTCGAAATCCAGAACGACGACGTGACCACCCTGGACCAGATTCGCGTGGACCTGAAGGTGTACGACCGGGGCGGGCGGGACGTCTCCGACCTGTTCGGCATTCGCCCACCCCAGCTCACCGGGTTGTCGGATGTCGCCGGTACCGGCCGCATCGGCCCCGGCTCGGCCGGCACCGCCAAATGGCTCATCATCCCCAGTGTGGACGCCGCGCCGGTGGAGCCGGTGCAGTTCTTCGTGGCGGGCGAATTCGCCTACGTGCTCGGCGACGCCCGGGTGACCGTGCCGCTGGAGCCGGTGAGCATCACCGTGCTGCCCACCCCGCTGCTGTACGTGAAATACTTCCACCAGCGGGACGTGTACAGCGACGATCCGTTCACGCCCCAGATCGAGCCGAGCATCCCCTTCAACCTGGCGGTGCTCATCGAGAACCGGGGCCACGGCGTGGCCAAAAACTTCCGCATCACCTCCGCCCAGCCGGAGATCATCGAAAACGAAAAGGGCCTGCTGATTGACTTCAAGATCATCGCCACCGAGGTGGCCGGCCGGAACATGGTCCCGAGCCTGACCGCCGAGTTCGGCAACATTGACCCGGGTCGCAGCGCGGTGGGGCGCTGGCTCATGACCTCCACCCTCCAGGGCCTGTTCATCAACTACTCCGCCACCTTCGAGCACGTGGACGGCCTGGGCAACCCGCGCCTCTCCCTCATCCAGGACCTGAGCATCCACGAAATGATCAAACTGGTGCGGGCCGGCGGCGCGTTCGAGGACGGCCTGCCGGACTTTTTCGTGAACGAGGTGCCCGACGCCCTCGACCTGGGCGACACCCTCTACCTGAGCAACGGCACCACCAACCGGGTCGAGCTGGTGGACCAGGCCGCCGTGGACGGCCCGCCCACCGAAAGCGATCTCGAGGTGGAACTCACCGCCCCGATGCCCGGCGGCTGGGCCTACCTGCGCGTGCCCGACCCGGCCGACGGCCGCTTCCGCCTCCAGCGCGTGGTCCGCTCCGACGGCGTCGAAATCCCGGTCGAGGTCAACGTCTGGGTGACCGACCGCACCTTCCTGGGCATGGGCAAACGCCCGCGCCGCGAGAACCTCCTGCACCTGCTCGATTACGACAGCCCCGGCCGCTACACCCTGCATTACACCCGCCCGCCGGAGCTGGACCTGCTCCCACCCGTGAGCGCCGTCCACGCCCTGCCCGGCGACAGCCGCGTGGTCATCCCGCTGACCTGGAGCGGCACCGACAACGAGGGCGGCAGCGGTATCGCCGGCTACGACATCTACGTGTCTGAGGACGGCGGGCCGTTCCAGCGCTGGCTCTGGAACACCCGCGACACCGCCGGCAGCTACTTCGGCCAGCCCGGCAAACGTTACGCCTTCTACAGCCGCGCCATGGACGCCGCCGGCAACCTCGAAGACGCCCCGGCCACACCCGACGCGGAAACCACCGTCACCCTCCTGAACCAGCCGCCCGAGCTGGACCCCGTGCCCGACCAGGTCCTCACCGAGGGCGACACGCTCCGGTTCTTCCTCCGGGCCCGCGACCCGGATGGCGACACCCTGACCTACGGCGTCGAGGGTGACCCGCCCGCCGGCCTGTTCGTCAACGCCCAAAACGGCGAGGTGCGCTGGGTCACCGGCGAAGGCCTGGGCGGCCGTACCTACACCGTCACCGTCAGCGTGCGCGACAGCGGCGCGCCGCGGCTGGGCGTCACCCGCACCTTCCAAATCACCGTCCGCGACCGGAACAACCCGCCCGTGCTCGAGCCGCCGCCCGAGCAAACCCTGCGGGAGGGCGAGGATTGGAGCCTGCAACTGGTGGCCCGGGATTTTGACGTGCCGGCCCAGACCCTCCGCTTCGAACTGGCCCCGGGCGCGCCGGCGGGCCTGACCGTGGACGCCGCGACCGGCCTCCTGCGCTGGCGGCCGGACGAAACCCAGGGCGGCCGCCGTTACGCGGTCACCGTGCGTGTCTTCGACAGCGGCGACCCGCCGCTGAGCGCCGAGGCCGGCTTCGGACTGGTGGTGCGCGACACCCGCGCCGACTTCGATCTCCGGCTGGGCACCGACCGCGTGGCCCCCGGCGAAACGGGCGAAATCCCGGTGCACCTGCGCGCCGGGCGCGAGTTGAGCGGCGTGTCCTTCCACCTGGTCGAGCGGCCGCCGCGCGCGCGGGTCGCGGCGGTGCAGGGCGCGCCCCTGGTGGCCGGCGCCACGGTCACGGTGGTGCCCGACCCCGGCGCGGGCTGGACCGTGGACATCAGCGCGCCCGCCACGCCGCTGCTGGGTGACCTGGACATCGCCCGGCTCAGTGTCCGGGCGGACGACACCCCCGCTTCCGCCTGGGTGCCGTTGGACGTGCGCGCCCTGCGCGGCACCACGCCGGGCGGTTTGGTGCTCGAAAACGCCCGCACCACCAGCGGCAGCCTCTTTATTGTGTACGAGCAACCGGTGCTCACCCCCTGGCTGATTCCGGGTCAACCGCCGCGCCTGGGCGTGTACGGCCTGCCCGGCCGCCGGTATGTCCTCCAGGCCGCTTCGGCGGTGGATGGCCGTGAGGGCTGGAGCAACGTGGGGACGGTCGTCATGGAAGACGCCTACGAGGAAATCGCCTTCGAACCGCCGGCCAGCGGCCACCGGTTCTATCGCCTGCTCGAACGCACCGGATTCGATCCGGGCCTCCAAATCGAGCGGGCCGGCAACCGGCTCCGGGTGCGCTGGAGCGAGGGCACGCTGGAGTTTGCCCCGGCGGTGACCGGCCCGTGGCAACCGGTCACCGGCGCCGCACCGCCGGAACATTTCTTCGTGCCCGGCCAACCCACCACCGGCTTTTACCGCGTGCGGCGCTGAGCGGGGCTTCCGCCGGCGGCTGCGTGCTGCGTCAAAATCGGGATGCTCCGCGACGATGGACAGCCCGCAGGGCGGGGTTGCGGGGTGGTGGTCCGGACCAGCGCTCCTTCCCTGAGCAGGAGCTCTGCGCCTGCGGGCTGGGCCGCCGCTCAACACTCAGGGGGCCGTGGCCGGCTGCGCGCAGGTTGGAACCGGCTTGGTTTCACCACCAAGCCACCAAGCCCACCAAGAAAACCCAACTTGATGTCCTTGGTGTCCTTGGTGGTTTCTTGGTCCGCCCGCCCGGCCGCAAACCGGGGCTTGATCCGATCCGCCGATCTGATCAATTGATCCCGGCGTGCCGAAACGCGCGCCCCGCCAGCCCAAGCCGCTCTACCGCGTCCGGCCGCCCAAACCGGCGGCCGACGCGCTGCCGGCCGGCACGCCCCTGGAGCCGGCCCACTTCGAACTGCGCGAGGACGGCACCGTGCTGGCCACGGCCGGTGAGGCCCGGCGCGCGCCGCGGCTGGTCTTTGCCGACCCCGCCCGCCGGCTCTGGCTCTACCAGGGCAACTGCCTGGAGCTGCTCGACGCCATCGCGGCCAAGTATCCCGAGGGCCGGTTCGACTGCATCTTCGCCGACCCGCCCTACTTCCTGTCCAACGGCGGCATCACCTGCCACGCCGGGCGGATGGTGCGGGTGGACAAGGGCGACTGGGACAAAAGCCGCGGGCCGGAGTTGAACCACGAGTTCAACCTGGAGTGGTTGCGCCGCTGCCAGCGCGTGCTCAAGCCCAACGGCACCCTCTGGGTCAGCGGCACCCACCACGTCATCTTCTCCATCGGCTACGCCCTCCAGCAACTGGGTTTCAAACTCCTCAACGTCATCACCTGGGAAAAACCCAACCCGCCGCCCAATCTTTCCTGTCGCTACTTCACCCACAGCACCGAAACCCTCCTCTGGGCGGCCAAGAACGAAAAAAGCCGCCACACCTTCAACTACCCCGCCATGAAAGCCGTCACCGGCAAACAGATGAAAACCGTCTGGCGCGACCTCGGCGGGCCGGCTTCCACGCCAGCCGAAAATCAAACCGGGCACACGCCAGAACCCGTCCCGCCCGGCGAAACTTCCATCTGGACCATCCCCGCGCCGGGCCGGGAGGAAAAAACCTTTGGCAAACACCCCACGCAAAAGCCCGTCGCCCTCATCGAACGCTGCCTGCTCGCCTCGACCCACGAGGGCGAGCTGGTCCTCGACCCCTTCCTGGGCAGCGGCACCACCGCCGTCGCCTGCCTCCGGCTCCACCGCGGCTGCGTGGGGATTGAGTTGGATGCGGCGCACCTCGTCCTCGGCATTCGGCGCGCCGACCGGGAAATCGTGCGGCTTTGGCTGCGGGAATTCCAGGTGCGCGTGGAAGTCGAAATTTTTTCGGCAAATGATCTTGATCTGATCCGGTCGGCTGTGGATCGGATCAAGCCAATGGCCGACGGCGAGCCACAGACCGAGCGCATCTTTCACGAGACGAAATTCGTCTTCCTCTCGTGCGCCGAAGTCTCCTCGGCCAGCGTCGTGCACACCACCGTGGACGTGAGCCTGGCGGAGGCCTGGGCCAAAACGCCCGGCGGCAAACGGCGCGAAACCACCCACATAATCCGCTGCCAGACCGAGATCCTGCGGGTCAGAAGGGAGTTGAGCCCATGATCCCGGAACGATCTAATGCCCGCGTGCAATACGAGAGCTTCAGCTACCGGCACGCGGAGGAGATTCTCAATGCGCACCTGGCCATCAAACGGGAAATCACCTCCGCCCTCGAGGAGGTGCAAGAAGCCAGGGTCGGCAAGGGCGCGGATGCCCTGACGCCCCGCATCGTGGCGGCGTTTCTGGCCCGCGGCTGGCAAAAGGAGGTGCGCGTGGCCGAGGACCAGCCCCACGAGCAACGGTTTGATTTGTTCAAGGAGCGGGTGGCCATCGAAATCGAGTTCTCGCGCTACGAGTTCCTCTCGCGCGACTACCTGCGCTTCCTCTCGGCCTACAACGGGGACAAGATTGACGTGGGCGTGCTCATCACCCACGCCGAGTCCGGCCTGGCCCGGGTGAAACAAAAGGCCGTGGCCCCCTCCCTGGCGCGGGTGAAAGCCGACCTGGCCTGGCTGCGCGGCACCATCACCGTGCCCATCTGGGTGCTGGCGCTCAAATGAAGTCGGGCCTTCCAACCGGGGACCCAACCCTGCCGGCTTTCCCGCCGGACCTCACACGCCCCAGCCCTCGCGGGCGGGCGGGTTGAGTCCGGCCTGCGCCGTCGCCGGGCCGCTCAGGTGTCCGGTGGTGCTGTCCCAGCCCAGGCGTTCGCCGGTGCGCACCGCCAGGTTGGCCAGGCACAACGCCTCGGTCACCCCGGCGGAGAAAACAAAGTTCGCGCCGGTGCTTTTCCGCCGGTCCTTGATGGCGTCGAGCCACTCGCGCTCGTTGCCGGGCGAACGCGGCAGGGATTTGGGCGGCTCGCGGAAGCCCTTCATTTTCGCCGCGGGAATCAGTCGCGGCCGCCCGCCGACGAAGTCGGCCAGGATGGTGCCGGTTTCCCCCACGAACATCAGCCCCTCGGTCTCGAGACGCTCGCCGGGGTCCAGGTCCGCGGGGCGTTCCGGGCGCAGCCCGCCGTCGAACCATCGCAACACCACTGGTGGTTGGTCCCCGCGCGCGGCGAAGTCGAGCCGGATCAGAGATGCCTGCGGATAGCTCTCGGGGTAGCGGTGGGTGGTGCTGGCCTGGGCGGCGACCGGCGGGGCGAGCTGCAGCACCCGGTAGATGGTGTCGAAGCTGTAACAGCCCATGTCGCCCAGCGCGCCACAGCCGAAGTCCACCCAGCCGCGCCACACAAACGGCAGGTAGGCGGGGTGATACGGGCGCTCCGCCGCGGGCCCCAACCAAAGGTTCCAATCCAGCCCGGCCGGAACGGGAGGCGCGTCCTTCGGGGCCGGCATGCCCTGGGGCCAGAACGGGCGCGAGGACCAGTTGAGCACCTCGCGCACGCGGCCGATAACGCCCGCGGCCACCCACTCCTGCAGGCGCCGGGTATCCTCGGAGGCCTGCGGGCCCACGGCCACCTGGGTGACCACGCCCGTTTCCTTCGCCACCGCGGCCAGGCGCCGCGCCTCGTGCATCGTGCGGGTCATCGGCTTCTGGCAAAAGACGTGTTTGCCGGCGCGCATGGCGGCGAGGGACACCACCGCGTGCAGGTGGTCGGGCGTGCCCACCACCACGGCGTCGAAGTCCTTCTCCCGCGCCAGCAATTCCCGGAAGTCGGCGTAACTGGCGCAACCACGGGAACTCGAGGTGCCCTGGCGCTTTGCGTTCCAGGCGTCCACGATCTGGCGGGCCGGCTCGCGGCCGCAGACACCGGCCGGGACGCGCATCGTCGGGGTGAGTTCGAGCAGCGGGGAATTGGGGCTGAGCCATTCCCAGCCGGAACTGACGCCGAGCAGGCGGTGCACGGCATTGGCAAATTCGCTCCGACCCCACTGATGGTAGTTGGCCGCCGACTCCACGGCGTCGCACACCGCCACGGCCTGCACGTCCGGCTCCTGAAGGAAATGGAGCATCACCCGCAGCCCTTGGGAGCCCACGCCGATGAAGGCGAGGGTCAGGCGGCTGTTGGGCGCGGTCTCACCCGCACGGCCCAGCACGGCCGCGGGCACGACACTGACGCCGGCGGTGAAGGCGGTGGTGGCGCCGAGAAAACGGCGTCGAGACAGGGCAACAGGTTTCATGGCACAGGCATCAAGGCAAACAGGCTCAGCCCCAGTCTGAGCCACCGTCGTCAGCCGACAAGTCCCGGATTGTGCTGAACCGGGAGCAAGGGATTCGGGTCGAGCCCCGGCTTTGCACTGGAGGGTCGCGGGGGAACGCGGCCCTCCAGTGGCAGGGCGCCGCTGCAGCGGGCCCGAGACCCGGGCGGCAGGATGCCGCCCTTTACGGCAGCCAAGATGGTTGCCGCTACGCCGGAGCGCAGGCGTCCGGCCTGTCATTTGCGGATTGGCAATCCGCGATACAGCCGACGGCCAGTCGGCGCTACTCCGGCCGCAGAGCCGGGCATCCCGCCCGGCGGGTAGCTGGCCGCGGGGGAACGCGGCCCTCCAGTGCCATGTGGAGGGCGGACTGAAGCCCCTTTTCAGCGGGTGCTGAACTTGTGGACCGTGGTGGTGCGATAGACCTGACCGGGGCGGAGCACGACGCTGGGGAATTGCGGTTTGTTGGGCGAGTCGGGGAAGTGCTGGGTTTCCAGGCAGAAGCCGTGGTGTTGCCGGTACACCTGACCACCCTTGCCGGTGAGGGAGCCGTCCAGGAAGTTGCCGCTGTAGAACTGAACCCCGGGCTGGTCGGTCCACACCTCGAGCACCCGACCGGTGCGCGGTTCGTACACGGTGGCGCAGGGCGCCAGTTTCCCCCCGCCGCCGCGCAGCACGAAGTTGTGGTCGTAACCCTGCGGGTCGTTGGTGAGTTGCCTGAGGTCGCGGCCGATGGGTTTGGGCCGGGTGAAATCCATGGGGGTGCCGGCCACGGGCGCGATTTCACCGGTCGGGATCAACGTGGCGTCCACGGGGGTGAAGTGGTCGGCGTGCAGGGTGAGTTCGTGGCCGTAGATGTCGCCGCCGCCGGCCAGGTTCCAGTAGGTGTGGTTGGTCAGGTTGATCACGGTGGGCCGGTCGGTCACGGCCTCGTAGTCCATCCGGAGTTCGTTGTCGTCGGTAAGGGTGTAGGTGACGCGCACCTGGAGGTTGCCGGGATAGCCTTCCTCGCCGTCCGGGCTGGTGTACCGGAAGCGCACGGCCACGCCCTCCGACACGGGGAGGGGCTCGGCGGCCCAGACGACCTTGTCGAAGCCCTTGAGGCCGCCGTGCAGGGCGTGGGGGCCGTTGTTGGCCGCGAGGGTGTAGGTGCGGCCGTCGAGGGTGAAGCGGGCGTTGGCGATGCGGTTGGCGTAGCGGCCCACCACGCAGCCGAAGTAGGGGTGGCCCTTGAGGTAGGCCTCGAGGTTGTCAAAGCCCAGCACGATGTCGCCCAGCCGGCCGTTCCGGTCCGGGGTGTGGATTTCAGTGATGAGGCAGCCGTAGGTCATCACCTTGACCGTGACGCCCCGGGCGTTGCGCAGGGTGTACAGGTCCACGGGGGTGCCGTCGGGTGCGCGTCCGAAGGGAGCTTTTTCAATCGAGGCTTTCATGGGGGTGGAAACGGGTTTTTTGCCGATGCAAGGGCAGGGGCAGGGACAGGTGGAACACGCGGTAAGTGCCACGGCCACCAGGGCCGCCAGCAGGAGGGAGTTCAGGGTTTTCATCGTGGGCAAGTTCAATGGGTTCAACGCGGGGGAAACCTACCGGGCCGCCACCAGCGGGCTGAAGATCAGATACAACAACAAGGTGATGGCGATGACCACCAGCCCGGCCCGGCGGGCGCCGCGGGAGGTTTCCAGGGCAATGGCCGATTGCTGGTTGAACTCGAACGGATGGGGCAGGGGACGGATCAGGGTCAGCGCCGCCATGACCGCCAGGCACAGGCCGAAGCAAATGGCCATCCGGTTCAGGAACTGCACGCTCGGAACCAGGAGCATGAGCGCGCCGTAACTGACCAGGTTGGTGACCAGCCCGGCGATGCCGCAAACCGGCGGCGCCCGGCGCACCACCAGTCCAAAGGCGAACACGGCCAGAATGCCCGGCGAAATGAAGCCCTGCCCGGCTTGAATGATGGTGAAGATGCTGTTGCTGATCTGCGGATTGCCCAGGGCCGGGGCAAGCAGGACCGCGAGGACGGCAAAGCAGACCACGGCCACCCGGCCCACGCGGACCACCGTGGCCGGCGCGGCGCCCCGGGCGAGGTGCTTCTTGAACACGTCCATGGCAAAGATGGTGGACGCGGCGTTGAGCATGGCGGCCAGCGAGCTGACCACCGCGCCCAGCAGCGCCGCCAGGACGAACCCGGTGAGACCCACGCCCTGGGGCAGCACGTGGCCCAGCAATTGCCCCAGCGCGGTGTCGTACTTGAAGGCGATGAGTTTCTCGACCGCGGGTTTCCGACCCGCCGCTTGGGCCGCCGCTTCGGTTCGGGTGTTGTACGCCTCGATTTCCTCGGCCAGGCCGGGATTCACGGCCTGCCACGAGTGATCCTCGGTCAGGAACAGGGTGAAGTCGGCCGGCGCCGCGGCCTCAAACTGGGCGCGGCTCAGCGGCAGCACATGGGCATTGCGCACCTTCAAGGCCGCCACGGCGCGCTCGTCCGGGTACACCGCCAGGAGGTAACGCCCCGGCGGCCAGGCGGCGATGCGTTCTTCGGCGGGGGCGTCGGCCCGCTCGACAAAGCGCGTTTGCGGATTGGCCTTGAGGTATTTGGCCAGCGCCGCCGCCTTGTCCGCCGCAGCCTCCAGGCGCATCTCGTGGGAAAACAGGTTGAAGGCAATGATGCCCGGGATGACGATGACGAAGGGGATCAGCAGCTTGAGGAACGCGGCAAAGACGATGCCGCGCTGGCCCTCGGCCAGGGACTTGGACCCCAGGGTGCGCTGGGTGATGTACTGGTTGAGGCCCCAGTAGTAAAAGTTCGGAATCCACAATCCCAGCAGCAGGGCCGTCCACGGCAACACGGCATCGGTGCGGGGCAAGAACATGTTCATGCGCCCGGCATTGAGGTCCCAAAACCGCGCCAGCGCGCCGCTCTCGGGCGAAAGCTGGCGGATTTCCACCGCACCGGTGTGGGCGCTGACAATGGCCGCGGCTTCGGTGGCCGTGCCGAGTTTGTCGAAGGCGAACCACAGGATGATCGCCCCGCCCAAGATGAGCGCACTGCCCTGGATCAGGTCGGCCCACGCGCAGGCCTTCAGGCCGCCGGCGGTGACGTAAATCATGGCCACCAGGCCGATGACCAACGAGCCCTGGGCCAGGGTGATCGGAAAGCCCGCCTGGCCGGCCAGGGTTTTGATGGTCAGGGCGCCGGAGTAGGTCACCGACCCCAGCAGCAGCAGGTAAATCAGGATCGTGGCCACGGCCATGAAGGTGCGGGCGCGCGCGTCGTAGCGATGCTCCAGAAACTCGGGCATGGTGAAGATGCCCACGCGCAGGAAGTACGGCAGGAACGCGAACCCCACCACCACCAGCGTGATGGCGGCCATCCATTCGTAACTGGCAATGGCCAGGCCCACGTGGCTGGCCGCGTTGCCGCTCATGCCCACGAATTGCTCGGTGGAGATGTTCGCGGCGATAAGGGAAAAGCCGATCAACCACCACTTCAGCCCGCGTCCGGCCAGGAAGTAATCCTCGCTGCTGCCCGCCCGCTCGGTCCGGCTTTGGTACAGCCCCACGCCCACCACCACGAGGACGAACGCGATGAAAATAAGCACGTCCGGGGCACTCAGCGTGAAGGCGGCCAGAAGATTGGGCATAGGCTTGCGACGGCGATGGTGTAACGGGCGACGTCGCCAAAGTCAACGACCGGCTGGCGCCGCCACATTTCGCCCGCCGGCTGCGAGTCGGCGACACGACCGACTCCCGGTCTGCGCCACGCGGCCACCCCACCGCCGGGCGTGACACCTGGCGGTGACCTTGGTTGGCTCGGCAGACAGACATTCCAAGAAACCCACCAGGGGTGAGGACGCCTGTCTGGGCACCAGCCTTTGGAGTGCGCCAACTTGCTGGCGCTTTCGGTTGCCGGCCGGGGAAGGCGTGGCACCCGCGGTCGAATTCGGCCTGGGGCCATGGTGGCTGCCGCCGGCTGGAAGCCGGTGCTCCGGCCTTCGCAGCCTCAGCCCCGTCCCCAAATCCCTCCGACCTTTCCCACGCTTCGTGCCCGTGGTGTTCTTGGTGGTTCCAACCGTGGCGTTCCACCCGCCGGGCTGGAAGCCGGCTCTACGGCAGACTGCCAATCGGCGCAGCGAGTCGTTCGCCGGGCCTTGACATTCACGACCGCTCCAAGCTCCGGCACTCGGCCACCGTCTGGTTTCTCGCCTCGAAAAGGGATTTTCCCGGAACCTGATGCCGGTTTATCTTCCCGCCCATGACGTTGCTCGAGCAAATGACCGAACTGGCCCGGCAGGCCAAGGCCGCCTCCCGGCTGCTGGCCGGTCTGAGCACCGCCGAGAAAAATCAGGCGTTGCTGGCGATGGCCGACGCCCTGGAGCGGGAGGCCGGCGCGTTGAAGGAGGCCAATGCCCGCGATCTGGAAACCGGCCGGCAAGCGGGCCTTTCGGCGGCCATGCTCGACCGGTTGCGCCTCGACGACAAACGCATCGCCGGCATGGCGCGCGGCCTGCGCGAGGTGGCCGCCCTGCCGGACCCGGTGGGCCGCGTGCTGGATGACCGGACCCGGCCGAACGGGTTGCGTCTCCAGAAGGTCTCGGTGCCCATCGGCGTGGTGGTCATCATCTACGAGGCGCGGCCGAACGTGACCGCCGACGCCGCCGGCCTGTGTTTCAAGAGCGGCAACGCCACGATCCTGCGCGGCGGCAAAGAGGCGCTGAATTCGAACCGGCTTATCGCCGAAACGATGGTGGCCGCCGGGCGCGCGGCCCTGGGCGGGCGGTTCCCCGAGCACGCCCTCCAGGTGGTGCCCACGACCGACCGCGAAGCCGTGCCGGCGCTGTTGTCCCTGACGCAGTACGTGGACTTGTGCATGCCGCGGGGAGGCGAGGGCCTGATCCGCGCCGTGGCCGAGTGCAGCAAGGTGCCGGTGATCAAACATTACAAGGGCGTGTGCCATGTCTATGTGGACCGGGACGCCGACCCCGACATGGCCGAGGCCATCGTGCTGAACGCCAAGTGCCAGCGCCCGGCCGTGTGCAACGCGATGGAAACCCTGTTGGTGGACCGCCCGTTGGCCGCCGGTTTTTTGCCGCGCATCGCCGAGCGCCTGGCCGAAAGGCGTGTGCAACTGCGCGTGGACGAGACCGCCGCGGGGATTCTCCAGGCCGGGGGGCTGGACCGGAAGACCGACATCCGCCCGGCCACCGAGCAGGACTGGTTCACCGAGTACAACGACTACATCCTCAACGTGCGGGTGGTGGACGGCGTCGAGGCCGCCGTGGCCCACATCAACCATTACGGCTCGGCCCACAGCGACAGCATCGTGACCCGGAACGAGCAGACCGCGCGGCGCTTCCTCAACGAGGTGGACAGCGCGGCGGTGTATTGGAACGCCAGCACCCGGTTCACCGACGGGGGCGAGTTCGGCATGGGCGCCGAGATCGGCATCAGCACCGACAAGGTGGGCGCCCGCGGGCCGATGGGCCTGGAGGAATTGACCAGCTACAAGTGGATCGGCATCGGCAGCGGGCAGGTGCGGACGTGAAGGCAGGGGCGGGGGGGAAGCGCGGGGCAACTTTTCCCTCGGTCAAACTTGAACAACTTGTCGCGACCTGAGCCACTCGACACTCTTCAAAAATAATGCAGGTGGCAGAAAAACACGATTACATCACCGTCGAGGAATACCTCGCGGCCGAGGAGACCAGCGACGTCCGGCACGAGTACCTGGGTGGGTGGGTCTGTGCCCTGGCGGGAGAAACGCGGGTCCAGAACCAGATTGCGGGCAACTTGTACATCGCCCTCCGGCAACATCTGCGCGGCGGCCCCTGCAAGCTGTCCCTGAGCGACATCCGGGGCAACCTGACCCTCCGGGATGACGCGTATTTCTACCACCCGGACCTGGTGGTCACCTGCGCCGCGCGCGACACCAACCCGCGCTTCGTTCGGCACCCGAAGCTGATCATCGAGGTCATGTCCTCGTCCACGGATCGGGGGGACAAACGGGAGAAATTTTTCGCCTGCACCACCCTCGAGTCGTTGGAGGAATACGTGTTGCTGGCTCAGGCGTCTCCGGAAATCACGCTCCCCCGCAGGGCCGAGGGCTGGCGGGCACACAAGGTGCCCGGTCCGGAGGCGTCCCTCACCCTGACCTCGATTCAACTCACCCTGCCGGTGGCGGCCGTTTACGAAGGGCTTTGAGCATCTCCGAATCAGTGGCCCGCCGTGCGGCCCACGCCGTGCGTGAGGCGTTGCCGCCCGGCGGGCTGTTTGCAGACCAACACTGGCGGATCGCGCCCAAACCGTTTGCGCTGACGCCGGCGCTGGTCCGGGAACTGGAGACGCTCGGCCGCGTGCTGCTCCAGTTTTATCGCGCGGTCAACCTGCTCTACCGCCGCAGCGTCGAGGGCCGGGAACCGGGTTGGATCGCCCAACTACTCGATCAGGGCAAGCCCGCCGAACTGCTGGCCTGGCAACGGCACCCGGCCTTTCGCCACGAACTGCCCCGCGTCATTCGCCCCGACCTGCTGCTCACTGAGGACGGCTTTGCCATCAGTGAGCTGGATGCCGTGCCGGGCGGCATCGGGTTGACGGCATGGCTCAACCGGACCTACGCAAAGCTCGAAGAGCCGAACCCGAAATCAGAAATCGTGGGCGGGGCGAACGGCATGGGCGAGGGCTTCGCCGCCATCTTTGGCGAGGCATCGCGGGTGCGGATCGTGGTGTCCGAGGAGTCGGCCGCGTACCGGCCGGAAATGGCCTGGCTGGCCGAGCAACTCGGACCGCGATTCTCGGTTCACGATGCTCATTTTCACGACTTCGCCACCGGCGAGGCCGTGTACCGGTTTTTCGAGCTGTTTGACCTGGCCAACGTGCCCGCCGCGCCGCGGCTGTTTGAACTGGCGGCGGCCGGTCAAATCCGGCTGAGTCCACCGCCCAAGCCGATTTTCGAGGAAAAGCTGCTTTTCGCCCTGCTGTGGAACCGCAATCTGCGCGGCTTCTGGCATCGGCACCTGGGGGAGGCGTTCCTCGAGCGGTTGCTCCGACACGTGCCGTACACGTGGGTGGTGGACCCGACCCCGCTGCCGCCGCACGCGGCCATTCCCGAATTGGGGCTGACCGACTGGCAACAGCTCAAACTGCTGTCCCAGCGCGAGCGCAACTTGATTCTCAAGGTCTCGGGGTTTCATCCCACCGCCTGGGGGGCGCGCAGCGTCACGCTGGGCAGCGACGTGTCGCAGGCGGACTGGGCGGCGGCCGTGGAGGCCGCGTTACGGGCCTTTCCGACCTCGCCCTACGTGTTGCAGCGGTACCTCAAGCCCCGTCGGATTTCGGCGGCGTACTACGACTTCAACCGGGAAGCCCTGGTGCCCCTGCCGGCGCGGGTGCGGCTTTGCCCGTACTATTTCGTCCACGGCGAGGGGGACAACGCCCGGGCGAGACTGGGGGGCGTGTTGGCCACGCTCTGCCCGGCGGACAAGAAGCTCATCCACGGCATGAAGGACGCCATCCTGGCCCCGGCTTGCGTGGCGGCGGCCGAACCGGCACAAAGGCGCGGGTGAGCCTGTACGAGTACATCTTCCTGGCGGCCAGTTCGCTGTTCGTGATCATTGACCCGCTGGCGCTGGTGCCGGTGTTCCTGGCCATGACGCCGAACGACACCCCCGCGCAGCGGGACCGCATGGCCAAAATTGCCTGCGCCCTCGCCGCCGGGGTGCTGGTGGTTTTTGCCCTGATCGGGCAGCAAATTTTCAACTTTCTGGGCATTTCCCTCCCGGCCTTCCAGATGGCCGGCAGCGTGGTGTTGCTGCTGATTGCACTGGACATGCTGCGCGCGCACCCCTCGGAAACTCGCGAGACGCCCGAGGAAAAGGCGGCCGGTGCGGCCAAGGACGACATCGCCATCACGCCGCTGGGCGTGCCGCTGCTGGCCGGCCCCGGCGCCATCTCGAACGTGATCATCCTGGAGAGCAAGGCGGAGCACTTGAGCCAGCAGATCGCCCTGTACGGCTGCATCGTGAGCGTGTGTGCCGTGTCCTACCTCATCCTGCGGGTCGCGGCCCGCGGGGCACGGCTGATCAATCCCATCGCCATGAAAATCACCACGCGGCTGATGGGGCTGCTGCTGGCAGCGATTGCCTTTCAGTTCCTGATCAACGCGCTCAAGGCGCTCAAGGGCACCCTGTAGGCAACCGGCCGGGGTGTGAGGGAATGGGCGGTTTTCCGAGGTGCGCGGGAGTGGCCGGGGACGCAATCAGCCCGCAGGTCACCGGCGGCCATCGTACCAGAGGGGACAGGCGGCCCGGTCACGCGCCACGGCCAGGGGGCGGCGCACAAATTGCCAGGTAAAGGCCCGCAGTTCGGCGGGGGTGTACAGGTGCAGCTTCCGCGCCGAGGTAAGCACCGGGTGCCGGCGCAAAATGACGACCCGCCGCCCTTGCGCGCGGGCCAGGTGCTTGAGGCGGCGGCTGAAGTCAATTTCCTCGGACACGTACAGTTCCTCGTTGAAGCCGCCCAGTGCGCGGAAAGCCGCCGTTTCACAAAACAGGAACCCCCCGGGCGCCCAGGCGGTCAGCCGACTGATCAGATTCCACAGCGCGGTCAACGCACGGCCCTCCGCGGGGGCGTTTTCCAAGGCCACCCGCGCGCCGCCCCCCAACACGCGGCCGGAGCTTAGGACTTGCGCCAGCTCAGCAAAGAGCGCCGCGGCGGGCACACAATCCGCGTCCAGGAACAGCAGCCAATCTCCCGTGGCGGCGCGGGCCCCGGTGTTGCGGGCGCGGGCAATTTGATTCACCGGCTCGAAGACCACCCGCGCGCCGCCGGCCCGGGCCACCGCGGCGGTACGGTCGGTGGAGTTGTTGTCGCAGACAATGACCTCGTGTGCCCAGCCGCGGCGGGTCAATTCCGTCGCGGCCTCGGCCACGGACGCCAGGCACCGGCCCAGCAGCCGCTCCTCGTTGTAAGCCGGGATCACCACGGAAAGGCGCATGGGGTGGGGCAGGGGAGGGGGCCGGGTGAACGCCACAACTCCGGACTACTTCTTCTTTTTGAACAGGTCACCCACGCCCTGGAGGGCCTTGTTCGCGGCGTCTCCGGCCGCCTTGCCGGCAGTGTCGGTAACCGCCTTGGAAGCCGTTCCCGCGGCGGCCTTGGCGGCATCAGCCGCGGCGTCGGTTGCCCCTTCCAGCACGGCTTTGCCGGCGCGGGCGACGTTCTCCGTCACCGCCGCGAGGGTCTTGGTGGTGATGACACTGAGAAGCTGGCGGGTCAGCTCGGCGGCGGTGATGCCCTCCGGCCCCTGGCCCAGGTTGGCCAGTTCAATGTCGGGCAGGGTGAGATTCAACGCGGGCAGGCCGGGCACATTCAGGTCGGCGCGCACCTTGGCGCCGCGAATCACCAGCGAGTCGAGCTGGATTTTGCGCTGCGTGGCGTCGGCCTGGTTGGTGGTCGCGCCGCCGGAGAACGCCTGCACGTTGGCCATGATTTGAGAGAGGTTGTTTTCTTTCAGACCGCCCTCCAGGGTGATTTCCGGGGCCAGGATCGCCACGGATTTGAGGTGGACTTTGTCGCGGAAAACCGAGCAGGGCTCAACCGTCACGCTCACCTCACCGAGCTTGAAAGCAGCGTCGGAGCGGTAGCCGGGCGGATTGCCCACCACCAAGCCCTTTAAGGCGCCGTGGCCGCTGAGCAGGCCCACCCGGGCGCTGTCCAGCTTGACCTCCACCCGGGTGACCATGGGTCCCACGGTTTCCACGCCTTTTTTGACCAGCGGTCCCAGGTAAAAAAACGCCCCCACCAAACCGATCACCATCAGGCCGATCAAAACCACCACTCCAAGGAGAATTTTCCCTTTCACATGACGGACAGTGGCGCCGGCCCGTACGGTTGTAAAGTCGCCAAGCAAGCAGGGCAGGGGAGGGGACACTGCCCCAGCCGGCCTACGGGCGAGGAGGGCGGGATTCAGCGGAGGCCCGGCGCGTCGCCGGTTGGCGCCGGGAGCGTCGCCTTCGCGAAGGCGGGGGCGCGCAGGTGAACCGGCTCCAAGAGTTCCGGTGCTGCGACGGGTTCCATCCGTGCCGCCAGCCGGGCCAGGGTGGCCGCATCGGGAAAGGCATCCCGCGCCCCGGGCAACACTTCGGCCACATCCGGCCCCAGCACCGGCTCCCCGGCGTGCAACAGGGCGAGCACCGTGTCGCGGGGAACCAACCGCATGGTCGTGGCCGGGCGCACTCCGGCCGGCTCCAGTCCGTATCCGGCCAGATGCCACTCGCCGCGCTGGGCGTCAGTGACCAGGTGCACCCGCCCGCGCAGTCCGCCCGCCTGCAAGCCGGCGGCGAGCACCTCCAGGCTGTTGGCGCCCACCACGGAGACGCCCCGGGCGAGGTGCCAACCTTGGGCCACGGCAATGGCCGCCCGGATGCCCATCGCACTGCCGGGGCCAAGACCGACGCCGATCCGCCGGATGGCGGCGCGGTCGGTTCCGGCCTGACGAAGCGCCGTCTCGATTAACGAAAAGACCGGCGTGGCGCGGGCGGCCGATTCGCTCGCCACGGCCGGAGGGGTTCCGGTGGTGTCGTCCGAGTCCCACACCGCCGCGGTCCGCACGCGGGAGGAAAACTCAAGCGCCAAGATCCACATAGCTGATGCGTCGTTCGGTGTCCGAAAGCACTTCCAAGTGGACGCGCCGCAGCGGTCCGGTGCCCAGGGGCATTTGCGCCTGCAGCCAGCGGTCGAACCACTCCACCACCACGACGCCGGCGGGCGCCAGGAGGTAATCCTCCAGTCCGGCGCTGCGCAGGGCCGCGGCTCCGCTCAAGCGGTACAGGTCGAGATGCGCCAAGGGCAGCCGGCCCCCGGCGTATTCGTGGACCAGCGCGAACGAAGGCGAGTGCACACGCGCGGGGCACCCCAACCCTTGCGCCAGGCCCTTGACCAGTTGCGTCTTGCCACTGCCCAGGTCCCCGCACAACCCAATCACCCAGCCGGGCCGCGCCGTTTCGGCCCACCGGCGCCCCAGCGCAAGGGTCTCGTCAGGACTCCGCGAAATGAGTGTAACCATGCAGGGACAGGGAATGCAGCCCGCGCCGGTCGCGCAGCCGGAGGCCGGGCTCGGCAGTGATTTTGCCGATGCAGGTCAGGCGCACGCCGGGGAATTGCGTGGGCCAAGCGTCGCGCAGGGCCACGGCCTGGTTGGCCGGGACGGCGAACAGCAACTCATAATCTTCGCCGTCGGTCAGCGCCGCGGTCAGCGCCGAGCCGCCCGCGTGGCCGGACCGGGCCAGTTGCCGGGCCGCGCGACTGAGGGGGATGCTTTCGGCACGCAGTTCGGCGCCCACCCCGCCGGCGGTCAGCAGGTGCCGCAGATCCCCGGCCAGGCCGTCGCTGAGGTCAATCATCGCGTGCACCTCGAAAGTGGCCCTCAGCCAGCGGGCTTCGGCCAGTCGCGGCTCGAAGTCCAGATGATGTCCGAGCCGCGAACCGCCCAACTCGCCGGTGACAAACAGTGCGTCGCCCGGCCGCGCGCCGGCCCTCAGGACCGCGCGGTTTCGGCCGACCCGACCCAGAACCGTGACGGCCAGCAGCAGGCGGTCTGGATTGGTGGTGGTTTCCCCGCCGACCACCGCCACGTTGTGCCGCCGCGCCAGGGCGTTGAGCCCCGCGTACACCGCTTCGACGTAGGCAGGGTCGAATTGGCGCGGCAGGGCCAGGGTTACCAGCGCGCTGGTGGGCTCCCCGGCCATGGCAGCAATGTCGCTCAGGGGCCGAGCCAAGGCCTTGTGGCCGACCTGCTCGGGCCGGGCGGTGGTGTCAAAATGCACCCCTTCCACCACCGCGTCTGTTTTCAGCAGTAACCAGCAGTCGGGCAGGCCGGCGTCCAGCACAGCGCAATCATCACCGGCCCCGATGATCACCGTGTGGTTGCGGGGCAAGCCGGCTGTAACGCGCGCAATCAGCTCGAATTCATTCATGACGCCCCCGCTCAGGAGCCGGCCCCACCCAGGACCACCCAGAAGAAATTGGTCCCGTTGAAAAGCGCGTGGGCCGTGATCGGGCCGATCAGACTGCCGGTGCGCAAGTACAACACATTCAGCACCACGGCAAAGCAGACCAGCGGCAGGAAGGTCATCAGGTTCAAATGCGTGGCGGCAAAGAACACCGCCGTACCCCAGAACGCCAGCCGAGGGTAGCCCGCCTGTCGCAGGGCGACCAGCAACAGCCCCCGAAAAACCACCTCCTCAAACACCGGAGCCAACAGAATCGCCGTCAGGGCCACCACCCAACGTCGGGCCGGATCCGGCGAACTTTGCAGGGTTTCGATGGCGGTCTGCGGATGCGGTGTCAGATGTACCAACCGCATCAACCACTGGCTCAGCAGCATCAAACCCAGGGATAAACCAAAAACCAAAACAGCCGTGACGCAGCCCAGGGCCAATTGCCGGGCCAACCCGGTCCGGCGCAGCCCGAAGGCGGCTTGCCAGCTCAGCTCGTTCTCCCGCAAAAACCGGGCGATCAACACCAGGCCGCCCACCTGCACCACAACCCCGGAGACCGCCGAAGCCCAAAAACGCCGCGTCCCCGCATCGCCCGCCGGCCAAAGTTGCTCCGCGGCCACCGAGATCAGACCAGCGGCTCCGATTAGCAAAAAGAGCCGCAACACCAGGCGCAGAAACGACTCGACCGACCAGGATTTTTGCCACTGCATCGGCACCAAGCTAGCGGTGAGCCGAGAAACCGACCAAGCAAAACCGGCCGGCGAGGTGAAGCCCTTGGCTGCGCCACTTGGGAAGAAAGGCTCGAGGTATTGGTGCCGAAATCGAAGGAGCATCCCTGGCCAATTGGTACGTGCCTGCGACCAAGATATTCGCACAAGTTTTGTTATATTCAATTCATCCGCGGTTTTTCTCGTCCTGCCACTTGGCGTGTACGGCATTTGTCATTACCTTCGCCGTGTTGAATCCAGACCTCTCCAAGCCTCCCTGCCCCTCGGAGCAGGTCGAGCCTTGGTTTTCCCCACCATCGAATTATGGGACTGCTCCGCGTCAACGGATTACTTGATGTTCGCCAGTTGTGGCCCACCGGCTCCTCAGATGCGGATACGCTGCATGTAAAGTTGAGGGGCGCCAGGCCATTTGCCTTCGCCGCTGACGGCACGGGCAAACCCAGGGCCACCGATGCTTTTGTCGGAGCTTACGTGCGGGTCAAAGGCCGGAAGGAGCCGGTCATCGGCAAGGGCGGCGTGCTCCGGGTTCGTCTGCAGGGCGTGGACGCGCCGGAACTGCATTATCGGCCCGCCAGCCGGTTGCCGGAACTGCGACAGGCTTATGCCGAATCGGCCACGCGGGCAATGGCCGAGCATCTTCGGCGCAGTTTCGGTCGGGACCTTTTGGAGTGTCGTTTGGAAACGCGGGTGGCCGAGCCAAATGATGTGTTTGACATGTATGCCCGGTTCATTGGCGATGTGCTCATCACGCACGATGGCCATGCCCTCAATCTGAACCAGTGGTTGGTCGAGCAGGGCTGGGCCTTGCCGAGCTTTTACAACTCCATGACCAATGAGGAAATCCGGCAGCTCACGGAGCTGACGGAGCGCGCCCGAGCGGCCCGGACCGGGGTCTGGAAGCGGGGCGGGTACACCACGACGCTGAAGGAATTGGACCGCGCTCTGACCTACCGAAAGCCCGGGAGTGTACCGCAGGCGGATGCCGGGCCGCTCATTTTGCCGAAGCTGTTTCGGCGCCAGTACATGTGGTGGGACGAACGAACGCGGGGCACGACCCGGGCGGCCACGCTTCGGGAGTACCTGCTCGAGCCGGTCCCCTCCAAGCGGGACAAATTTGTGGACGCGCGCAAATTTCTGGCCGACGGGGCCAAAGCCCCTGTGCACGATCTGGGCGAGGCGATCCGCTCGGACAACCGGCTCGGGTTGCGGCCGGAGTGGATCGTGTTTTTGGAGGCGGAAGCCAACCTCTGCGGTCCCGACGGCAAAATTGTCCGCGCTTGGTAGCGGTTTTCTCTCCCCTGCCCTGCATGTGTCCCGGCTCGGCGCGTGGCCGTCCGGTCAGCGCGCGGCACAAAACCAGGGCGGTGCAATCAGGTCACCTTGGCCACGATGGCGGTCCAATCGTCCTTTTGGGGCTGGCCCTGGCTGAAATCGCGAGCGGCTTGCCAGATGGCGGTGAGCAGCTCCGCCGCGGGCAGAGCCCGGTAAGTCCGGACCACGTTCAACAGGCGTTCGGTTCCGAAAATGGCCCCCGAGGCGGATTCGGTTTCTTCGATCCCGTCCGTGAGCAGCAAGAGCACGTCCCCGCGCGCCAGCGAGAAGGGCGGGCTTTCCGCGTACTCCGTGTCCGGTAGTACCCCCAGCGGCGGTCCCTGGCGGGCCAGCTCCAGTCGCACCGTGCCGTCCGCGGCGAGCACGTAGCCCGCGGTATGCCCGGCGTTGGCAAACGCCAGGGCGGGTCCGTCGGGACTGCGGGGGGTGAGACGGACCAACAGGGAAGTCACGAACTGGGTACCGTCCTCAAGGTCTTCAGCCAGCACGGAATTGGCCCGGGTCAGCACCAGACCCGCGTCGCGGCGGTTGTGGGCGGCGATGCGAAGGTAGGCGCGCGTTTCCGCCATGATCAGGGCCGGCCCCATCCCGTGGCCGCTGACGTCGCTCACCACCAGCCCCCAATCACCCTCGGGCATGGGCAAAAAGTCGTAGTAATCCCCGCCGGTTTGAACCGCCGGATAGGTCCGGCCGGCGATGTCGAAGCCGGGTACCACGGGGGCTCGCCGGGGGAACAGCCTTTGCTGGATGTCCCGGGCCAGGCCGAATTCCTGCTCGGCGCTGCGCAAGGCCCGTTCGGCTGCGCGGCGCGCCGTGATGTCCCGCACAAAAGCCACGTGGTAATGCCGCCCTTGCATCTCGATGTCACTGAAGGCCACTTCCATGATGACCTCCTGGTCGTTTCCGCGCCGCCCCACCATTTCCAGAAGGCGGGGTCCTGCCGGGGCGGCATCCCCGGGGGAGGCCGGCGGGCCGGTCTCGGCGGGTGCGGCCAGGGTTTCGAAGGGGCGCCCCAGCAACTCCGCGGCGGGGCGGCCAAACAACACTTCGGCGGCGGGGTTGACAAAAGCCACACAGCCCCGGTCATCCATCATGAGAATGGCGTCGGGGGAGCTTTCCCAGAGCCGCCGCAGCCGCAGCTCGCCCGCGCGGCGTTCGGCGCGATTGCGCGCCTCCCGCAACTCGCGTTCCACCACGGGCACCAGCCGGTTCAACTGCCCCTTCACGAGAAAGTCGTGGGCGCCGGCCTTCATCAGCGCCACGGCCGTCTCTTCGCCGATACCTCCCGACACCACGATGAAGGGGACATCCTGACCCGAACTCTGCACCAGGCGCAGCGCAGTGGCGGCGTCCAGGCCGGGCAATTGATGGTCGGCGACGACCAGGTCCCAGGTCTCCCGCGCCAGGGCGGCCTGCAAGGCGGCCGCGTCCTCAACCCGGCGGCTGGTGACCTGGTAGCCGCCGCTGGCCAGCAGGCCGACCACCAGGCGGGCGTCGAATTCCCTGTCCTCCACAAGCAGCACGCGCAGTGGCGGCCGCGGGTTGGGGACGGTGCTTGCCATGCGCCGAGCGTAGGCAAGGTAGCAGGGGCGGGCCAGCGTAAAGCTCCGGTCCCGTCCGGGAGCGTGGGAGAGTTCCCGGAACCGGTTCGCCGGTTCAGCGCACCGCAAAGCCAAAGCGCGGGCTGACCGGCCAGTACACCGCGAACAACCGGCCCACGATGGCCGCTTGGGGCAGGTCACCGAACTTGCGGCTGTCGTAGCTGCTGACCGTGTTGTCCCCCAGGACAAACACACATTGCGGCGCCACGGTGTGCACGGTGCGCGCATCGGGAAACTCCGGGGCCAGGGTCCCGGGCTTGAGGCGCAGCCGCCGCGCGTGCCCGTCGTGGATGTGGCCGGAGTACTCGCCGTCCCGGGGCGGGCCGCGGAAGCTGTAAATGGCCTCGAAGCGCGGGGTTTGCGCGTCCAGGCGCCGGCCGTTGACGCGGACGTGGCGGTCGTCGCCGATCTGCACGGTTTCGCCCCCGAAGGCGACCAGGCGTTTCAGGTAAAAGGCGTTCTCCCGCAACCGGGGGATGTCCGACGCTCGGAAAACCACGATTTCCCCGCGCCGGGGACGCCGAAAATTCACGGTCAGCCGGTCAATCAACAGGTGATCGCCGGTCGTGATGGCCAGTTTGATGAGGTCCTCGCCGGCTTGGTAATCGTGCTCCGGCTGGATGCCCGCGTGGTAGAGGAAAAGCCACTCCGCAGGCAGGCCTTCCACGGGGGGCAGCTCGACGCGCGGCAAGGTGATGGTGTACCAGGTTTCACCAACTTGGAAGCGTTGCCGGCGCAGCCGGAGCAGATTCCCCCACCCGGTGGTGACCGGTTGCGGCGGCTCGGCGGCGCGCAACCGCCCCGGCGTGGCGGCCCGCAGGTGATAGTAGGTGCGCCCCCATACCAGGCGGTCCACCCAACGCTGCCATCCCCCGGGAATTTCTCCGTCCGGCCGGCCCAAAAGATTCTCGAGGGTCACCCCGTAAAGGGTGGGCTGCATTGAGGCGGTGGGTACCTGCATGGGCGTGGCAAAAAAGATGCGCAACGCCAGCACCGCCACCAGGGCGCTGAAGGCCATTTCGGCCGCGTCCTTGAGGCGGTGACGACGCGGGTCCTCGAGGCAGGCGTAGGCGAGGGCGTGAAGCTGGTCGCGCGCGGCGCGGACCTGATCGGGAGGTGCCGCGGCCAGGAGGTGCGCTTTGAGCTGCGCCAGGCCCTCCCGGATGGCCCGGGCGGCTTCCGGGGAAATGCGGTCACGTTGGCGGCGCAGTTGGGTCCGGGTGCGGCGATATTCGTCGGTGGCGCTCCGATAACTGCGGGAGCCGAGCCAGTACGCCATGAACCGCAGCAGCTTCACTCCCAGATGGGACCCCAGCGCCCGGTGAAGGGCCAGAACACAAAGAACGCCCGTCCGACCACGTGTTCCCGTGGGAAGTCCCCCCAGCCCCGGCCGTCCCAACTGTTCATCGTGTTGTCGCCGAAGGCCAGGTAGTGATTGGGCCGGACCTGGAATTCGGCGTCGCCGTCCGGGAACAACGGGGCGAACCCGCGGCCGGCGTATTGGAGGGCGAGTTTGTTGTTCACGTGCCCGGAGTACACGCTGTCCCGGGGGGGGCCGTCGAACCGGTACACCTTGCGGAAGCCGGGGGTGTTGGTGTCCAGGCGTCGGCCGTTGATGTACACGTGGCGGTCATCCCCGATGCGGACGCGCTCCCCGCCCAGGGCCACGAGTCGTTTGATGTAGTGGGTGTTGTCCACCAGGATGTCCTGGCCGCGGTAGGTGACCAGTTTGCGTTCCAGGTCCACGGTGTGGAAGACGATGATTTCGCCGCGGCGGGGGCGGCGGAAGTTGTAGGTCAACCGGTCCACAAACAGCCGGTCGCCGCTGGAAATCTTGATCCGGAACACCTCCTGTCCGGCCTGGTAGGTTTGGCCGGGCCGCAGCCGCAGGTGGTCCAAGAGCCGCTCGGGGGGCCAGAAGAAGGTGTACGAGTCCCGCCCGATGTTCAGGCGCTGGGTTTTGATGAAGCCGAGGGTGGTGGCTGGCGGTTCGATCAGAAGCACGCCCGTGTCGCGCGCCATCCAGCGGTGGTAATCAATGCCCCGAAACCAGTCCACGAACCGCCGCCAGCGCGGTGGTATCTCGCCGTTTACCCCCGGTTCGGTCAGGTCGGTGATCACGTTTCCGTACAGCGTCGGCTGGGCCGAGCCGGAGGGGATCTTCATGGGTTGGAGGAAGAAGCTGAAGATGCCCAGGATGAGCACGCCGCTGACCAGGAACTCCTTGAGATTTTCCCGCACTCCCGGGTACGGGTAGGGCTTGAGCCACATCGTGGCGGTCTTTTCCAGGTCTGCCATGGCGGCCCGGAGGGTGGCGCGGTGGAGGGTGCGGCGGAATTTTGCGTCAAAAGCGGCCAGGGCCTCGGCGACCTCCCCCACCGCCTTGTCGGCCAGTTCGTCGCGCTGGGAGTTGAGGATGTACCAGACGTGCTTGCGCAACTCGGCGGCCTGCCGATAGGTGCGTGAAACCAACCATCGCCAGTTCATGGGTGTTGAAAGGTCGCGACCGTTGCTGTCCCCTGCCCTGCCCGACTCAGGCCTTGAGGACCTCGATGAAGGCCTCCTGGGGTATGTCCACCGAGCCGATGGATTTCATGCGTTTTTTCCCTTCCTTCTGCTTTTCGAGCAGTTTGCGCTTGCGGGTGATGTCGCCGCCGTAGCACTTGGCGGTCACGTCCTTGCGGAAGGCGCTGACCGTCTCGCGGGCGATGATTTTCCCGCCGATGGCCGCTTGGATGGCCACGGCGAACTGCTGTCGGGGGATAACCTCCTTGAGCTTGGCGGCCAGAGCGCGGCCGCGCGCCTCGGCCTTGTCGCGGTGCACGATGCAGGAGAAGGCGTCCACCGGCTCGCCGTTGACCAGCATTTCCAGCTTGACCATGTCGGAGACCTGGTAGCCGGCGTGCTCGTAGTCCATCGAGCCGTAGCCGTGGGTGAGGCTTTTGATGCGGTCGTGGAAATCAATCAGGATTTCGTTCAACGGCAGGGTGGCCGTGAGCATCACCCGGCGGGTGTCCAGGGTTTCGGTGTGGTCCAACACGCCGCGCTTTTCCGAGATCAGCGCCATCATGTCCCCGATGTATTCGTTGGGGCAGATGATGTACGCCTTCACGATCGGTTCCTCGATGTGGTCAATGGAGGTCGGCTCGGGCAGGTACGCCGGGTTGTCCACCTCCTTGATCGTGCCGTCGGTGAGCTTCACCCGGTACACCACGCTCGGGTAGGTGGCAATGATGTCCATGCCGTAATGCCGGCGGAGCCGTTCCTGCACGATTTCCAGGTGCAGCAGACCCAGAAACCCGCACCGGAAGCCGAAGCCCAGGGCGACCGAGCTTTCCGGGGTGTACACAAACGCCGGGTCGTTCAGTTGCAGCTTGGCCAGATTCGCCTTGAGGTGCTCGTAGTCCGCGGTGTTGATGGGGTACAGACCGCTGAAGACCATCGGGTGCACCTCCTGGAAGCCGGGCAACGCGGGCGAGGGGTGCTTCGCGTCCGTGAAGGTGTCCCCCATCTTGACCTCCTTCGGGCTTTTGATGTTGGCGGTGAGGTAGCCGGTTTCGCCAACCTCGAGCCGGTCGCGGACGTACGGTTTGGGGTTGAAACTGCCCACCTCCTTGACCTCGTAGGTCTTTCCGGTGTGGAGCAACTTGACCAGCATCCCGGGCCGCACCTCGCCGTTGAACACGCGCACGTGGGTCACCACCCCCTTGTAGGTGTCGAAATACGAGTCAAAGCACAGCGCCTGCAACGACGGCGCGCCGGTGGGTTTCGGGGGCGGAATCCGGTGCACGATGGCCTCGAGGATCTCGTCAATCCCGATGCCTTCCTTGGCGCTGGCGAGGATGGCCGTGTCCGCCGGGATGGCCAGAATGTCCTCGAGCTGGGTTTTGACCAGGTCCACGTTGGCGTGCGGCAGGTCAATCTTGTTGATCACCGGGATGATGGTGAGGTTCTGCCGCATGGCCAGATGCACGTTGGCCACGGTCTGGGCCTCGACCCCCTGGGCGGCGTCCACCACCAGCAACGCCCCCTCGCAGGCGCTGAGACTGCGCGAGACCTCGTACGAAAAGTCCACGTGTCCCGGGGTGTCAATCAGGTTCAACTCGTAGGTTTCCCCGTGCTTCGCCCGGTAATGCATGGTCACGGGATGCGCCTTGATGGTGATCCCCCGCTCCCGTTCCAGGTCCATCGAATCCAGCAACTGCTCCTGCATCTCCCGGTCCGAGATCGTGCCGGTGCGATGCAGCAGGCGATCGCTCAGCGTCGTCTTGCCGTGGTCAATGTGGGCAATGATGCTGAAATTGCGGATGTGTGCGACGTCCATCGCTTACCTACGCCGACCTGCGCCGGGGCCCCTTCCGGGCCGGCCGGGCCGGCGTCGGGAGAACTTACCCGGAGCGGCCGTTCAGAAAAGGGCAAAGTCGGCCCCCTCCCCTCCCCTGCCCGGCCGCGGGTGGTGGCTGTGGTTTCACCCCCCTTGCCCTGCCACTTACGGCAGACTCACCACCCGGTAGAACAACGCCCTGACGCCGGCGCTGCGCGGGAAGGTAAACGTCCGGGTTGGCCCGGTCACCGTCCCGGTTTCCACCACCGACCAATCCTTCAGATTACTCGAGGCCTCCACCTGGTACCGCCCCCCGGTCAGTTCCGTGGCGGTAAACTGAAACTCGGTGAACTGCGTGGCCGAGGGCCGGGCCTGTGGACCGGTCAAGCGGGCCGGGGTAATCCCACCTCCCCCGCCGCCGCTGACCACCAGCCGGAAAAACTGCCGGTTGCCGGTCGTCGCACGAGGCACCCGAAACACCTGGGTGGCGTCGGTAATGGTTCCACTGGCGACCACGGTCCAGGCCATGAAGTTGGTGGTGGCCTCGATCTGGTAAGTGCCCCCGGCCAGATTGCGGGCGGTGAACTGGAACTCCTGAAACGGCCCGCCGGGAGGCAAAGCCGTTGGTTCGACCAACAGCGGCGGCTGGCTAACCCCGGTGACCGTCACGGCCGCTGTGGCCGAGTTGACCATCCGCCCGCCCCCGAACACCAGCCGGGCTTGGATGGAGTACGTCCCCGGCCCCACCCCACTGAGGGTTACCCGGTACGGCGGCGCCTGCGCCTGGCCCACCACGTTGCCGTTTTGCAGAAACTCCACCCGTTCTAAAGGTTGCCCGCCCGGGTTGTCCACCTCGGCCTGCAGTTCAATCTGCGCCGGCGCGGCGAAAACGGCGCCGTCCTCGGGTTGGCTCAGCCTCACGGTTGGCGGGACATCCACCACCTCCACTCGGGCGGTGGCGGAGAGGGAGGCCGCCCCTTGATTGTCCACCGCCCGGGCCGCAAAGCCGTACTGCCCCTCCGGCAATCCGCTGACCATGAGGCGGTACGGCGGCGTGTTCGCCGTGCCCACCACCACCCCGTCCCGCAAAAACTCCACCCGTGCCACGCTGCCATCCGGGTCGCTGGCCGTGGCTTCCAGCGTAACCGAGGCAGGCGCCACGGTGAGCCGCGTGCCGTCGGCCGGGCTGGTCAGCGTGACCAGCGGCGGTTGGTTCACCACTTCAATGTCGCCGACCACGCGCAGGTTCTTCAGATGCCCGATCACGCCCCCCGCCAGGAACAGCGTGTCCAACTTGGCGGCGTAACCCACGCGGGGCTGCGCCGGGGCAGGCAAAGTGGTCAACAGCTCGATCGGCTCGCCCACGAGTTGCGCGCCCGCCCCTTGGTACGCGCGGGCCGTGACGCGGGCGGTGACGTTGGAAAGCACCGCGCGATCGGCCGCCGTGGGCGGCGCAAAGGCCAGCTCCAGCGTGACAAACTGGTCGGCGTCATAATCGCCCAGCCCGCTCCAGGCCGAGCCCGGCAGGGGCTGCGCCTCGGTACCATCCAGGTGAAACAGACCTCCGGTGCCGTCGTTGGCCTCGGCCGTCTGCGCGGTAAAATCAATCACCGCCACCTGGAAGGAGCCAAAGGCCCCCGGCACCACCCGGAACACGATTCCCCGGCCCTGCTCCGGGTCCAGCCAGCCCATCACCCCGGGGACATTCTCCGGATTCGCCGTGGCGGGCCGCACGTCGGCCAGCACGGCATACGTGGCGCTCACCGGCCGCACCCCCGGGGCGTACCACACCGCGTTGACCGGGAAGTCCGGAAAGGCCGCCGACTGCTCGGCCCGCAGCGCGCCAGCTTCCGGGCTTAACGACCAGGAGGCCCCGGCAGTGCCAAATTGGTTCGCCCGCAGCACCAGATTCGCGGCGGTGGTACCGTCGTTTACCAGGTTGGTTGTTTGTCCCCAAACGGCGCCCAGGCTCCCGAACACGAGCAGTGCTGCCGCCAGCCGATGCCCCTGCGGTAGTGACTTCATGGCCGCGCAGGCTAGCGAAGGTTCCCCCGCGAGCACAAATCCCTTTTACCCGGTTTGCGCCGCCCGCCGCCCGCCGGTGCAAATCGGCGGCCCGGGTGGAGCCAGCGTCAGCCGGGCCGCCCGCTCCTTCCCGGTCCCGGCGCCTGGCGTCAGCCCTGGCAGAATTGCTCGAAAGCGCCGCCCAGCAGAGCGGTGACATCCCGGCGGATTTCCGCCTCGGTGGGTTCCCAACCGGCGACGGCCAGGTCGCCATATTTTTCGGCCAGCACCTTCACCAGGACGCGCCGGGTGTGGTCGAACTTGTAAATGAGTTGCTCCAGCACGCGGGCATCGGAATGTTGCGGCGTGAAGCTCAGCCCCAGCAGTTCGAGCCGCATCCGGGTGATTTCCTCGACCAGCGAGGGGGTGTTGGTGAACCACCAGCAGCCGAAGACGTGCAGGTTGCGAAACTTGCGGGCGACCACGCACAGCTCGTGCTGGTTTTCCCGGGAAAGGACGGTGACAGCGAACCGGTTTTCCGGGAAGCCGTCGCAGAGGTTGACCAGGGCACAGAGGTCGCTGCGGCCCACCCCGTCGCCAGCCAGGCGCAGGCGTGGATTGACGTGGCGACGCACGCCCAGCATCAGGGCCAGCGGCTGGTTGAAGTCCCGGCAGTGTGGCAGGACCGCGCCCTCGAGCAGCCGGGCGGTGTCGGTGGCGGCGGGATAAACAAACTCCGGCGGCAGGGACACCATGCAGTAGCGGGCCTCGAGGCGCCGGGTCCAGTCGGCCAGGAAACGGCGCACCTCGCCCAGCGTCTGGGGGGAAAGCCCCTCGCCGACATTGTACCCCCACTCAGCCAGGCGCAGGGCGGTCCCGGGCCAATCCAGCAGCAACGGGTCAATGCGCAGCGCGCTGACGAAGCGCTCGTCCCGCAGGAAGCCGCGTTGCCAGATCGCCCGTTCCGCGTCATCGAAGGGCGAGTTGGTCATGTAGAGGCGGGCGACGCGGGCCAGTTCCAGGACCCGGTGCACATGCGCTTCCAAGGGCCATTCCTGGAACCACTGGCGCAGGGCCGGCAGATCCCGCTCCCGGGCGTCGAGGCCGAAACGATGCAGAATGGTCAACACGCCCCGGCAGGCCTCGGAAACCGGGGAATGGGCCAAAAACAGTTCCCGCCAGATCAGCTCGGCCTGTTCGGTCCGGGAAAGGGCGAAGAACTTCTCCGGCGGCTCCCGCAGGTAGCGAAAGGCCTCCGCCGCCAGGTAGTGGTACACCAGCAACTCGTCTATGCCCCAGAGCAACAGGTGGTCCATCAACGGGTCATACAGGTGCGTATGGATGTCCACCACCGGGGTGGTGGCCAGGACGCGCTCGATCAGGCCGTGAATGGCGGTCCGGCGGAAGTCGCTCGTGGGCTGGGTCGGCATCGCCGCGAGCGTAAGCGGGGTCGGGGAGGCCGCCAAGCTTTTCCCCCCTCTGAACGCGGTCCGGGGTGGGCTTGGGCGGGGGGGAAAGCCCCGGATCGCCCGACCGGTTACACCGTGATGCCGTAACGGCGGATTTTGTTGTAGAGAGTTTGCCGGGTCACGCCCAGCTCCGCCGCCGCCACGGTCTTGTTTCCCCGCGCCCGGACCAGGGCCTGGCGAATGGCGTCCCGCTCGACGTTCTCCAACATGGTCAGCGGTCCTTCGGTACCCGCTTCCCCCGGGGCTGTGATGGACAGGTCGCTCGGTTCGATGGCGCCGGACTCACACATCAGGACCGCGCGCTGAATCTCGTTTTCAAGCTGGCGCACGTTGCCCGGCCAGTCGAAGTCGTGCAGGACCCGGGCCGCCGCCTCGCTGAACCCGCTGATGTTGCGGCCGGACTGCGATGCGAAGCGCCGGAGGAACGCGTTGGCCAGGGGCAGGATGTCCTCGCGCCGCTCGCGCAACGGCGGCAGGTGCAGGGTCACGGCGGAAATCCGGTAGTACACGTCCTCGCGCAACTTGCCTTCGCGCAGGGCATCTTCGATCTTGCGGTTGGTGGAGGCCAGCACGCGGCAGTCGGCGGGCAAACTGGTTTTGCCGCCCACCGGCCGGAAGGTGCGCTCTTGGAGCACGCGCAGCAACTTGGCCTGGGTGTCCAACGGCATCTCGGAAATCTCGTCCAGGAGAATGGTGCCGCGACTGGCCTCGCGGAACAGGCCGTCCCGGTCCGCGTGCGCACCGGTGTACGCGCCCTTGACCACGCCGAACAGCTCGCTCTCGATCAGTTCCCGCGGCAGGGCGGCACAGTTGACCTTCACGAACGGGCCGGTGGCCCGCGGGCTGAGGGAGTGAATGAGGTCGGCGATGACCTCCTTGCCCGTGCCGCTTTCGCCGGTGATGAGCACCGGCGCGTCGCTGCCCGCGATGCGCTCGACCAGGCGGAGAATGTCGGACATGGCCCGGCTGGCAAAGATGGCCGGGGACTCGCCCCGCAACCGGGACAGGGCCCGCTGCAGGGCGGTGGTGCGGTCGTTGAGTTGTTTGTGCTCGCAGGCGCGGCGGATCAGCAGGCTGAGGCTTTCCGCGTGAAACGGTTTGCTTTGGAAATGGAAGGCCCCCTGTTTGACCGCCTCCACCGCCACGTCGAACGTGGCGAAGCCGGTGAGCATGATGACCTGGGTGTCCGGCCACTGGCGCTTCAGTTCGGAAAGGAACTCCAGCCCATCCCCGTCGGGCAGTTGCCAGTCCAGCAGGGCCACATCGGGCTGGGAGCGTTTCAACAACTCCCGGGCCTCCCCCAGGGAGTCGGCGGCGTTTACTTCGTAACCCTCGGCTCGAAGCAATTCTTCAAGCAGCGCACAGGTCTGCTTGTCGTCGTCTATGACCAGCACGCGTCCGGAAACGGTTGTCATGGTTTTACAGGATCCGACAACCCGGGGCTTGGCCCGCGGGGCGGGGCACAATGCCCGTTGAGTTTCGCTCGTGTACGCATCGGCTGGCCATTTTCTTTACAGCAAGGCCGCGCTTTTGACCAGACCGCAGTTTCAAAAAGCCCCGATAGAGGCAAAAACCCGGCTCAGCTACCGGTTCGGGGGTGGTTTGACGGCGGGCCCCGCCTCCCCTACCCTGCCGCAGATGATCGCGTTGCGGGACTCGTTGATGGAACTGATCCGCCGCACCTCGGCGGAAATCCCGGATGACGTGCAGGCGGCCATTTTGGCCGCCTTGGAACACGAGCAACAGGGCACGATCGCTGCCGACGCTTTACAGATCATCCAGCGCAACATCGAACTGGCCAAACGGAAATCCCAGCCCATCTGCCAGGACACCGGCAGTGTACTTTTTTACGTGGATGCGCCGGTGGGCCTGGACCAGTTGGCCTTTGCGGAAGCCGCGCGCCAGGCGGTGCGCGAGGCCACCCGCCGGGGGTATCTGCGGCAAAATTCGGTGGACGCGCTCACCGGCAAAAATGACGGCACCAACCTCGGCCCCGGCGCGCCCACCTTCCATTTCCATCAGCATCGGGAGCCCGAAACCCGGGTGCGGCTGATCCTCAAGGGCGGCGGGTGCGAAAATGTCGGCGCCCAATACTCGCTGCCGGACGAGCAGTTGCAGGCGGACCGGGACCTGGCCGGGTGCCGCAAGGTGATTTTGGATGCCGTGCTTCAGGCGCAGGGCAAGGGGTGCGGTCCGGGCATCCTCGGCGTGTGCATCGGCGGCGACCGGGCCACGGGGTACGAATTTTCCAAGGTCCAGTTCCTGCGCCGGCTGGAGGACCGAAACCCGGTTCCGGCGCTCGACGCACTGGAGCAGGACATCCTCAAGACCGCCAATGAACTGGGAATCGGGCCGATGGGTTTCGGCGGCAAGACCACCCTGCTGGGCGTGAAAATCGGCACCCTGAACCGCGTCCCCGCCTCCTACTTTGTCAGTGTCAGCTACATGTGTTGGGCCTACCGGCGCCAGGGGGTGGAACTGGACGCCGAAGGCCGCATCACCCGCTGGTTGTATTGAGCGCATTCCCGCCGGAACATTTTCCCATGCCCATCCTGCTTACCACCCCCGTATCCGAAGCCGCGGTCCGCGCCCTCAAGATCGGCGACGCAGTGGAAATCACCGGTACCCTGTTCACCGGCCGCGATGCGGTGCACAAATACCTGGCCAAGGGCGGCCAACTCCCGCCCGGTGTGGACCTGCGCGGGGGCATCATTTACCACTGCGGCCCGGTGGTCATCAAAGACGAGGCCGGCCGCTGGAAGGTCGTGGCCGCCGGTCCCACCACCTCCGCCCGCGAAGAACCGTACCAGGGCGACATCCTGCGTCGCTTCGGCGTGCGCGGGGTCATCGGCAAGGGCGGCATGGGTGCCAAGACCCTCGCGGCCTGCCGGGAAGTGGGCGCGGTGTATTTGCACGCGGTGGGCGGCGCCGCGCAGGTTCTGGCCGAGCACGTGCGCAACGTCCGCGGGGTGTACTTCCTGGAGGAGTTCGGCTCTCCCGAGGCCATTTGGGAATTCGAGGTGGAGCGGTTTCCGGCAGTGGTCACCATGGACGCGCACGGCCACTCGCTCCACGAGCAGGTCTTCGCCGCCAGCCAGGCCGCCCTGGCCGCACGGCTCTGAGGTCGCGGCCGCCCAATCCCTCAGCCGCGCGCTGCGGCGAAAAAGGCGTCCACGTTGGCCAGCGGGGTCTGCGGCGGTACATCGCAGCCCGAGGAAAGGATGAAATTGCGTCGCCCGGCCACGACACGTTGCAACTCCCGTGTCGCTGCCGCAACCTCCGCCGGCCGGGACCGGAGAAACACCGTCGCCGGATCAAGGTTGCCGCCCACGAACACCGTGTCGGGCACCTGCGCCAGCGCCAGCGCCATGTCCATCGGCGCGCCGAAGTGGAGCATTCGCACCCCGCTGGCCAGCACGGCCGGCAGATGCACCAGCCGCGCGGCGCAATTGTGCAAGACGATCACGAAATCGGGCGTTTCCACCACCCGGGCCACGCGCGCCACGTAAGCCGAGGAAAACGCCTCCAGTGCCGACGGCGAGAGCAACCCGGCCGTGGGCTCCGCCATCACCACGCCGTCCGCACCCGCTTCCCGGAAGGCGGCCGCGTAGGCCGTCAAAAACCCCGTTGCCTTGTTCACCAGCCGGTGGGCCGATTCCGGATCTTCGAGGGTGAGCGCCAGCAATTCGCCCACCCCGAACAGCCGCGCGGCCAGCGAAAAGGGTCCGATCGCACACCCCAGGACCACCGGACGATCGGGCAGCCGGCCAAGCTGCCGGACGACCTCGATATAAACGCCGGTGCGGCCCGCCCCCGGCCCCGGCGCTTCCAGGGCTTCGATCTCGGCCCGGGTGCGCACACACGGCGAGAGGACCGTGGGGACTTCGGTATCCGACCATCCCACGGTACAACCCCACGCTTCGGCCTCGACACTCAAGTCCATGGCCGAAAGCACCACGGGGGTTTGGTAGCGCTCATGCAGCGCGGTGATCGCGGCGACCTGGGCCTCCGGGCGGGTCACCATGTCGCGCACGCTCACCCCGGCCAGGCGCGCCCCGGGATAGACCAGCAGCGGCAGGGTCAACGGGCGCCGGCCGGTCCGGGCCAATTGGTACAAGCGGTTCACCGGACGCGGCTCCGGACCGGTTCCGAGACGTTCCGGCTGGGGAGTCGCGTTGCTCGGCATGGGGCAAATGCGGCTGCGCTCTTTAATTGCCCGCCAGCCGGCGTACCAGGGCGCTGGTGGAACGGCCCGGCACGCCGGCCACCACCACCACCCGGCCGCCGTAACTCTCCACCAGCCGGCGCTCGGCCTGGTTGATCGTGTCCAGCGTGTAATCCCCGCCCTTGGCATAAACCTCCGGCCGGACCAGTTCGAGAAACGCCCGCGCATCCGGCTCGGGGAAGACATACACGGCGCTCACGGCCTCGAGCGCGGCCAGCACGGCCGCCCGGTCTCCCTCGGGGTTCAACGGTCGCCCGGGCCCCTTGAGGGCGCGCACCGAGGCGTCGCCGTTGACCGCCACGATCAGCGCATCACCCAGGCGGCGCGCAGCCTCGAGGTAGGTGACATGCCCCACGTGCAGCAGGTCGAAACAGCCGTTGGTAGCCACCACACAGCGGTGCGCGGCCCGCTGCGCCTCGCGCCAGGCGCGGAGGGCCGCGGGGTCGGGCAGAATTTTTTCCCGAAAATTCACGACCGGACTGTGACCAGCCGGTCGAGCGGGGACAATTCGGAAACGACCTCCCAGCGGCACGGTCCGAATGGTGGCGGCATCGAAGGCGTCCAAGTGCGCGTTGGAACACCCGGATACCCGGGGGTGGACTGGCCGGCGGATGGAAATTCCATTGGCAAAAAGCGCCGCACCGCGCAAAGTGCCGGCCCACGAGCGACCGAAACGGACCGGCAGCAGTGGTCCAACGGAAAAGTCGTTTTATGAAGCCACACGAAACCACCGAGCTGAACCGACGCGAGTTTCTGCGCGGCACCTCCGCGACCGCCATGATGAGCTTGTTGGGGGGCGTGCCCATCCTGGCGGCGGAAAGCACCCCACCGGCCACCAGTTACAAGGGCGAAACCCCGCCGGTCAAAGTGGGTGTCATCGGCTGTGGCACCTGGGGGCGCGAGATTCTCAAGACGCTTTCAACCATCAGCTTCGGTCCTGTCGTGGCCGTTTGTGACAACTACCCCGCCTTCCTGAAGCGCGGGGCGGCGCTCGCCCCGAATGCCGAGCGATACGGCGATTACACCAAACTGCTGGACAACCGGGACGTGGAAGCGGTGGTCGTGGCCACACCCACGCACCTGCACAAGGACATCGTCCTGGCGGCGCTGGCCGCCGGCAAACACGTCTATTGCGAGGCGCCCCTGGCCACCACGGTCGAGGACGCGCGCGCCATCGCCGCGGCCGCCCGCAAGCAGCTCAAGGTCAATTTCCAGCCCGGCCTGCAGGTCCGCTCGGACCTGCAGATCGTCAAACTGCTCGAGTTCGTTCGCACCGGAGTGCTGGGCACGCCCCTCAAGGGTCGCAGCCAGTTCCATCGCAAAATGAGCTGGCGGGTCGCCGCGGCCACGCCCGAGCGCGAACAGGCCATGAACTGGCGCCTGCACCGCGCCACTTCGATCGGGTTGGTGGGGGAGCTGGGGGTTCACCATCTGGACCTGGCCAACTGGTTCCTCAACGGTCTGCCCACCGCGGTCATGGGCGTGGGGGCCATCAGCTTTTACAAGGACGGCCGTGACGTGTTTGACAACGTCCAGACCCTGTTGCGCTACCCCAACGGCACGCACTACAGCTTCGAGGCCACGCTGGGCAACTCGTTCGACGCGGAGATGGGGGTGTTTTTTGGCACCGATTGCGCGATCATGATGCGCGAGCGCCGCGCCTGGATGTTCAAGGAGGTGGACGCCCCGCTGCTGGGCTGGGAGGTCTATGCGGTCAAGGAGAGCTTTTACAAGGAAAGCGGCATTGTCCTGCGCGCCGGCGCGACCAAGCAGGACGCCCAGAAGGAAGCCCGCAAGGGCGAGGACGTGGTGGACCCGAAATCGGCGCTCCAGTACGCACTGGAAAACTTCCTGATCAACTCGGGCAATCTGGCCGCCGGGGTGAAGGACTTTGCCGAGAGCTACGGCGAGGGCAGCGATGAGGACCTGCGCGCCTACCTGCAGGACCTGGCCAAGAAGCGCGCGAACGCCGCGGACGCGCTCGACGGCTACCGGGCCACGGTCACGGCCATCAAGGCCAACGAAGCGTTGATCAAAGGCGAACCGATCACCTTCGCCCGCGAATGGTTCGAGGTGAGTTGAGCCCTGAATTTCCCGCCAAACCAAATCATCGAAACGACATGACCATGAAAGCGCACGTCATCTCCCGGACCACCACCGCCATCCTGGCAATGGCCCTGACCACCGCCACGCAGGCGGCTGATTGGATCAAGCTCGCCTCCAAGCCGGGCAGCAAGGTCCGCATGGAGGGCACTTCTTCCATTCACGACTGGTACGCCGAAAGCGCCATCATCCGTGGCACGTTCGAGGTTGAACCCGAGTTCCTCACCGATAAAACGCTCCAGTCCGTCAAGAGCCTGACCACCCGGGAAACCAACCCGAAGGCCGAAATCGCCATCCCGGTGCGCTCGCTCAAGAGCAGCAGCGGGCAGAAGATGGACGAGATCATGCAGGAGGCCATGAACATGAAGGAACACCGGGACATCGTGTTCAAAGTCAAGGAAATGGCCCTCCAGGGCGAGCCGGACGCCGCCGGCAACGCCCGGTTCGAGACGGTGGGCGACCTGACCGTTGCGGGCAAAACGCAGCCCTGCAAACTGGTGGTGGCGCTCCAGCGTCTGGACGGCGAACGCTTCAAATTTAGCGGGGAAACCAAACTCAAGATGACCGACTTCGGCATCACTCCGCCCTCGCCGAACATCCCCGGCATGAGCCGCATCACCACCGGCGATGAGGTGACGGTCAAATTCGAGTGGCTGGTGGGTACGGCCGCTCCGGCCAAATAACCCTCGGCTCTTTCCACTCCCCGGGCGCGGCGGAATGCCGCGCCATTTTTTTGTTCCCCGGGCTTGTTTTCCTTCCGGGATTGCCTGCCCCGGCCTTCCTGCTAAGCACTCCGGCGGATGCGCGCCGACGCCATGTCACCCGCCCCGAGCTGGCGCACCTTGCTCGTGCTGGGGCGGGTGTCGAATCTGCCCACGGTCTGGTCCAACTGCCTGGCCGGCTGGGTGCTCGCCGGGGGCGGCGCCTCACCCCGGTTCGTGCTGTTGTGCGCGGTGGGGGCGTGCTTGTACCTCGGCGGGGTTTACCTCAACGACGCCTTTGACGCGGACTTCGATCGCCAGCGGCGGCGGGAACGCCCCATCCCTTCCGGGCAGATCGCCGAAAAGCTGGTTTGGCAACTGGGCTGGCTCTGGCTGGTCCTGGGTGTGGCGGGTGGCGCCTTTTTGGGCAGCAGCGCCGCGGTGCAGGCGGCGCTTCTGGCCGGGACCACGGTACTGTACAACGCCCTGCACAAGCGAACCCCCTTGGCCGTGATTCTGATGGGCGCCTGCCGGTTTCAACTCTACCTCCTGGCCGCCCTTGCCAGTGGCGGCCCGCCGGGGCACGCGCTGTGGTGCGGTCTGGCCCTGGGGCTCTACGTGGCCGGGCTGAGCGCTCTTGCGCGCCGCGAGTCGCTTCCGGGCCCGATCCACTGGTGGCCGCTGCTAACCTTTGCCGCACCGCTGCTGCTGGCCGTCTTGATGAACGGCACCGCGCCCGACGGCCCCAACTACCGCGAGCGCGCCTTTTACCTGGGACTGCTGTTGGTGATTTGGATTCTGCCGGCCCTGCGGTTCGTGGTCGGTCGGGAGCCCCGCCCGCCGGGTGTTGCCGTGGCCAATTTGCTGGCCGGCATCGTGCTCGTGGACCTGCTGGCCACGGCCGGCGAGCCGTGGTACGTGCTGCCGGCTTTCCTGCTGTTCTTCGTCTCCGCCCTGCTCCTGCAAAGGTCCATCCCGGCCACTTGAGGTCGTGGACGTTCCGCGTGCGGGCTCCTCGAGGGGACTCCCGCGGGGCAGAAGCCGCCCGGGCGCGGCCGGGGAAACCGTTCGGCCCGCGTCCAGCCCGGAAACATCGGAGGGCGGCGCCTCACTCGGCCCGCGGCAAGCCGCGTGGTTAAAGCCCGCCTCCGCTGGCGCCTGGCTTTGCGTTTGTCGGCCCGCCGGGGTTGTGGCACGCTGGGGCATGGTCATTGGCGTTCCCCAGGAAATCAAAGCCAAGGAATTCCGGGTGGGGCTATTGCCCTCGGCGGCTTACCAACTGATTCGGCGCGGACACCGGGTGATGGTGGAACGCGGCGCGGGGCTGGGCGCGGGCTTCGCGGACGAGGATTACCGCCAGGCCGGCGCGGAACTGGTGGACGACCATGCGGCGGTATTCGAGCGGGCCGAGCTGGTGGTGAAGGTTAAAGAGCCGCAACCGTCGGAGATCCCCCTGCTGCGGCCCGGCCAGATCCTTTTCACCTACCTGCACCTGGCGCCGGATCGCGCGTTGACCGAGGGCCTCCTGCGCGCGGGCGTGACGGCCATCGCCTACGAAACAGTCGAAGTCAGGGGCCGGCTGCCGTTGTTGGAGCCGATGAGCGAGATTGCCGGCCGCATGTCCATTTACGTGGGCGCGTATTTCCTGGGCAAACACTGCGGCGGCAGCGGCACGCTCCTGGGGGGTGTGCCGGGCGTGCTGCCCGGTCGGGTGGTGGTGCTCGGCGGGGGCACCTCCGGCGTCAACGCCGCCCGCACGGCCACCGGACTGGGCGCGGACGTGACCATCCTCGAGGTGGACCTGGAGCGGATGCGCTTCCTGGACATCACCCTGCACACCGCCCACACCCTGTACTCAAACGAGGCCCACCTGTTGAACCTCCTGCCCGAGGTGGACCTGCTCATCGGTGCGGTGCTCGTGCCCGGGGCGCGCGCCCCGCGGCTGATTCGCCGGGACATGCTGCGGCGGATGCGGCCGGGGAGCGTGTTGGTGGATATTGCCATTGACCAGGGCGGCTGCGCGGAGACCTCCCGGCCCACCACCCACGATGACCCGGTGTTTGTCGAGGAAGGGGTGGTGCACTATTGCGTGACCAACATGCCCGGCGCCTACGCCCGCACGGCCACGCAGGCCCTGACCAACGTGACGTACGGGTACCTCGAATTGCTGGCCGATCACGGCCTGGCCGAGGCCTGCCGGCGTCGGCCCGAACTGGTCTCCGGGATCAACGTCCAGGCCGGTCGGCTCACCTGCCGGGCCGTGGCCGAGGCCCACGGGTTGCCCTACAGCCCCCCGGTGCTTTGAGCAGCGGCGGGGCTTTTTCCTCAGACTCCGGAACTGGTTTTACCTGTCCTGCCCCGCGGATGCTTCCGCTCCGACGCCGTGCGCAGGTCTTTTCCGCATTGCAGTTCGGGGGGACGTTCCTAGATTGCGGCTGTGGCTCGGAAGGCCCCGAACAACGGTTCCCGCGGCGGCAGCGACATCCTGGGCATCCTCCTGCTTGGGCTGGCTCTGCTGCTGTTCACCGCCCTGTTTACGTTCGACAAGTACGACCTGGCCGCCGTGCGCACCCCGCCGAACGATCCCCCGCTCAACTGGGCGGGCCGCTTGGGCGCGCAGTTGGCGCACGGCCTTTTTTTCAGCCTGGGCGCGGGGGCGTACCTGTTGCCGGTGCTGCTGCTGGGGTTCGGACTGGCGCAGTTCTGGACCAGCCTCGAGTATCTGCGGCGCAAATGGCCGTGGGCACTGCTCCTGGTGCTCACGTGCGCCGGGGGCTTGGACCTGGCCACCGACCGATTCGCCCTGGGGCAACTGGCCCGGCAAGCGCCCGCCGTCGGGGCGGGCTTCCTCGAACACCTGGCGCACAACCTGAACGCCCCGGGCGCTGGCGGAGTGATCGGCCGCGCGCTCAACGACCACGGCCTGGGCTGGTTTGGCGGGGTGGGCGCCACCATTGTTTATGCCTGCCTGTACCTCGTCAGCCTGTACGGCCTGACCAACTTTCAACTGGGCGACTGGGTCCGCGCCCTCTGGGCCCGCTGGCGGGCTCCCACGGAGGTTATCCCGGGCGACGAAAAGAGCCTGGAAAAGCGCACCCGGGAACTCGAAAAAGAGGCCCGCCGCCTGCAGGAGGAACTCGACCGGGTGCTGGCCCAAAACGGCAAGCCGGCCAAGCCCGGTCCCGCCATTCCCGAAGCCCCCCAGACCGGACTGGGGCCGGACCTCAAACCGGTGCCCGAACCGACCGTTCGCGACCTGAGCATCCCGCAACTGCGCGCGTCACCGGACAAAACCATCCCGGGCAAGCCGCTCAAAGGACCGGTCGAGGAAGAACCCGAAATCAACGAGGTCATCCCGGCACGGGAGGTCGCCGCGGCCACAACCACGGACATCCTCGGCAAAGGCCACGCCCTCCGTGCGACCCCGGCTCCGGCGGCCGGGGAGGAGTCTTCGGAGCCGCCCGGGGCTCCTGCCACCCCGCCGACACCAAGCGTGACCGGCACCGAGGTTCCTACAGCCGCGGCCCCGCCTACCTCCCCTGCCCTCTCGCGGCCCGGACCGACCTCCAAACCCAGGGCCAAGCCGCTGTCCGTCTCCCGGCCGCCGCAGATCGGCAACTACCAGCTCCCCCCCCTGGACCTGTTGGCGTTGCCCGACCTCACTGTCCGGCCCACCGAGTCCAAGGAAGAGCTCATGGCCAACGCGCGGCTCATGCAGCAAACCCTGGCCCAGTTCGACATCCAGGTCACCCCCGGCGACATCACCAAAGGGCCCACCATCACCCGCTACGAGTTGCACCCGGCCCCCGGCGTGAAGCTCGAAAAAATCACCGCCCTCACCAACAACATCGCCGCCGCGCTCAAGGCCGAGCGCATCCACATCCTCGCCCCGGTGCCGGGTAAAAGCTCGGTGGGTGTCGAGGTGCCCAACCGCGTCAAGTCCAAGGTCATTCTGCGCGAGCTGCTCGAGTCGGAAGAGTGGCGCACCACCAAGGCCCGCATCCCGCTGGCCCTGGGCAAGGACGTGTACGGGCACCCTTTGATCGGGGACCTGGCCGACATGCCCCATCTGCTCATCGCCGGCAGCACCGGATCGGGGAAATCGGTTTGCATCAACGCCCTGGTGGCATCGCTCCTGTACCGGTTTCCGCCCGACCAGCTCCGCTTTGTCATGATTGACCCGAAGGTGGTCGAGTTGCAGCAGTACAACACCCTGCCGCACCTGGTGGTGCCGGTGGTGACCGACCCCAAGAAGGTCATCCTCGCCCTGCGCTGGGTGGTGAGCGAGATGGAGAAGCGCTACCAGATTTTCGCCCGCGTCGGCGTCCGCAACATCAAGGCCTTCAACGACCGGCCCAAAGACAAACCGCTGCCGCCGCGCGAACCCGAGCTGCCGCTTTCGGGCAAGAAGGAAAAAATCGAGGTCGGCGCCGACGGGTTTGCCGTGCAGGTGGACGAGGACATTGTCGTGCCCGAGGACGAGGACATCGTCATCCCGGACAAACTCAGCTACATCGTGGTCATCATTGACGAGCTGGCGGACCTGATGCTCGTCGCCCCGGCGGACGTCGAGATGGCCATTGCCCGCATCACCCAGATGGCCCGCGCGGCGGGCATCCACTGCATCGTGGCCACCCAGCGCCCCTCGGTGGACGTCATCACCGGCGTCATCAAGGCGAACATCCCCGCCCGGATCGCCTTCCAGGTGGCCAGCCGCGTGGACTCGCGCACCATTCTCGACGCCATGGGCGCGGACAAGCTGCTGGGCAAGGGCGACATGCTCTACCTGCCGCCCGGTTCGGCCAAACTCATCCGTGCCCAGGGCGCGCTGGTCACCGACCCGGAAATCCAGGCCCTGGTCGAGTTCATCGCCCGGCAGGGCAAGCCGTTCTACGACCTGGAAATCCACCAGCAACTGGCCGCCCCCGGCAGCGGCCCGGGCGAGACCAGCGGTTGCGACGAGGACGAAGACCTCATCCAGCAGTGCATCGAGGTCATTCGCAGCGAGCAAAAGGCCAGTGTCTCGCTGCTCCAGCGCCGCCTGCGCCTGGGCTACACCCGCGCGGCACGCATCATGGACGAATTGGAAAACCGCGGCATCGTCGGCCCCAGCAAGGGCGCCGAGCCGCGGGACATCCTGATTGACCTCGACGGTGGAGGCGCGGACGGCGGCGGGCAAAAAGCCGTCTGACCGGCTGCCGGGAACCACGGGGTTTCCAAGCCGGACCGGCCGATCTCACCGGCCTTGTCGCGCACCCCAAAGTTGGTCCGGGCCCGCGGTGCCTTCATGGCGACGACGCAGGCCCTCCACCGGTCAGCGTGCCGCGCCCGGCGGGCCATCGGCTTGAAGTTCGGCCGGCGCGAACCAGCCCGGTCGGACCAAGTCCGGCGAGCACCGGGCTTCAGCGGGTCAGGATGGTCTTGGCCACGTCGTCCTGCCAGTCGGTCAGGTAGGGAATGCCGGTGACCTCCGCGGTCTCCCGGTTGGCGGAGAGCAGGTCGGTGCGGCTGAGATCGGCCAGGCGGAACTTGCGCGCGCCGGCCATGAACTGCTGGAGGCCGGCCTTGAGCTTGTCCACGTAACACCAGAGCGCGACCGCGCCCATCGGGATGTGTTTCATTTCCTCGTGACCGACCTTGCGGGCGACTTCCTCCCAGCCGATGAAGATTTCCTCCGGCCTCTCGCCGTAGCACTTGACGCTGGCCGGCAGGGTGTCCCAGTGGCCGTTGACCGCGGCCCTGCGCTCGGGGCGAAGTACGCCCTCGATGTTGCTGCCCAGGAAGCCGGGAATCATCGGCGCGCGCCCCATGCAGACCAGTTTGACAAAGGGCGCTCCCAGGGCCAGGGCCTTGAAAATATGGTCTTCCCGCGCCAGGCCGCCGCCGAAGGCCAGGTCGGGCACGCGAAATCCACGCGCGTGCAAGAGGGTGGCGTATTCGTAGGCCTTGGCGTGCAGCGGCAGGGACGGAATGCCCCAGTGCTCCATCATGTTCCACGGGCTCATGCCGGTGCCGCCCCCGGAGCCGTCAATGGTCAGGAGGTCCAGTTCCGCCTCGGCGGCATAGCGCAGGGCCATGGCCAGCGCTTCCATGCCGTAACTGCCGGTCTTGAGCGAAAGACGCTTGAACCCCAGCCGGCGCAGGCGCGCGGCGGTGTTCATGAAGTCCTCGCGCACCGCGGCCTCGGTTTGCAGGTGGGGAGCGCCCAGCCGGCTGTGCCGGGCAAAGGATTTGATGGCCCCCTCGCGCCAGGCCTGTTCGACCACGGGATCGTAGGGATTGGGGTCCAGGATGTAGCCGCGATCGGCCAGGAAGCGGGCGTACTCGAGCGAGGTGACCTGAATTTCGCCGCCGATGTTCTTGGCGCCCTGTCCCCACTTGAGTTCGAGGACCACGCCATCGCCGTACTTTTCGATGACGTATTCGGCCACACCGTTGCGGGTGTCCTCGACGTTCATCTGGACGATGATCGCACCGTAGCCGTCGAAGTACCGCTGGTAAATCGCGATGCGCCGGTCCAGTTCCGGCGAGGAGGTGAGCCGGCCGTTCTGGAAGGCGGAGTTCGGGTCCACCCCGACCACGTTTTCCCCGATGACGATGGGGAATCCGCACAGCGCGGCACCCACGGCAAAGGAATCCCAGTACTTGGCGGCCACGAAGGTCGAGCCCAGCGCGCCGGTCATGATGGGCAACCGGCACCGGGTGGGCACCGTCACCCCGAAGCTGGTTTCGACATTGACGTTCGGAAACAGGCATTCCTCCGGGTTGCCGTTCCCGCTCACTCCCCGGGCGCCGTAGGCGTAGCCGTTGATGCGCAAGCTGTGGTAGCCAACCCCGACGGCCGTGACGTTGGATGCCCCGGCGGTCACCTCCCCGAAATCCCGCGGGTACAAAATCTCCCGTCCCCGCAGGGAGGCCAGCCAGGTTTCACAACGGCCCTTGCAGTCGGACTGACAGAGCGTGCAAAGACCGGATTCACAAGGGTTGCCGCGGTTGGCAGACCCGATGGCATCATTGGTTTTGGGCCAGGCGATCATGGTTGAAGTGGTAAGGTCTGTGTGTCGGGCGCGTGCCCGGCCAACTCTGGCGGCTGGGGCGCGCGGCGTCAGCAAACTGCCGGGAAGGCGGTCCGGCCGGCAAGAATAAACTTATCGGACCTTAAGACAGATGATTCGTAGTGCAGATGTTCTGGTTCCAATCTATGGAACGAACCGGGCGTCCACCCCTTCGCCGGCAGCAACACGCCGGACATTCACCGGCGGTACGGCGCAAGGTTGGCCGACGCGGCGGTGGGCTTTTTGAGCGCCTCTGCCCCGGCCCCGGCGGTGCTGCCCGGGGTTCGCAGGAACCCGCTGCCCACCCCGCGATAAGCCGCTACGAAATAGACCAGCACCAGGCCCATGACCGCCGTCAGGCCGCCCCAAAACAGCGGCCAGTGGGTCACGCCGCCCCGGGTGTTGACGGCGAACCACCACCCGTTGCCCAGATAGCCAACCAGGTAGCCCGCCCCGCTGGTCAGGAGCGTCATCAGCGCCTGGGCGCGTGCGCGCCACGCGGGATCCACCCGGGCATCCAGGTAAATCTGCGCGGTGATGATCACCAACGTGAAGGAGGCGCCGTGCAGGGTCACACCGGCCAGAATCCAAGGCCGATCGTTCAGAGCGCAAAGGGCAAACCGCGCCACGCCGAAGACCAATCCCCCCGTGAAAATCCACTTCAACCGCCAGCGGGCAAACAGGTGCGCCAACAGCAGCATGGCCAGCACCTCGGTGACCTGCCCCAGCGTCATCCAGGCACTGGTGCGCGTCAGTCCCAGGTCCCGCAGATGCGGCGGGGTGTAGGGGTAAAACGCGGCGATCGGCACGGCAAACAGGGCCACCATGAGATAAACCACGCGATGATCGTGATGCCGCAGCAGTCCCAGGGCATCGAGGCCCAGCCGCTGCGCCCAGCTCAGGCGACTGACCGGCGGGGGCAAATCCACCGCCGGCAGGCAAAAGGTAAAACCGGCCAGGAGCATCCAGACCCCCGCGCCGGCAAATCCGGACATGGCCGAGGCGTCCGCTTTCAAGGCGCTGACCACCCAGCATCCGGTCATCCAACCCAGCGTGGCCAGGGCCCGGATCGGGCCGAACTCGCGCCGGGAATCCTGCACCCCCGCCAGAATCACGGTGGTGCTGAGGCTGAACGTGGGCGCGGAGCACAGGGCGTGCAGTTGGATCAACGCCAGCACCAGCCATGCCGGCGCACGCCAATGAATCGCCGCGGAGGCCACGGCCATGGTCAGGCCCGTGGCCACGGCCAGCCCGCGCAACACCCGCACCGGCGCCACCCGCCGGTCGGCCAGGGCGCCAAAGATCAGCGGCGAGACAAACGCCGCCACCGCCGAGCAGGCAAACGCCAACGGCTTGATGGGACCCAGGCCGTGCGCATCCAGCACGGTGGTCAGGGGCACAAACCACATGCTCAGGGCCGCGCCGTGCAGGAAATACAACGTGGCCAGCCGCGCCTTGGAAGTGGGTGTTGTGCTCACCGGAAAAACGGCGTTGAGCCGGGCCGGGCGCGTTGAGGCACCCTCTGTTTACCCGGGAAGCTTGGCCGGTCCGAAACGGTCCGTCGAGCCGGAGAACCTCGCCGGTTATCGCCACGGCCGGGCTTCGTGCGATGCACCCGGGGCCGCTTTTCCGCCGGATCACCCTCGACCGGCCGGAGACCGCGGCGTGATTCGTGTCACCTTGTACCCCTGCCCCTGCCGGTCATACGTGATCCACTCCCCCACCGGCTGGCCGGTCTGATCAAAGTGCCCGGACCGCAGCCGGGTGCCATCCAGGCGAAACCATTCCCAGTAACCCACCGGCACGCCGCACCACGTCTGGCCGCGGGCACGCACGCGGCCGTCTTTGTGGTAATCCGTTCGAGGCTGAGGCTTGTCGGGCTTGCGGGACATGACCGGCTACACGGGGGTCCGGCGGGTTCATAGTCAGCGTGCCGGCAGCAGCCGCGCCCCCGGAATCTTGAAGACGTAAGCATACCGACAGGGCGCTTCGTCCGGCCCCAGAGGCGGTGTTTCAATGATCAGGTTGCGGCCCCCTCGGGTGGTCTTCAGCGCGCCGGGTACACCCAGCAACGTGGCCGTCACGTCCGCGGGCGCCTCGAGGTCGCGCAGGACCAGTTGCCGGCCCGGCCAGCCGACCGAGATGGCGTAAAGCGCATCCGGCTTGCGCGTGAAGAAGACCTGCTTGACCGCCTGGCCGTCCGGACGCGGCCGCTGGCCGACCTGCTCCATGAGGTTGTACTTCACGGCAAACTCCCCGAACTTTTGCTCGGGGATTTTGCCCTCGGTCCACTGGCAGGAGCGACCGGCAAAGCGGGTGCCGTAAATCGCCTCGCCGTTGACCCGGAGCCAGTCGCCGATCTCCAGCAATCGCTGCTGCATGATCACCGGGATGCGGCCATCGCCGGTGGGGCCGATGTCCAGCAGGAGGTTGCCGCCGCGGCTGACCAGGTCGCACAGCACCAGGATCAACTCCCGCGTGGTTTTGTAGTCGTCTGCATTCTCGATGCGGTTCCAGCCATAGGACCAGGCCATGCCACGGCTTTCCTCCCAGGGATGAGAATCATCCTGGAGGCCGGCGGCATACTCGGTGGTGTAATAGCCGCCGTGCTTGTGCCGGGTCTCCTTGCCCCAGCGGTCGTTGATGACCACCTCCTCGCGGCAGGGCGACTCGTTGAACAGCCAGGCCAGGAACTCCTCGCTGCGCCAGGCCTTGGACGGCATGTCCCACTCCCCGTCGCTGAAGATGATCGCCGGCGCATAGCGCGTCACCACGTCCTTGAACTGGGGGAGCATGTGCTCGGTCACGTAGCGGGTGCGGTCGCTGAGCCACAGCGGGTTGAACCATTCGTACAGCGAGTAATAAAAGCCGAACTTCAGCCCGCGCCGCCGCACCGCCTCGCTCAGCTCCTTCATCAGGTCCCGCTTCGGCCCGGTCTCGACCGCGTTCCAGGGCCGGCCCCAGGTGCGGCTGGCCTCGGCACTGGGCCACAGGCAGAAACCCTCGTGATGCTTGGAGGTGGGCACCACGTACTTCGCGCCGGACCGGGCGAAGATGTCCGCCCATTCTTCCGCGTTGAAATGTTCGCAGCGGAACAGGGCGGCGAAATTCGCGTACTCAAAATCCGCGCCCCAGACCCGTTTGTGGTACTGCCACCAGGGATTGTCGTCCTTTTTGTTGGCCATGTTGTGCCAGTACCACTCGGCGTACTGACCCTTCACGCCCCAGCCCGGCACGGAGTACACCCCCCAGTGGATGAAGATGCCAAACTTGGCATCGAGGAACCACTGGGGTGTTGGCCGCCGATCCAGCGAGGCCCACGTGGGCTCGTATTTCGTTTCCGCGGCAAAACCCGATAAGGCCGAGAGGAACCACGTCAGGACCAGCCCGGCGCGTGGCGGCGGGAAAATTTTCATGCCGGGCTTGTAGCCGCGGCGCCCGGTGCCGTCGAGCCGAAAGGCCGCGGCGGCCGGGGTGCGTCCACCAGGTGGCAGGCGGTGAAGTGTCCCGGCGTGTGCTCGTAAAGGACCGGGCGCTCGACCCGACACCGCGCCTCCGCCAGTGGACAGCGCGGGTGGAACGGGCAGCCCGGCGGCGGGTTCAGGGGCGAAGGCGGGTCGCCGGGCAGAATCAGGCGGGTTCGTTTCTGATCCGGGTCCACCCCCGGCACGGCCGAGAGCAGCGCCTGTGTGTAGGGATGCCGCGGCGCGCGGCACACTTCGCGCGCCTCGCCCGCCTCGACGATGCGCCCCAGGTACATCACCAAAATCCGCCGGCTCAGGTGCTCGACCACCGCCAGGTCGTGGGCGATGAACAGGTACGTCAACCCGTGCTCCCGTTGCAGGTCCTGCAACAGGTTCACGATCTGCGCCTGAATGGAAACGTCCAGCGCGCTGACCGGCTCATCACACACCAGCAGCTTCGGCTCGACCGCCAGTGCGCGCGCGATGCCCACCCGCTGCCGCTGGCCGCCGCTCAGTTCGTGCGGGTAACGGTCCGCATGGCTGCCCTCCAGCCCCACGTCCAACAGCAGCTTCTCGACCCGCTCCCGACGCTCGGTGCGGTTGGCGGCCAGGCCGTGAATATCCAACGCCTCGCCAATGGCTTGGCCGACCGTCATGCGCGGATCGAGCGAGCTGTAGGGGTCTTGAAACACCATCTGCACCTGGCGCCGCCACGCGCGCAGGGCGGCACCGTTCAGGGCGGTCACGTCGCGGCCCGCGTAGAAAATCCGGCCTTTGGTCACCGGCACCAGTCGCACGAGGGCGCGGGCCACGGTGGTCTTGCCGCAACCGCTTTCGCCCACCAGGCCCACGGTTTCGCCCGGCGCGAGGCTGAAGCTGACCCCGTCCACCGCCTTCACCGTGCCGGGCGCGCGGGTCAACAAGCCCCTGCGGATCGGGAAGTGTACGTGCAGGTTTTGGACTTCGAGAAGCGCCATGGTGGTTCAGAGCGCGGAAACGAATTCTTCAACCGTGAGACCAGCCTGCTGGATCAGTCCCCTCAAGGTGCCGGGCTTCAGTACCGGATGCTGGGGGAACCACAACGGTTCGCCCGCCGCGGCGCAATACCAAATGCGAGCCTGTTTGCCGAATCTCGGCAAAGCCCAGTCGTTTCAGTGCCCGGGCCGCCTCCGAGCCGCGGAGATCGCGGGGCAGTTTCACGCGAGGGTGACCACCGGGTCCTCGACAAAGTGCAGCCGGAGCCGCCGGGGACGTTCCTGTGGCGCGAAGTAAGCGTTCACGGCGTCGGCGATCATCGCCTGCAACTCTGCCAGCGAGTCTCCCTGGGTGGTGATACCGCCACCCTTCGGGTCATCCCAGCGGGCAACCAGTCCACCGGTTTCCAAACAGGGCTCCACGAGAAACGTGAGTTCGTTCATGACACAAATCTGCCAGCCCAACGCCTGTGCGACAATCGGGTAAAGATTCCCATACAACCGTGCTTCCGTTACCGGGCTTTTTCTTCAAGAATCTCCCGCGCATACAGGCACCGGGCCCGACGGCCGCCGGGCAACTCGGTCAACCCCGGCGGTGTCGCCTCGCAATCCGCCTGCCGCCGCGGGCAGCGCGGATGGAACCGGCACCCACCCGGCCACGCGCCCGGCGGCGGCACCGTCCCGGGAATCGCCGGCAGGCGCTCCTGCCGGACGCCGAGTGCGGGCACGGAGTTCAGCAGCGCCCGCGTGTAGGGATGCACCGGGTGTTTCAACAACTCGCGCGCCGGCGCGGCTTCGACGATCTGCCCGGCATACATCACCGCCACGCGGTCGGCCAGGTCGCCCACCAACCCCAGGTTGTGGGTGATGAGCAGGATGCTCATGCCGAGTTCCCGGCGCAGGTCCCGGAGCAGCTCAATGATTTGCGCCTGAATGGTCACGTCGAGTGCCGTAGTGGGTTCGTCGGCCACGAGCAGCTTCGGCCGCGGCGCGATGGCCAGGGCGATCATCACCCGCTGCTGCATTCCGCCGGACAACTCGTGCGGGTAACTGCGCGCGCGCGTCTCCGGCGCCGGGATGCCCACCAGCCTGAGCAGCCGGAGGACCTCCGCGTCGGTCGCCGCTTCCGGACGATGCAGCCGCAGGCATTCCCTGAGCTGCGCGCCAACCCGCATGACCGGATTCAAGGATGCGCCCGCCTCCTGGAACACGTAACTCACCACCCGGCCGCGGACCCGGCGCAACTCGGCCCCGGACATCTGCAACACACTCCGCCCTTCCAGCCGGATGTCGCCGCCGAGGACCTGCGCCGGCGGGCTGGGCAAGAGCCGGGCAATGGCCAGCGCGGTCAGGCTCTTGCCACAGCCGCTCTCGCCCACCAGGCCCAGCGTCTCACCCGGTTCCAAGGTCAGGGACACGCCGTCCACCACCGGCACCGGCGGCGCGCCGTCGCGGCGAAAGCCGATTTGCAGGTCGCAAATTTCCAGCAGCTTCATGTCGTGCCCGCTCCCACTTGGTCGAAACCCGCGGGGCCGCCCGGCGAACCGGCGCGTCCACACCCGATTCGCGCCGGCAACCGGCGTGGCGTTGAACAACACCGTGCCCATGATCATGGGGTTGTCGAGGCTGAACACGCGCGCAATGCGTCGAGGCGGGCGCGCAACGACTTGTCTTCGCCGCATTCACGGTCGAGCCATGCGCCTCGCTCGGCGGCTGGTTTTGTCAGCGCCAGGGCAAACAGGGCTTCTTCGCGGTCGGGGTTCATGGGCCGGTAGTTGTGCATTGTCTGCCAGCATTTTTGCTGTCAATCTGCCGGCGAAGTTTACGCGGCGCTACCCGGTTCCCGATCATTCCTTCTTCCTGCTCGGCCCGCGCGGCACGGGCAAGACCACCTGGCTGCGGCAGGGGTTGCCGGACGCGTTGTGGTTTGACCTGCTCCGCACGCAGACGCTGCTGGCGTTGACCCGGCAGCCGGAGTCCTTCCGCCAGCAGGTCGTGGCGCGACCCACGGCGCAGGGCTACTTCGAGGTGCTGGTGGATACGCTCATCGGCTTCTGGCTGCCGGCCTGGCAGCGCCGGGCCAAGGTCAAGGAGGTCGCCAGCCCAAGTTCAACCTGTTCGACCCCGGCGTGGTGCGCGCCCTGTCGGGCTGGCTGCGCGAACCGCTGGAGGGGGGCGAACGCGGCTTTCTGCTGGAGACCTGGGTGCTGCACGAGTTGCGCGCGGCGATGGCCTTTCACAACACCGGCGGGCAGCTTCAATACTGGCGCACGCCCCACGGCAGCGAGGTGGACTTCATCTGGACGCGCGCCAGACGCGCCATGGGCATCGAGGTCAAGGCTTCGGAGCGCTGGCGCTCGGAATTTGGCGGCCCGTTGAAAGGGCTGCTGGAACAAGGCATTGTCCAGACCGGCTTCGGCGTTTACACCGGCGCAGTCGAATTGAAGGACGGCCTGCTGCGCGTGCTGCCGCTGCGGCAGTTCCTCAAGCTGCCGGCCAAGGGCGATTTGTTTCCGTGAGGAAACGCGGCCCTCGGCGGGCGGCTTCAGCGTCTGGGCAAACAGAGCATCTTCGCGGGGTGGGTCCATGAGGAGTGAATCCCTTTGCCCTTGCGGCTGGACCTCACGGGGCCAGCCCGGCCCGGGCGATGGCCGCTTCCACCTCGGGCAGGTTCCAGATCGAAATGTCGCCGTTTTCGCGCCCCACAGCCAGGCGACGGCCGTCGGGATGCCATGCCAGCCACCAGATCACAATCGGTTCGTCCGGCAACGAATAGAGGCGGCGGCCGCTGGCCACGTCGTAAAGGTTCACCCGTCGGCCTTCGTGATTGGCCGCGGCCAGCAGGGCTTCCAGCCGCGCGCGCCGGGCCGGATTGCCGTGGCAGGCACCGTCCAGAAAGGCGGCGCGCTCGGCAGCGGGCATGGCAAGCGCGAGACCGAACAGGTGTTCTTCAGACGCGGAATTTTTCATGGTGAGCCAACGCGATTTGCGAACGGGTCGTTGTCGGTTTCGAGCCGCGGTGGTAACGTTTCTGCCATGACCGATTTGGAACATGTTTTGGCGAAGGCCGTCAGCGTCGCCCGCCGGTTCGGGGCCACACGCCTGCTGCTCTTTGGCAGCGGGCTGGAGAATCCAGCGGCGGCGCGCGACCTGGACCTGGCCTGCGCGGGGGTGCCTGGCTGGAAGCTCTTCGAGTTGGCGTCGGCACTGGAGGAAACCCTGGGTGTTCCGTTCGATTTGGTGCCGCTCGACCCCCCGACGCCCTTCACCCGGCTCATCGAAAATCGGGCCCGCGTGCTCCTGTGACGGCGGATGAACTGAAAGCCGAAGTCGCGATCGAGTTCGACGTGCTGCGCCAGGTGGTGAACGAACTCGAAGCGTTGCGGCGGGACGTGGCCGGACGCGATCCGACCGTCCGTGAAAAGACCGCCGCCGCGGCGTTCCTCGCCCAGTTCTACTCGGGCATCGAAAACATCCTCAAACGCCTGAGCCGCTTTTACGGTGTCGCCCTGCCCGCGGGCGAGAACTGGCACCTGGACCTGTTCAAGCGCTTCTGCCCGCCGGGGCAACCGCCACTGCCCACGCTGTTCGATGACGCGCTGGCCCGCCCACTCGGCGCCTTCCGCCGTTTCCGGCACGTCGGCCATCACGGCTACGGTTTTCAAATCGAGTGGGAGCGGATGCGGGGGGTGGAGCACGTGGCTCAAGTGCTGGCCGCCGTTCATGATCGGGTCGAGGCTCAATTGAAGACGATCTGAATGGGAACGGCCGGCTGGTTTCGTCAACGCCCGGCCGAAAAGCAGTGCTTCGCGGTTTGGATTCATGGGGTTTTGGTTTCCGGTTTGTCCTTTGCCGGCATAGGGGAAATTGGCCCGACGGTGGCTGCAATCCTCGCGAGGGCGGCTTGCGCCTCATGCATGGCTGGAGCGAGTTTCTTCGCATGGGTTTCCAGGGAGCCTTTGTTGCGCTGCAACTCCGGCAAGTCCAGGCGTTCCTGGCAACGAGCGACCGTCTGGAGGGCGCGTTGCCACAGTTCCGCCTGCCGTGCCGGACTGATTCCGGGAAGGTTCGCCTGGGTGGCGAAGCCTTTGACCTGGGCTTAAAGGGCAGCTATAAACTGCAGCTGGACCGGCCCGTTCGCGGGGTCGCGCGCCACCAGCACCTCCGCATGGCGGTCTGTCTCATCCAAACTTTGCGCACCTTGTTCGGTCTGTCCGAGAGCCAGTTGCGCCGCTCCGATGGAACTCAAGAGTCCGACCCGGTCGCGCGCCGCCCGGGCGTTGTCTGAATCCATTTCCAGTTTGATCTTCACCCATTGGAATGACTTCTCGAAATGGGCCAGCGCCTCCCCGGCACGTCCGAGTTCCAGCAGCGCGTCTCCGACCACGCCATGGGCTATGTAGCAATAATGAGCCGTACCGAAATCCACGGGACGAGCCACTGGCCGCTCCAGCCAGGCCTTGCTGTAAGGCAGATAATGCTCCTCCAACGCTTGCTGGAAACGCTTCTCGTGCTCAAGAACGCCACCGGCGTGCCAGTGTGCGATGGCCAGACTTCTGGTCGCTCTGTCAGGGTCTGGGTCCACCTTGGCGTTGGCTTCGGTCCGGTTCAGCGAACTCTGTAACAGCGGCTTTGCCTCTTCATACCGGCCCATTTCCCGCAGGATGATCGCAACGAACCGTTCGAGATTTCCGACCATTCGCGCCCGCTCGAAGTTCGACGAGTCTTTCCGGGCCAATTCGCGCCACAGCGCCAGTGATTGATTGGCGTAGCGCAAGACCGATTCGTAATCCGCCAAGGCGTTCTCGCTGTAAGCTCCTCCGAGCGAGTCCGCGAGCCGTGAATAAAGTTTGGCCAGATCGGTCTGGAACGCCTCGTCGGACTGCGCCGGATTGCCAAGCGATTCGACAAAGGTCACACTGATGCGCGCGAGGGCTTCCCTGGCTTTGGACGCGCCAATGAGCTTTGAAAACTCGGGTTCGACCTCCTTGAACACGTCATCCACGAACCGACGAGCGCTCTGGAAACGCTGTTCCGCCAGCCTCCGCGCTTCCCCCGTGGCGAGCCGTTGTTTCTCCGCTCGGAGCAGGCCAACGGTCGTCCCGATGACACCGAGAATCAGCGCCACGGCCACTGCGGCTGCAGCAGTGAAAGCCAGTTTGTTGCGGCGAATCGCTTTGCGAAACTTGTAGGTGGCACTGGGCGGACGGGCGAGGACCGGCTCGTTGTTTAAGTGTCGTTTGAGATCTGCCGCCAGACCGTTGGCCGTCTCGTAACGTCGCGTCCGATCCTTCTCCAGACACTTCATCACGATCCAGTCCAGATCGCCCTTCACGCGGTGGATCTGCTCTTTCAACCGTCGCTGCCGACGTGAGTCGGCGCTGACCTCTTCCGCCGTGGGGATCGCCAAACCCGAAGTGGATTGGCGCGGACTGCCGTCCGCGGCTACGAGCATTTGGCTGAGCTTCGTGCTGGGCCGCACCGGTTCCTTCTCCCGAATCGTCTTCCGCATCGCGTCCAGGCCCTGCGACATCAGTTCCCTGGCATCAAACGGGGTGCTGCCGGTCAACAACTCGTAGAGCAGCACGCCCAGGCTGTAGATGTCGCTGCGCGTATCAATGTCCAGCCCGCCCATCTCCGCCTGCTCCGGGCTCATGTAGGCCGGCGTGCCGATGAACTGGTGCAACTGCGTGTACACCGTCGCGTCCGTCAACCGGCCTTTCGTCGCCTTGGCGATGCCGAAATCAATCACCTTGGGCACCGGCACCCCGTCGTGCAGCGTGACCAGGATGTTCGAGGGCTTGATGTCACGTGGATGATCCCCTTCTGGTGGGCGTGCTGGATGGCGTGGCAGACCTTGATGAACAGCTCGAGTCGCTCGCGCGTGCCGAGCTTCTCCTGGTCGCAGTAATCGGTGATCTTGATGCCGTGCACCAGTTCCATGACAAAGTAAGGCCGGCCGGCGGGGATCTGGCGCTCGTAGCGCAGACTTCCAGTCTGCTGTATCGCGGGGCTTCCAGCCTGCGGAGCGTTGAGTGGAACAGATGCGCCCGAACTTGCCACGCCCTGCCGATTGGAAATCGGCGATACGGCAGGTTGGAAACCTGCGCTACGGTCGGGATCGCCCGTCGTGCCCGCATCGAGCACCTTGGCGATGTTCGGATGATCCATCATCGCCAGGGCCTGGCGCTCGGCCTCGCACCGGGCGACGACCTGTTTGGTGTCCATGCCGAGCTTGATGACCTTGAGGGCCACGCGCCGCCGCACTGGCTCGGTCTGCTCGGCCACGTACACCACGCCGCAGCCGCCTTCGCCGACCCGTTCCAGCAGTTTGTAGCGCCCCAGCGTCTGACCCACGGCTTCGTCAGGCGCGTTGGCGAGATCGAGCTTGATGGTGGGGTGGGCGGGTTGCGTGGGTACATCCAGCGCCGTAGCCGGCTGCTCGTGGGCAGCGAGCAGGGCTTCGAGGTGGGCGCGCAGCTCCTGGTCGTGGCCGCAGACGGCCTGAAGGAAGGCCGCCCGCTCCGCAACGGGCTTCTCGACGGCCAGCGCGAACAAGGCGGCCTCGCGTTCCCGGGGCGAGGGCATGGAGCTGTTGTTCATTTGCTTCTACCTGCGCCAGCGCCGGGGGAAAAGTATGTCAATTTCCGCACCTACTTTCCCCGGTCCTTTTGCGCATGGGCAGTTCGTGTTCGCCAAGCAGCTTCAGGGGCAGCTCCCCCGCCAGTGCCTGAGCCAGGGGGGCGCTGAACAGGGTGCCGAACCCCAGTTGGTCGGCCAGTTTTTCCTTCCGAAACACAAAGTGCACCTCCGACCCGGACAGGCTTTCCTCACCCAGCGATGCCGCGCCGCCCAGCAGGACCGGTCCCCGGTGCCACACGCAGCGAAAGGCCGGTTGCGTGGCGGCCGTCCCTGGCGGTCGGGCCCGCGCGGAGTCGCCGCCAATTCACTCGGGCACCCGGGGTGGAAATCCAAGGGCGAGGCCGGCCGGGTCGGTTTCGGGGTCAGCGCGGGCGCGGTTGGCCGGCTCAGGGCAGGGGTTGGCCGCCGCGGTCCACGTTGTCGCGGGTGAACAGGCGCGAGCCGAGGGTGATTTCCTGCGGCACGCGCTCGCCCTGGAGAATTTTGAGCGCGGTGGCGATGGCCTCGGCCCCGCCGGTGGGGTACTCGAACGTGGCGTCCAGGATGCCCTGGCGCACGTAGGCCACGCCCTCCTGGGGCAGCGCGTCAATGCCCACGAACTTGATCTGCTTCTCCCGGCCGGCGGCGCGGGCCGCCAGCCACGCGCCGTGCGCGCCGGGGTCGTTGTGGGCATAGACCAGGTCAATCTGCGGAAAACGCGCCAGGGCGGACTCCATTTCCTTGCGGGCCTCGGGTTCGAGCCACTTCATGTCCGCCTCGAAGATGACCTCGATTTGGGAGCCGGCGATGCCCTCGCGAAAGCCGGCGTGGCGGTCCTGGCCGGGGGTGCTGGTCATGAGGCCCTTCAATTCGACCACCCGGCCCTTGCCGCCGAGGGTTTGTTTGATCCACTCGCCCGCCGCGCGGCCGATCTTCTTGTTGTCCGCGCCGATGAAGCAGGTGTAGTTGGTGCCGAGCAGCCGTCGGTCAAGCACGATCACCGGGATGCCGGCGGCCATCGCCCGGGCCACCGGCTCGGTGAGCGGCGCCGCTTCCTTGGGCGAGATGATGAGCAGGTCCACCTTCGCGCTGACAAACTCCTCGACGTGCGCGCGCTGCTTGAGCGTGTCGTTCTGGGCGTCCTTGAAAATGACCCGGAGGTTCGGGTGCTGATCGGCGGCGGCCTTGAGGTCGGCGTTCATCTGCACCCGCCAGGGCTCGCCCAGGTTGCACTGGCTCATGCCGAGGGTAAAGACCTTGCCGGCGGGGCCGCCGCCCCGGGGGGTGTCCGCCGAACTGACCGGCGGGGTCTTTTTGCAGGCGGTGCAGAGGGCCGACAGCGTGGCCGCGAGCAGAAGCGCGGGGAACGTTTTCATGCGCCCAAAGGTGGGGCCGAAGGCCGGCGGCGACAAGACCCAGTTGTTGGGCCCAGAGGTCAGGCCCGCGGCGCAGCGCGGCCCTATCGGGTAGGGTGCCGCTGCGACGGTGCCGCTGACCCCGGGCGGCAGGATGCCGCCCTCTACGGCAGCCAGGATGGCTGCTACTACGGTGGGGGCAGGCGCCTCGCCCGGCGGGGAGCTGGCGTGGCGCAGACTGGTAGTCTGCCGTATCGCCGGCCGGCAGCCGGCGCTACTCCACACGCCATTCCAGGATGCCGCCGGAAAAGCCGTCGCGGAGCTTCACTTCGATCCGCAGGGCGTCGGTTGTGACCGGCGCGAAGGGCACCACGTTGTAGCGATCCTTGTCCACGCCGAAGGCGGTGGACGGCGCGACCTGCAACCACCGGCCGTTGGCGTCCCGGTACAGCAGCCGCCAGCTCTCGGGTACGCGGCAACCGCCCACGCCGGTGTCATCGAACCAGTACACCTGCACCTGTGAAACCCGCCGCGGCTGCTCGAAGACGCGTTCGATCCACTGGGTGTTGCCCTTCTCGGGCCACCAGGTGAAGCGCGGGATGGTCTGGTCGTTCGAGTGCCGCGGCTCCAGGCCGTCGGCCACCGCCTCGACACTGTCGGCCTCCCAGCAATGCGACGCGCGCACGCGGACCGGCGTCGGCGCCGACCATTCCATCGCCTCCGGCCCGGAGCCGATGACCGGGAAGGCGCTGATACGCAGCCGGGCCGCGCCCATCGGGATGAGCGTGATTTCCTCGACCGGCTCGGTCGAGCGGACCGGACTGTCCTGTACCTCGCGGACCAGACCCTTGGCGTCCAGGGTCCAGGCGGGGATGCGTCGGCCGCGGGCCTTGAGTTGAATTGGGGCGGTGTCCCAGCGCCAGGGTTGGTCATCGGCCGGCCAGGCCAACTCGACCACCCGGAAGGCGCGCGAGGGATTGTGCGCCGGCAACTCCAAGCCGTAGTTCCACGGCGAATCGGGAAAGATGTCCCAGGCCGGCCAGCGGTCGGTGCCGCCGTGGCGGACATACTTTTCCCGGATTTGCAGCGAGTAGGTCAGCGGCCCGCGGTCCACGGAGACGGTGCGACGGTTCGTGGTCCAGGTGCGGAGCCGCACCTGCATGGGCAGGCGGAGGGTGACGGTGTCGCCGTCGGTCCAGGTGCGCTCCAGGCGCAGGTAGGTGCCGGGGCGGGCGTCGGCAGGGGTGACCTCCCGCCCGTTGAGCCGCACGGCCGGGCGCTCGCACCAGCCGGGCACGCGCAGGTACAGCGGGAACATCACCGGCCGCGGGGTGCGGAGTTTGAATTCGATCGTGTCCGAAAACGGGTAGCGGGTGGCTTCGTGGAAGGTGATTTCCACGCCGTCGCCCACCCGGGCGGTGACACGCGAGGGGGCGTAGAGCACCGCGGCCAGTCCGTTGCCGGCGGTGGCCATCCAGAGGTGCTGGGTGAAGTACGGCCAGGCGTGCCCGGCGTTGTGCTGGCAGCAGCGGTGGTCGTGCGGGTCCATGCAGTACATCGGCCCGCCATTTTGGATGCCGGGGGCTTTGCTGACGTGGTCGCTCTGGGGCTGGTTGGGCGCGGTGAGGTAGCGCAGCGCTTTGAGGTCGGCGGTCATCGCCGCGGGCAGGCTGTTGAAGGCCACGGTTTCGCACTGGTCGGCCCAGCGCAGGTGACCGGTCAACCCGAGCAGAATCTCGTCCGAGAGCATTTCCTCGGCGATGCCGCAGGTCTCGATGGCCTGGCGCGGGCCGGTGAAGCCGGGTCGGCAGTTTTCATCGCTGCCGTACATGCCGCCGGGCACCTGGCCGTAGAGCGCGCGCAACTCGGACCAGACCCGCTCGGTGGCGGCGAGGTGCTTCGGGTCGTGGCTCAAGAGCCAGTAGGTGGCCGGCTCGCGGAAGCCCTGGGCGAGGTTGACGTTGTGCCAGTTGATGATGCCGGTGTCCCAGCGCGCGGCGTGACGATGGGTTTTGTGGGCCAGGTCCAGCAGCCACGGCTCGCCGGTGCGGTTGTAGAGCCAGAAAATGCTGTAGAGCTGGTCGCCGGCACGCATCTTGGGCCAGTAGCCCACCAGGAACCGCTCCTCCGGCACCGCTGCGAGGTACTTGAAATACCTCGTCATCAGCTCGAGCACCCGCCAGTCGCCGGTGCGCTCGTGGTAGGACTGGAGGCAAAAGAGCATGATCATGTTGGGCCAGAGATCGTCGCGGCCCTTGAGGTCGGTGGCCACGCCGGTGCGCTCCTCGCCGGGGCCGAACCAGCCGTCCGGCTGCTGGCTGCCGAGGGCGCCTTCGATCCAGAGTTTCGCCTCGCGGATCATGCGCTCGTCCTCGAGCAGGTAGCCGCAGTCCTGAAAGCCCTTCAACCAGTAGGGCACTTCCTCCCAACCGCGCTCGCCCCGGCCGGTGGGACTGAGCCAGGCGTTGTTCTCCTTTTTGAGGAACGTGCTGATCTCGGTGAGGTGTCCGTGGAAGCCGTCGCCCTGCAGCCGCAGCACGCGGTACAACCAGCCCTCCGGGCGCACCGCACCCACGGGCAGCTTGAGCAACGGCGCCGGCAACAGCGGCGGTCGGAACCCCACGTAATGCGCGTTGGCCGGCGCGGTGGGCGGGGTGGTCACCACCGTGACCGGGCCGGGCGACCCGGCGTGGAGCAGCGGGGCCAGAGATGGCATGACCAGGAAAGTGGCAAGTGAGGGCCAGGTCGCACTCCGAAAAACTCGGCTGGTTCTGCCGGCAGGTTTGACTGGTTTCATGGCAAATACGTGGAATTCCGCGGCGTAAGCTGACGGCAGCGGACAACGGGGTCAAGCCACGGCCCGGGCCGGGCCCTTGGGGCGTGCCCATGAAGACGGGGCAACCCCGTCTGCACGTCTCTACCCTGCCCTCAGCGGGCCCGCACCGTGCCGTCCGGGTGCACCTCCACCTCCCGTGCCCCCGCCGGCAGGCGCACCTCCCGCCACTCCCCCCGACCCGGCCAGCGCACCGCCAGATGCGTGGCCGCCCCGGCCCAGGCCGGCACCACCACCGCCCCGTCCAACGACC
>CALFAV010000036.1 GCA_937946835.1 uncultured Verrucomicrobiae bacterium | reverse complement strand
GGATGCCGCCGCGGGGCAGGAGCAGTCGGGGCGGCGCGCCCGGGCCAATTGGAGGCCCGGCTCGCGTGCGGGTGTTTGGGCCGCAGGCCAGACCCGGGGGGCAGCGACGGACGGCCGGTGGCGGGGCTGGCGCGTGGCTTTTCCGCGGCGCAGGGGTCCTCAATCGGGGCGGTCCGGGGCGGTTTCCCGGAGGGCCGCCTCGAAGGCTGCGCGGGCGGCGGGCCCGAAGCACACCAGCCGGATTTCGCCGAAGTCGGGGTTCGCCTCCAAGAAAGCCCGGCATTCGCGCACGGCGATGCGCGCGGCCCGTTCGAGGGGGAAACCGTAGGCGCCGGTGCTGATGGCCGGGAAGGCGATGGTTTTGAGGCCGCGTTCCCGGGCCAGGGCCAGGCTGTGGCGGTAACAGCGGGCCAGCAGTTCGTCTTCGCCGTGCCGGCCGCCGCGCCAGACCGGACCCACGGCATGGATGACCCAGCGGGCGGGCAGGCGGTAGCCGCGGGTGATGCGGGCCTCGCCGGTGGGGCAGCCGCCCAGTGTGCGGCACTCGGCCAGCAGTTCCGGGCCGGCGGCGCGGTGGATGGCGCCGTCCACCCCGCCGCCGCCCAGGAGCGTGGTGTTGGCGGCGTTGACGATGGCGTCCACGTCCTGGCGGGTGATGTCGCCCTCCACCACCACCAGGCGCGGTCGGGTTGCGGAAGAGGTGGGTGGGACCATGCGCCCAAGTTGCCGCGCGGCGCGGGGGCGGGCAAGGGCTTTGGGCTTTTACCCGCGCGGGTTCGCCTCTAGGTTGCCGCCCGATTTATGGCGACCGTGAAACCGTTGGCGGCGGTGCGACCGCGGCCGGACCTGGCCGCGCAGGTCAGCGCGCCGCCCTACGATGTGGTGTCGGAGGCCGAGGCCCGGCAGTTGGCCGGCCCCAATCCGCTGAGCTTTCTGCGGGTGAGCCGGCCGGAGGTGGGCCTGCCGCCGGGCACGGACCCGCATTCGCCCGCGGCCTACGCGCAGGCGCGTCGGGCTTACCAGGCCCTGCTCGAAGGCGGGGTGTTGCGGCGTGACCCACGCCCGGCCTTTTACCTGTATCGGCAGGTCATGGGGGCGCACCGCCAGACCGGCGTGGTGGGGGCGGCCAGTTGCCGGGAGTACCGCGCGGGGGTGGTGCGCCGGCACGAGTGGACGCGTCCGGACAAGGAAGATGACCGCGTGCGGCACATCGAGGCGCTGGCGGCGCAGACCGGGCCGGCCTTTTTGTTTTACCGGGCCGAGCCGGCGCTGAAGGCCTTCGTGGCCGCGCGCACCGCCGCGCCGCCGGAGGTGGATTTTGTCGCGCCGGACGGGGTGCGGCACAGCACCTGGACGGTGGGCGATGCGGAGGGGATCGCCTTTTTGGAAAGCCGGTTTGCCGCGCTGCCACGGCTGTACATTGCGGACGGGCATCACCGCACCGCGGCGGCGGCGCGGGTGTGGGAGGCGCGCGGGGGACGGGCCGCGGAGGACGGGTTTCTGAGCGTGATCTTCGCCCACGACGCGCTGCAAATTCTGCCCTACCACCGGGTGGTGCGGGACCTGAACGGGCTGGCGGTGGATGCGTTTCTGGAGCGGCTGCGCGCGAGTTTCACGCTCGAACCCGGGGGCGCGGGCCAGCCCGGGGCACGGCACGAGATGGGGTTGTACCTGGCCGGGCGGTGGTGGACGCTGCGGTTTCGGCCGGAATTGATCCCCGAGGGGAATCCCGCCGAGGCGCTGGATGTGGCGCTGTTGCAGCGGCACGTGTTGGAACCGGTGTTGGGCATCACGGACCCGCGGCGGAGCGAGCGGATTGATTTTGTGGGGGGCATCCGCGGGCCGGCCGAGCTGGAGCGGCGGGTCAACGCCGGGGAGGCGGCGGCAGCGTTTGCGCTTTACCCGACGGGCATTGACGAATTGATGGCGGTGGCGGACCGCGGCGAGATCATGCCGCCCAAGAGCACGTGGTTTGAGCCGAAGCTGCGGGACGCGCTGTTTTGTCTGCCGCTCTGAACGCCCCGGCTGGCGCGGGCGACGGGCCGGCCCGACCGGAAGGTCCGGTCATTCCGGGGCCGGTACGGCCGGTTCCGATTCCTCTCGCCGGGCGGGGCGCTCCAGCCAGCGGGGGCGGTCGGCCAGGAACAGGTGGTCGGGCGTGCCGCGGCGCCAGGCGTGTTTGACGGGGAAGCCGGGCGGGACGTTGGTGCGCAGGAGCACCTCGACCACCAGGCGGGCCCAGTCGTGGTCGCGGCTTTGGAGGATGTGGCGGCGGAACTGGGCGTCGGTGGTCAGGGGGGTGAGCAGGAGGGCGGCGACGGCCTTGTGGCGGTCGTTGATTTCGTAAAAGGACTTCTGGGCATCCATCGTGGTCCAGACCGAGAGACGGTCCCCGTACCAGGCCGTGGCCCAGGGGGCGTCGCTCATGAGCAACTCGCCGGGCTTGAGGTAGCTGGTGGCGTCCTGGAGGTAGGGGGGGTAGTAGGGCGGATAGACGATGGGCACGGTGCGGGGCGGCAGCAGCCGCACCGCCAGCGGCAGGGCGGTGCCCAGCACCAGCACCGTGCTCAGCACGTGGCGGAATTCCGGGTAGGGCAGTTCCAGGCGCTGCACCAGCCAGAAAAAACACGCCACGCCGACCAGGCAAACGCCGGGCGTGAGCGCGGCCAGCAGATTCTCCGCCGTGAATCCCGGGTTCAGGGTCGAAAGGTGCGTGCGCCCCAGGGCCTGGGTCAGGCCCAGCACCGGCAGGCACAACAACAGGAACACGCGCATCCGATTCACGCCCGCGTGGCCGTACTGGACCAGCAGGCCCACCAGGAAAAACGCGCCCACCCAACTGCCGCCCAGGCGCAGCAGATCGTCCCCGGCGATCTGGCGCAGCCCCTCGCCCGCTTTGCGCGCCAGGTCGAAGGCCCCCACCGTTTCCAGGTCCGGGCGAAAAGTGCGTTCGAGCCGGCCCTGGGGGAAGCGCAGGGTTTCCTCGTACAGGGCGTAGCTGCGCACCCCGAAGAGTGTCCCGCTCAGTTGATAATTGCGGATCAACCACGGCGCGGTCACCGCGGCGGTTACCAGCACGGTGACTCCCAGGGCCGGGAGCGCGCGTCGGCCCAGGAACAGCAGGTAAAACAGGGCCACGGGCACCAGCAACACCAGCAGCCCGTAGCGGGTCAGCGCCAACAACCCCACCCACAGCCCCGCCAGGGCGGCGCCGGGCAGGAAATGCCGCCCGTGGTGGTGGCCCTCCCGGAGCCGGGTTTCCAGTCGGGACAGCCCGTCGAGCAGGGCCACGAACAGCACCATCACCAGGAGGGTGGGCAGTCCGGAGGCGCTGAAGCGCCAGAGGAATTCCGAGGCCACCAGCACCGCCACCAGCACCACCGCCGCCTCGGTGTTGAGGAGTCGCCGGGCCAGCCGCCCGACCAGCACCAGCAGCACCAGAAACAGCGCCTGATTGAACAGGGTGATCAGGACCTCGGGTTGGTAGCGCCAGAAGGGGCCCTCGATGGAGAAGCGAAACGGAAGCAGCTTCATCCAGCCCGCCAGCAACAGCGGATACAGCGGCGGGTTGACCAGGTCCGGATGTGGCTTTCGGCCCAGGCGGGCCTCGACCCCCTGCGTGTCTTCGACCATCTGGATGGTGAGCGGCCGCACCACCTGGGTGGAGAAGCCCTCCCCGCGGGCGAGGTTGCGGGCCAGTTGCGCCGCCTCCATGGCCTCGGGCGCGCTGAAGTTGCGCGTCTGGTACAGGTTGTACCAAAAGGCCACGGCCAGCACCAGCAGGGCACTGACCAGGACGCGGAGCTGACGGGCGCCGGGGCCGACTTCCAGCCAGTGAATGATCTCTTGGACGGGTGGTATGCGCATGTCGGGAGCCGGCCGGGCCGCGCGCGGGCGCGCTCAAAGTCCTTCGAGCTGGTACTCGTGCAACTTGCGGTAGAGCGTGCGGCGGCTGATGCCGATTTTCCGGGCGGCGAGACTGCGGTTGCCCCGGGTTTCCTGCAAGGCGCGAATGATGAGCTGTTTTTCCGCCTCCTTGAGCGTGGGCGTGGTCCCGTTGGCGGCCAGCAGCCCGCGCGCGCCGGCGGGGGGGCCCGCGGCCGCGCCGCGCACGTTGGGCGGCAGGTCGCGCAGGGTGATTTTGTCGCCCTTGCACAGGGCGACCGCGCCCTCGATGGCGTTGCGCAGCTCGCGCACGTTGGCCGGCCAGGAGTAGTTGATGAGCGCCTGCATGGCGTCGAGGGTGAAGTCGGTCACGGGCTTGCCGTACTCGGCGGCGATTTCCCGGAGGAAATGCAGGGCCAGCAGGGGGACGTCGCCGGGGCGTTCGCGCAGCGGGGGCAGCCAGATTTCGACCACGCGCAGGCGGAAGTACAGGTCCTCGCGGAAGCGCCCGGCCTTGACCAGTTCGGCCAGGTTTTTGTTGGTGGCGGCGATCAGGCGCACATCCACGGCGATGGTTTTGTTCGAGCCGACCCGCTCGAAGGTGCGCTCGCCCAGCACGCGCAGCAGCTTGACCTGGGTGCTGGCGTCAATCTCGCCGATTTCATCCAGGAAGAGCGTGCCGCCGTGGGCCTGCTCGAAGCGGCCGATGCGTCGCTCGTGCGCGCCGGTGAAGGCGCCCTTTTCGTGGCCGAACAGCTCGCTCTCGAGCAGCGTGGCCGGCAGCGCGGCGCAATGCACGGTCACCAGCGGTTGATGGGCCCGGGGGCTGAGCTGGTGCAGGGCGCGGGCGACCAGTTCCTTGCCGGTGCCGCTCTCGCCCTGGATGAGCACCGTGGCCGGGGTGGGGGCCACCTGTTTGATGATCTCGAAGACCTCGAGCATGGCGGGGGAGCGCCCCACCAGATGCTCCAGCCCGTATTTCTCGTCCAGTTGCTGGCGCAGTTCGCGGACCTCGCCCTCCAGGCGCTGGGACTTCAGGGCGCGGGCGATGCGCAGTTCCAACTCGTCAATCTGCAGGCGGCCCTTGGCGATGTAGTCGTCGGCCCCGCGCTTCATCGCCTCCACCGCCAGTTCCTCGGAGCCGTAGGCGGTCATGAGGATGCACACCGGCGGGCGGTTCAGGGATTTGGCCCGGGCGATGATCTTCATGCCGTCCTCCCGGGGCAGGCGGAAGTCGGTGAGCACGACGTCGAAGCGCTCCTGCTCCAGGAGCTGAATGGCTCCGGCCGCGTCCTCGGCCACGTACACGTCGAACCGATCCTCGAGGGCCGCGCGCAAGCCCTCGCGCGTGGGCTTTTCATCGTCCACGATCAACAGGGTCGGCTTGGTGTCCATGCGCCCCGGAGCTTAGCGCGCGGGGTCCGGGCGGATGAAATCCAAAATGCGGTGCCGGCCGGCCGGCTCGGGCTTTGAAGGGCGGGGTTGGTCCCGGGTGTGAACGCGGCGAATGCGTGCCAAGGGCGGTGATAAGGCCGCTTGACACCCAAATGAGGGTCGTTAGGGTGCGTTCGCCGGCCGGCCGGGACCCCTGCCGGGACCCGGCACGCAGGCATGGCGCTGATTGTTCAGAAGTACGGCGGCACCTCGGTCGCCAACACCGAGCGCATTAAAAACGTCGCGGCCCGCGTGGCCCGCTACCGGGAGCGCGGCGACCGGCTGGTGGTGGTGGTCTCCGCCATGAGCGGCGTGACCGACAACCTCATCCGGCTGGCCAAGGAGATCATGCCCCTGCCCTCGGAGCGGGAACTGGACGTGCTGCTGGCCACGGGGGAACAGACCACCATCGCCCTGACGGCCATGGCCCTGCACGCGCTGGGGGTGCCGGCGGTCTCGCTCACCGGCGCCCAGGCGGGCATCGTGACCGACCGCGTGCACACCAAGGCCAAGATCATGAACATCACCCCCCGGCAGGTGCACGCCCTGCTGGACAGCGGCCACGTGGTCATCGTGGCCGGCTTCCAGGGGCAGACCCAGGAGGGCCAGATCACCACCCTGGGACGCGGGGGCTCGGACCTGACGGCGATTGCCCTGGCAGCCGCGCTCAAGGCGGACCTGTGCCAGATTTTTACCGATGTGGACGGCATCTACACCGCCGACCCGCGGGTGGTGCCCACCGCCCGGAAGCTGGACGAGGTGGCGTACGATGAACTGCTGGAGCTGGCCGGGGCGGGGGCGAAGGTGATGCAACTGCGCTCGGTCGAGTTTGCCAAAAAGTTCGGCGTGGTCTTCGAGGTGCGCTCCAGCATGAACGACAACCCGGGCACGATTGTGAAAGAGGAAACCAAGAGCATGGAGGGCGTCGTGGTGCGCGGCGTCTCCCTGGACAAAAACCAGGCCAAGATCACCCTCATCGGGGTGCCGGACCGCCCCGGCGTGTCCGCCCGCATCTTTCAGGCGCTGGCCGACGCGGCCATCAACGTGGACATGATCGTGCAGAACGTCAGCCACGGCACCGCGCATCCGGCCACCGACCTGTCCTTCACGGTGGACAAGCCGGATCTGCTCAAGGCGCGCAAGGTCATCGAGGGCTTGAAGGCCGAGCTGGGCTTCAGCCAACTGCTGGCCGACGAGACCATTGCCAAGCTCTCGATTGTGGGCGTGGGCATGCGCAGCCATTCGGGCGTGGCCGCCAAGATGTTCACCACCCTGGCCCGCGAGGGGATCAACATCGAGATGATCTCCACCAGCGAGATCAAGATCACCGTGGTGGTCAACAGCGCCCGCGGCGAGCAGGCCGCCCGGGCGGTTCACGACGCCTTCATCACCTGAGCCGGCCGGCTCTCCGCACCCCGCAGGTGCCGGTCAAACCAGTCCGCAAACCGGCGGATGTCCCAGGGCATGGTCAACCAGCCGTGTTTTTTGCCCGGCCGGACCTCCAGCACCACCTCGCGGCCCGCCTGGCGGGCCCGCGCCACGAACCACTCGGATTGCTCCAACGGCACCAGCGTGTCCGCATCGCCGTGAATGATGAGCACCGGCGGCAGGTTCGAGCTGATGTGATAAATCGGCGAGACCTCCCGGCCGATGACCCGCCAGACCGCCAGGTTGGTGGACTCCGGCCCGAACGCGCGGACGAAATTCTTCGGCGGCCCGCCGTCCCCGGGATTTTCCGTGGACTTGCCCAGGTTCAGCAGATCGGTGACCGGAAAGAATACGGCCACGGCCTGGACCGCGTCACTTTCGCGGTCCACCGGGTCGGGCGCGAAGTCCCGACCCGGGCCGCCGCGCGTGGCGATCATCAGGCTCAGGTGTCCGCCCGAACTGCCGCCGGAGACTCCCAGCCGCTCCGGGTTCACGCCGTACTCGCGGGCATGGTGGCGCACAAAGCGGACGGCCCGGCGCACGTCCTCGACAATCTCCATCACCGTGAACTCGGGCTGGGAGCCGTGGTGCACCGCGAAAATCGTGTACCCGCGCCGGAGCAAGGGCGCGACCAGGGCCGGGTGAATCCCTTCGCGGCTGGATTTCCAGCTTCCGCTCACCATCACCAGCACGCCGTAGCCGTTGGGCCGGCGCGGCCGCATCACGTCCAGCACCAGATTGTCCCCCCGCCGTGCCGAGTACTTCACCCCGCGCGTCACCTCGACCGCCGGGGTGAAATACCACCACAGCCCGCCCGCGAGCACCGCGCTCAAGCCCACCAGGGCCAGCAACACCACGCCGGTGATTTTGAGAACGCGCCGCCATTTCACGGCCCCGAACCATGCGCGAACGCGGCCGTCTGCCAAGACCAAACCGTCTCAGAAAGCTCAAAGCCGCTGCGGTGCGCCCTCGCGTCCCCGAAAAACCGGAGCACGGCCAGGGTGAGCGGTTGCCCGGCAGGTGGGCCAGGGAATCCGGGTAGGGCCGCACTGCGTCGCGGCCGGGCGGGTGGTCCGCCACTTCCTCGACGGGGCTTAGGCGGGGGAAGAGCGCAGCCGCGACGGCTCGTCCTTGCCCGCGCGCACCAGCAGGGGCAATGGGGGCTCTCCTTCCTACCTTTCCGCCGCGAATGGTTGGGAAAGTTTCGGCGGCGGGACCTCCGGCGCCCAAACGGTCCCGCCGGGAAGGATTTTCCGCGTTGGCGGCCGGCCCGGCGCGTCGAGCCAAATCACTCCCACTGGAACCGGTCGGGTGGAAGTGTTCCCCACCTCCAGGCGGGCCCCGGACCGCGAGCGGCGCACCTCGAGGTCGTGCCGCCGCGCGCGGACCAGCTCCACCCCGTCCAGACGAACCTGCAACGGGCCGATCCCCACGGCGACAGGCCCGCCTCCCAGACCCCCAAGCGGGCGATTCGCCACCAGCCAGGCTCGGGGCGCCTCCGGCGGCTCGGCCCGCAACACCACCGGCTGGAAATCCGCCGGCCACTCGCGGTGCAACGCCGGCAGGTCGCGCGTGACCAACACGGCCGGGGCATCCGCCAAAAGCAGCCGCGCGGCCTGTTTTGGAGAGACCACCAATTGATGCCGGTTCAGGTAAAACTGCGCCGTGAGCGTGTGCGCGACGAACGTGAGCGGAAAATGCGCCGGGCCCGCGTCCCGCCACCACTCGGCCAGGGCGCGCTGGGCCGCGGTGTTCCGGGTTTCGATCGCCGTGTCCCGGCCCAGTGGCCGCCCCACCGCCAGCCCCGCCAGGAGCACAAACGCACCCACGATGACGCCTCGCCGGACCTGCACCTCGGGGAAGCGCGTCAACCCGCGGGCCACCTCCCGCCCGGCCAGCATGGCGGCGGCCGGGATCAACGGGAGCAACAGGTCCGGCCGTTTGTGCGGGGCGAGGGTGAACACCGCCAGCCCCACCGCAAACCAGCAGAACAAAAAGCGCTCGAAGCGCCGTTCGGAAGCCTCCGCCGCGGGCCGGCGCCACACGCGCCAAAACCCCACGGTCGCCGCCAGACTCCACGGGGCGTAGCGGGACAGGAAATACAGCAGCGGATGCAGCGGGTCGCTGAACGGCAGCTTGCCACCGGCCTCCGCGCCGGTGAGATGGCCCGCCAGTTCCCGCCCCAGTTGCTTTTGAACCAGATCATCGCCGGCCGCCCCCCAGGCCAGCAGGAACCACCCGCCCACCAAGCCCAGCCAGAGCACCGCCCCGGGCCAAAGCCGACCTCGCAGGGGCAACGGGTCGGCTGCTTTCCGCTCCCACACTGTGGCCAAGAGGCCGCCGGCGGCCAGCAACACCCCCAGCGGACCCTTGGTCAGCGTGGCGGCGGCGGCCGCCAGCCAAAACCCGGTCCACCCCTGACCTCGATGCCACGCGCCCCAGGCGGCCAGCGCCCCGAGGGTGACCGTGCAGGCAAACAGCGCGTCGTTGCGCGCCAGCACCATGTGTTTGTAGCCGTAGCTGCTGAACACCAGCGAGAGGGCACCAAACAAGCCGGCCAGCGCCCCGAAGTGCCGGCCCGCGGCCGCATTTACCAGAAGCGCCGTGGCCACCAACGCCACCGCCGAGGGCAGGTAAAGGGTGAAACGGGTCAGGCGCCCGCCCAGGCATTCGGTGGCCAGCCCGGCCAGCCAGGTGAACAACGGCGGCTTGGACGCCATGTCATCGTAAGCGTCGCGCTGGATGAGCCAGTGGCCGTTTTGCACGGCGTCCAGCACGTACGAGGCGGGCCGCTCCTGGTCGTTGTCGGTCAGGTCGGCCGGGCCGAGCAAGCGGAGGACAAAGAGGAACACGCCCAGCACCAGGATCACCCACCCGGCTCGGGTCACCGGCGGCGGCAACCGACCGGCGGCTCCCCCCGGCATGACGGCGCGCTCAGGGTTCAAGCAGTTCAAGCTGGTAACCTGCCGAGAGCCGGCTGTTGGGGTGTCGCCGGCCAAAGCCCTGGACCTGGTAGTCGAACTTGAAGTGGTAATTCACGAAGCGCCGGTCCGGCGGTACCGGCACCAGTGCCTCCCAGCGGTTGGAGGTCAGCGGGGTGCGCTGCAGGGGATGCTTCTCGGTGCCCACCACCACGCAGGGTTGAAAGCTGTCCTCTCGGATCGCGCGTTGGTTGCTGTCCCAGTGCGCCTCGAAAAGCACCAGCCCGTCCGGCGGGCGCACCACCTGCCGGGGGGTCAGGTTGGTGATCCGGCTCTGGAGGCAACCCGCCGCCAACACCAGCAGGCTGGCGATGGCCCAGGTCATCAAACGTGGCGACCGCATGGCCGCAGGCTTGTCTGAGGGTCCGGCGGAGTAAAGCGGCTTTTGCCGCCGCGGGCTTGCGCCGCCCGCGAGGCCCGCCGGCAGGGGAAGCGGGGGGGACCTTGGCGGGTCCGCCGGTTGACAACGTCGGTTTCCCGAACATGTTACGCCGTCTTGAAACAAGGGGAGATCCCCGTAGGTCACGTTCAACCGAGAGAGCCACGGCACCGGGTTTAGGCCCGGGAGTTGTCTCCCGAATGCCGGGGGCGGCAACAAGGGCAAAGGGAAGTTGTCCGGTGCGCCCCGGCGCTTGAACCGAAACCAACGCATGAAAACGCCAAGACACGCACAACAAGTGGTCGTGCCGCGTGCCCGGCCCCCAAGCCTCACCGGGCAGCGGGCGCTGACGCGGGCCGAGCAACGCGCCCTCCTGGGCTGGTTGAAAGACCGGCTGGTACGGGAGCACCTGCCCCGGGAAGAGTCTCCGGAAGTCCGGCCGCGGGTCCAATGGGCGGCCGAGGAGGCCGCTGCCCTGGCCTGGGCCTCGCCCTTCCCGCTGTTGGTGCTGCCGGAGTTGGTGAAGGAAAAGGTGACGCTTGCCCGGGCCCAGGCCGACCGGCAGGCACGAATCCGGCGTCAAAGCGCCGCGTTGTGGTCCGGGGCAGTCTGAGCGGTGGCCGGCGGGCGGGTTTTGGTACGGCCGGTGCCCCACGCACCTGCCGGTCCGCTGGTGGAGGGCGCATGAGATCGCGTCCCCCCCGGCCTTCATCGGAGCGGGTGGATCAATCCGCCGCTTAAAAAAAACGCAAGCGATCCTGGTTGCCCTCACGGGAGGGCAGGCACAAGCTGGGTCCAGGAGCTCCGTCAGCGAGCGACGTCAATTGAACAAAGCGGAGCGATCCCCCGTCCGGGGAAAGGCATTGGGACATTCGACCCGGCTTGGTCATGCCAGAATGGAACATCCAACCGCGGGCGCACGCCTGCCAAGGTTGCGGTCACGCCTTCCAGAAAGGCGAGCCGCTGCACACGTTGTTGTTTGACGAGCGCCCGGGCTATCAGCGCCTGGACGTGTGCGAAGGTTGCTGGCAGACCCAGCACGCCCTCGGTAGTAATCACCGCCGCGGCTTCATTTCCCACTGGGTCAGCCGATACGA
>CALFAV010000035.1 GCA_937946835.1 uncultured Verrucomicrobiae bacterium | reverse complement strand
CAAGGCGCCAGGGATTGGCCTGATCCGACGGAACGTTGGTCGTCAGGCACTCGGTCCGGCCCTCGAGCAGGTCGCGCCGGTAGAGGTTGAACACGGACAGGAACGAGCCCGGCGCCAGGTCTTCGGCCGGGCTGCGGAAGATGACGTGGCGCCCATCGGCGGAAATCCACGGGTCCAAGGCCGGCCCGGCAGTTGCCCCGTCGAGCTCCGCCACGCTGGCAAGCCGGGTGATCCCGGCCTCCACGTCGTGCACGAACACGTCCCAGGTGCCGTTGGTGTCGTCCGGAACCAGGTCGGATGCGCGGCTCACAAAGACCACGCGGCGCGCGTCGGCCGACATGCCGCCTGCGAGGGAAGTGCCGTTGCCGGCACGCCCGGCCGGGGTGGCGCTGATGAGCGTGATCCGGCCCGTGGTGCGGTCCAGCAGGAACACGTCGCTGGCGGCATTGAAATCGCCCGCCACCAGCCGATCGCTGGCCGAAGTGAACAGCAGCCAGCGGCCGTCGTCGGACACGGCCTGGAGCAGCGTGGTTTCAGGTGCGGGGATCGCTTCGTGGGCCGGGGCGGACACGCCCACCAACTGCGGGGCCGAAGTTTGGGCGAGGACCAGCGGCGCGGCCAATACCGGCAGGATCAGACAGGTTAGCGTAACAGCTTTCATGGGAGGGGAGCCGGGAGAAAGTGGCGGTGGGGGTTGGGTTAGCGCACGGGTTCACTGGCATGTTCGAGGAACCAGACCAGGTCCGGGTGGTTGGGCTGCACGGTAAGGCTGTTGTTGTACTGGTACTTCACCGGCTGCAGCAGTTTGGGATCCGTCCAGTGGCGGGCTTCCACGTGGCCGTCGGCGAAGGAAAGCCAGCCGGTGCCCTCGTGCAGCGAACCGGGCACGTCGGGCCAGTTTTGGCTCGAATTGGGCGCCCAGAACAACGGGTCATTGATGCTGTCCGGGTGTTCTTCGAGGAAGACAATGGCCTGCTGCGGGGAGAGTTTCCGAAATTCGGACAGTTTCCGGAAAATGGAGTAGGCGGTGTTCAACGGGCCGGAAAGCTGGTTTCCCCGGCCCATGAAACAGTTCATCGAGTACGTGCGCACCCGGGCGGTCCAGCCCTCGGCCAGTTGAACCGGGCTGAGATAAACGTCGGCCGGGCACTTGTACACGGTTGTGTCCTGGTTCAGGTACACCGCCAGTGCGGCGTACTGCGGTTGGGTGAGATAGGTCGTGTTGGTGTTGTCGGGGCGCGTATGCCAGTCCAGCCAGCCGGTGGCCCAGGGGCGTTCGGGGGCGTTGGCGTCGGGCACGAAGCCGCCGTGGTAGTTGCCCGGCATGACTCCGGCGGTCTCGGTGGTGTACAGCAGCCAGGCGGCCTGCAGCCGACGCAGGTTGTCCATGCACAGCAGGCTCTTGGACATCCCGGCATTGCCCCACACCGGCCGAGTGACCACGGCCAGCAGGACCAGGGTGGCGAGGGTGACCAGCAGCTCGGTGCGGGTGAAGCCGCCGGCGGCCGACGGGGGTGAAGCGCTTTTCATGGCGAATTTGAGTTGAGGGTTGGAGCGTGCGTGCGGTCTGGTTCAGAACCACGAGCTGTATCCATGATAAACGGGTTACCAGTTTGGTCCACGCCCGCTTTAATTAGCAGTTGCGGTGCCAGCCAAAGCGCCGAGGGGTCGGCATTCGGGGGTCGGGCGCGGCAAAGCGTATCCAAGTCCGGGCCACAATGGCCACCCCTTCACGTGGCCGGGGGCCGGCGCAGCGGCGCCCTGCCATTGGGGGGGTTGCGTTCCACCGCGGCCTTGGGGCAGGTGAGAAGCTGGCGCGTCCGCTTGCCGGCTGCCGGCCGGCAACACGGCAGATTGCCAATTTGCGCTACGACCAGCCTGCTGGCAGCCGGTGCTCCGCGGATTTCCGCCGGACAGAAGCAGTGCCCGGGAGGGCTTGGTCCGGTTTTCGGGCCGCGGGTCAAAAGGCGTAACGCAGGCTCAGCGACCCCAGGTGTCGGGTGAACTCACGGCCGGCGGTGTGGGGGATTTTGCTTTCCACCCAGTCGTAGGAGTAAGTCAGCCCGGCGCTGAGGTGTTTGTTGAAGGTCAGGTCCAGTCCGGCACTGACGGTGTAAATCCAGTCGTCGCGCTGCACCGGGTGGAGCCAGTCCCCGGCGTAGATGCGGAAGCCGGTGTGAACGGTGGCATGGTCGCAGAACCGGTGTCGCCACGTGGCGTCGTAGGTGATGTCCTCGTAGGCCGAGGGCGTGCCGAAGGCCGGCTGCATGAACTGCTTTACCATCAGATTCACGGTGTCCTTGCTCGTGGGGGTGAGCACGGCCGAGGAATCCACGTACAGCAGGACCTGATGACCGTCGAAGTTCGGCGGCGTGGCGTGGTCGAAATCGTGGTAGGAGGGGCCGAGGTTGAGCCGAATTTGGAACCAGCGGGTCAGCCGGCCTTCGAAGCCGCCGGCCACGCGGTGGTAATGGTTCGAGTAGTCCACGGGGGAGCCGGGCAGCGACGGCTCTCGTTGGTAGCCGAACCAGTACCCGAGCACGGCGTGGACTTCCCGGGCGACCCGGTAACCGAAGTCAATGCCCACGTTCAGGTCATCGCGGTCCACGTAGTTCTGGTAAAACGGGTACTCGCGGGGGTCGCGCACCGTGGTGCGAAAGTCGTGGATGTAGGTCGAGAAGCGGGGCCGGAAGAAAAAGTTGTCCCGCGGATGGAAGGCGCCGAAGCCGTTGCGGTAAATGAACGCCTCCCGGCGGTCACGCAGCGGGATCCCCCCAATGGCCGGGGCGCCGACCGGTTTGCCGCTCACCGGGTCCACGATGCCGAAGGTCAATCCCTCGGTGCTGCCGTCAATCCAGGTGAAGGTGTTGAACTGCTCCCAGCGGATGTCCTTGACCGTGCCCGAAAAGGTGAGGCCCACCCGATGGGTCACGTGACTTTCCGAGGGTTCGTCGTGGTAGGTGACGACCTCGGGCGAGTAGGACGACGCCAGCCCGAACTCGGTCATGGGCCGCCAGTCCAGCGCCACCCGCGGCATGACGGTGGTGACCCAGGATTCCTGGAAGGGCCGCGCGGCGTTGGGTACGGCCGGCGAGGGTTCGTAGTCCTGAAGGTACACATTGCTGTCGAAGGTCTCCTTCAGGGTTAACTCGGTCTTGAAGGTGAGGTTGGTGGAGCCGGCCAGGGCAGCGGCGGGCAGCAGCGCGGCGAGGTTCAGTGCCCCGGCCACCCGGACCGGGCCGAAGGAGCGAGGATGCTTTTTCATGAGCAAAGCCTTTCCGTTCGGGCGACAACTCCGCGCCCGTGTGCTCGGAGAACGCGGCGCGCCGAGACCTCAGGGCTTCGCGGTCGCCGGGGGCGGTGGGTGGAGCAGCCGCGTCAGAGCCGCGCCCAGCAGCAGGAGCAGCCCGGCCGTGACAAACGCGGCGGTGTAGCGGCCGCCGCTGTGCGCGGTGAGGGTTTGCTCCAGTCGCGACAACACCAGTCCGCCCACACCCCAGGCGGTGAACAACACGCCGTAGTTCATCCCGAAATTCTTGAGGCCCCAGAGGTCCTTGGTGAACGAGGGAAAGAGGGCGAGGTTCGCCCCGTAGTTGGCGCCGATCAGCGCCGCCACCGGCACCACGATGGCCGCGGGGGTGCTGCGGGAGGCGGTCACCGGGATGGCCAGAAACATCAGCACCGCCTGGAAGGCCAGCACCAGGCCCAGCGTCTGGCGGCGGCCCATGCGGTCGGATAGCGAGCCGGCCACGATCCGACCGGCCGCGTTGCCGATCGCGAGAATGGCCACGGCCAGAAAGGCCAGTTCGCCCATGCTGTTTTTGGCCATGCCGCTGATGCTGCCGATGACCATCAGCCCGGCGCCGGCGCCGATGAAGTAGATGCTCCAGAGCAGCCAGAAGGTGGGTTGCCGCAGGATTTCGGTCGGGGCGGCGTTGATGGCGGCCGCGGCCGGTGGTGCGCCGGCGGCGGGCTTCGGGCCGGTGAGGACGCCGGGGGGCGGATTGACCAGCAGTTGGGCCAGCCCGCACACGATGACGACGAAGGCCAGCCCCAGAATCAGCATGGATTGCTGCACGCCGAAGCGCGCCAACAGGAATTGCGAGGTCGGCGCCAGATACACCGGGGCCAGGCCGAAGCCGGCCACGACCAGGCCGGCGATGAGGCCGGTCTTGCCGGGCGGAAACCACTTCAGAGCCGGGGGCGTGGCCGAGGAATAGCCAAAGCCGATGCCCGCCCCCACCATCACGCCAAAGCCCAGCAGCCAGAGGGCGTAGCTCTGGGTCTGGGAAATCAGCACCATGCCCGCGCCCACCAGCAGGCCGCCAATCGAGGCGGTCAGCCGCGGTCCCCACTGGTCCTGACAGCGCCCGGCCAGAATCATGACGAAGGCAAAGACCAGACAGCACAGGGCGTAGGGGTCATTGAGTTGATCGCCTTTCCAGCCAAACTCCTTCGCGATGGCCCCCTTGAACAGGCTCCAGGTGTAGAGCACGCCCAGGGCGAGGTTGATGCCGGTGCCGGCGAAGGTGACGATCCAGCCGCGGTGAACGGAGACGTTGGACACGGCGGGCAGGGTTTGAGCGGTGGAGTTGGCCATGGCAGGACACGGCGCCTGCCCCCCGCCCGGCGAGGTGCACGTGTCCGGCCGTAAGGGGCGCTTCAGGCGCCGTGGGCGGGGCACGCGGGCCCGGCCCGGCGGGGGGCCCGGGGCGCTTCCGGATTGTTGGAATGCGGGTTCACTGAGGATGTTTCAGGAAGCCGCCGGGGCATCGCACCCCGGCGGCGCTTAAAGCGGGCGCCCGGTGGGGCGTCCGCGAAAATGGTCACAGCCGCTCTTGAACCAGCACCTCGACCACGTGCGGGTCCGCCAGCGTGGTGGTGTCGCCAATCTGGTCGGGCTGGCCTTCCGCAATCTTGCGCAGGATGCGGCGCATGATTTTACCGGAACGGGTCTTGGGCAGCGCCGGGGCGAACTGGAGTTTGTCCGGCGCGGCGATCGGACCGATTTCCTTGCGCACATGCTGGATGAGCTCCTTACGGAGTTCCTCGCTGGGCTGCACACCGTCCTTGAGGGTGACGAAGGCATAGAGGGCCTGGCCCTTGATCTCGTGCGGCATCGGCGCCACGGCCGCCTCGGCCACCTTGGGATGGCTCACCAGCGCGCTCTCGACCTCGGCGGTGCCGATGCGGTGGCCGGAGACGTTGACCACGTCGTCAATCCGGCCCATGAGCCAGTAGTCACCGTCGGGGTCAATGCGGCAGCCGTCGCCGGTGAAGTAGATGTTCGGGTACATGGTGAAGTAGGTGTCAATGAACCGGTCGTGGTCGCCCCAGGTGGTGCGCATCATGCCGGGCCAGGGTTTCTTGATGCAGAGCTTGCCCCCCTCGTTGGGGGCGCAGGGAGTGCCGTCGTCCCGCAGAACGACCGGTTCCACCCCGAAGAACGGCCGGCAGGCGCTGCCGGGCTTGAGTACGTGGGCGCCGGGCAGCGGCGTGATGAGGATGCCCCCGGTCTCGGTCTGCCACCAGGTGTCCACGATGGGACAGCGCCCTTTGCCGATGACGCGGTGGTACCAAATCCACGCCTCGGGGTTGATGGGTTCGCCCACCGAGCCCAGGACCTTGAGGGAACTCAGGTCGTATTTGTTCGGCCATTCCTCGCCCAGGCGAATCAGGGCGCGGATGGCCGTGGGCGCGGTGTAGAAGATGTTGACCTTGAACTTCTCCACGATGCGCCAGAAGCGCCCCGGATCAGGGAACGTGGGGACGCCCTCGAACATCAGGCTGGTGGTGCCGTTGCACAGCGGACCATAGACGATGTAGCTGTGGCCGGTGACCCAGCCGATGTCCGCCGTGCACCAGTAAATGTCCTCCTCATGCACGTCGAAGATGTATTTGTGGCTGATCGCGCAGTGGAGCAGGTAGCCGGCCGTGGAATGCACCACCCCCTTGGGCTTGCCGGTGGAGCCGGAGGTGTAGAGCATGAAGAGGTAATCTTCGGCGTTCATCGGCTCGGCGGGACAGTTGGGGCTCGCTCCGGCCATCAGCTCGTGCCACCACACGTCCCGTCCCGGTACGAGGCGGACCGGCGCGTCCTGTCGCCGAACCACCACGACTTTTTCGATGCTGGGCGCGCGCTGGCAGGCCTCGTCGGCAATGGCCTTGAGCGGAATTTGTTTGCCGGCGCGCAGGCCGACGTTGGCGGTGATGAGCAGCTTGCACGTGGAGTCGTTGATGCGGTCGGCGAGTGCCTCCGCGCTGAATCCCCCAAAGACCACCGAGTGAATGGCCCCGATCCGGGCGCAGGCCAGCATGGCGATGGGCAGTTCGGGAATCATGGGCAGGTAAATGCTGACCCGGTCGCCCTTCTTCACCCCGAGTGACTGGAGCACGTTGGCAAACTTGCAGACCTGCTCGTGGAGCTGGCGGTAGGTGATCTGGATGACGTCGTCTTCGGGCTCGCCCTGCCAGATCAGGGCGACCTTGTCCCCGCGCGCGGCCAGGTGCCGGTCCAGGCAGTTGGCGGACACGTTCAACACCCCGTCCTCAAACCAGGTGTGATGAATCTTGCGGGCGGCGGTGTTCCATTCGTAGCGGCGGGCGACCGTGGGCGGTCGGATCCAGTCCAGCACCTTGGCCTGCTCGAGCCAGAATTTGTCCGGCTCGTTGATGGACTGCTCGTACATCTGCCGGTACTGCTCGGCATTGATGTGGGCGCGCTTCACCACCTCGGGAGACGGGGGGAAGGTGCGGGTCTCTTGGAGCAGGGAAGCGGTGGAGACGGTTTGGCTGGGTTCGCTCATAAGGGTGTGGTGCGATTTGTGGTTCACATTTCGGTGTTCATCGGGCTTCATCCACCCGCCACGGTCGGAGGACTGATCGCCGCCGCGACCGGGGGAAGGCCGTGGTGAGGAAAAACGTTTCTCCGGACCGCGTCAATCGAAGCCCGCAGCAAAGGTTCCACCTCCCGGCGTTGTTCGGGCGAAGTCGGGCGTTCCGGGTCCCGCAACCCGCCCAACCACTCGGTGTTGCCCAGAAACACCCCGCCCAGCGCGGACAGATGTTCCGGGCCCCCCACACCCGTCTCCCCGGCACACACAGCCCAGGCCAGGGTCCAACCGCGGACCGTGTTTTCCACGTGGTAACCCCCGCCCCCCGCCACCAGCAGGGGCACGTCCAAGCTGAGCAGGTGTTCGAGGACACGGGCGTGGGCGTTGTTGGTCAACGCCAAGTGGGTGAGGGGGTCGCCCGCCAGGGCATCCATCCCGAGTTCCAAGACGATAACCTCGGGCGCGTACACCTCCACCAAGGGGGCCACCACCGCGTCGTAAGCCTCCCCAAACGCCTCGTCATACGTGCCGGCCGGGAGGGGCAGGTTCACGTTGTAGCCCCGCCCCGGCCCTTCGCCGATTTCGTCCTCGAACCCGCCCCACGGGAACAAGGTCTTGCCGCTTTCGTGCAGGGAAATGGTCAGCACATCGGCCCGCCGGTAAAACGCCGCCTGCACGCCGTCGCCGTGGTGGGCGTCAATGTCCAGGTACAACACCCTGCATCCTGCTTCGGCGAGGCGATGGCAGGCCAGGGCCACATCGTTGAGGTAGCAGAAGCCGGCCGCACGCTCGGCCATGGCGTGGTGGAAGCCGCCCCAGAGGTTGAAAACAACGTCGGCATGCCCCGCCAGCAACAGCTCCGCCGCCACCAGGCCGGCACCGCAGGCCCAGGCGCCGTAATTGAACAGATCGGCGAATACCGGCGTATCGGGCCCCCCCAGGCCCATGGACAGCCCGTCAACCGTCAATTCGCCGGCGGCGGCGCGTTGCAATTCCCTGAGGTAGCGGGGGGTGTGAACGGCTTCCAGTTCGGCCAGCCGGGCGCGTCGTGGAGCCAACTCGCGGCGGTCCGCTGTCCCCAGCATGCCCAGGGACAGCAACCGCTGACGGGTCAACACCACCCGCTCGGTCTTAAACGGGCAATCCTCCGGGTACCGGAGCGCCGCCGGCTCCGGCGCGTACAAGAACACCAACCGTCGCGCCTGCATTGACCTGGTCACGGTGGGCAAAGCTCTGGGAATGGCGCGATCCTCCGTGGGCGTCCTGAGCCGCTCTGTCGCGGCAAAGGAACGCCCTCCGCGCCCACCCCGGTTGGTCCGGGGGTGAGCCTGCCCACGCTGCCCTTGGGAACCATGCCGGCAAGCTGACGAATTTTGGTAAGAAAATCTTTACGAATATTGCCAGAATCTTTGCATTTCTTGTGAAAATTGGAACCCGAACCGCGAACATCCCTTGGGTGAAAATGCACAACTCGGGGCTGGGACGGTGTCCGTCCCTGCTCAACAGCTTGTCACCACGCCACCTCCCCGCCGCAGCCCGACCAGGCCGTGCCGGCCGGGTACCAAGAATCCATTTGGCACGGGACGGCTGTCAGCCGGGGTAAATTGGGGGAAATCTGCCTGCATGCAGGGCGAACGACAAATGCCCAAGCGCGAACCTTCCAGCTTCCTTCAGTCGGGTGGTCACAACAGAGGGCCGATGGCCCCTTCCCGAGCCGGCCGTTTTTAACCCCTTGCCCTTTGAGGCAGCTTCCCCCTTAAATCCTCGCCCGCAATGAACCGCATTCGCTGCATCCTTGGCGTGCTTGGCATTTGGGCGGGCTTTTTCCCCCTGGCCCAACCCGTCACGGATCCCGTGGCGGACCTGTTCTCCCCGCCTCCCCCGCTGCCGCCCGGGGCTGCGGACCTCCCGGCCGTGCTCCGGCCGCCCGAGCCGCAAGCCGCCCGCCCCGCCCCCTTGCCGACCAATGCGCGCGCGACGGTGTTTCGCCCCCCGTTTGCCCTGCGCTCGGGCGATCGGGTGCTCTTTCTGGGGGATGCCCTGCTGGAAGCCGAGGCTGAATACGGCTACCTGGAGACGCGCCTGGACACTCATTACCCGATCAGCCATTTCACGTTCCGCAACCTGTCCCGCAGCCCGCACAACCGCCTCCGCGACGCGGACCCGCGCGCCGCGGCGGCGGACACCCACTGGATGGATGCCCTGCTCGAGGAGGCCCGCGCGCTGAGTCCCAGCGTGGTGGTGCTCAGCTACGGCACCGGCGCTGCCGGGTTGGGCGCGGACTGTCTACCAGCCTTCACCAATGTGTATCAGCGCCTCCTGGCCGGCCTGCGCGCGCTCCACACCAACGCCCCGCCCCGGTTGGTGCTGCTGGGACCGCTCAGTTATGAGCCGGGTCCCGGCGGCGCGCTGGCCGACGTCACCAACCGCAACGCCATCGTTCAGCTCTTTGACGAAGCCGCCTGGCAAACGGCCCTTCAGTTCAACGCCGAGTACGTGGAGCTGCTTCGGTTTACCCAGGGCGAAGTCCTGGGGGCGTTGCGGGCGGCCGAGCGCGGACAACCCCGCCCGCGCCTGACCCAAGACGGGGTGCGGCCCACCGCCCACGGGTTGCGCCGCCTCTCCCTGGCCCTGGACCGCGGCCTGCGCTGGCCGGGCAACATCTGGCGCTGGGGCCTCATGGCCGACGGCAAATGGCGCGACGGGGGGTTCGGCGCGGTGATCCGCTCGCACGAGCGCCGGGACGATTACGTGAAAGTACTCTTCACCGAGGAACGACTGCCCACCCCGCCCCCGCCGGTGGAGCTGCCCCGGGACGAGGCCTACGAAAGCTACGAACGGGTGGCCTTCATGCAGGTGCGCGCCCTCAAGGACGGGCTGTACGAATTGCGCGTGGACGGCCAACCCGTGCTGACCGCGACCCATGCCGACTGGCACCGCTACCAAATCCTCCAACGCGGGCCTTCCTGGGACCAGGCCGAGGCATTGCGCCGGGCGATCGTCGAGAAAAACCGGCTTTGGGAAGCCTGGTGGACCGCGCAGCGCGACCGCCCCGCGGAGCAACGGACCGACCCCGACCCGCATATTGCCGAGCGCGAGGCCCACCTCCTCGAGCTGAAGCGCCCGCGCGAACACACCTACGAGATCGTGCGCATCGGCGACGCTCCGCCGGGCACTCCGGACCTCTCCACCGTCCGGTCTCCCTGAGCCGGGGCTTGCGGCCCGGGACCGGCGCACCCCTCAAAACATCTTCGTCAAATCCCGTGAGCCGGTGACCGGCAGCCAGTAGGAAGCGTTGGTGGAGTTCCGGCGCAGCCGCAGGAGGTCCTTGCCCAGGCCGCGCAACAGCAGGCCCAGCGGCGTCACCACCAGAAAAAAGACCAGCCCCAGCACCGCCGGCGCCATTACCCGGCCCAGCGCGTGGCTGACCCGCATCCCGGCGCGATAGGGGGTGCGCAGCCAGCGCGGTTGGGCCAGCGCCACCAGCGCCAGTCCCGCCAGCCCGAGCAGGGCCCCCAGCATGACCGCGGCGGACACCCCGCCGCGCCAGCCCAGCAGCCCGGTCGCCAGCGCCAGCACCAGCGCCGTGCTCAGTCCGAACCGGCGCCACTCGCGCGGGTCTTCCTTGAAGCGGAGTTTCACGGTGGATTCAGTCCGGCTGGGGCGCCACGCGCCGTGCCACCGGCCGGCGTGGCTGGGCCAGCCGGTCGAGCACGAAGCTCCCGATGACCAGGGCATCCATCTCGGTGTTCACGAAACACCGGTAGGCGTCGTCGGGCGTGCACACAATGGGTTCGCCGCGCACGTTGAACGAGGTGTTCACCAGCACCGCGCAGCCCGTCGCGGCCTCCCAGCGCCGCAGCAGCTCGTGCAACAGCGGGAAGCGCGTTGCGTCCACGGTCTGGACGCGTGCCGAGAAGTCCACGTGGGTGATGGCGGGCAGGGTCGAACGCTCGGCCTTGAGCAGGTCCAGCCCGCGCAGTCCGGGCGGCACCGGCCGGCGCAGCGCGGGGCGCACCGGCGCCACCAGCAACATGTAGGGCGAGTCCCGATCCAGGTCGAAGTACTCGGCCACCCGCTCCCGGAGCACGGCGGGGGCAAAGGGCCGGAACGACTCGCGGAATTTGACCTTGAGGTTCATCACCGACTGCATCGTGGGTGAGCGCGGGTCGCCCAGAATCGAGCGGCTGCCCAGGGCGCGCGGGCCGAACTCCATCCGGCCCTGGAACCAGCCCACCACCTTGCCCGCCGCCAGCAGTTGCACGGTGCGGTCCAGCAGGGCGTCGCGGTCGAACCGTTCCCACACCGCCCCGTGTTGCCGGAGCGTGTGCTCGATCTCCGCGTCGCTGAACTCCGGCCCCAACAGCGCGCCGTGCATGGCGTCGGGCAGGCCGGAGGCCGGAGGCCGGAGGGCCGCGGGCTGACTGCGGGGGGCGACTGCGGCCGACCGGCGGTCGGTCTCGATCCGGGTCGCCGCTGGCGCGGGAGGGTCGGGCAGGCGCGGCGGATCCGCAATCGCCGCTCCGGGTTCCGGTACCCGGTCGTCCGGGTCTGGGAGACCGTTCTCGGCGGGTGACGCGGGTGGGTGGCCCCCGGCCAACCGTCGCGCGCCCTGAAAATATTCGTGCCAGGCGGCCAGTGCGGCGCCCAACGCCCCGCCGGCGTCGCCCGCGGCGGGTTGAATCCACAGTTCCTCGAACAGGCCCTCCCGCAGGAGGCGCCCGTTGGCCACGCAATTGAGCGCCACGCCCCCGGCCAGGCACAGGCGGGGCAGGCCGGTCACCTGGTGGGTGTGCCGGGCCAGGCGCAGCAGGATTTCCTCGGTCACCACCTGGATCGAACGGGCCACGTCCATGTGGCGCTGCTCGACCGGCTCTTCGGGCCGGCGGGGCGGTCCCTCGAAGAGCCGGTGGAACCGTTCGTTGGTCATGGTGGTGCCGTGCAGGAAGGCGAAGTAGTCGAGGTTCAGCCAGAACGAGCCGTCGGGCTTGAGGTCCAGCAACTCGGTGCGGATGCGGTCCGCAAACCGCGGCTCCCCGTACGGCGCCAGGCCCATCAACTTGTACTCGCCGGAGTTGACCCGGAACCCGCAGTACCCGGTAAACGCCGAGTAGAGCAGGCCCAGCGAGTGGGGAAACCGGATTTCCTTGAGCAACTCCAGCCGCGTGCCCCGCCCCCGGGCCAGGGTGGTCGTGGCCCATTCGCCCACGCCGTCCACGGTCAGGATCGCCGCCTCGGCAAACGGCGAGGGGTAAAACGCGCTGGCCGCGTGCGCCTGGTGATGCGTGGTGAACAGGAGCGGACAGTCGGACCGCAGCCCGGGCAGTTCCTCGCGGAGGGTGCGGCGCAGGTTGAGTTTTTCCCCGAGCCATCCGGGCAGCACCTGCGGAAAGGTGCGCCAGCCCCGGGGCGCCACGGCCAGGTAGCTCTCGAGCAGGCGGGCAAACTTCAGGATCGGCTTGTCGTAGAAAACCACCGCGTCCAGTTGCCCCGGCCCCAGTCCGGCCTGGCGCAGGCAGAAGGCAATCGCGTGCTCGGGGAAGCGCTCGTCGTGTTTGCGCCGGCTGAAGCGCTCCTCCTGCGCCGCCGCCACAATCGCGCCGGCACTTACCAGCGCGGCCGCGGCGTCGTGGTAGTAGGCCGAGATGCCGAGGATGTGCGGCCCGCCGGGCATGGGGTCACATGAAGGGGTAAATCGCCCACGCGATGCCGGAGCTGGACCCGAAGATCAGCAGCGCCGCCAGGCCCACCAGGATGACCACCAGCGGCACCAGCCACCATTTCTTCTCCTGGCGGAGGAACTGGAGGAACTCTTTGAACAGGTCCCACATCGCCTCGCAGCTTAGCTCGCCCAGCCCGGCCCCGGCAAACGCAAAGCCCCCCGCTGGAGCCGAGCGCCCGGGACCTGCCCGGAAACGCCGCGTGTGGGCCCGGGGAGCCCGGCCCGTGCCCCTCGGCAGCATTCCGGCCGGGCTTCCGGGACCGGGCGCGGTGTCCGGCAGGCGCCCTTCGCGCCACCCGGTGCCGGCCCGGCGCTTGCCAGCGGAGCCGCCGGCCTTATCCTCGCCGCATGGCCGCATTTCCCTGGATGGAACGCCTGGCGGTGTGCAGTTGGTCCCTGCAACCCACCTCCGCCGAAGACCTGTTTCAAAAACTGTCCGCGACCGGGATCCTGCGGGTCTCCATCGCCCTGGACCCCATCCGCGAAAACGCCGGCGGCGGCTGGTCCGAGTTCAAAACCCGCTGCGCCCGGCACGGCGTCACCTGCGTCTCGGGCATGATGACCGCCATCGGCGAGGACTACTCGACCCTCGAGTCCATCCGGCGCACCGGCGGCGTGGTCCCGGACGAGCACTGGGAGGGCAACTGGCGGAATTTCCAGGCCAACGCCGACCTGGCCGCGAGCCTGGGACTGAAGTTCGTCATGTTCCATGCCGGCTTTCTGCCCCATGAGCCGACGGACCCGAACTTCGCCAAGCTGTTGGACCGCCTGGCGAAGATCGCCGACCTGTTTGCCGCGCGCGGCATCGCGATCGGTCTGGAGACCGGCCAGGAAACCGCGGACACGCTGGCCGCGTTTCTGCGCGCGCTCCACCGCCCCAACGTGGGCATCAACTTCGACCCCGCCAACATGATCCTCTACGACAAGGGCGACCCCATCGCCGCGCTGCGCACGCTGGGGCCGTGGCTGCGCCAGTGTCACCTCAAGGACGCCATTCGCACCCGGGTCCCCGGCACCTGGGGCGAGGAGGTCGTCCTCGGCACCGGGCAGGTGGACTGGCGCGCCTTTTTCGGCGTGTTGCGTGACCTGAACTTCACCGGCGACCTGTGCATCGAACGCGAGGCGGGTGCCCGGCGGGTGGAAGACATCCGCGCCGCCCGCGCCTTTCTGGAAAACCTGCCCCTCTGAGCATCGGCAGAGGCCCCATCGGGACGCCATTTTCACTTTTCACCTCACCGGGCAATCGAACCCATCCACCGCGCTTCCCACCATGGTCAACATCGGCATCATCGGTCTGGGCTTCATGGGCCAGACCCACATCAAGGCCTACCGCCAGATCCCCGACGCCAACATCGTTGCCATCTGCGACGCCGTGCGCCTGCCCGCGGACGGCGTGCTGACCGGCGTCGCCGGGAACATCGCCTCCACCGACCAAATCAGGTTCGACATGTCGGTCGTGAAGGGCTACCGCGACTACCGCGAGTTGCTCGCCAACCCGGACGTGCACCTGGTGGACATTTGTCTGCCCACGCCCCTGCACGCCGAGACCGCCCTCGCCGCGCTCCGGGCGGGCAAGCACGTGATTTGCGAGAAGCCCCTGGCCCGCACGGCAGCCGTGGCCCGCGAAATCGTGCAGGCGGCGAAGCAAGCCCGGGGCTTCTTCATGCCCGCCCACTGCCTGCGGTTCTGGCCCGAGTGGGCGTGGCTCCAGCAGGCCATCGCCGAGGCCCGCTTCGGCCGGGTGCTCGCCGTGCACTTTACCCGCCTTTCCGAACCGCCCGGCTGGAGCCGCGGCACCTACCTCAAGGGCGAGGAGTCCGGCGGCGCCCTCCTGGACCTGCACATCCACGACACCGACTTCGTGCAGTTCTGCTTCGGCCGCCCGCGCGCGGTCTGCTCCACCGGCCAGAGCCGGCTCAGCGGCGCGATTGACCACGTCACCACGATCTACCGCGTGGACGCCGGCGCCAGCGTGGTGGCCGAGGGCAGTTGGCTTCTGGGCCAGGGCTTCGGCTTCAAGATGGCCTACCGCGCCGTCTTCGAGAACGCGACCGCGGACTACGACTCCACCCGCGGCGCCGAGGCGCTGAAGGTGTTCGAGAACGGCAAAGGCGCCCGGGTCATCCGCTGCGAGGGCCCCGACGGCTACGTGGGCGAACTGCGGCACATGATTGAATCCATTCAAGCCGGCCGGCCGCCCAGCGTGGTCACCGCCGACGACGGCCTGCGCGCGGTCGAAATCTGCGAGGCCGAAGAGCACTCGGTCCAGACCGGCCAGTGGGTGACACTGCCCTGAAGCCGGCCGAGTGGATTGGGGGGCCGCGGCGCCGGCGCTCAGGGCCGGGCGGCAAGCTGCCGCCCTCGACGGCAACCGGGACGGTTGCCGCTACGGTAGGGGCGGGCGGCTCGCCTGCCGTCG
>CALFAV010000034.1 GCA_937946835.1 uncultured Verrucomicrobiae bacterium | reverse complement strand
CTCCGCGCCGTCGAGGGTGTACCGCACCTCGCCGCCCTCGACACGCCCGATCAACATCACCTCCAACGGGAAGGCCGCAAAACCGCCCGCGGGGGCGATCTCGAGGGCGGGGGGGGCTCGATGACCGTGAGCACCTGGTTGGCGGGGACGTTGCGGAGCTCGGTAACCTTGCCCGAAGGCCAGCGGACGCGCACCAGATCAACCTGCTCGGCCTTACCCAACCCGAAATGGATTTCCTCGGAGGTCCCACCCCAGCCGTCGTACGCCATCCGCTCCCGCATCTGCCATCGGTCGCCTTGCTCTTCGACGGTCTTGATCCAAATCCGCGCTCCCATGGCGGTGCGGTAGGGCGGTTCGCCCTGCAGGCGAAGTTTCAGCCAGCGGTTGGAGTTGCCTTGATTTCGCAGGAGCTGGCTGTTTCCCCCGCTCCAACGGGCGACGAACAGGTCCAGGGCCCCATCGCCGTCATAGTCCGCCAATACCACCGCGCTGCCGAATGCCTCCAAGCCAGCGGGTACCGATTCCAAATCCCGACTGAAGGTGCCGTTGCCATCGTTTCGGTAAATGATCACTCCGGTCTCGGTGAAGCTGGCCACCACCAAGTCCAGGTCCCCGTCGTTGTCGTAGTCCGCCCAGGTGCAACCGTTGGCATCGTGAACATCGGTGACGTGAACCCCCTCCGTGATGCGGGACAAAGTGCCGTCGCCGTTGTTGCGATACATGAAATTGGGGCCAAGCCGATTGGACACATACAGATCAAGGTCACCATCGTTGTCGTAGTCTCCCCACGCACTCCCGGTTGAATAACCGGCGTTGTTAACCACCGCTCCCTCCGTGACGCGCACAAACCCACCGGCCTCATTCCGGAACAGGGAGTTGTGGTTGTTACCGCCGTTGGCCACGAACAGATCCATGTCGCCGTCATTGTCAAAATCACCCCAGGAACACCCCACGCCCACGCGGGCTTCCAGAACCGGTGAGTTTTCAACGGGGGCCAGAGTTCCCGTGCCGGTGTTTCGCCAGAGGCGGTTGGCTCTGGACAAGTCGGTCAGGAAAGCATCGGGGAAACCGTCGCCGTTGTAGTCCCCCCAAGCCGCTCCCACCGCGTCACCGGTGGCACCTGGGATGGCCGGAGCGGTGAGGCGGTCGAATACGAGTGTACCGGTGTTGCGATAAACCAGACTGGGAAGCCCGTTTCGCTTGGCCACCAAAAGGTCGAGCCGCCCGTCCCCATCGAAATCGGCCCAGGAACAACCGTGGGCGTGTATTCCCAAATCGGGCAATGCCGCCGGCAGGTACTCGAAGCGCCCGTTCCCCAGGTTGCGATACAGCCGGCCGGTACCCTCATAGCTGCTCACAAACAGGTCCGGGCGTCCGTCCCCGTCGAAGTCTCCCCAAGCCGCCCCGGGCGAATGCCCGCCGTCGGGCAAGATGCCACTGTCGGTGACACCTTGGAAACGGAGACTGGACTGCTGCCCTTCGGCTGCGCCAAGCGAGAGGTTCCACTCCAAAACCAATCCCAAACAAAGAAACGGGACCATGGATCGATACCGGCGCTTGGCAAAAGTTTTCATCACAGACTCCTTCTTGCGGCCATACTTGTAGGATCAATCAACCCTCTCCCCATTATCTGTCAACCACAAAAAAGGTGGTATTCATGGCCAACTCCTCAGGCGGGAAGTCCCCGTGCGGTTACGCTCCAGACGAAAACCGGCTTGCTGCAATGCGCGGCGTTCACAAGCCTCCTTCACTACATGGGCATGACGCTTCAAACGTGCCGCTTCCTTGTGGAGGCCCGCCGAAACAGCGGGGCGCCCGAGCACGTGCTGACCCTGGGCAGGCAAAGTCTTTGGGTCAGCCCCGAGCGCTTGATCAAACTTTTGGACACGGTTTTTCCCCATGCGGATGCGTCCACCCGCTATCGCTGGCAGCAATCCCTGTTGCCCGCCCCACAGCGATTTGAGGCTTTTGTCCGGTTGCTGGGCGCCTCGACCGTCGAGGCCGCGGACGCCTCCGCCTACGAAGGCGCGGAATTGATCCACGACTTCAACCGGCCCGTGCCCGCTTCGTGGGAACAGCGCTACGACTGGGTGCTGGATGGCGGCACCTTGGAACACGTTTTCAACTACCCGGTCGCGCTGGCCAATTGCATGCGTCTGGTGCGGGAAAACGGCCGCCTGTTCCTTTTCACCCCGGCCAACAATTATTGCGGCCACGGATTTTACCAGTTCAGCCCGGAATTGTTTTTCCGGGTGTTCACCCCGGAAAATGGTTTCGAACTGGAACGCTTGGAGGCCGTTGTGGACACGGCGGGCTTTTCCCGGGTGTTGGGCGTGAGGTACGCCTTCCCCATCACAGGCAAACGCTATGCCGTGACCGACCCCGACCGCTTGGGCGAGCGGGTCCTGTTGGTCAATCGCCTGCCCACCCTGTTGTTCGTACAGGCACGACGTGTCCGAGCGGTGGAACCGCTGCGCACTCCACCCCAGCAAAGTGATTACCAGCGCCACTGGGCTTCGGGGACCCCCCCACAGCCTTTGGAACAAACCCCGCGCGGGCAAGCCCTCGTCCACCGGCTTGTTCTCCTGTTGGGCGAAACCTTTTGCCGCGAAATCCTGCCCCGGCTGGCCTGGTTCCTGGACCCTTTGCGGCGCTGGCGCTTCCTCCGCCGCTTATCCCTGGCCAACCGCCGGTTCTACCGGCCGGTGGGCGCGACCGCGCCAAACCCGTCTCCCAGCGATCCTCCGAGAAGACCGGACCATGCCTGAATCCTCGTTGCCCCGGACCGCGCCACGACAGGCGGTTGTCACCGTGGTGTACGGTGCGCACGCCGAGCGACTGAACTACACCTTCAGCAGCTTTGCCCAAAACCCTCATCTGGAGCTGCACGCGTTTGTGTTGGGCGACCGGCTGCCGGCCAACCAGGTGCCGGGCATCCAATACCATCTGCGCGCGCCGGACCCGGGCTTTTCCCACCCGATGCGCGATGCGGACTACCGGCGCTGGCTGTTCATTGACGAACTGGACGTGGATTACGCGCTGGTGGTGGATGGCTGTGACGTGTTGTGCCTCCAGCCCTTGCCCCCGCTGCCCGAACTCTTGCGCGGGGCTTGGTTTGCAGGCTGCGTCGAGCACCAAGGGGGACGTCACCTAGCTGGCGGCCTTTACACCAGCAATTATCTCAACGCCGGGGTGACCTTTTGGGACGTGCGCGCCAGCCTCGAACTCCGCCGCGAAGTCGAACGCCGTGGCCGAACCCGTTTCCGCAATTTGGTGGACGACCAGCTTGCGTTGAACGAGGTCATTCACGCGCGCTTTTTCGACCGCATCACCATCCTGCCCTGCCAATACAACTACCGCGGCTCGCTCGGCCCGCGCCCGTTGGGCTGGCCCAGCACCACCCGCTTGGATGGTGTGTGCATTTACCACAACCGGCATTGGATTGAGGAAGCCAAGCGTCGTGTGCCCATTCCCGAGCGAGCCGCTTTACCCACCCTGGCTGCGGATACCGGTCCGATTGGACCTTGGCGCCAGCGCTGGCGCCGCTGGCTGACCTGGTGGCGGCGGGAGGGGTATTAAGCCCGGCCGGGGCTTGCCGCAGCCGCGCCTTTCGGGGCAGCGTCCGGGCGTCGGGTCAGCACCACCGCGCAATTCCAGGCCAGGAACTCCCGCAGGCCCGGCACCCGCATGATCCAGGCCAGTTGCGGGTAGTACCGCGGCACCACGCGGCGCACCTGCACCCCCGGCAGGCGCCGCAGATGTCGCAGCACCGGGCCGATGTGCGTGGGGAACAGGTTCACGAAGGGCCGCAGTTGCCGGGGCCGGCGCACCCACCGGTCCCACACCCACGGCCCCAGTCGCGGCCCCAGGTAGTGAAACGGGGAGAAGTCATGCCCGCCCCAGGGCGAAAGCCAGTTGGTCCAGCTCAGGTAAAAAACGCCGCGCGGGGTTAACAGTTCCGGGATGGCCGCCAACAGGCGTCCGGGCCGGGCCAGGTGCTCGAGCACGTTGGAGCAGATCACCACTTCGTACCGACCCAGGGCCCCCGGGTCGTCCCGATCCAGGTCCACGGCACGGAACACCGCGTTTGCCGCCAGTTCCGGGGACAGCCAGTTCTGCGCGTCGGCAAAGGTCACGTGGCATCCGCGCGCCCGCAATTCCCCCCCGAACACCCCGGTCCCGCAGCCCAGGTCCAACACGGTCGTGCCGGGCCGGAATTCCACGCCTGTGCGCTCCAACCAGGCGATGGCGTCCCGGGCTTGCAGCCGATAAAACGCCGCGTCGGTCCCGTGCCGGAGGTGATGCCGGATGAGCCGGAGCAGCAGCACACCGGGATGAAATCAGGGCCGCCATCGCCTGCCAACCGGCGAATCGCCCGGTCCGGACCCCGCGGGCGGAAGTCGGCGGAAGTTCCCGGCCGGGCGGCGGTCCCGATCTGCACCGCCCTCCCCGGATTCTCGCCGGCCCCGTCATCCCAGCGCGTCGCGGGTGGCGCTTTCACAATCCCGATTGCCCGGGCGCGGGCGCTTTTCTAGCTTGCGCTTGTGTCGCCTCGACCTGTGCAGCCCCGATGCCCGCCCCACCGCACCGCCCGGCCGCGGCAGGTGCTCTGGCCCGTGGCAGCGGTCGTGGGCATGGCAATCCTCCGGCCGGCTCCGGCTCTGGGCGCCGAGCCGCGCGTGCGGGTGATCACGCCGCACGTCAGCTCCATCACCGAGGAGTTCGGCGAGGGGTTTGCCCGCTGGCACATCCAGCGGTACGGCGAACCCGCCCGGGTCGAGTGGCGCAACGTGGGTGGCACGGCCGACGCGCTGCGGTTCGTACTTTCGGAATTCGCCGCCAAGCCCGCGGGCATCGGCCTGGACTGTTTCTTCGGCGGCGGCCCGGAGCCGTACCTGCTGCTGGCCGACCGCGGCCTGCTGGAGCCGTACCGGCTGCCGGACGAGGTGCTGGCCGGCATTCCGCAAAACGCCCACGGGGTGGAAATTTACGACCCGCAGTTCCGCTGGTACGGCGCGGCGATTTCCAGCTTCGGCATCCTGCAAAACCTGCGGGTGCAGCACACCGTGGGGCTGCCCCTGGCGCGCCGCTGGGAGGAGTTGGCCGCGCCGCGGCTCTACGGCTGGGTGGGGGTGGGCGACCCCCGCAAGAGCGGCACGATGAACAACATGTTCGAGGCCTTTCTCCAGGCCTACGGCTGGACCGGCGGCTGGCAGCGGCTCACCCGCATCGCCGGCAACGCCGCCCGGTTCGATCTGCTCTCGTCCACCACGGCCAAAGATGTGACCCTGGGCCAGACGGCCTACGGGTTTGCGATTGATTTTTACGGCTTCAGCCAGATCGCCCTGGCGGGCCGCAGCAACCTGACCTTCGTGCTGCCCGAGGATTTTTCGGCGATGAGCGCCGACGGCCTGGCCATCCTCAAGGGCGCGCCCCACCGGCGGACCGCGGAGCGCTTCCTGGAGTTTGTTCTCTCCGAAGCCGGCCAGAAGCTCTGGCATCTGCCGCGCGGCCACCCGGAGGGACCGCGCCGGTATTCCATCGAACGCATGTCCGTGCGGCCGGACCTGTATCCGCGCTACCGCGACGTCAGCAACATCGCCTTCTCCCCCTTTGAACTGCGGCATCGGTTTCAGTACGACGCCCGCCTGGCCCGGGAGCGCCGCGAAGTGGTGGCCGCGCTGGCCGGGGCCCTGCTGGTGGACCCCCACGCCGAGCTGCGCCGCGCCTGGCGGGCCATCATCGCCGCCGGCGCCCCGCCCGAGTTGGTGGACCGGCTCGGCGAAATGCCGTTGACCGAAACCGAGGCGCGCGTCCTGGCCGGCGGCCCCTGGCAGGACGCGGCTCTGCGCAACCGCAAACGGCTCGAATGGCAGACCTGGGCCCACGCCAAGTACCGGCGCCTGTTGCACGCGGCTCAGGAGCAAACCGCCGTTCCCCGCCCCCCCGCGCCGGCCGCTGCCGAAGCCCAACGACCCGCGCCGGAGCCTCCCGCATGAAGGTCACCCTGCGTCAGGTCACCAAGGCGTTCGGCGCCACGCCGGTCCTGCGGGGCATCTCGCTGGAGGTGGCCCCGCACGAACTGTTTTTCCTGCTGGGGCCCTCCGGCTGTGGCAAGACCACCCTGCTGCGGCTCATCGCCGGGTTCTACCAGCCGGACGCGGGCGAGGTGTGGTTTGGGGACCGCTGCATGAACGGCGTGCCCCCGCACCGGCGCAACACCGGCATGGTGTTTCAGAACTACGCCCTGTGGCCGCACCTGACCGTGGCGGAAAACGTCGGCTACGGGCTGGAGGTGCGCCGCGTGCCCCGGGCCGAGCGCGCGCAGCGCGTGGCCGAGGCCCTGGCCATCGTGCAGATGCAGGACTACGCCGAGCGCACCCCCAACCAGTTGTCCGGCGGCCAGCAACAACGCGTGGCCCTGGCCCGGGCGCTGGTCATCCGACCGGACGTGTTGCTGCTGGACGAACCGCTCTCGAATCTCGACGCCAGGCTCCGGCTGGAGATGCGCGAGGAAATCCGGCGCATTCACCGCCAGACCCGCATCACCACGATCTATGTCACCCACGACCAGAAAGAAGCGTTGAGCCTGGCCGACCGCCTGGCCGTGCTCCGGGACGGGCAGATCGAGCAGGTCGGCGACCCGCGCACCGTGTACCGGACGCCCGTCACCCGGTTCGTGGCCGACTTCATCGGCGAGACCAACTGGCTACCCGCCACGGTGCTCGAGGCGGGCGCGGACCGGAGCCGTCTGCAAACCCCGGTGGGGGTCTTCGAAGCCGGCCCGGCGGGCCAGCGGCGGGTGGGCGAGGCCGTGTGGCTGGGCTTCCGACCCGAGGCAGTGCGCCTGGGTCCCGGTCCGGTCAATGCCCTGCTCACCCGCATCCGCAGCGTGACCTACCTGGGCGAGATCGAGCAATACCTGCTCGAGTTGGCCGACGGCACCCCGCTCAAGGCGGTGGAGCCCAACCCGGACCAAATCCGCCCCGCGGGCGCCCCGCTGCCCGTGCACGTGCGCCCGGGGGACCTTTTCCTCCTGCCGCGCCAGGCCAATTGACCAACGCCACGGGCTTGGCGCTCAGTTGCTTGTTGCGGTGCGGACAGCCGGTGGGGAACGGCTGCCCACCGGCCTTAAAGGCGGTCACTGGTCGGGTGCCACCCCAACGGAATGGTCCGTCTGGCGGGGACATTCCGGGCTGTCCCCCGGCTGTCTCGCTTGGCTGCCGCGCCTGTCTTCTTTAATAGATGCCTCCCGTCTTAGTCGTGTCGAGTCTATCAGCAGGTGACAAACGTCCACCAGCCGAACTCCGGTCGGTGCGATCGGCTCAGCCCCCCACCCCGGAAACTACCCGCTCATAAATCACCAAATCCGCATCACCTCCAACCTCCTTGTAGTGGGGCAGTTGCTCCTCGAAATCCCGAAAGATGCGGCCGCGGTTTTCCCTGGTCATCACCACGACGCCGACACGATACTGCTCAAGCAAGGCATACACTTGCGCCGCTGTAATTTGGAGCGACCAATAACGCTTCAGGCTCATTACGGCCAGCTCCGGCGGCACCAAAAGACCGGCATGAAACAGATACATCGGACGGTCTGAGAAGGCCCATTGGACCTTGCCGCGGTATTCCCGCAGCCGGGTAATCAGAGCGCTTTGTTCCACCAAGGAGGCCTGTCGCAACGTCCGAAAGGCTTCGTGGACGCGCGTGGCGGAAGCGACGCCAGTTATTACAAGCAGGATCATGCACAGAAAAGCTATTCCCAGGCATCCGGCATTCACGGGAACGGAATTTCGCAGCCTTCGCCAACTGGTACCTGCACAATCGGCCAGGGCAACCGAAGACACGAGCGCCAACGCAATCCCCGTATTCAAATGGTAATAATACCACCAAGGACGATGCAACGTATAAACCGCCAGCAGCAGGACCCCAAGGGTCCACTCGAAGCCACACCGACCGGGTAAACGCCGATATGCCAGCCACACGATGGCCAGCCCTCCGGAAATAAACAACGCCGGATGCCGACCAAATTCCAGGGCGGTAAATCGGAATTCACTCTTGGCAGCCAGACCCTCCACCGCGTGATACTCCAGATGGGGCAGAAGCAAATGCCGGGCATCTGCACCCCAGGCAACCAAGGCCACCAGACTAACTAGCATCACAATCGCCGTGGTCCGGACCAGCCTTCGGAAGGCTGCAACTTCTTTGGAACGGATCGTCCAAATAGCGGCCGAAAGGAAAAAAGCTGCCAAATACAAAACCGCGGTAAGCTTGATCAACAACGCCGTGATCCCCAGAAAAGCTGCGAGCATCCAACGAAGCGTGGTCCCGGTTCGCAATGCGTGCTGCCCTAAAATTCCGGCCAGCATCGCCAAGGAGGCCGCGGGCACTTCCTGCATGGCGGCGACGCTCAACCTCATCACCGAGGGGCAGGATAAAAGAAACAATTGGAAAAGCACGGCCGCGCCAACCCCGAAACGAGAGGCGATATGGCCCGACACCACGACCATTAACAGTAAAAAGCAACTCAGCGAAAATAAGCGAGGTCCCACCGGGGATTGTCCCTGCTTTCCCAACATCGCCGCATAAATGTGCGTCAAAAGCGGTGGTTGTTCACTCCACAACGGGTCATAAAGTGGATAGCCATGTGCGGCCAACCGGCCTTTGATCAATTCAGTCCCCTCGTCACCCCCCAGCCATGCCCCGTCACGCAGGGGAGCCGTCAGACCGACACTCAAAACGAGGACTGTCCCCAGACCAGAGGAAAGAAAGACCCGGGTTGAATTCGATAATTGTGGAAGAAACCCAAATCGAGGCCACCGCACATTCCAATTTCGGTAGTCCAAGGCATCCCGCGGGAGGGGAAGCAAGCTGCACCCGTATAAGAAGACCGTCAAACCGCCAGCCAGAGCCAGTAGCGTGACGGCCAACGGCGGGAATCTCATCAGCTCAGCCAGCCCCGGGAGACACGGACAGGTAACCACCGCGGTACCCAGCACCAAAACCAGGTGATAAAGCAGAAAGAGCGCTCCTATCCAAGTCAGGATCGCACCCTTTAATCCCGGTCTGCTCCGCACCAACACGGTGACAAGTCCCAGGACATCCAAGGCACCCCCCATCCAGAAAGTCTGAACTTTGTTCAGCCCGGTCACCGGGTCTAAACCGGTTGCAACCCCGGGCGAAGTCGGTCCCCCCCATGTCACGGCCTTGGATACCAACGCCGTGCTGAACACCACCGTACAAGCAAGGCGCGCAACAACAGAATCGCTGTGATTAGAGTCTTTAGCCCCGGCGCGACAAGGTCGCGCCATGTCCCCAACAGATCCTTTACCCCACGGCTGCAGCACTGAGCCCGCAAATTTTTTAAGCGACTCCCAAATACTGCAGTCATTGGTACCCATGAAACAAATCTGTCCTCTTGCGTTGCGTCACCCCCTGCTTATAAGCCGCAAAAAATCGTTGATCACCCGAGGGGATCACGGCCCCCGAGCAGACAGTTAACCCGGACCTGTTCCCTTTGTCCCCAAGCCAAGGAGCTAGTTTGACACTGGGTCACAATCCGGGATGGTGCTCGTCTGTTTGACATTCATGACCGTAGCAACAAATTGACTGGTCTGATAGGCCTGCGAGCAGTTTATACCCGAGCAAACTCCTGCAAATTCGGTGATTGTAACGTTGCTGTGGTACAGGCCGGTTGAGTCGCACTTCTTGCATGGTTCACAATCACACCAATAAGCCGCCACCGAAGCTTGGTAGGTGCAACGTTGTCCGGCGGCACCGGGTGTGGGAACTGCACCACTGGCGGTGCATGTTCTGCAATGCGGCTTGGATGTGGCCGTAGCCCTCAGATGACTATTGGCCAACAAAGGATGCGTCAGCCAGACTGACAACAGGGACAGCGCTGCGCTCGTCAAGATGTGCGCAACTCGTGTATAGGATAATGATTGTTTCATTGTTTGGATTCAATGTTAAAAGCTCTGGAATCAGGGAGATGTTGTTGAGCGATCGGCGAGGTTCCGTCTATGCCACTGAAAAACAAACAGCGCCGCCGCCCCCAAAGTGGCGAGGCCCGCCAGGGCCCAGAATAAATAGGGAGACCGAGGCTTAACAATCCGGACCTGGTGAATTTCCAACGATTCACGCACCGCCTGGGCGTAGTTCGGAAGTTGAAGCAATTCACCTCGATCCAGAAAACGATTGGATGTGTAATGAAGAACTATTGGACCGTTGCTGGTGCCCAATCGGAGGTCGGCAATCCGGGCGATACCAACGGGGAGCGGAGGGGGAACCGGCGCTGCGGGTGGGTCGGCAAACGATTCCGCAATAACTGTACAGGAATGAACACGTTCGAGAGCGCGACCATTGATCGGTAGCCACCACACTTCCAAGTTGGCCTCGGCCGGCAGTTGCCAGTCCCGAAACTTTTTGTATGAGTGTACGGAAAACACAATGTTGGTAAAACCCCGGTCGTACGGCTTGGGGTATGGTCCGAGACGAACCAGCGTGTTACCGTAATACTCTTTATGGATTCCATCGTCCAAGGAGACAAAGCGGTCCGGCAACCCGGTGTCCGGGTGGGCAACCCACCTGGCCACCTGGAAATAGTACGCCAACGGGGCGACATAGTTGCCGGAGACCACGTTGCAAGTCACGGGCACGGGAAAACGATCCGGGTTGGCCTGCTTTAACAAGCCGGCAGAAAGATAAGTCAGCCATATGGTGCCCACCACGGGTGGGGTATGGATCATGCTGGGAACACCGTTGGAGAGCACCACAGCCTCCGATTCATTTTGCCCCATCTGGTGGCCCGCTGCACGTCGAGCGCGGATGTGTCTCGAAAAGTCCAAGGTGACAAAAGCATCCTTGTCGTTACCCGCTGCGAGGAATCGGTCTATCACGCTGTCGCTTGGGGTAATAACCGACAGCGACCAGTTGGTGCCGGAAGCTCGAGCGGTGAAAGTGTATTGATGCACAAAGGCAAACTTCCCAAACTGTTGGTGCGTGGCCTTGCCGCTGACCACAAAATCTGGTGCGGTCGTCTCCTGTGCGTTCCCTGAAGCAAATCCCCCTCCGCAGATCACTCCCCACGTTAAAAGGCCCTTTATCAAGACCACCCAGCCATCGCTCCCAGGTCGGCAGGGCAGCGTCTCGAATCCCCCAAGGAGGTGCGAACCGCGATTCGAGGGTGATCCGCCTTCGGCGATGGGGGTAGCCACCTCCCGTTGACCGATGGTGCAGTAGTTGCAAGCCGGTTCGGCCCTAGCGTGGGGCTCAAAATAGTTGCATTTGGTTTTCACTTCCAGAGCTAAATAGGTGGATCTTTTTTTTTTTGTCAACAGCAATTTTTGGGCGTGAAAAGATTGGGAATTATGGATTGGCAACGGTTTGTTGACAGAACGCGGGCGGGCATTCTTCTTTGCGCGGTCCGCATCAGTTGGGGAACGTTTACCAACAGACCTTTAAGAAAATCATTTTCAACGCTAAGCAGTCCAATTTCCACAACCGCCTCAGGCATGACCGTTGTGAATCCATCTGGCCATAGATAGAAGCCATACTAACTCAAGGCATGAGGGCTTGCCGGCACGGTCACACCTGTGCCACAATGCGGTGTCCCGATTTTGCCTTATGGCGGCTCAAACCCCGACGCGGCTGGTGCCGCCGGTCCAAGGCGCCGGCCTTCCCGGAACGGCGTGCCTCTTCGCCGGGCAGCTTCGCCACCCAGATGCGAATGGAGCCGGCCACCAGGAAGCCGTGGACCACCCGGGCTCACCAAGTATCATCCCCCGGCCGCAGAAAAAGCCATGACCCGCACGGACGCTTCGCTTCACCCGGCCCGGGCCGACGTGCTGGTCATCGGCGGCGGCCCGGGGGGCAGCACCGCCGCGGCGCTGCTGGCGCGCGCCGGCCGCCGCGTGCTCCTGCTCGAAAAGGAGCGCTTTCCGCGCTTCCACATCGGCGAGTCGCTCCTGCCGTACAACCGCCCCTTGTTCGAGGCCCTGGGCGTGTGGCCGGCGCTGCAGGCCGCCGGGTTCCCCCGCAAAACCGGCGCCCAATTCCTGCTGGCCAACGGGACCAAGGCCCGTCGCTTTGTCTTCCGGCATGGCCGCTTCACCCGCGAGCCGGAAATTCTCCAGGTCGAACGCGCCCGCTTCGACGAACTGCTGTTGCGCCACGGCCAACGCCTCGGCGCCGAGGTGCGTGAAGGGTGGTCCGCTGGCGCGGTCACCGTCGCCGCCGACGGCGTGACGGTGCAGGCCACCGACCCGGAGGGCCGACCCCACCGGCTCATCGCGGCCCACCTGGTGGATGCCAGCGGGCGGGCCAACCTGACCGGCAACCAGGCCGGGCTGCGAATGATCCACCCCCGCCACCGCAAACTGGCGGTCTTCGGCCATTTTGATGGTGCGTGGCGCGACCCGGGCGAGGCGGGCGGCGACACGGTGATCGTGCGCGGCGCCGACCGCTGGTTTTGGCTGATTCCCATTTCCCCGACCCGGACCAGCGTGGGGCTGGTGCTGGACAAGGACACCTTCGCCGCCGAGGGCGGGGACGCCGCGGAGGTGTTCTGGACCGCCGTCCGGCACAGCGCGGTCATGACCGCGCGCCTGGCCGGAGCGCACCTGCCCGGGGCGTTGCAGGTCACCAGCGATTTTTCCTACTTCAACCGCCGGCTGGCCGGGCCGCGGCTGGTGCGCGTGGGCGACGCCGCCGGTTTCATGGACCCGATTTTCTCCGCCGGCGTGTATCTGGCCATGTGGTCCGGCCGGCTCGCCGCGGAGGCGGTGCAGGCGGCCCTGAGCGAGGGCGGCGACGGCGGGCGGCGTTTCGCGGCCTATGAGCAGCGCGTGCGTCGCGCCCAGCGGGTGTACTGGCGGCTGGTCGAGCACTACTACACCACGCCGTTCATGGAATTGTTCCTCGAACCCCGCCATCGGTTGGACCTGCCCGCGGCGGTGCTGGCGGTGCTGGCGGGCGACCTGGAACCCGCCTGGCCGGTGCGCTGGCGCCTGGAGCTGTTTTACCTGCTGGTGCGCCTGCAACGGCACCGCGCCCTGGTGCCCCGCCTGGACTTCCGCCCGACCCCGGCCCATGCCCCGAGCCTCCCCGCAGCCCGTTGAATCTGCCCGGCGGCGGTTGGCCCGGCTTTTCGGGCTGGCCCTCCTCAGCGGCGGGTGGTTGGCCGGCTGCACCAGTCCGGACCCGACATCCCCACCGACCCTCGCCCGCGGGCAGACCCACACCGGGCAGGCCGTGTGGCAGGCGCGTCCTCACGCTCCTCCGCTGGCGGGGGAACTGGTCCTGGCGCGCCGGGCTGGCGGCGACTTTTTCCTCCAGTTCAGCAAGCCGCCCCTCACGCTGGCAGAGGCCGCCCGCACGGGGGAGCGCTGGCGGGTCACTTTTCCCGGACTGTCCCGCGAATACCGGGGCCGGGGCCGGGGCACGGCCCGGCTGCTCTGGTTGTGGTTGCCGGTAGCGCTGGATGGTGGCGCGCTGCCCCCTCACGTGACCTTCGCCCGCAGCGGTGAAAGCTGGCGACTGGCCAACACCCGCACCGGCGAAAGCCTGGAGGGATACCTCGTCCCGTGAGGCGTTCCTCCCAGTGGTGGTGGTGGCTGGGGCTGGTGCCGCTGGCCCTGGGGCTGGGGCGGCTGCGGTTCGATGCAGACGTGTTGAACCTGCTGCCGGCCGAGGTGCCGGCGGTGCACGGCCTGCAACTGCATCAACGTTATTTCGGCGCCAACGCCGAATTGCTCGTCACGGTGAGCGCGCCCACGGCCGACGCGGCGGAGCTGGCCGCTCAACGCGTGGCCGAGCGGTTGCGGGCCGAGCGCCCCCTCGTGGCCGCGGCTCACTGGCGCCCGCCCTGGGAGGAAACTCCGGCCGACACCGCCGGCCTGCTGGCCTGGCTCTGGCTGAACCAACCCCCCGAAGCCTTCCAGGCCCTGGCCGCACGCCTCGCTCCGGCGCGGCTGGGGGAGCACTTGCAGCAGGTGCGCGAACGGCTCGCCACCTCGATGTCGCCGATGGAAATCGGGCGGCTGAGCCATGATCCCCTGGGCTTCAGCGCGCTGCCCGAAGGCGGCGAAGCGAGCGCGCCCGAACGGGCCGGGGAATGGTTTGCCTCGCGCGACGGCACCTTCCGTCTGGTGCTGGTGGAACCGGCGGAAGCCTGGCGCGGATTTGGCCGCGCAGCGGATTGGTTGGAGCTGGTGCGGGCCCGGGTGGAACGGCTGCGGGAGGCCCCGGACTGGCCCGCCGGGGTGGCGACCGGGTTCACCGGCTCGCCAGCCTTTGTGGCGGAAGCGGCCAATGGAATGCGGGCGGACCTGCGTCGGTCCGTGTTGGGCACGCTGGCGGCGATTCTGGGGCTGTTCTGGCTGGTGCATCGCCGCTGGGGGCCGTTGCTCTGGCTGGGGGTGTGCCTGCAGGCCGTGCTCCTGGGTACGACGGCCCTGGGCGGGCTGCTGCTGGGCACGCTTAATCTGGTCAGTCTCGGGTTCGCCGCGGTCCTGCTGGGGCTGTGCGTGGACTACGGACTGATCCTGTACCAGGAAGCGCGCACCCAACCCCAAGCGTCGGTCCGGGAAATTCGGGAGCAGACCCGCCGGGCGATATGGGGCTCGGCCTTCACCACCGCGGCGGCGTTTGCCCTGTTGCTCCTAGGAGGACTACCCGGCCTGGGACAACTGGGACTGTTGGTGGCGATGGGGGTGCTGTTGGGTGCCGCGCTGATGCGGCATGTCTTTTTGCCGTTGGTCTGCCGCGGCCGAGCCGGCAACGCGGGGAATCCGACAGAGGTTCCGGCCACGAACGTGAGGCCCCCCGGTCCGGAGCCGCCCGGGATGTGGACCCGGCGAGTGGCCCTGCCGGCAACGGCAGGGCTGCTGGTGTTGGGAGCGGGGCTGCTGGGACGCGGGTTGCCGCCGGTGGACCACACCACCCGGCCGCTCGGGCCGCGGGACAGCCCGGCGGCGGCGGCGTTGGCGGCGATCGAAGAACACCTGGCGCGCGGCGGCAATAACCTGTTGGTGTTGGTTGCCGGCGCCACTCCGGAGGAAGTGCGCGAGCGTTTGGAGGTTTTGAACGCCCGGCTCGAGGCGGCCCGGGTGCGGGGCGAACTTTCAACCCATGACCTGCCCCTGGCGCTGTGGCCGGCGACCGGGCGGCAGATGGCCAACGTGCCAACCGCCCGCGCGCTGGCCGAACGCCGGGCCGACCTTTTCGCCGCCCTGGCGCACGCCGGTTTTTCGACCGAGGCCGGCGCGTTTGCGGGCGCCGTGCTCGAGGCCTGGGAGCGGTTGGCCGCGCAAGCCCCGCCGCTCTGGCCCGAAGGTGCGTCCGCCCGGTGGTTGCTGGCCCGCGTCGCCGCCCGAACTCCGGAGGGCTGGCTGGCCCTGGGACGAATCGAGGGCGCGGATGGAAACGCCGCGCGGTCACTGAGTCACGGCTCCGCGGGAGTGATCTGCACGGGTTGGCCGCTGTTGGGGGAGGTGTTGCTGAGCCACGTGGAGACGCGGGTGGGTTGGCTTACGGCCGGGCTGGTGCTGGTGGTGGCGGGGTGTTTGCGGCTGACGCTGGGCGCCTGGTCGGCGGTGGGTTGGAGCTTTGCGACACTGGCGTTTGGGTTGTTTCTCCTGCTGGGCGTGATGGCCGCGGCGGGGTGGTCGTGGAATTTGATGAATCTCACGGCGCTGCCGCTGTTGCTGGGGGCGGGGGTGGATTACAGCATTCACGTGCAACTGGCGCTGCGCCGGGCGGGGGGAAGCATCGCGGCCCTGCGCCGGACCACCGGCCGGGCGCTGCTGTTGTGCGCGGGCACCACGGTGGCGGCGTTTGGCTCGCTGGCCGGGGCCGGCAATGCCGGTCTGGCCGGGCTCGGCGCGGTGTGCGCCGCGGGCGTGGCGTGTCAGGCCGTTTCGGCACTTTATTTCCTGCCGGCCTGGACCTACGCTGCGCGCCGTCAACCGACGGCAACCGCCTGAAACTGTGGCAGCCGGACCCGCGACAACCCTGGCCCCCGACCCGCCCGCCCTGCTCGCCGCGGGGCCGTCGGGCTTTTATCGGGCCGGGCTTTGGAAACTCGGGTTGGCGGCGGCGCGGGCCCTGCCCCTGTCGGTTTGCCTGGCCGTGGGCACCCTCGCGGGTGCGCTTTACGGCGCGCTGTGCGGCCGGCGGCGGCGCGTGGTGGTCGAAAACCTTTTGCCGCTGTACGACGGGGACCGCGACGCGGCCGGGCGCGCGGCGCGGCGGATGTTTCGTCACTTCGGCCGCAAACTCGCCGACCTGCTGCGTTTCGAGGCCGGCGCCCCGGTGGCGTCCCGCTTTGTCTCGCTGAACCACTGGGAGCGGCTCGAGTCGGCGCGGCGGACGGGGCGCGGCCTTCTTCTGCTCACGCCGCATGTGGGCAACTGGGAGATTGGCGCGCCGCTGCTGATTGAGCGGGGGGTGCCCCTGCTGGTCGTGACCCAGGCGGAACCGGAGAGCGAGCTGACCGAACTGCGGCGCCGGGCGCGCGCCCGTTGGGGGGTGGAGACGCTGGTCATCGGGCAGGACGCGTTCGCGTTTGTCGAGATCATCCGGCGCCTGCAGGACGGCGCCACCGTGGCCATGTTGGTGGACCGCCCGCCCGGACCCAGCGGGGTGGAAGTCCCTTTTTGCGGCCGGCCGTTTCGGGCCTCGCTGGCTCCGGCCGAACTGGCGCGCGCCTCGGGCTGCATCCTGCTCGGGGTGTCCATCGTGGCCCGGGACGGGGGCTACGCGGCGGATGTGTTGCCCGCATTTGCGTATGACCGGGCCGCCCTCGGAGACCGCGCGGCCCGGGTGGCGTTGACGGCCCGGATCCTGGCGGCGTTTGAGCCGGTCATCCGCCGCCACGCGGACCAGTGGTTTCACTTCATTCCCCTCTGGCTGGCGGCGCCCGGGACGCGGGCGGAAGCATGAACCGACACGGCCAGGTGGACTCGGGGTGGGCGGCCCGGCGGTGGGCAGGTTGGCGCGCCGTGCTGCTGGCCCTCCTGGTGGGGGGGAAAGCGTGGGGGGGCGAACCGGCGGAGGATTTCCTGGCCGCGTGGCTGGCCGCGCAGCAGGAGTTGAAGACCTGGACGGCCGAATTCACGCAGACCCGGACCTTGAAGGCGCTGGCCGAACCGCTGCGCACGCCCGGGCGGCTGTGGTTTGCGGCGCCGGACCGATTTCGGTGGGAGCTGGGCGATCCGCCGCAGACCATCGCCCTGCGTCGGACCAACGAGTTGCTGGTCATCTACCCGAAGCTCAAGCGGGCCGAGCGTTACCCCTTGTCCGCCGACGGAGGCGAACCCTGGCGCGAGGCGCTGGCGTTGATGGACGCCGGGTTTCCGTCGAGTCGGGCGGACTTCGAGGCGCGTTTCCGCCTGGTGTCGCTGGTCGAGTCCAACGGGCTGGCCACAATCCGCCTGGAGCCGCGCCGCCCGGGAGCGCGTCGGTTCCTGAAGGAAATCCGGCTCACGCTGCGCGCGGCGGACCGGAGCCCGGTCGCCCACGAACTGAGCTTTGCGGACGGTTCGGTGCAACGAAACGACTTCACTTACGCCGTGGCCAACCAGCCGATCGAGGCGGCCCGGTTTGAACCCGCCCTGCCCGCGGATTTCACCGTGGTGGAACCTTTGCAGCCATGACTTCGGCGATGACCCGGGCACTCGCGGCCCTGCCCCACGGCCCCGAGTTCCGGTTCCTGGACCGGCTGCGGGAACTGGAGCCGGGCCGGCGTGGTGTGGGCGAATACCGTGTGCGCGGCGACGAGCCGTTCCTGCGGGGCCATTTCCCGGGCGAGCCGCTGATGCCGGGGGTGCTCTTGCTCGAAGCCGCCGCCCAACTGGCCGGGGTGGTGGCGCAGAGCGATCCGACCCGCCCGCCGCTGCCCGGACTGAAGCTGACGGCGGTGCGCCAGGCCAAGATCACCGGCACCGCGCGGCCGGGCCAGGTGCTCACGGTGACGGCCGAAGTGGTGGGGCGTCTGGAAAAGCTGGTGCAGGCGCGGGTCACCCTGAGCGTGGGCTCCGCCACGGTGCTCGTGGCGGAACTGACCCTGGCGGGCGACCCGGGCGCGGCCTAGCGCGCGGCCGGACGTCGAAAGAGGTAATCGTCCGCCGTGAGGGCCACCAGCTCGTAACCTTCCCGACCCAGGGCATTGGCGGCCAGGTTCATGTAGAAGGCCCGTTCGTCAGCGCGGTCCGGCTTGCGGATGCCCACCAGTTGCCGACCCAAAACCTCGACGTTGCCACTGGGGTGGATGACGTGCGTGTTCTGGGGACCCGCCCAGCGGAGGGTGGCGTATTCGTAGGTTACCGGTGCCGGTTTCGCGGGCGCGTCGGTGGCCACGACCCAGACGCCGAAGACGGCGGCACCGGCGCTCAGCAGCACGAGCCAGGATGGTTTCATTGCGGTGCGAGGATTTGCAGCCCCTCGGGCTTTTGGTTGAGGTCGAAGTACAGGCGTTTGGGAATCCGGTCCTGCTGGCCGAACATGAAGGCCTGCGCGCCGTTCAGGAATTTGCGGGTCTGGACGTACTGCCCGGGCTTGACCGGGTAGGCCTTGAAGATGGTGTAGCCGTCGCCCGAGCCGTGGAAGGTCCCATCCTCATCCCCCCAGATGGTAATGGTGAGGGGGGAAACGCCCATGTACTCGCCATCCACCTCGATGCGCGAGCCGGGGTCGCTGGTTTCGATCTGGACTTCATACGCCACCGGCCCACCGCCGGGGCGGCGCTCGTGTTCCGAGGGGGAGGCGCATCCCGCCAAAAGAAGGAGGGCCAGGAAACCGCCGCTGCTGGAGGGCAATAATCTGTGCATGGGTTGAGGGTTAAGCCCGAGTTGGCTCCGCCACTTACGGGGACCAACTCGGAAATTTCGCGGCACGAAAGCAGTGGCGTTTCAACTTGTCAACCCTGCTGACCCCGGTCAGACTCGGGCCTACGTTAATTACTGCCATGCTTTCGCGGTACCTGACCTTCCTGCCGACCCTCCCCTGCCTGGTCCTCGGCCTTCTGTTGCTTGGCTGTGCTTCGAACAGTACCGGGGTTTCCCAGGCGGCCACGGGTAAACAGATCGAGATCTTCAAAGATGGCCGAATGCCCACCAAGCCCTATGCGGTCATCGGCTCCATCACGGATGACGCGCGCCTCGAAGAAGAGCCCGCCATCGAAGCCAAGATGAAAAAGCAGGCGATCAAGATGGGCGGCGATGCCCTGATCTTCGAGCCCAAGACGGAAACCGGTTTCGACGTCCATCCGTGGGGTTGGGGCGCCAAAAAGAGCTACCTCTACAAGGCCAACGTCATCAAATACCAGTA
>CALFAV010000033.1 GCA_937946835.1 uncultured Verrucomicrobiae bacterium | reverse complement strand
CGGCACCCGGCTGCCGATTTTGTACGAGGACCGCGCGGTCCTGGCGGTGGACAAGCCGGCGGGTTGGCTGCTCGCCCCCGCGCATTGGGGACACCCCCGGCGCAATCTGCAGGCCGCCCTCGAGTCCGGCCTCGCCGCCGGTGCGCGCTGGGCGCGCGTGCGCAACCTGAAGTACCTGCGCTTTGTGCACCGGCTCGATGCCGAGACCAGCGGGGTGCTCCTGCTGGCGCGCAGTCCGGGTGCACTGGGGCCGTTGAGCCGGCTCTTCGCCACACGAGCGGTGGACAAGCGTTACCTGGCCGTGGTGGCCGGCACGCCGCGCGCACCCGCCTGGACCTGCACGCTGCCGTTGAGTCCTCCGGCCGGGGCGGGCACGCCCGCGCGGGTGGACCGTCGGCACGGCCGGCCGGCGGAAACGGTTTTTCGGGTGCTGGCGCAGGGGCATTCCCCCCGGTTCGGGACGCTGGCGTTGCTTGAAGCACGACCGCTCACCGGGCGCACTCACCAAATCCGGGTGCACCTGGCGGCGGCGCGCCTGCCCGTACTGGGGGACCCGTTGTATGGCGGGCCGGCGTGCCCCGAGGGGCTGGGGTTGCGCGCGGTGGGCCTGGCCTACCGCGATCCCTTCACCGGACGGGCGGTGCAAATCCGCGCGCCGGAGGGCGAGTTTTTGCGCCGCTTTGGGTTTGCCGAAGGAAGCGACGGCCCCGACCGTCCGGAGCCGGGTGGTTGATCACGGCTCGAAGAAGGGGAACAGACGCTTCAGCTCGGCGCGGTCCGGTTGCCGGCCGTACTCGCACAGTTCGAAGGCCTCGGCGTACTGCACGCGCGCGCCGCGCTCCGGGCCGTACCACTCCAGGAGTTGGGGGCGGAAGCGCTCGGCCAGGTTGCGGCTGCGCTGCCGGAACCAGTTTTCCACCTCGCGGTCGCGCTCGGCCACACGCGCCGGGTCGGCCAGTTCGGGACCGCCGTTGGCGCCGCCTTCGCGGAACTGGGAGACGAGCTGCCCCAGCGCCGCCAGTTTCTTGGGCATCACCTCGTCAATGGCCACCACGACGTCGGGCTGGAAGGGGTTGGGTTTTTTGAAATTGTCCGGGTAGTACAGGAAGACCGGGTTGCGGGTCAGGTGCGGCACATCCGGGCAGAAGAACGGCACGGTGACCATGTAGGCGGCGTCCTGGACCAACATGCCCAGGTAGCGGTGGTCGGGGTGGTAATCGTTGGGGCGCGGGCCCATCACGATGTCCGCCTGCCATTCGCGGATGAGGCGGACCAGCAGGCGGCGGTTTTCCAGCGTGGGCAACAGCTCGCCGTCGTGGATGTCGAGCACCTGAGCGGTGACCCCGAGCACGCGGGCGGCGGCTTCCACCTCGGCGGTGCGCCGGCGGGCCAGCGGGCCGCCGGCCTCGCGCCAGTGGCCGATGTCCCCGTTGGTGACGGAGACCAGTTTGACCTTGTGGCCGCGGGCCGACCACAGGGCCGCCACCCCGCCGGCCTGAATTTCACAGTCGTCGGGGTGGGCCCCGAAGCAGATGATGCGCAGCGGGGCCGGAGCGGGTTCGCCGGCGTGAAGACCGCCGCCCAGCCAGGCGGCCAACATGAAGGCCGCCGTTCCGAAGAACGGAAAAGAGGATGGGAAACGCATGGGTAACGATCGGTTGAAGGTTCGCGGGCAGGTTGCGACGGGACCGGGGAAACGGCAAGTATGGACTCGATCCGGGCGCGGCGAGGGCAGGGGCAGAACCGATTTCGATCCAGCCCAAACGGAATGCAGAAATGCGACGCCGGTGCGCCCGGCGGCGAGGCCGTGCCGGAGATTCGTCAGCGGGTCAATCCCCAGGCCACCACAGCCTCAAACGCGGTGATCAACCCCAGACCCAGCCAGGTCCACACCTCGCGCGGGCGCAGGCTGATTTGCCGGACCGGCCCCAGCCCGAATTGCAGCCGCAGTGCGCCGGCTTCGATGATGTCGCCGTTGCGCAGGGGGACGGAGTTCACGGGCGTGCCGTTTACCCGGACCGGAGCACCGTCCCGGGCGCGCAGGTGCAGGCGGTGATCAGGGGAAGGTTCGAGCACCCAGTGCGCGTCCCACAACCCGGCCGCCTCCACCCGCAGGTCGTCGTGGGGTCCGCGCCCGATGCGAAACGGGAAATGCCGAACCTCGGTTTCTTGGCCGGCAAGCGGTCCGGTCAGGTGGCGCAATCGCACCATGCGCCGGGTCACCAGAACTTGCGCTTCACCAGGACGCTGTCACCCGGGAAGATGGGCACGTCGTAACGGGGGTCCTGCTCGGCGCGCTTGCAGTCCACGGTAATCTTTTTGCCCCCGGGGCGGATGAGGGTGACGTTTTTCTTGTTGGCGAACTCCGTGAAGCCTCCGGCCACGCTGATGGCCCGCAGCACGGTCATTTCTCCGGTGAAGGCGTAGCGTCCCGGCTGGCGCACCTGGCCGTCCACGTAGATGAACCGCTCCTCGGTTTCCACCACCACGGTGCACCGGTTGTAAAATTTGGGCACGTAGGCCTTGCGGATTTCCTCCTGGAGTTCGTTTTTGCGCTTGCCGGCCGCGACCACCACCACGTCCAGTGGCAACTGAATGGTGCCGTCTTCGCGGACCTGCTGTTGGTGAGTGTAGGGACGGGGGATGTCGGTGATGTAAACGGTGATTTTTTCGCCCACTCGGATTTCGTCAATGGAGGCGTCGGAGCTGGAATGGCCGGGCGTCCGATCGGGGGAGGCCGGCTGTGGATGGGTGGGGCTGGCACACCCGACCCCCAGGCTCAATCCGAGCAGGGTGGCCGCAAGCCAGGAACGAAGCGAGGTGGCAAGAAAACGCAACAAGTTCATGGCGCAAAGGTTAGCCCGCAACCGTCGGCATCAACAACCCTATTTCTTGGCCGGGCCGCCCACACCGGCCGGGACCGGTTCGGGCTTTTTGCCGGGCTGATCGGGCTTTGATTCCGGCTCGGATTCCGAGCTTTTGGCGTAGTAGTCGTAGTAGTACCCGCTGTAGTAGTAGTAGTAGGAATCCTGGGAAATGTTGATGTTGTTGAGCACCACCCCCAGCAGGGTTCCCCCCACTTTTTCCACCGTTTGTTTGGCCCGCAGTGTCATGGTTTGCGGGTACTTGCGGTACTGCACCACCAGCAGGGCCAGGTCCACTTCACTGGCCAGGATGGACGCGTCGCTCACCCCCATGATGGGCGGGGAGTCGAAGAAGACAAAGTCGTAGCGGGCCTTGACGTCCTTGATGAAGTCCTTCATGCGCTGCGAGCTCAAGATGCCCAGCGAACTGCTGGGCAGCTTGCCGCTGGGCAGGAAGTCCAGAAGGGGGTTCTTGGTGGTCTGGATCACCTCCTCGAGGGTGGCCTGTTTGAGCAGGTAACTGGTCAGGCCGAGGCTGTTGGAGACCTTCAGGAACTTGTGCAGGCTGGGCCGGCGCAGGTCGGAGTCCACCAACAGCACCCGTTGCCCCTGCTGGGCAAAGACGGTAGCCAGGTTGAAGATGGTGGTGGACTTGCCCTCGCCAGCGCCACCGCTGACCACGGTCAAGGTGTTGGCGTCGGGCCGCTTGCGGGAGAACAATACGTTGGTGCGCAGAACCCGGTAGGCCTCCGCGTGGGGACTGTCCGGTCCCTGGTCCAGCAGCAACCCGACATTTTGCGGGATGACCCCGAGCACGGGTGCCTGGAGGGCACGTTCCACGTCATCAATGGTCTTCACGCTGGTGTCCAGATACTCGATGAAGAACGCCAGACCGACGCCCAGCACAAGGCCGAACACTGTCCCGAGGGCCAGGTTGAGCATCAGGTTGGGTCGCACCGGTCGCAACGCGGCCTCGGCGCGGTCCACCACGGTCACGATGGATTCGGCCGGGATTTTGGCGTCAAATTTCTCCTGGAGGGTGCGCAGGTACAGGGCATCGTAAACCCGCTCCTCCTTTTCCAGGTCGCCCTTGAGCGCGTAATACTCGCGCTGCTGAGTGGCCTCCTCGGCCACGCGCGCCTTGCCCTCTTCCACCCGGTTCGACAGCGCCTGGTAACGCTCCTCGAAGGTCTTAACCTGGGTCTCCAAACCAAGCATCATGCCCTGAATCCGCTCGTTGACCTGGGTCTCGATCTGGTCCCGCAGCGCCCGGGTGGCCTGCACTTCGGGATGTTCCGGGGAATAATCCTGGAGGAGCTTGGCCAGCATCTGCTCGGTTTGGGCCAGGTCCCGGAGCAGGTTCGGAAGGATTTCCTCGCCCGGGACGGCGGTCAGAATGGCTTTGCGCAAGTCGTTGGTGCTCAGTTCACGCAGGGTTTCCAGGCGTTTTTTGGAGGCGGTATATTCGCTCAGGGTGTAGGTGAGCTGGGTGGCCAGGGAGTTGACCATTTCGCGTTCCAACGAGGTCGAGTAACTGACCCGCTCGCCGGCCCCCTCGGGGATGCTCAATTTGGTGCGCAGGTCGTCCACCTTGCGCCGGAGTTCGGCCACCCGATTGCTTTGATTGGCCAGCTCCGACTCGAGGACCTCGATGCCCTTGTAGGTTTCATCCATGCGGTTGGTCAGCCGCCAGCCCTTGTAGGTGGAGGCGATCATGTTCGCGATGTCCGCGGCCTCGCGGTTGTCCCGGCTGTAAACCCGAATTTCGATCAGGCTGCTGTTGCGGGTCTGGCGCACGTCCAGGTTGCGGCGCAGCATCTGGTAGGTGAGCTGGAGGGCATCCCCGTCTTGGATGGCCTCGCCTTCGGGGTTGTAGTACTTGGCCCACTTGCGCTTCAGGTCGAGCTTTTCAATCACCGGATAAAGCACGGCGCTGGACTGGATTTTCTCGAATTCGGTGGTGATGAAGTACGGGTCGTAGGGTTGCTGGACCTGGGTTCGGCCCAGGGGATCAATGGCCTTGGTCTCCTTGCCGACTTCAATGCGGGCGGTGCTGAGGTAGGTGGGCTCAAGCATCATGGTGACGCCCGCCGTGGTGAGCACCACGAGCAAAAACACCGCCAGGATCACGGTCTTGCGGATGCGGATGATGCGCCAGTAATCCAGGAAATGGAGCGGCGATTCCGAAGCGGCGGCGGTTTTGTTGGTTTCCATGTCGCAAAAACAAAAGGAGGCTAGTGACTACCTAGCCTCCGCTGATTGTGCAAGAATCAAATTGGCCAATCAGTAGGTCGCCCGCAGCCCGATGAAGCCGCGATGACGGGTGTACCCGCGGATGGCGATGTCCGAATCCAGCTTGTCGTAAAGGTACCCGGCATCCACGGCCAGGTGCTCGTTGAGCTGGTAAATCAACGACGCATCGGCCGCGTAGTAGTTGTCCCAGTCGTCGTTGAAGCCCGTCCCCTGCCCGATGTACTGGAACATCTGCCATTGGCCACGCAGTTGCGCGGTCAATTTTTCCGTGAGCCGGTGGCTGAGCCCGACGTAGTAGGTCGTGGAATCGGTCACCAAGGTCACCCCCGTGTTATTCTGGTCCAGGGCGATGTCCGTCGAAACAAAACCGGACTTGACCCCCACCTGCAGCCGCGATCCTTCGGCGTAGCGGTAACCCAGGGCCGCGTCCGCGTAAGGCCGGACGTGTACGTCGTCAGTATTGACCACGTTGATAAAGTCGGCGACCTGCGCGCCCAGCCGGACTTGCGCGTCCAGTTGCGGGTTGAATTCGTGGTTCAGCCCCGCAAAGGCGAAGTGACTCCGGTAATCCCGGTAATCGGCCTTCAGCGGCGAGCCGAGCGCCAGCGGATCGTCCGCCGTGTAGCTTGTGAACCCGAACGAGTATCCCAGCAGGGCGGTGGTGGTGGGCCGCAGCATCCGGCGCAGGTCCACCGTGGCCTTGTGCTCCAAACGATCCAGCAACGCCGACCGACTGCCCGGGCCGCGTTCCTCGTAGTCGTAGAGCGTGTTTTCGTACCCCACGCGGAAGCCCCAGTACTCGGTGAAGTTGCCCACCAGCCCGATGCCGGCGTAGTTGCGGAGGTTGTTGCCCTTGGTGCGCACAAACGTGGCCGCCTGGCCCTCGCCCACCATCGGTTCGGCGCTGTAGGCAAAGGTGTCGTGCAGCTCGAGCCGGTACCGCTCACTGAAGGTGTGGTTCAGATCGAGCGTGGCGGCATGGTACATGTCCACCTCGTCGTCCTTGCGGGACTCGTACCAGCGCAGGTCGAAGTCGTACCGCACGCTCAGGGTCGTTTGCTCCCGAAACAGGTTGGCCCCGAGGGACGGTGCCACGGAAATCCCGAAGCTGTCCTCCTTGGTAAAAGGAGTCCCCGAATCCGGCACCGTGTTGTAGTTGCTGTCGTAAAAGCCCCGCAGCTTGGCAGACACGCTCCAGGGCTTGCTCAAGGAAGGCTCGCCAATCGGTTGGGCGTCCAGGTTGACGATACCCACGGCGGCAAGTCCGGCACAGGTGATCAGGCTTTTCATAAAATCGCTGGTGTTTTGGCGTTCAGTCCGGGATGCTCATGTCGTTGCAATTCGAGGGCTTTTCTACGCACGAGGCAAGGGGTTGTCAAACGGAAATCTTGCAGCAAACGAATTTTTTTTTGCGCTTTGCCCGCGTGGTATCTGCACCGACCAACAACCAGCCCTTGCAGGAGGATGAAGCACCCACCAGCCGGGGCCGGGGCCGGGACTTGCGCACCTGCCGGCAAACCGGTACCAACACCGCATGGCCGGTTCCCGTTCGAGCCTGCAATGGAGCCTCCTGGCCCTGGGCGCCTGGGTTGGCTGGGGCTGTTTTTCCGCACACACCGCTGGGTTGGTTTTCGCTCGCGACGGCTCCGGCGTGTACGGGTACAAGGATACCCCGCGGCTCCCGTGGTGTGAATGGCGGGTGCATGACCCCGACCGCCCCGCGCCCCGGCGGGTGGACCCCGGCCCGCCCCAGCCCCCCGCACCTGCGCCGGCAGACGCCGTGGTGCTCTTTGCCGGCGGGGATTTGTCCGCCTGGCACACCAACCAGTGGCGGGTCGAGGCCGGCGAAATCGTGGCCGGACCGGGAAACCTGGTGTCCCGGGCGGAGTTTGGCGATTGTCAGATTCACCTGGAGTGGATGACCCCGGCCGGCTTTGAAGGCCCGTGGTACGACCGGGGCAACAACGGCGTCCTGCTCATGGGCCGGTTCGAAATCCAGATTTTCGATTCCTTCAACGAGAAGATCTACCCCGACGGCCAGGCCGCGGCCATTTACGGCCAGACCCCGCCCCGGGTGAACGTCACCCGCCCCCCGGGACAATGGCAAACCTACGACATCCTGTTCCTCGCGCCCCGGTTCGAGGGCAACCGTCTGGTCAGCCCTGCGCGCGTGACCGTGTTGCACAACGGGGTCTTGGTGCACTGGCACGAGGAAATCCACGGCGAAACCGGCCATCGCCTCGTGCCGGAGTACAAAACCCCCGTCAGCACCGGCCCGCTGGCACTGGCCGGGCACGGTTGCCCGGTGCGTTTCCGCAACATCTGGGTCCGCCCGCTGTGATCCGCTCCCGCTGTGATCCGCTCTCACGGCGATCCGCCCACCCTGACAACCCCCGCGGGCACCTCAGCTCCGGCCCCAACGCTGCCGAGCCGGCCCCAGACGGCGCGGCTGGCCGTCGTGTTTGAAGACTCCGAGTTGCTGGTGCTGAACAAACCCGCGGGTCTGGTTTGCCACCCCACCAAGAGCGACGCCACCAGCAGCCTCATCGGACGCGTCCGCCTTTACCTGGGGCCGGCCGCCGCGCCCCAACTGATCAACCGCCTGGACCGGGAGACCAGCGGTCTGGTCCTGATCGCCAAGACACCCCCGGCCGCCCGCGCCTTGCGCCGGCTTTGGGAAACGCGCGCCGTCACCAAAACCTACCTGGCCATTGTGCACGGCGTGCCGGGCACGCCCGCCGGCGAAGTGGAGGCACCGCTCGGCCCCGACCCCGCCAGCCCCGTGGCCATCAAGGACTGTGTGCGCCCGGACGGCGCGCCGGCGCGGACCCGGTGGCGGGTGCTGCGCTCGTGGCGGCGGGCGGAAGGCCGGTTCAGCCTCCTGGAGGTGGAGCCGCTGACCGGCCGCAAGCATCAAATCCGCATTCACCTGGCCCACCTCGGTCATCCGATCGTGGGCGACAAAATCTACGGCGGGGACGAGCGCGTGTATCTCGACTTTGTGTCCGGCCGGCTCACTGAAGCCCAGCGCGCCCGGCTGCTCCTGCCCTTCCATGCCCTGCACGCCGCCGGGTTGACCTTCACCTGGCAGGACCGGGAATGGCGCTTCGCCGCCCTGCCCGAGCCGTGGTTCAGCGACTTTCTCGCTGGCGAAGAACTCCCCGCCGGTTCCGGGTCGCCGACCGACGCGAAGCCGGCCGCGCCGGGCCTTTTGCCTTGACCCTCCCCGGGGTGCGTTTGATGCTCGCCGGCACATTTTCATCATGAGCACCAACCTGTTGAAGGCCGCGCTGGCCGGTGCCGTTTGGGGGGCATGCACGGTCGCGCTGAGCGGGGAGCCGAGCGGCTCGACTCCGGGCGGACACCGCTACCCCACGATGGGTCAGGTGGAGCGGTTGGCACCGGAGCTGGACGCCCTGATCGCCCCGAACGCCCAAATCGAAAAACTGGCCGGCGGCTTTGAGTGGTCCGAAGGCCCGGTCTGGGACAAGCGCTCCAACACACTCCTGTTCTCGGACGTGCCCCGGAACGTGGTTTTCCAATGGCGCGAAGGCGTCGGCACCCGCGATTACCTTTACCCCAGTGGCTACACCGGCGCCCGCGCCCGTGAGGGCGTGGACCGGGAACAGGGCTCCAACGGCCTGACCTTTGACGCCCAGGGCCGGCTGGTGCTGTGCCAACACGGGGATCGCCGTGTGGCGCGCTGGGAAGGCGGTCGTTTCCACACCCTGGCCGCCTACTACCAGTACCGGCGCTTCAACAGCCCGAACGACCTGGTGTACGCGGCCAATGGCAATCTGTACTTCACCGATCCCCCCTACGGGCTGCCCCGGGACCCCCTCAACCCGGCCCGCCTTTTGGGTCAGGAACTGGTGTTCAGCGGTGTGTACCTCCTGCGTCCCTCGGGCGAGGTCGTGGCCCTGGTCAAGGAACTGACCTTCCCCAACGGCGTCGCCCTTTCCCCGCAGGGCAAAATCCTGTACGTGGCGGTGTCCGATCCCAACAATCCGGTGATCATGTCCTACCCGGTCCGGGACGACGGCACCCTGGACCCGGGGGTGGTGTTCTTCGACGCCAAACCCCTCGCCCAGGCCGGCCGCAAGGGTCTCCCGGACGGGCTGAAGGTGGACTACCAGGGCAATCTCTTCGCCACCGGGCCGGGCGGCGTGCTGGTCATCTCGCCCCGGGGCAAGCTGCTGGGCATCATCAACACCGGCGAGGCCACGGCCAATTGCGCCTTTGGCAACGCCGACGGCTCGATGCTGTACATGACGGCGGACGACTACCTGTGCCGCATCCAGACCCTGACCCGGGGATTGGGCGAGTGGCGCAAGAAGAAGTCCTAGCCCCGGCCACCGTGTCACCGTGTCCGCCGAACTGTACGACCTGCTTCGGCCGTTGTGGCAAACGCCCCAGCCGCCCGACCTGGGTCCCGGTCCGCGGCCCGGCATCACCGCCGAATCCGCCCTGCGCGCGCAATTCAGCGAGCTGACCCGGCAGTTAAAGCTGCCCCCCCGCCGAGCCGAGTTGCTGCTGGGTTCCCTGCTCTGGTGGCACGACCATTTGCAGGCCGCCCACGCCCTCGCCCAGCAAATCCCCGACGCCGACGGCAGCTACCTCCACGCGCTCATGCACCGGCGGGAACCGGATTACGCCAATGCGGGTTACTGGTTCCATCGGGCCGGCGCACACCCGGTGCTGACGCCGCTCGGGGCCGCCGCGCGGCCGTGGTTGGAGGACCGGGGCGAGACCGGATTGATTGCGCGGTTATTAACCGGGGGGCGGTGGAATGGCTTTGCCTTCCTGGAGTTCTGCGAAGCCGTCGCCCGCGAGCCGGTCACCGCGCCTGCTCACCAACTCGCTCGCGAACTGCAGCGGTTGGAGTTCGAGGTCTGGCTGCGCTTTCTCGTCGGGGCGTCTTGAGCAGCCGGGTTTTCGGAGGCCGGGTGCGGTCTGACGCGGTCAGCCTGCGTCGTTCACCCGAGCTGGTGCTGTGCCGCGCCCACCAGTTGCCGCACGTCGGTCAGGCCCTTTCGTTCCAGAAATGCCCGCAACCCGGCCAGCACCTGCAACGGGGTTTGCGGCTCGTAAAAATTGGCCGTGCCCACCGCCACCGCGCTGGCCCCGGCCAGCAAGAACTCAATCGCATCGGCGGCCGATTGGATGCCCCCCATGCCGATGATGGGGATTTTCACCGCCTGGTAGGCGTCCCAGACCAGCTTGAGTGCGATGGGCTTGATGCACGGGCCGGTCAGCCCCCCGGTCACGTTGCCCAGGCGCGGCCGGGCCGTCTCGATGTCAATGGCCATCGCCGGGTAGCTGTTCATGATGGCCAGCGCGTCGCTCCCGGCCTCCGCGGCGGCCCGGGCGTAGGGGGCGATGTGCACCACGTTCGGGCTGAGCTTGGTGATCAGGGGCAGGCGCGTGGCGCGGCGGCAGGCGGCCACGACCTCGGCCAGCAGTCGGCAATCGGTGCCGAAGTGCGCGCCGCCCGCCTTGATGTTGGGACAGGAGACGTTCAGTTCGAGCGCGCCCACCCCCTCGAGGGCGTCGAAGCGCCGCGCCACCTCCGCGTATTCCTCGAGGGTGGTGCCCCAGATGTTGATGATCACCGGCACCCGGAGGGTTTTGAGGAACGGCCAGTACTTTTCGATGAACCCGTCCACGCCCGGTCCCTGGAGGCCGATGGCGTTGATCAGGCCGCTGGCCACCTCGACGGTGCGCGGGGTGGGGTTGCCACGCACCGGGGTGAGCCGGATGCCCTTGACCACCACGGCCCCGAGCTGGTTCAGGTCCAGCAGCCGCGCGTACTCGACCCCGTAGCCGAACGTGCCCGAGGCCACGGTCACGGGATTGGGCAGGGTCAGGCGACCCAGCGAGACGGAAAGGTTCACGGCTGAATTCGGGGCACTACACAAGGTTCCTCAATCCATGGCCCGGCTTGGCCAAAGCCGCAGCCGGTCGGCGCGGTTTGATCGGGAACCATGCCGACTGGGGCACTTTTTTCACTCCACCTCGCAGAGGTCATGACACAGCCCCCTGCCCGACGAGGGGACAACGCCTCCACCGCACCGGGGACGATTGCCGCGCCAGCCCGGAACAGGCTACCAGTCCCGCCGCACCGGGCAAGGATGAGCGGCTCCCGGCTGTCCTCGTTGCGCCGTTCATTCCGGCACCTCCCACAACACCACTCGCGCGTCGAACACCGGCCCCTCGGTGCACGTGCGTTGGTATTCCCAGCCCGTGGCCGTGCGGATGGGCACCACGCAGGTCAGGCACACCCCCACCCCGCAACACATGGGCTGGTCCAGCGAGATTTCCGCGGGCACACCGAACTCTTCCGCAATCCGCGCCACCGCCCGGAGCATCGGCGTGGGGCCGCAGGCGAAGAGTTTGCGGCCGGTCGTGCCGCGCCGCAGTTCGGTCACCAGCGGCTGCGTCACCAGACCCCGTTCGCCGTGGCTGCCGTCCTCGGTCGTCACCCGCACTTCCCAGCCCAGTTCGGCAAATTCCCGCTCGCACAGGATGTCCACCCGCCGCCGACCGCCCACAAACACCACGCCCCGTTGCGGCGAGCGCTGCGCCAGCAGGTACAACGCCGCCATGCCGTAGCCCCCGGCCACCAGCAGCGGCGTCTCCCCGCCCGGCGCGGGCACGGTGAACCCCTGCCCGAGCGGCCCGATCGCGCTCAGGGTCTCGCCCGGGCGCATTCGGGCCAGGGCCTCCGTGCCCTTGCCCACGGTCTTGTACAGGAGGGAAAACGTGTCGCCGGCCACCTGGAAGATGCTGAACGGCCGGCGCAGCAGGGCCTCCCGCAACGGCGGGATGCGCACATGGGCGAACTGCCCGGGCTGCACCCGCGGGGCAATCCGCGGTGCGCTCACCACCAACCGGAAGTAGGCGTCCGTCTCGCGCTCGTTGGCCAGAATGGTGACCGTGTCCTCGAACATCGGCGCCCGAGCATCCGGGGGGCGCGCCGGGGCGTCAATCTTGCCGCCGGGCGGCGTCGGGCGGCGGGGGCCGCGCAGGGCCCGGGTATGGCGAGCGGCGCACTGACCGGAATTCACCCCTGCAGGCGTTGCCGCAACAGCTCCAGCGCCTGCTGACTGGTCATGTGCTTGAACGTTTCGCGGTCGAAGGCGTTGAGGTGATGCTGCACCTCGGTCCCGTCCGCGGCGGCCAGGGCGATGAAGACCGTGCCCACCGGTTTGTCCGGCGTGCCGCCGCCCGGCCCGGCGATGCCGGTGAGGGCCAGGGCGAAGTCGGCCCCGGTCCGGGCACGCGCCCCTTCGGCCATTTCCCGCGCGGTCGGTTCGCTCACCGCCCCGTGCGCGGCCAGTGTAGCCGCGCGGACCCCCACCAGGCTTTGCTTCAGCTCGTTCGAGTAGGTTACAAACCCGCCCAGAAACACCGCCGAAGCCCCGGGCACGTCCGTCAGGCGGCTGGCCAGGCGGCCGCCGGTGCAGGATTCGGCCACGGCCAGCGTGCGGCGCCGCGCCGTGAGCCGGCCCACCACCACCGCCTCCAACGTCTCGTCCTCCTCGCCATACACGTGCCGACCCACTTCGCGGTAAACCAGCGCCGCCGCCCCGGCCACCAGGGCCGCGGCGTCCGCCGTTCGCGCGGCCAGGCGGACGTCCACCTCGCCGGGCCGGGCGCAGTAACCCACTTCGAGGCCGCGCGCGACCAGCGGCCCCAGCGGCCCGGCCAGACGCGCTTCCATCACCGACTCCGGCACGCCGGTGCTGCGCAGGGTGCGACAGACAAACGGCGTGCTCAATGGAAACGCGCGCTGCATCCGGGGCAGAACCTGCTCGACAAACATCGGCCGCAACTCGCGGGGCGGACCGGGCAGCATGATTAACACGGCCGGCCGGCCGGCGGGCGAGTGTGGATTGGGGCGCACCTCGATCCACAACCCGGGTGCGGTCCCGTGCGCGTTGGGCAACACGTGGGCCCCTTCGGGCACCTGCGCCTGCACCATCACCGCCGGCGGGGGCACGCGCCGCCGGGCCGCGTACCAGGTGTGCAGGTGCGCCACCACGGTCGGGTCCTCGCGCAACGGCCGGCCGACCAACTCCGCGATCGCCGGGCGGGTCAGGTCATCCGCCGTGGGGCCAAGGCCGCCGGTGACCACGATCAGATCGGCGCGCGTCAGGGCCTCGCGCACGGCCTGGCAGATGTCCGGGGCCGTGTCCGGCACGGCGGTTTGGCGGGCCACGTGGTAGCCGGCGTCGGCCAATCGGCGGCAGAGCCACTGCTGGTGCGTGTTGAGCACGCGCCCAAGCAGCAACTCACTGCCGGTGTTGATCAGTTCAAGGTGGGGAAGAACCGGGGCGTTCACCGGGGGGAGGCTAGAGCCGCAGGGACGAAGCGGCAACGAACGAGCGCGATGCGCCGTAAACTCAAATCCCGGGCGCCCGCCCGGCCGGAAGTCACCGGTGCTGCCCGCCTTTTCCCGGTCGGCTTGCAGGCGCGGTCCGGGCGGGCTAAGGAGGGTTGCGATGCGGGAAGACGCCTTTGGCGATGCCACGCTGCTGCTGCTGGCTCACGGGTCCACGGTGAACCGGGCCTCGGCCCGGCCCGCGGAAGTTCAGGCCGCCGCCCTGCGCCGGAGCGGCCGGTTTGCGGCGGTGACGGCCTGCTTTTGGAAACAGGAGCCCGGCCTGCTGGCCAGCGTGGACGCGGCGCGGACGCCCCGGGTGTTTGTGGTCCCGTTGATGACCGGGCCGGGGTATTTCGTGGAGGAGGTGATCCCGCAGACCCTGGGCTTGAAAGTGGCCGGAGCCGCGGATTTCCCCCGGGTTCAACAACGCGGCGGCCGGCTCCTGTACTACACCCACCCGGTGGGCACGCACCCGCGCCTGGCCGAACTGCTCCTTGAGCGCGCCCGGACCGCGGTGGCGCAACATCCCTTCCCCCGGGCACCGCGGCCCGAGGAAACCACCCTGGTGGTGGTGGGGCACGGCACGGAACGCTCGGACCGCTCGCGCCGGGCGGTGGAAATGCAGGTGGCGCGGCTGCGCGAACGCAGCGGCTATGCGGCGGTGCAGCCGGCCTACATGGAAATTGCGCCGCGGGTGGCCGAGGCGGTGGCGGCCGCCCCAACCCGCTGGGTGGTGGTGGTGGCGTTGTTCATCAGTGACGGCCTGCACGCGGCGGAGGACATCCCGGTGCTGCTGGGCGAATCGGCCGAGCGGGTGCAGGCCCGATTGCAGGCCGGGTTGGCACCCTGGCGCAATCCCACCGAGCGCGCGGGCAAACTGATCTGGTACGCCGCCGGGCTGGGCGAAGCCCCGGAGTTGGCGGACGTCATCTTGGAGCGGGTGCGTGAAGCGGCCGGATGGGGGCGGCCCGGGTGATTCCCGGCCCTGGCGGGAAGCAGCGCTCGCCCCGGCCCGCGGGAGCTTGGGCGGGTTCAGCCGGTGAACCGCCGGGCCACGAGCGAGGCGTTGTGGCCGCCGAAACCGAAGCTGTTGTTCACAATGGCATGGACCGGCATCTCCCGGGCGGTGTGCGGCACGTAGTCCAGGTCGCACTCCGGGTCCGGGTCGTCCAGGTTGATCGTGGGCGGCACCGCGCCGGTCTGGATGGCCTTGGCACAAATGACCATCTCCACCGCGCCGGCCGCGCCGAGCATGTGGCCGGTGGCGCCCTTGGTCGAGCTGACCGCCAGCTTGCGGGCGTGGTCGCCGAAGACGGTTTTGATGGCCTGGGTTTCGCAGATGTCCCCCTGCGGGGTGGAGGTGCCGTGGGCGTTGATGTAGGTGATGTCCTCCGGGTTGAGGCCGGCGCGGTTCAGGGCCATGCGCATGCACCGGGCGGCACCCTCGCCGTGGGGGGAGGGCGCGGTCATGTGATGGGCGTCGGCGGTGTTGCCGTAGCCCACCAGTTCGCAATAGATGCGGGCGCCCCGGGCTTTGGCGTGCTCCAGTTCCTCCAGCACGATGACGCCGGCGCCTTCACCCATGACAAAGCCGTCGCGGCCGCGGTCGAAGGGCCGGGAGGCGCGCTTGGGCTCGGCGTTGCGGGTGCTCATGGCCTTCATGGCGCAGAAGCCGCCGATGCCCAGCGGGGTGATGGTGGCCTCGCTGCCGCCGGCGAACATGACCTGCGCATCGCCCATCTTGACGGTGCGCCAGGCCTCGCCGATGGCATGGGAGGCGGTGGCGCAGGCCGAGCAGGTGGCCAGGTTCGGGCCGCGCAGGCCGCGGTACATCGAGAACAGGCCCGAGGCCATGTTCAGGATGAGCATCGGGATCATGAACGGCGAAAGCCGGCCCGGGCCGCGGTTGAGCAGGATTTTGTGCTGCTCCTCGGTGGTGTACAGCCCGCCGATGCCCGAGCCGAGGAACACCCCCACCCGGTCCAGGTCCACCCGGTTCAGGTCCAGCCCCGAGTCCTGCAGGGCCAGGTGGGCGGCCAGCACGCCGAATTTTTCGTACCGGTCGGTGCGCCGCTCGTCTTTGGGCGAGGGAAAGGCGGGGGTGGCGTCGAACTCCCGCACCTCGGCGGCGATCTGGGTGTCAAACGGCGCCGGGTCAAAGAGCGTGATCCGGTCCACGCCGCAGTCGCCCGCCAGCAGCCGGCGCCAGAAGGTCTCCAGGTCGCAGCCCAGGGGCGTGACGACGCCCAGTCCGGTGACGACCACTCTGCGATCGGTCCAACCCATAAAACAACGGGGCAGCGCGCTGCTGATGGCCAGCCGTGGCTGCCCCGAACCTGCTCAACCGGCGGCTACTTGCGCAGGTCCTCGATGTATTTGACCACGTCGCCCACGGTGGTCAGTTTCTCCGCCTCTTCGTCGGGAATCTCGTGCCCGAACTCCTCCTCCAGCGCCATGACCAGTTCGACCACGTCCAACGAATCCGCGCCCAAATCCTCGATGAACTTGGCCTCGGGCGTCACCTGTTCGGGTTTGACGCCGAGCTGGTCCACGACGATCTCGCGCACTTTCTCCTCTACCGTTTTTTCTGAAGCCATGTGTTGTTCGGTTTCGTGTTGCGGGTGTGTCTATGCAACACCCCCCGGAGCGTCAAGCCCGGATTGGAAAACTGCCGGCGACGCGCGTTGCCCGGTTTTCCCCCGCCGCGCGCCCACCGCGTCACATCACCATCCCGCCGTCCACCACCAGCACCTGGCCGGTGATGTAGCGGCCGCCGGGCCCGGCCAGGAAGCGCGCCGCGCGGGCGATGTCCTCCGGCTGCCCGAACCGGCCCAGGGGAATCTGCCCCAGAATCGTCTGGCGCAACTCGGCCGACAGCACGCCGGTCATGTCCGTCTCGATGAAGCCCGGCGCCAGGGCATTGACCGTGATGCCGCGCGAGGCGAATTCGCGCGCGACCGACTTGGTGAACCCGATCAGGGCGGCCTTGCTGGCGGCGTAATTGGCCTGGCCGGCGTTGCCGCGCAGGCCGATCACCGAGGCCACATTGAGGATGCAGCCGGAACGCTGCTTCAAAAACGCGCGGGACAGGGCCCGGGTGAACAAAAACGCGCCCTTGAGATTGGTCGCCAGCACCCCGTCCCAGTCCGCGTCGCTCATCCGCATCAACAACCCGTCGCGGGTGATGCCCGCGTTGTTGACCAGGATGTCCACCCGCCCGGCGGCGGCGAGGATGGCTTCGGCGGCCGCGTTGACCGCCGCGGCGTCGGCCACGTCCAGGGCGTGCGCCCAGGCGCGCCGGCCCCTGGCGCGGACCTCGGCGGCCACTTTCTCGGCGTTTTCAGCGGTGCGGGACACGCAGGCCACGTCCGCGCCGGCCCCGGCCAGTTCCAGGGCGATGGCCCGGCCGATGCCGCGCCCGGCGCCGGTGACCACGGCCACTTGATTCAACAGTTCGCTCATGACGGAAAAGTCGGGATTCCTCACGCGGCCAGCGCCCGGGCGGTGACCTCGAGGCTGGGCACGTCCGCCACGTTCAACACCTGCGCGGACTTGTCAATGCGCTTGAGAAAACCGCTCAAGGTGGTGCCCGGCCCCAATTCGATGAACCGGGTGAACCCCTCGGCCAACAACCAGCGCATCGAAGCCTCCCAAAGCACCGGCGCGGTCACCTGACGGACCAGCAGCGCGCGGATTTGCTCCGGCCCGCCGTGCGGCCGGGCGGTCACGTTGGCCACCACCGGCACGCGCGGGGCCCCCACGGGCACCGCCGCCAGGGCCTCCCCCAAAGGTCCCTCCGCCGGGGTCATTAACCGCGAGTGATACGCGCCGGCCACCGGCAACGGCACGGCCCGCCGTGCGCCGCGCGCCCGGGCCAGATCGCAGGCCACGGCAAGGCGGTCGGCCGGACCGGAAATGACCACCTGACCGGGGCAGTTGAGGTTGGCCGGTTCCACGCCCGCCTCGGCGCACACTTGCCGCACCGCGTTTTCCTCCAGCCCCAGAATGGCCGCCATGCCGCCGCGCGTGGCTTCGCAGGCCGCCTGCATGAAACGGCCGCGCGCCCGCACCAGCCGCAGACCGTCCGCAAAACTCAGCGCCCCGGCCGCCGCCAAGGCGGTGAACTCGCCCAGCGACAGGCCGGCGGTGGCGTGGAATTCAAACCCCGGCACGCTGGCCTGCAACAACTCGAACGCCACCCAGCCCACCAGATAAATGCCCGGCTGGGCGTGCTCGGTCTGCGTCAGAACCTGCTCGGGGCCTTCGAAGCAAATCCGGGCCAGATCGTAGCCCACCAGGGCGTTGGCCTCCTCGAAACGGGCACGCGCCGCGGGGAAAGCCCCGGCCAGATCCCGCCCCATGCCCACCACTTGGGCGCCCTGCCCGGCAAACAACAACGCGGTTTTCGACATAAAGGCGCCCACTGAACATCACCGCCGGCCGGAACGGAAGTCCGGAGTCGGGCTCCGCCGGCTTTGGGGCGCGGCTCCCCTGGGTGCCCGGACGGGGTGGAGCGACCCCCGCCAAGACCGGACCCGCAGCAAGACGCGAAAAACCGTCCACCGGGCGCCCCTGACCCGAAAAGACCCGTCCGGCACCGGGCCAGCGGGCCGCCGGCAACGAGTCGGTTGGTCGTTCGGCCCGGGGTTAGTCGGGTCCGGGTTACGGACGGGAGCAACCGGGAGGCATGTCCGCCGCAGGGCCGGGTCTTCCCTCCACGGTACCGGGGAGAAGTCCGGCCGGCACGCCGGGTTCCAGAAGTGGCGATTAATCCTAAACCCTGCCTGCCGGCGGATGGCCTTTTCCCGGATTTGGTGTCCTGCCGGGGCGGTGATACACTTGAGCCAACATGTCCCCTGAATCGGATCAGGCCCACAGCGCTGCCTCTTTCTTCGGGCGACCTCGCCTGAAGCGTTCCCTGTTCGCGGTCAATTTGGCCTCCGCCGCCGCGGCCTCGGCGGTGATGGTCGCATTGATGGTGGGCTATGCAGACCGTGGCAGCCACAACCCCAGCGGCGCCGGCGGCGACCACGTCGGGAGCGGCGGCTCCGGCGGGGGCTCGATCGGCCCGGTGCTGTTCGACGACTTCGAATACGACGTGGCGCGGGACGCCACCAACGCCGAAGTCGCCTTCCGGGCGCGCGGCTGGGCCGATGTGAAGGCGATCAATTCGCACTTCCGCCGCGGCAGCGGCTACCTGTACACGCGCTTCGATCCGGTCCGTAATTCGCGCGTGCTGGTGCTGGAGTCACGGCCTTCGACCGCGCCCAACCCGCCGAACTTCCCTTACCCGCAGACCGACTACTGGCTCAAGTACGGCGGGGAGGAGGCGCCGCTGACGACGGTCCCGGCCAACGTGTGGTTCCAATTCTGGATCTACGCCACCCCGGAGAGCCGCTTTGCGCGCAGCAAGTTCCTCTATCCGTGTCGGGGACCGTATCCCTGCACCCGTGAGCGCTTCGCCTGGCTGCTCGGCTGGCACACCGAGACCGGTCCGGACGAGGGTCGGCCGATCCAGGCGCCGCCGGGCGGGTGGTTCTGGTCGTTCGTTGCCCCACTGGCCAACCACCGCGCCGTGCCGGATTACAACCGCAACAAGCTGTACCAGAATCTGAGCGCCATGCCGCTGCTCGCCGGCCGCTGGTACCAGGTGCGCATCCACGTGGATACTTCCGGGGCGCAGGGCGCCTATGAACTCTGGATTCGCGAGGCCGGACAACCCTGGCTCAAACTGGCGGAATGGATCGGCGGGGTGACCCCGAACTTCGAGTGGCCGATCCCGGAGCCCGAGCGCGTCGGCAATCGCGTCGTCGCGATACCGACCACCGTCAACGAGGCCGATTCGATCGTGTATCTGGACGATTTCGCGATGGCCACCAGCGAAGCGGCGCTGGCGAGGTAGGGTTGGCAAGATAGAGCGCCGCTGCGTCGGCGCCGGAACCCCGGGCGGGAAGGTGCCGCCGGCTACGGCCACCAGAATGGCCGCCGCCACGCTCGGAGCGCAGGCTTCCGGCCTGCCGTCGCGGCGGGATTTCCAGCCCGGCGGCGTGCGGAACGCAGGTTGGCAAGACTGCCGGGCCAGCACGGTCGGCTTTGCCCGGAGCTACCTCCAATGTCGCCCGGCCAGCCCCGAGACCGGGTCTTGTGCTCCCGACTGGCCAATCGCGCGCAGCACCCCGACCTTAGTCCAACAACTCCCGCGCCCACTGTTCCAGGCGCGTCCACGCCACGGCACTCGGCTCGGGTGCCCAGCAGACCAGGGCCTCGATCCACTCCCGCGGCTGGGGCGATCTGACCGTGCCACATTCGGCGCGAGCCACGAGATCTTCGATCAATTGCCGAGAAGTGTCGCTTGGCGCGTCCGCCGCGGCACCCTTCAGAAACCCGACGAGCTTTTGCACGTGGAGCCGGAATGGACCCACCCGGGCCGTCGAACCGGCGCCCAGCAGGGCCAGCAGCAGCGCGGCGCTGCGCAACAGCCGCTCTTGCTCCGACGCACCGGGCAGACCGCCATCTGGCAACAGACGGGCCACGGCCTCCATGAGGCGGTCATCCTCTGTACCCGCGGCCTCGCACAGAACCCCTTGCCAAGCTGCCGAATCAGACCGGCGGTAGGTGGCACAACTCTCACGAAGCGTCAAGTCGAGCATGTCCACGGGAGCTCGAAAAGTTTGTATCTTCTCCGCCAAGCCCACCTGCGCCCGGTCCACGCCGTGAACCGCCAAAGGTTGCACCGCTCCAAAGTAGCTTTCAAAGCATGTGTCCTCCGGCATTCCCACCGGCACAACGCGTGTGGTGGGCAGGCGCGAGGCATCGTCCCCGAAGCGCTCGACCACAGCCACGAGGGCCATGACCCGACTGGCCAGGCCGTAATCGCGGCTGAGCTGCTCCAGCCGGGCCACAAGCCGGTTTTCGTCGCGGGCTTTCCGTGTGGAACGCCGCCCGTCCGGCAATTCGTCAGTAAGCCGGCTTTCCCAGTCGGTGATCAGCCGGGCGCCCTGTAACAGCCGCACGGTTTCGCCATCACGCGGGTCACCCAACTTCACGGCCACCCGCAGCCGGCCGGGACCCTGGTCTGCGGCCCACTCGACATCGAGCGTTCCGCCCTCTTTGGTGTCGGCCTCGCCCATGACCACCAGCGGGTGGCCCTCGAAGACCGCCGCGGGCGGCGTTAGCACCGCCTTGCCGCCGGCGAGGCCGTCGAAGCTGACCTTCACCTCCGAAGCCAGCGGCCGCCCGGCCCCGGCGAACAGTTCCAGCGCCGCAGTGTCCACCCGCTCGCGCGGGGTGACAAAGCGGCTGACCCCGCCCGTTTCCCGCGCCAAAAGCGTCAGGAACCGGTCTTGACTGGCCGCGCCGATGCCCAGGCAGTGCAGCCGCGCGCCCGCTGCCCGGCTCACCCGCAGGATGTCTTCGGTAGCGGCCACCTGGCCATCCGTGAGGACAAAGAGGTCGGCTCCCCCAAGGCCGGCCAACTGCACGGCCGCCTGAATGCCCGCGGCCAGTTCGGTACCACCCTGCGCCTCGATGCCTTGCAGGTACCGGCGCAGCTTCTCGCGATTCGCGGCGGTGCAGGGCACCAATTGGGACTGGAAAAGCTCCACCGCAGTGTCGAAGGCCACGAAACCCATCTGGTCCTTCTCCGACAACGCGCCGAGGCAGGCTTCCACCGCCTTTTTGGCCTGCTGCAGAGGCGCGCCCGCCATCGAACCGGAGCGGTCCAACACAAACACGACCGACCTGGGCGTGGCCCTGGCGCTGCGGCCAAACGAGACCGACGGCACCACCACGGTGAACCGGGCCCGGCCGTCGCGGCAGACGCCACCACAAGAGCGCGGCGCGGCCTCGCGCGCCTGCACGTCCAAGACCAGGTCGCGATCCGGCACGGCTCCTTCCCGGCTCAGGGAAACCCGCGCTGCGCCGGGACCGGTGAGCTGGAACCGCAGGGCGTGCGAGGGCGAGCTGACGCCGGCCAGCTCGTTGCCAAGCTGGACGGAGAGGTCAAACCCCACCTGGTGCAGGGCGGCCGCATCCGTCATGTACGGCGGCAACAAGACGTCGCCAAATTCTTCCTCTGGCAGTTCCAGTTCGCCCACGCCCGGCTGGACTTCGACCGCCCGGGCCTCCCGGTGGTAGCATGGGGCCAAGGTGAAGGGGAACCGGAACCGCAGACCGTCGTCCCGCCAATCCACCCCGGCGACCAGCTCCAGGAAAACCTTCACCAGCTCGCCCGGCCGGATGTTGCCGACGCTGAGGTTCACCCGCCCATCCCGATACACCCGGGCCAGGCTGGAAAGATGCCCCTCGGCCACACCCTGCTCATACTCCTTGCGCGCCTGTTCGACCGGTCTGAGGGCCGACCGCACCCGGAAACCCTCGCCGAGAATGCTGAACCGCCGCAGCGCCGCGTCGCGCGGCAGGGCGAAGGCATACACCACCTCCAGCGGCTGCGCTTCCGCCGAGCGGAAGGTGTGGGCCACCAGCAGCCGCGCGCCCACCGGCAGAATGCGTCCGGTGAGCCAGAGCCCTTCCATCGCCAGGCGCGCCTCGCGCCCGGTCTCCACGTTGAACACTGTGAATCCACCATTGCCCTCGTTCATTGCTGCTCCTTTCCTTCATTGTCGGCGCGCAGGCCCGCCGCCATTTGCGCCAGGTAGTTCTTGATCTGTTTCAACCGCCACGGATCGGCGTCGGCGCGCACCAGGACGGTGACATCTTCCGCCACCGCGTAATGCCACCATGCGACCGGCTCCGCTTGAAGCACTGCCCGGTCCGGCCCGGCCAGCCGCCGGGCGATCTCCGTCAGTGTGAGACCCCGGGCCTGCCAGTCCCGAATCTGCCGCAACCGCTCCAAATGCTCCGGCCCGTAAGCCGCACCGCGTCCGGCCTTGGACGGCCCAGGCAGCAAACCGCGGGCGATGTAATACCGGATGGTCCGGCCCGGCAGTTCCGCGCGGGCGGCCAGTTCGGCCAAGGTCCAGGTCTGTGCTTCAGCGGCCATGACACATGCCTTCGATCCGTTTCGGTTCCGTCGCGCGACAAGCTGACACAAAAATACGTCAGTGTCAAGTACTGTCGAATTATTTGTTCCGGCAGTCAAAGGGCCGCTAGCATTGGGAAGGCCCTACGTACCCGGGTCAGGCGCAGTCGCCATCGCCGGGGCAAACGCCACGGGCCCCTGCATGGAGCAACTACCCGGAGTATCTGAAGCCGCCGTTACAGCACTGGCCGCGGCGGCGGGTGGGGCGGTTGCCGGGCGAAAATCGGCCGCCCCAACACAGCGCGGCGGGGAGACAAGTGTTCGCGCGGCCGTAGCCGCTCCGCGGCTGCGAGAAAAAGGCCGCGACCAACGATCGGCGCTCTGGCAAGGGCGGCACTACGAGCCGGACGCGGTGACGGAGGAGTTACCGGACCGCGCGCAAGGCCGGGGCAAGCCCTCGCCCCGTTCAGGCGAACAGCGCCTCGATGGGTTTGCCCAGGCCGTCGCGGGTCACGTAAAACGGCCGGCGCTCGACCTCGTAGGCCAGCCGCGGCGAGATGCCCAGCGCGGTGTAGATCGTGGCGTGCAGGTCCTCGATGTGGACGGGGTTTTCGATGGTCTTGACCGGCCGCTCGTCCGCGGTGCGGCCGTAGAGGAAGCCGCGCTTGATGCCCCCGCCGAACAGGAGCACGCAGCCGGCGTCGGTGAAATGCCGGTGCATCCCGTAGTGTTTCATGTCCTCGATGCGGTCCGGGACCTCGACCTGGTCCTTGACCTTCTTGTCCGGCTTGCCCTCGGTCATCATGTCGCGGCTGAACTCGCTGGCCAGCACGATGAGGGTGCGGTTGAGCAGGCCGCGCTCCTCGAGATCGAGGATCAGTTGCGAGACCGCGCCGTCAATCTGCCGCTTCATGTCGGCGGCGCGGGTGTGGCCGTTTTCGTGGGTGTCCCAGTTCAGGAAGGGGATGTACTCGGTGGTGACCTCGATGTAGCGGGCGCCCACCTCGCACAGCCGGCGCGCCAGCAGGCAGCCCAGCCCGAAACGGCCCAGCGTCTCGCGCTCGTAGGAGCCGTCGCGGGTCTGGGCGGCGTTGAAGCGGCGGGTCGGGTCCACGCCCTCGGGCAGGTACTTCTTCACGTTTTCGATCGGTTCGAGCGACAGGTCGAAGGCCTTCGCCGCGGGCGAGCTGAGCAGCCGGTGCGCGTTGTCCAGCGAGCGCAGCAGTGACTCCTTCTGGTACTCGCTGCCGTACCGGCCGATCGGGCTGGCGGCGACCAGGCGTTTGAAGAGCTTTTCGCGGCTCTCGAACCGGCCCGGCGTCATGCCCGCCGGCGGCCGCACGGCATCGGCTGCCTGGTCCGGGAAGGGGATGTTGAACGGCCCGTACTCGCTGCCCAGGAAGCCGGCGGTGGTGAAGGCCTTGAGTTCCTCGCCCTCGCCCACGTCGAAACGCTGGCCGATGTTGATGAACGCGGGCACCACGGGGTTGAGCGGTCCCAGGGTGCGGGCGATCACCGCGCCCAGGTGCGGGCAGGCCACCGTTTGCGGCGGTGGGTAACCGGTGTGCCAGTGGTACTGGTGGCGCGAGTGCAGGATGAAGCCCAGGTCCCCGGCCGTGTAGGTGCGGATCAACGTGCCGCGGTCCATGACCCTGGCCAGCCGCTCCAGCCCCTGCGAAAAGCGGATGCCGTCCACGGCGGTGGGGATGGACGGGAAGGTGCTCAGGACCGCATTGGGGTCCAGTCCCTTCTCGAAGGGCGTGTAGCGTTTGGGGTCGAAGGTCTCGGTGTGGGCCATGCCGCCGGCCATCCAGAGCACGATCAGGGTGTCGGCGCGCGCCGGCGGGGGGGCATCCTCGGCGGCGAGCAGTTGGCGCGGGTAACCGGCGGCCAGCGCGCCGAGGGTGGCGGCACTGGCGGTCTTGAGGAAGTCGCGTCGAGTGCAGGTGTTCATGGCGGTCCGGGAGGTTCAGTAAATGAGTTGGAACTCGGGTTGCAGGCTCAAGGCCCAAAGGAAATCAGCCACGCCCTCCGGCGCGGGCGGGCGGCCGAGCACTTCCTCGGCAACCTCCAGTTCGGCGCGGCGGGGGTCCCGGCCAAAGGCCTGTCGGTAGAGCCGCAGCACCAACTCGCGGGGCGAGCCCGTGCCCACGGCGGCCAGCAGGCGCTCGGCGCCGCGGGTCAACAGTTCGTGGAGGGTGGCGCCGTTGGTCAGCTCGAGCGCCTGGAGGGTGGTGGCCACGGTGGGCCGGGAGGTGTTGACCTGTTCGCGGTTGGGCCGGCCCAGCGCGGTGCTCAACGGGTCGGCGGCCACGAGCGAGGCGCGGAAGGTGCCGCGCCGGGCGGCGGTGGAGATGGCGGCGGTGAGTTTGGTCTGAAGTCGCCACGGCTCGAGGTCCGGCGGACCCAGCTCCACCGCGGCTGCCCAGCCGGCGGCGTTGAAGTCCGGCTTTTCCCAGCCCTCGACCTTGTTGGTGGACACCAACCAGGAGGCGTCCGAACCGAAGCCCGGCAGCGGTTTGCCGGCCGTACGGAGCCAGGCTTCCAGGATGAACCCGGCCGGGTTGGGTGAGCGGTCGTCCTTTTTGGTTTCGTCGTTGGTGGCCTCGACGGCGAGGACGTTTTCGCCGGGCCGCAGTTTGTCGCGCACGTTCAACAGCCGCGGCTTGGCCCACTCGTCGCCCGAGCCGGCCTCGCGGCCGTTGACAAAGAGGCGGAACCGGTTGTCGGCGGCCACGGCCAGAAACGCCTCGTCCGGCACCGCGGCCAGGGTGAAGGTCTTGCGCAACCAAAGGGTACCCGGCGGCACACCCTGCGGGGCGGCGGAATCGCTCCAAATCCAGCGCACGCGTGGCCGTTCGGGCAACAGGTCCGGGCGGGCGGTGGTGAAGTCAATTTCGGTTGTGGCCGGCAGGTCGCGCCAGAGGCCGGTCAGTTGGGACAGGGCATCGAGGTATTGCTCGGCGCTGAGGCGCTTGACCACCGGCCCGCGGAACACGTACCGATCCGAGACCAGCTCCTCGCCGCCCACCGCGGGCAGGCTGTAGGCGCGGGAGGTGAGGATGACCTCCATCGTGTGCTTGAGGTCGTAGCCGTGCTCGGCCAGGTCCCCGGCCAGCCAGTCGAGCAGATCGGCGTGCCAGGGCGGGTTGTCCATTTCGTCCACCGGCTCGATGAGGCCGCGGCCCATGAATTTGGCCCAAAGCCGGTTCACGACGGTGCGGGTGAGCCGGCCGTTCTGGGGATGTGTGACCAGGCGCGCCAGGCTGGCGAGGCGTTCCGCGCGGTTGGTGCTGTCGGTCAGTTCACCCAGCTCGGGAAACAGGAACCGGCGCGGAGCGATCTGGCCGGTGGGGGCGTCGCACTTGACCATCTCCAGCGGCTCGTCGGCATACACGCCGGCCAGGCCGTAGGCATCGCTGAGCTTCCAGTCGCTGATGTAGCTGTCGTGGCAGGAGGCGCACTTGAGGTTGATGCCCAGGAAGACCTGCGAAATGTTCTGCGCGGCCTGCATCTGGGGCGTCTGGCTGGCGTTGATGGCCCCGCGCCAGACGATGCCCCGGGCGAAGCCCTCGCTGTGCTCGTCCGGGTTGACCAGGCGGGCCACAAACGAGTTGAACGGCATGTTCGTGGCCAGCGCGGCATACAGCCAGGGGGTGATCTGCTTGCGGCCGCCGTCAATGTAACCGGTGCCGCGGTAGTCGTTGCGCAGGCAATCGTTCCAGAAGCTCAGCCAGTGCTCGGCGTAGCGCTGGTTGTCCGCCAACAGCCGCCGCACCAGCCGCGCGCGCTTGTCCGGGTGCCGGTCTTTCTCGAAGGCGTCCAGCTCGGCCGGCGTGGGCAGCAGGCCGATGACGTCCAGGTAAACGCGCCGGGCGAAGACGCGGTCGGCAACCGGCTTGGGCGGCTTGAAGTCATGCCGGGCGAAATATGGTTCGAGCAGGCGGTCCACGGGATGCGTCAGGCCGCGGCGGGGTGGGGGCAATTCCACGCGGCGGGGGGCCAGCGGGGCGCGCGCCCCACGCCCCAGCGTCACGCCCTCGGGCCAGGACGCGCCCTGATCAATCCAGGCGCGCAGCAGCCCCACCTGTTCGGGGGTCCAACGCGGGCCTTTCGCGGGCATGACGCGGTCCGGGTCCAGGCCGGCGACCAGTTGCACCACCAGGCTGCCGGCGCTGTCACCGGGCTTCGCGGCGGGGCCGGACTTGCCGCCGGCCAGCAGGGTTTCGCGGGTGTCAATGGCGTAGCCGGACTTTTTCTGCCCGTGGGCGTGACACTTGATGCAACTGGCCTCGAGCAGCGGCTTGAGGTCGCGGACAAAATCCACGGACCGGGCGGCGGGCGGCGGCAGTTCGGTCGTGGCCGCTCGCGGCGCGGGAGCCAACCCGGAAAGGGCGGCGGCCAGAATCCATCCCAGGTGCTTCATCGCTGCTGAATGAAGCACCAAGGGGGCCTGCTTGACAAGTCCGACTTGTGGGCGGGCTAAGTGGCCGGGGGCCGGCCGGGTTTCCGGACGTGACGAATGCCAACCGGCCGCGGGGAAACCGGCCGCGGGGAAACCGGTGGCGGGGTTGCCCTCGCAGGCATTCCCGGACCGGGGGCCGGTCGGCCGCCGACCGGGTTACTTTTTGGGCACCTCGCTGCGCTTGAGCGGCAAGAGCACGGTGTTGGGCGCGCCGGGAGGAAACCGGCGCTCGCGCAGCACGTATTCCTGCGCCCGTTGATCCAGGGCCGGGTCACCTGAACTGCGGCGGGTCTCGACGTACACCGGGCGGCCCTGGGCGTCGTGCACCACCAGCAACCACACCTCGCCGGCGGTCCTGGCCGGGGTGGTTTCGCGGGCCGTCGCCCGGCCGGCGGCCTCGCCGTCGAGTTTGCGGCGCAGGTCGGCGATGCTGCCGGCGGGCGTCTCGCCATAGGCCGCCGAATAGCCGGAGCGCGGGAACTCGGCGCGCGTGCTGCTCGAGCTCTTGCACCCGACCAGGGCCACGGCCAGCAGGGTTGGCCCCGCAAACTTCCGCAGAAAATCCGGCTTCATGGTGGGCAGGTTTAAAGGGTCCGCCCGGCTTTGGCCAGTCTTCTCGCGCCCCGTCCGGTTGGATAAAAGTCGGGCGGCACGGCGCGGGTGGAGGATGCCCTGCGCGGTCTTCCATCGAATCCAAACGCGGGCTTTTGCATCCGGCCCGTTTCCGGCTAAGCTGCGCGCCCATGTTGGAGCGCGCAATGACCGCCCCCTGGCTGGGCCGCTACGCGTGGTTGTGCGCGGCGGCCACGCTGGGGTTGATTGCCATGGGCGGGCTGGTGACCAGCCGGGGGGCCGGACTGGCCGTGCCGGACTGGCCAACCAGCTACGGCTACAACATGTTTGCGCTGCCCCTCCGGTTCTGGCAGGGCGGGATTTTTTACGAACACACCCACCGGCTTTGGGCCACGGTGGTGGGGACGCTGGTGGTGTTTTTGACCCGGTGGCTGGGCGGCCACCGCTCGCGCCGGGCGCTGGCCGGGATCGGGTTGGCGGAAGTGTTGGCCGGCATGGCTCTGGTGTGGCTCCGGCCCGAGCTTAAAGGAGCCGGGCATTTCCTGGCCGGCATCGGCGGGGTGGTGCTGGCCGCCGCGGCGGTGTGGGCGCGCAACCCACCGGCACCGGGCCGGCTGCCGGTGCTGGGCTGGGCGGCCTTCTGGTTGGTGCAAATTCAGGGTTTGCTGGGCGGCCTGCGGGTGGTGTGGCTGGCGGATGAACTCGGCGTGGTCCACGGGGTGCTGGCCCAGGGCTTTCTGTTGTTGCTGGTGGTGATTGCGGTGAAATGCTCCGGGTGGTGGTGGCGGGGACCGCGGTTGAGCGTGCCCCGCACGGTGCGCGGGCTGACGGGGCTGGCCACCGGGTTGGTGGCGGTGCAGTTGATCCTGGGCGCGGCCATGCGCCACCGCCACGCCGGGTTGGCCGTGCCTGATTTTCCCCTGGCTTACGGGCGGGTCTGGCCGCGCCTGGATGCCGAGGCCATCGCCGGCTACAACCGCCAGCGCCTCGAGGTCCACGCCGCCCGGCCCATTGCGGCGACGGATGTGGTGCTGCACATGAGCCATCGCGCGGGCGCGGTGGCCACGCTCCTGGTGGTGGGGGCGGCGTGGTGGGCCGCGCGCCGGCGCCTGCCCAAGGGCGATCCTCTGCGCCGGGGTGCCGGGGCCTGGCTGGCCTTGATCGGCGCGCAGTTCGCCCTGGGCGCCCTGACCGTGTGGACGAACAAGGCGGCTGACATCGCCACCGCGCACGTGGTGACCGGGTCTTTGTCCCTGGTCACCGGCGGAGTGCTTTGTCTGCTGACCGCCCGTCGGCGGGCGCAAGCGCCGGCTCAATCCGTGCCCACGTCCTCATCGGGGCGCCCGGGTTCGCCCGCTTGGAGTGTGGCCACGTGAATTTCGGCAACCGACCTTTGGACTCAGAAACATGACGGCGACCACATGGACGGTGGAAGCGGCGGGAAAATCCGCGTCGGCGGTGCTGGCCGAGTTGGTGAAGGCCCGCCTCTCGGGGCTGGTGGTCCTGACCACTGCCGCCGGGTTTTACCTGGGCTCGACCGGGCCGGTGGATTGGAAACGGGGCTTGCACACGCTGGTGGGCACCGGGTTGCTGGCCGCCGGGGCGGCCGCGCTCAACCAGTATTTGGAACGCGACACGGATGCGTTGATGGAACGCACCCGCGGGCGGCCCCTGCCGGCCGGACGGGTGACGCCCGCCGCGGCGCTGCTCTTCGGGGCCGGGTGCGTGGCCGTGGGATTGGCCTGGCTGGTGTGGTGGACTCCGCTGGCGGCGGCGGCGCTGGGTGCGCTGACCCTGGCCCTGTATCTGGGGGTGTACACGCCGCTGAAGCGGGTTTCGACCCTCAACACCGTGGTGGGCGCGGTGCCCGGGGCGCTGCCGCCCTTGATCGGTTGGGCCGCAGCCAGCGGGGGGACGGCGCCGGGCGGCTGGGCCCTGTTCGCGCTGCAATTTTTCTGGCAGGTGCCGCACTTCCTGGCCATCGCGTGGTTGTACCGCGAGGATTACGCCCGGGCCGGGCTCAAGATGTTGCCGGTGGTGGACCCCGGGGGCGAACGCACCGGTTTGCAAAGCATCGGGCATTCGCTGGGGTTGCTGACCGCCAGTCTGATCCCGGTGGCCTTGGGCCTGGCGGGTCCCTTCTACCTGGCCGGGGCGCTGGTGCTCGGCGCGGCCCTGCTGGGGCTGGCCGTGCGCTTCGCCCGCCGGCTGGACCGCCCCGCCGCGCGCGGGTTGTTTCTGGCTTCGGTGTTGTACCTGCCGGCGGTGTTCGGGCTGATGGTGCTGGACCGGGTGCGCTGAGGGCGGTTCGGCGGGACTTCGGCGGTGCCGGTCAACGCCGCGGCGCGCGGTAAAACTCCAGCGTGCGGGCCAGCCCGTCTTCCCAGGCCACTTCCGCCTGCCAACCCAGCGCGGTACGGATTGCGCTCAGGTCCGGGCAGGAGTGCCGAATGTCCCCCGGCCGGGCCGGTTCGAAGCGCGGTTCCAGCGCCCGGCCGGTGAGCTGTTGGAGGGTGGCCACCAGCTCGAGCAAAGTCCGGCTTTGCCCGGTGCCGACGTTGAACACCCGGCCGGCGGCGCGCGCGGCCGGGGCGTCGGCGGCAGCCAGGAGCGCGGCCACGACATCGCTCACGTACACGAAGTCCCGTGATTGCCGGCCATCCCCGTAGATGCAGGGCGGCTCGTCGTTCAGGAAGGCTTCGCAAAACCGGGCGATCACGCCCGAGTACGGCGAATCGGCGGCCTGGCGCGGGCCAAAGACGTTGAAGAACCGCAGCGCCACGGTCTCCAGCCCGTACCAGGCGTGGAAAAGCCGGGCATACTGCTCGGCGGTGTATTTTTGCAGGGCGTAGGGGGAGAGCGGCCGGGGGGGAAGGGCCTCGTGCTTGCGCAGCTCCGGGCCGTCCCCGTACACCGCCGAGGAGGAGGCCAGCACCACGCGGCGCACTCCGGCCTCGCGCGCCGCGGTGAGCACCTCGAGGGTGCCCACCACGTTGCGGCGATGGCTCTCGCGCGGCTGGGCGAGCGATTGCGGCACCGACACCAGGGCCGCCAGGTGAAACACCCGGTCACACCCGGCCAGGGCGCGCCGGAGGGCGTCCGGATCGGTGATGCTCCCCTGGTGGAATTCAAGATGCCCCTCGCCCGAGGGCAAATTCCGCAACGAGCCGGAGCTCAAGTCGTCCAAAACCACCGTCCGAACCCCGCGCCGGCACAGCGCCTCGGCGAGGTGGGACCCGATGAAGCCGGCGCCGCCGGTGATGAGGGCCTTCATTTCAAGGGCCGGGAAATTCCGGTCCGGTGGTTGTACCGGGCTGGGGCCGGGCAAGGCAAGGCAGTCCGGGCAAGAACACCGCCAAGGAGGCTCCGGCCTAAAAACGATTGCCGTCCCAGCCCGCCGGCCGAAAGCTGGGCGCGTGAAACGGACCTGGCTGGTGTGCGTGACTGCGGTGATCGGGCTTTGGAACGGCACGAGCGAAGGAGCTGAGTCCGACAGTCCGAGCCCCGGCGCCCTGGGCCTCTTCGAGACCCACGGGGACATCGGCCCGGTGAAGCTGCCGGGCGAGGCCACGTTCGACCCGGCCACCGGCCGCTACACGATTCGGGGCGGCGGTGCCAACCTGTGGGGCGCCGAGGACGCCTTCCACCTGGTGTGGACGCGGCTGCAGGGGGATTTCACGCTCACGGCGGAAATCCGCTGGTTGACCCCGGGAGGCCACCCCCACCGCAAGGCGGTGCTCATGCTCCGCCAGGACACCCGCCCGGCCGCGCAGTATGTGGACGCGGCGGTCCACGGCGACGGCCTGATCTCCCTGCAATTCCGCGACGAGGCCGGCGGGCCGACGCGCGAAATCCAGTCCCCCGTCCGCGCACCCCGGCGCCTGCGGTTGGACCGGTTCGGCCACATGGTCTGGATGTCCGTGGCCGGGCCGGACGGGCTTTGGCGCCCGGCCGGTGGCGGCCACTGGATGGCGTTTGACGACCCGGTTCTGGTGGGCCTGGGGGTGTGCGCGCATGACGATGCCCGGTTGGAGGCGGCCGAATTTTCAGCCGTGACCCTCACGCGGCACGCGCCCCGGCCCGAAGCCCGGCTGGTGCTGTACAGCACGCTGGAGATCATCAACGTGACCTCCGGAAATCGCCGGGTGGTCCGGGACGCCCCGGAACATTTCGAGGCCCCCAACTGGTCGCGCGACGGGGGCACGCTGTTGATCAACCGGGCGGGACGGCTCTACCGGGTCCCGGTGAGCGGCGGCGCGTTGGAACCGCTGGACACCGGGTTTGCCGTGCGCTGCAACAACGACCACGGGTACTCGCCCGACGGCACGCAACTGGCCATCAGCGATCAGTCGCAGGGAGACGGCCGCTCGCGCATCTACGTGCTCGCCGCCACGGGCGGAACCCCGCGCCTGATGACCGAGGCGGGGCCGTCGTACTGGCACGGTTGGTCGCCGGACGGCTCCACGCTGGCCTATTGCGCGGAACGCCACGGCGAGTACGACATCTACACCCTGCCCGTATCAGGCGGCCCCGAACGGCGGTTGACCACGGCCCCGGGACTGGATGACGGGCCGGATTACTCCCCGGACGGGCAGTGGATTTACTTCAACTCGGAGCGCACCGGGCGGATGCAAATCTGGCGGATGCGGCCCGACGGCACCGGCCAGGAGCAGGTCACCCACGACGAAGGGAACAACTGGTTCCCGCACCCCTCGCCTGATGGCCGCTGGATCGTCTTTCTGAGCTACGCGCCGGACGTCAAGGGACATCCGGCCAACCAGCCGGTGCGCCTGCGGTTGCTGCCCGTGGCCGGTGGTCCGCCCCGGGAACTGGCGCGGTTGTTTGGCGGCCAGGGCACTCTCAACGTCCCTTCCTGGTCCCCGGACGGTGGGGAACTGGCCTTGGTGAGCTACCGGCTGGTGCCCGAGCAACCCTGAGCGCCCCGCCCTCCTGCCCGCGGCGGGGACATTCGCAGGGGTATTGACACCGGGGGCCGAGTGCCGAATATTCGCCGTGGCTTTGATTCGGGTGGCGGTACGTTTCTTCAGCGGGGTTCCCCACCCCCACCTCCTTGGCGTCTGCTGCCCGAATCACCCCCCGCGGCCTCCGGTTTGCTGGACGACCGGAGGCCGCACTTTTTTCCGGGTGGCGCGAACGGGGAACACGCCGGCAACTTCCCCTGCTCCTTGTTGGCCGGTGAACACCACCCACGACTCGCGCCGGGAACGGAAGCCCGTGGGCTCGCCGCCCTCCGCCCGCTCGGGATGCGCCCCGGCTCAACCGCCCTCGGAACCACGACACTCCCACGCATGAAGACAGTCCGTGTGGCCCTGATCGGTTGCGGGGGCATTACCCTGCAAAACCACCTGCCCGGCCTGGCGCTTTGTCCGGAGACGCGCGTGAGCGCGCTTTGCGACGCGGACCCCGCCGCGCTGGAGCGCGCCCGGCAACAGACCGGCGTCGCGGTCGCCTCCACCCGTTTCGAGGACATTGTGCCCCGGGAGGACGTGGACGCCGTGATCATCGCCACGCCCAACCACACCCACGCGCCCATCGCGCGGGCGGCCATCGCCGCGGGCAAGCACGTGCTCTGCGAAAAGCCGCTGGCCCTGGACGCGGCGGAGGCCCGGGAATTGGCCGCCGCGGCCGACCGCGCCGGGGTGCGGCACATGACGGCGTTCACCTACCGGTTCGTGCCGGCCATGCGCTACCTGGCCGCCGTCGTGGCACGGGGCGATCTGGGAGAAATCCGCCACTTCCGCTGCTGCCGGCTACAGGACTGGGGGACCCGCAACCTGGGCTGGCGCCAGGTTCGCCGCCTGGCCGGTTCGGGGGAATTGGGGGACATGCTCTCGCATCGGATTGACTTCGCCCACCTGTTGGTCGGCCCGCTGCGGCGCCTGGTGGCCGACCTGAAGACCTTCACCCCGGTCCGCGGCGGCGCGCCCAATGACACCGACGACTGGGTGGCCGTGCTGGCCGAGTTCGTCCGCGGGGCCACCGGCGTGCTCGAGAGCAGCAAGCTGGCCAGCGGCCGCAACGAAAGCTGGCGCAGCCTCGACTCCGTGGAACTCAACGGCGAGCGCGCCAGCGCCGTGTACTGCACCGCCCGCTGGAACGAATTGCAAATCGGCCGCGCGGGCGGCCCGGGTCTGGAAACCGTGTCCGTGCCGCGGGAGTACTGGGTGTGGCCCGGTTCACCGCGCGACCCCGGGGCGGGCGACCCGTTGGTGACGTTCCGTTACGACCAGGCCTTCGAGTTTGTGGACGCCATCCGCCAGCAACGACCCTGCGTGCCGGACTTTCACGCCGGGGCGCGCGTCCAGACCGTGATGGACGCCGTCGTGGCCTCCGTCGCCCGGCGAAGCTGGGTGGACCTGGGGGACTACGCCTGAGAAATTGCGGGTCGGCTCCGCCGGCGCGCGCCACTCCCTCCGGCGGCGGGGCCCGCGGCGACCGGGACGGGGCGGGCGCGGCTTTTTGGCACGCGGGTTCGCAGCCCAGGCGCCGGAAGACCGGCAGCGCGGCCGCGCCCGGCGATCCCGGCCGGTGCACAACTCGTGCACAATCCGGCGCGCCCGTGACCTGAAAGCCTTTGACCCACCCCCACCCGGCCGTTAAGCATGACGGCCGCCGCCGCGCGCCGGCGGGGAGCGGTCATGAATCACGTGTCTGCCACAGCCCTGTTGGCCCGGACCCAACTGGACCTGCTGTACGTCTGGGACCAGGCCACGCTGGAAGGCAAGGCGATCATCATCCTGTTGGTCGTCTTTTCCATCGTGGCCTGGTCCATCATGGCCACCAAGGCGGTGGAAATGCGCCGCGCCCGCCGGCTCAACGGCTATTTCGACACCGAGTACCACGCCCAGAAAAACGTCTTCGGCATCTTTGACCGGCGCGTGCCGGTGGAGGGGTGTCCGCTCTACGCGGTGTACCTGGCCGGGTGCCGGGAACTGGATGCCCGCCTGCGCCGGGACGAGGGCAGCCGGCGCTCGCGGGTGACGTTGACCGACATGGAACACGTCAAGCGCACGCTCGAGGGCGCCGTGGCCCGCCAGGCGCTCAAGCTGGAGTCCGGGTTGATCCTGCTGGCCATCGCGGTGAGCGGGGCGCCGTTCCTGGGGCTGCTGGGCACGGTCTGGGGCGTGATGAGCGCCTTCAGCGGCGTGGCCCAGGCCACCGCCGCCGGCGGGCGGGCGGACCTGGCGGCCATGGCCCCGGGCGTGGCCGGGGCGTTGATCACCACCGTGGCCGGCCTGCTGGTGGCCATCCCCTCGATGTTCGGATACAATTGGCTGGTCCACAACCTGCGGGTCCTGACGGTCGAACTGGACAACTTTGCGCAGGAGCTGGTCTCGCAAATGGAAACCGAGTACCTCCGGGAAGACGACCGCGCCTGAGCCGCGCGGCCCGCCGCCATGCGCCGTTTTTCCCAGCGCAACGTCCTGGTCACGCTCAGCGACATCAACATCACGCCGCTGCTGGACCTGGCGTTTGTGCTGTTGATCATTTTCGTGATCACCACGCCCCTGCTCGAAAACACGATTGACCTGCGCCTGCCCGAGGGCGGCCGCGCCGTGCAGCGCGTGCGCCGGGAAAACATCCGCAACGTGGACGTGACCCGGGACGGGGTTTATTTGATCGGCACCAACCGCTACACCCTGGATCAGCTCGAACAGCTTCTGGTGCGGGAGTACCGCGCCAACCCCGAGTTGGTGGTCCGCATCCGCGCCGACCAGGAAACCCGGGCGCGGCATTTCTACCCGCTGATTGACCGGCTCACGCGCCACCAGATCACCCGCCTCTCGCTGGCCACCCAACCGCCTTCCGGCCGATGACCCGCCTCCAACGCCAGTGCCTGGCCGCCTCGCTGCTCGCCCACCTCGGGCTGCTGGGGTTGTTGGTCTTCAGCGCGGGGTTCAGCCCGGCCCGGCCCCCGCCCACCGAGGAGGTCACGTTGCTCACCTTCATCCCCGACGTGCTGGTGGATGCCCCCGTGATGGGGGGCGGCACCCCGGCGCCACCGGCAACACCCCCGCCAACCGCGCCGCGCGAGCCGGTGGTCCCTCCGCCGCCTCCTGCACCCAAACCGGAATCCAAGCCGGAACCGCCGCGCCCGCCGGAGCCACGTCCGGCACCGCAACCTGCGGCGGAACCGCCCCGCACCTCCCCGACCGGCGAGAAACCCGAGCCGGCACCGCGCCGCAAAATCGAGGTGAACCTCAAGCCGGTCGTCCGCCCGCCCGCGACCTCGCCCGAGGAGCGTTCCCGGGAGGACGCCGCGGCGCGTCAGCGGGCCGAGGCGGAGCGCCTGGCCCGGGCGCGCCAGAGTCAATTGGCCCGCATGGCCGACACCCTCAGCCGCCAGCTTTCCAGCAGCACCACGGTGACGGTGCCCGGCACCGGCGGGGCCACTTACGCCAGTTACACCAGCTTTGTGGACCTGGTCTATCGGCAGGCCTGGGCGCCGCTCAAACCCCGGGAAATCAGTGAACGCTCGCTCACCGTGGTGGCGCGGGTGGTCATCGCCCGCAACGGCGATGTGCTCTTGAGCGAGATCAAACGCCGCTCCGGTCATGAGGCGATGGACCGCTCGGTGCGCGCGGCGCTGGACCGGGTGCGCACCATTGGCCGGCCGTTCCCGGAAGGGGCGCGGGACGAGCAGCGCGAATTTGAGATCGAATTTCACCTCGAACCCACCCCCGGAGCCGGATGAACATGCGCTTGTTTTCCCCGTTGACCCTGTGGGCCGCGCTGGTCGCGGCGTGGTGTGGCCCCGGCCGCGCGGCCGAGACCATCCGCATCACCGAGTACGCCGCCGCCACGCAGAAACCCATCCCCATCGCCCTGGTCGGGTACTCGGGCGAGGTGGAGCAGGTGCTGCGCTTTGACCTGTACGTGGTGGGCTTCACCGTGGTGGAGGAGGCCGCCGCCCAGTTCACTCTGCGCGGCGGCAACGGCAGCGAGGTCGAGGGCCGGCTCACCGACAACCTCAGCCGGGCGGTCAAGTTCGCCCGCACCTACCGGGGCGGCAGCCTGCGCTCACAGGCCCATGCCCTGGCCGATGACGTGGTCGAGGCGGTCACCGGCCAGAAGGGCATCGCCCGGACCAAGATCGCCTTCAAGCTCGTGACCGGCCAGACCAGTGAAATCTACGTGGCGGACTACGACGGCCACGGCGCGCTGGCGGTGACCCGGGACGGCTCGGTCGTGGCCGCGCCAGCCTGGGTGCCCGGGCAGCGCCGGCTCTACTACGTGACCTACAAGTTCGGCAACGCGGACATCGTCTGGCACGATTTGAGCACCGGCACCCGGCAGATTTTCGCGCGCTACGCCGGCTCGAACATCACCCCGGCGGTGTCGCCGGACGGCCGCCGCGTGGCCATGATCCTGAGCAAGGGCGGCAGCCCGGACCTGTACGTGGCGGACGCGGACGGGAAAAACCTGCGGCAGCTCACCCACACCCGCGAGGACGAGTCCTCCCCGACCTGGTCGCCGGACGGGCGCACGATTTGCGTGGCCACCCGCATGGGGGGGCGTCGCGTCCTGGCCACCATTCCCGCCAGCGGCGGCACGCTCAAGCCCCTGCCGGTGGTCGGGGTGGCCAACCCCTCCGAGCCGGATTGGTCCCCGGACGGCAAGTGGATCGCGTTCACCGCCCAGATGCGGAATTTTGAAATCTGCGTGGTCCCGGCCGGCGGTGGAGAAGCCAAACTGTACACCGCCGGGGAAGACCCCACCTGGGCGCCCAATTCCCGCACGCTGATGTTCACCCGCCGGGTCAACGGCCGGCGCGTCCTGTCTTTGCTTGACGTGCCCACCAAACAAATCAAGGATGCCGCCCAGCTTTCAGGCAATTGTTCACAGCCCGCTTGGGCCCGATAACTCGGCACATTCGGCAACAAACATGAAACGTTTCCTGCTGGTTCCCGGCTTGGCGGTCGCCGCCGCTTTGATCCTCGGTGGGGTGGGGTGCAAAAAAACCCCGAAAAGCCCCACCCCCCTCCCCGCGCGCACGGTGAAGGCCCCCGGCCCGGGCGCGGGTCCCGGGCCGCTGACTCCGGGCGCGACCGTGCCGTCCGACCTGGGCCCGGGCGCGGTGACCCGACCCGGCGACGTCACCAGCGAACCGCTGCGCACCGAGGAGGGCTTTGCGCAGGGTGCGCTGGAAACCTTCGAGGGAATGATCATGGACACGAACACCCTCGCGTTTGCGACGGTGTACTTCGACTTCGACAGCTCGGTGGTCAAGACCAGCGAGCATGACAAGGCCAACGCCGTGGCCGAACACCTCAAACTCAAACCCGACCACAAGCTGCTCATTGACGGCCATTGCGATGAGCGCGGCACCGAGGAGTACAACCGCGCCCTGGGCGAACGCCGCGCCCTGGCCCTGCGCGAGTACCTCATCGGACGGGGCATCGGCGGCGAACGCATCCGCACCCGCAGTTGGGGCGAAGACCGTCCGGTGGACCCCGGACACAACGAAGAGGCCTGGGCCAAGAACCGCCGCGGCGAATTCATCCTGCTGCTGCCCCCCAGGTAACGGTGGGCCCGTCCGCCCCGTCTTTGAATTGAACGCCCGCCCCGGCGGAAGTGTCTGCTTGTTTCGTGGCGCGAAACGCGTACCCTGATTCCCATGAATGGTATTGAATTCAGCCTGCTGGCCTTCCTGGGTTGGCCGGAAATTGTCGGCATTCTGCTGGTGATGCTGCTCTTGTTCGGGGCAAAGAAACTCCCCGAACTGGCCCGTGGCCTGGGCCGGGGCATCAATGAGTTCAAGCGCGCCTCCCGCGACGTACAGGACGAACTGCAACGGGCCGTGGAAGAGGAGCCGCCCGCACCGCCCCGACCATCTCCGCCGCCCCCACCGGCCGCCGCCCCATCCGCCTCGCCCCCCGGCAGTGGCACGTCTGCCTGAGTCACACCGGCCCCGGGCATGGCCATGGCGCATGAGGCTCCGGGCGAACGCCCCGGTCCCGGCGAAGGTTTGCTAGAACAGCCTCCCGCCACCCCGGAGGCGAGAAAGGAAGAATCGTCCTTCCTCAACTCCGGCGCGCCGGCGGCGCCCGAGGAACTCTCCCCCGGCAACTCGGTCCAGCCGGCTGAAGCAGCGGACTCCATCCCGGAAAATCTGGAAAATCCCGACCTGCTCCCCTCCCCGCCGGGTTTGAGCGGAGGCCCGGATGCAAACCCCGCTCCTACCCCCACCCCCGCCTACCCGTCTTCCACAAATGCCTCCCCGGAACCCGCCGCGGAACCCGTTGCAACCTCCGTCCCTCCACCGCCGGCGGCCCGGCGCCGCGCCTACCCCGACGAGGAGGAGGAAGAAGAGGAGGAAGGCGGTGGACCGGTGAAGCCGTTCCTGGACCACCTGGAGGACCTGCGATGGACGCTCATCAAGGTGGTCGTCTCGATCCTGCTGGGCATGTTGGTCTGCCTGGTGGCCGGCAACCGGTTGGTGGCGTTTCTGACCTGGCCCCTGGTGCACGCGCAGCGGATGCTTCCCGCGGCCCAGCAGCGCGTCCCGCTGTTGCTGGGCACCAACGAGGTGGGCCGGGTGCAACTGGGGACGGTGCGCCTGCCGCCCACGGTGGATTCCAACCACGTGAGCGCCCTTGAGCTGGTCCCCCTGCCGCTGGGCGACCGGCTGGTGCTGGCACTGAACGTCCAGACCAACCGCCAGCCCGCCTCCGCCGCCGCCAATCTGGTGGTGCTCAAAAACTATGGCCCCATCAGCGCCTTCATGGTCGCGCTCAAAATCGCGCTCTACGGCGGGCTGGTGGTCTCCGCCCCGTTCGTGATTTTTTTCATCGGCCAGTTCGTCCTGCCCGCGCTCAAGGTGAAGGAAAAGAAGTTCCTGTACCGCGTGGCCGGGCTGGGCAGCGTGCTGTTCATTTTGGGCGTGGCCTTTTGCTACCTGGTCATCGTCCAGGTGGCCCTCATGGCCTCGGTGCAGTTCTCCCAGTGGATGGGCTTCGGCGCGGACGAGTGGCGCGCCGAGGACTACGTGAGCTTTGTCTGCAAGTTCATGCTCGGCATGGGACTGAGCTTCCAACTGCCGCTGGTGATCCTGACGCTGGTCAAAATGGGCCTGGTGGACCACCAGACCCTGTCGAACTACCGCGCCTATTTCATCGTGGGCAACCTCACCCTCTCGGCCGTGATCACCCCCTCGGGAGACCCGCTGACCATGGTCCTGATGGCCCTGCCCATTCAGATACTTTACGAGGGCTCGCTGCTGGTGGCCCGGCGTTGGGCGCGCCAGGACCGCGAGCGCGAGGCCGCCGAAACCGCGGCGGGAAGGGCCTGAGGCGACCGGCCGGGCGCGGCATGGCGCCGATCGGCCCCCGGCGGGCACATGAAAACCCTCCATTGGTATCTGACACGGCAGGTCCTGGCCTCGCTGGGGCTGACGGTGATGGTGTTCACCTTCGTGCTGCTGCTGGGCAACCTGCTGCGCGAAATCCTCGACCTCATCATCAACCAATCGCTCCCCCCGGGCGCCGCGCTCCGGGCCCTGGGGTACCTCCTGCCCTTCGTGCTGGTCTTCGCCCTGCCGATGGGCCTGCTGACCGCCACCCTGTTGGTCTTCGGACGCTTCAGCGCCGACCAGGAACTGACCGCCGCGCGCGCTGGCGGCATCAGCCTGGTGGCCCTCATCACCCCCGTGCTCCTGCTCAGCGTGGTCCTGTGCGGGCTGAGCGCCTGGTTCAACATGCAGCTCGGCCCGCGGTGCCGCATGGCCTACAAGGAGCTTTTGTTCCGCCTGGGGGTTCAGCGTCCCACCACCCTGCTCGGGGAAAACCAGTTCATCCGCTCCTTCCCCGGCTACATCCTTTACGTGGGCCGGGCCAGCGGGTCGCAGCTCAAGAACCTGGTGGTGTACCAACTGGACACCAACCCGCCGCCCGCCGAGGCGGACGGAAACATCCAACCCCGTTTTGGTTTCCAGCCGGCGCTCCCCGGCGACATCCCCCGGGTGGCCACCATCCTCAAGGCGGATACCGCCACGCTCATCGTGGACACCAACGCCCAGGAAATCCGCCTGGAAATGCCCGAAGTGGAGGCGGTCAACGTCACCGCCTGGCAACCCGCCTACCTGGGCGCCACCGTGCTGCCCCTGCCGATCCGGTGGACCGAATCCCCCGGCAAGACCACGCCGCTTTCGGACATGACCCTGGGCCAGTTGCTCCACGCCTTCTACGAGTACCGCCGGCTCGGGTTGGATGTCACCCCGGTCAAGGTCCAGATGCACCGGCAGGCCGCGTTTTCCTTTGCCTGTCTGGGTTACACGCTCATCGGCATCCCCCTGGCCATCCGGACACATCGCCGCGAGACCAGCGTCGGCTTCGGCCTCGCCCTGGTGCTCGTGGCCGTGTACCACAGCTTCGCGGTCATGGCCCAGGCGTGGGACACCCGGCCCGAACGGCATCCCGAACTGCTGCTGTGGGCGCCCAACTTCTTGTTCAACGGCCTGGGCGCCTGGCTGCTCTGGCGGGTCAACCGCCGCGGCTGAACCGCCCGCCTCAATCCGACTGGCAACGCGGGCAATAAAACGTGCTCCGCCCGGCCTGAACCAACCGCCGAATCTCCGCGCCGCAGCGCCGACACGGCCGCCCCGCCCGGCCATAAACGGCCAGCCGCTCCTGGTAATAATCCGGCGCGCCGGCCGCGCGGCCGTAATAAAAGAGGCCGTCGCCGCCCGCCGTTCCCGCCCAGTCCAGCGGGACCGTGCTGCCAAATCGGATGGCCTCCCGCAACACCGCGCGAATCGCCCGATGCAACCGCCGCACTTCGGCGGGCCGCAGACTCCCCGCGGGCCGGCGCGGTGAAAGGCGGGCGCGGAACAACGCTTCGCTGGCGTAAATGTTGCCCAACCCCGCCACCACCCGCTGGTCGAGCAGGCGCACCTTGATTGCCCGGCGCGAGCCCCGCAACGCGCCTGCCAGCCCGGCCGGCGTGAATTTCGACTCCAGCGGTTCCGGGCCGAGCCGAGCCAGGGCGCCGTCGGTAAACATCAGCCGTCCGAAATAGCGCGGGTCCTCGAACACCAGCCGGTGCCGTCCCAGGTCCACCAGCACCGCGCAATGCCGCGGCAGCGGCGCCGCGGGGGGTAGCAGGTACAGGCGCCCGCTCATGCCCAAATGCCCGATCAGGAGCTGTTCGCCACGCGTGCCGCCCCGGTGCAGCGCGAACACCAGGTACTTGCCCCGACGCCGCAGCCCCGCAAAGCGCGCGCCCCGCACCCGCCGGCGGAACTCCTCCACCGGATGCGGCCGAATCACCCGCGGGCGGAACACGGTTACCTCGTGCACGCGCCGGCCCGTCAGCAACGGTGCCAGGTGACGCGCCAACACCTCGACTTCGGGCAACTCGGGCATGGCTCAACCGTACCGATACGGCGCGGTGAGGGCAAAGGCGTTGGGTAGATGCCGCACCTCGCGCACCCGGCCGCTTTCGAGGAGCACCTCCACGATGTCAAAGCGCACCGGCACGCGCGGGTGTCCCAGGAGCTTCAGGTAGTCCAGTGCGGCCAGGGAAAGTCGCCGGCGCTTGTCCGCGTCCACCGCCGCCGCCGGCCGGGTCCAGTCCTCGGAAGACCGGGTCTTGACCTCGACAAACACGAGGCAGTCTCCGTCGCGAAAGACCAGATCAATCTCGCCCCGGGGGCTGCGGAAGTTCGCGGTCAGAAATTTCAAGCCCGCCCGGCGCAGGTGCCCTCGGGCGGCACGCTCCCCCAGGCGCCCCCGACGCAGGTGCTCCGGCGTCGCCCGGCTCCAGCGGGCCCACAGGCTCTGGCACAGGGACGCCACGCGTTGCCACCAGGTCTGCACGCCGCGCCAATGTACGGCGCGGCCCGAGTGGTTCGGCAACGGGAAAGTCGGCCCGGCCACCGCTCCGGAGCGAGCACGGGTCAACCCCGTTTGGTGGTGGCGAGGACTCATGACTCCCAAGCCGATCAGGCCGGGGCCAGCAGCCGGTGGGGGGGACGCCGGACGACGCCGGTGGCTCAGAACAAGCCGGCTTGAGCGAGTCGGACCGGCAGGAAGCTGCGCCGATGAATCGGGCAGGGGCCGTATTGTTGCAACCGCGCCAGATGCTCCGGGGTGGGATAACCCTTGTGTCGCCCAAAGCCATAGGCCGGATAGCGGCGGTCGTACTCGATCATGCTCCGGTCCCGGGTCACCTTGGCCAGCACGCTCGCCGCGGCGATGGAATAGCTGCGCGCGTCGCCCCGAATCAGCGCGGTCTGGGGCACCGGCAACCCCGGGACCGGCCGACCGTCCACGAGGAGATGATCGGGCGCGGGCGTCAGACCGCGGAGCGCCCGGAGCATGGCCTGGTGGGTGGCCCGCAGGATGTTCAGGCGGTCAATGTCGTCCGGTTCGGCACGGGCCAGGGCAAACCGCACCCCGGGATGAGCGGTCAGTTCAGTGAAATACCGCTCCCGTTGGACCGGGCTGAGCTGCTTGGAATCATTCAACCCCACCAGGTCTGGGGGCAGGCCATGAAGCACCCACTCCTCGGGCAGGATCACGGCCGCCGCCACGACCGGTCCCGCCAGGGGACCGCGACCGGCTTCATCCACCCCCGCCACCCGCCGCACTCCTGTCTGGTAAAGCCGGCGCTCGAAGTGCAGGCGCTCTTCGTTCCCGGGGCGGGCTACGGCGGACACAGCCAACCTCCCGCGCTGGCATCGTCCGGGGGAAATCAGGCCGCGGCCGGGGCCGGGGCGTTGGGCGCGGGTTCCGAGGAGGTCTCTGCGGGGGGGGTAACCTCGGGGACGACGCCTGCGCTGCGGCGGCTCTTCTCCCGCACGGCCAGGGCACCCTTGCCGACGCGTTGGCGCAGGTAGGTGAGCTTGGCGCGGCGCACCTTGCCCCGCCGTTCGACTTCGATCTTCTCGATGCGCGGGGAATGGACGGGAAACACCCGTTCGACCCCTTCGCCGTAGCTGATGCGGCGCACGGTGAAGGTCTCGTTGATGCCGTGACCGCGCCGGCCGATGACGACCCCCGAAAAGACCTGGATGCGTTCCTTGTCGCCTTCGACGACCCGGGTGTGGACCCGCACGGTGTCACCCACGTTGAAGGGGAGCGGGTCCTTGCGGAGATGGGCCGCTTCAATCTTGTTCAGCAATGTCTGGTTCATAGCTCAAACGGTCTGGGGAGTGTTGCCGGGGTCCCTGGCCAGGTCCGGCCGCCGCTGGGCCGTGCGCAACCGGGCCTGTTCCGCCCGCCAGCGGGCGATGGCCGCGTGGTCGCCGGAGCGCAGCACCTCCGGCACCTTCAGGCCCCGGTAATCGGCCGGTCGGGTGTACTGCGGGTACTCAATGCCCCCGCGGCCAAAGGATTCGTCGCTGGCACTGGCCGCGTCGCCCAGCACGCCGGGCAGCAGCCGGGTCACCGCGTCAATGACCACCATCGCCGGCAGGGCGCCGTTGGTCAGGATGTAGTCCCCGATGGACAATTCGTCGTCCACCAGGAACTCGCGCACGCGCTCGTCCACCCCCTCGTAGCTGCCGCAAATCAGGATCAGGTGCGGCAGGGCCGCCAACTCCCGGGCGACGGTCTGGTCAAAACGCCGACCGGCCGGGCCCAGCAGGATGCAGCGCGTGTCCGGGCCGCGCAGACTTTCGACGGCTTCAAAGATCGGTTCGGGTTTCAACAACATGCCGGGGCCGCCGCCGAAGGGCCGGTCGTCCACCGTGCGATGCCGGTCATGGGTCCAGTCCCGCAGGTTGTGCAACCGCAACTCCAGCAGGCCGCGCTCGCGGGCCCGGCGGAGGATGCTTTCGTCCAGCGGCCCCGCAAACATGGCGGGGAAAAGCGTCAGAACGTCAATCTTCATACCCGGCAGGGACGGAGCGGTCCGGCCCGGGCCGGGGTGCTCAAGCCGGCGGAGGGACCTCGACCAGCTCCAACGTGCAGCGGCGTCCCTGGTTGAGCGCGCCCGCCTCCAGGAGGGTGCGCAACGCCTTGATCGTGGCTCCGTGCTTGCCCACGACCTTTCCCATGTCGGCTGCTGCCACCCGCACTTCATAGTGTGTGGTCCCGCTTTTCTCGACCGCCGTGATGCTCACCTGCTCGGGCCGGCTGACCAGCCCCCTGACCACCCATTCCAACCAGGCTTGCATGACGCGCGGGGTGCTCAGGTGTTCCGCTAGGCCTTCGGGGCCGCGGCCTGCCGGCGCGCCCGCCGGATGAAGTCCGCCACCGTTTCCGTGGGTTGCGCGCCCCGCTGCAACCAAAACTCGGCCCGGTCCAGCTTCAGGGTAAAGTCCTGGCCCTTCTGGAGCGGCGTGTAAGAGCCGATTTCCTCGATGAAGCGGCCGTCCCGCGGGCTGCGCGCGTCCGCCACCACAATGCGATAGGCCGGGGTGTTTTTCGCCCCAAGACGTTTCAAACGAATCTTGACCATATGCCACTTGCGCCGGCGGCGTCGGACCGCCGGTCTTGATCGGTTGTCCCGCCCGCCGCTCCCGCCGCGGGCAAAGAGCGGGACATTTAGCCGCCAAGCAAGCCCGTTGGCAAGCCTTGATTTGTCAGGGCCTGAGCCAAGCCCCCAATCATTACGATGCGAATGGGGTTGACAGGTTGAGGGTGGGGAAAGGAACGCAGGGCGGGCGTGGCCGGCAAAATCGTGCTTTGGCGGGCGGCGACACACGCCGGCGGGACCGAAGAGCAGCGTTTTTTCGGGTTCTGGCGGCTCGGCAGACAAAGCTCCGCCACGCCCGGCCTCGGGCCGGGAGGTTCTGGGGGGACGAGAACGCGCGCGGGGGAGCCTCAGCCGCTGGCGACGACCAGTCGGGGACGGCCCGGCGCGGGCGTCGGCCAC
>CALFAV010000032.1 GCA_937946835.1 uncultured Verrucomicrobiae bacterium | reverse complement strand
GCCGGTGGGCTGTGGGCCCTGGCCAATCGCTACGCCTGGCCGCACGCGCTGGAACGCTGGGCCAACGAGTCGCCCGCGAAGCCCGCGGCCCCGGCCGCCGCGGCCCCGGCCCTGCACGACGCCTGAAGCTTTTGCCCCATTGCCATGTTCGCGCTCACCGAAAGCCTTCAGGTGGTCCTGATCATCGCCGGTTACCTGGGGTTGTTGGTCGTCCTGGGGCTGGTCAGCAACCGCTTCTTCAAGGGCACCAGCGCCGACTACTTCGTGGTCAGCCGCTCGGTGGGACCGTTTCTGCTGTTGATGTCCATCTTCGGTACCACGATGACCGGCTTTGCCATGGTCGGCTCGACGGGCAAGGCCTACACCTCCGGCGTGGGCGTGTACGGCCTGATGGCCTCGTGGTCCGGGCTGATCCACTCGGCGGTGTTTTTCCTGGTGGGCATCCGACTCTGGGCCGTGGGCAAACGGTACGGCTACCTCACCCAGTGCGAGTTTTTTCGGGAACGCTTCCAGTCCCCGGCCCTGGGGTACTGGCTGTTTCCGGTGCTGGTGTTGTTGGTGATTCCCTACCTGCTGGTGGGGGTGATTTCCGCGGGCAAATTCGTCCAGTCGGCCACCGCAGGAGCCTTTCCCCAGTGGTTCGCCCTGCCGCCGATTCCCGGGCCGGACGGCGCGCTGCGGCCCAATCCGTTGTCCGGCGGAGTGCCGTACTGGCTGGGCGCGGGCCTCATCTGCCTGATCGTACTGTGCTACGTCTTTTTCGGCGGGCTGCGCGGGGCGGTTTGGGCCAACACCTTTCAAACGCTGGTGTTCCTGGGCGCCGGCGGGGTCGCCTTCTGGCTGGTGGCCGAGCGGATGGGCGGCCTGACCGAGGCCGGCCGGCGGGTGGCGGAAAGTGCCTACGGGGCGCCGCGCCTGGCGCGGGAGGGGTTGATCGGGCACGGCCAGTTCTTCTCGTATTTTCTGGTCCCGCTCTCGGTGGGGATGTTTCCGCACCTGTTCCAGCACTGGCTCACGGCCCGCAGCGCGCGCAGTTTCCGCCTCACCGTGGTGGCGCACCCGATCTTCATCATGCTGCTGTGGGTGCCCTGCATTTTGATCGGCCTGTGGGCCACGGCGCAGTTGGGGCCGGGCACCAATCCCAACGCCGTGCTCGGTCGCATGGTCAACCAATTGGTGCACTCGCCCGTCCTGACCGGCCTGGTGGCCGCGGGCGTGCTGGCGGCCATCATGTCCAGCCTGGATTCCCAGTTCATGTGCCTGGGCACCATGTTCACCAACGACGTGGTGGTGCGGCTGGCCGGCCCGGAGCGGTTCAGCGACCGGCAGAAAATCCACCTGGCCCGCGGGTTCGTCCTGGGCATTGTGGGCGTCACGTACCTGCTGTCACTGGGGTTGAAAGACACCGCGCACGTCTTCGACCTGGGCGTGTGGTGTTTCTCCGGCTTTGCCGCGCTGTCACCGCTGGTCTTTGCCGCGTTGTACTGGCGGCGCGCGACCGCCGCCGGGGCGCTGGCCGGCCTGGCCGCCGCCGCGGTGACCTGGGGGGTGCTGTTTTATCGCGACATCCTGGCCGGAACCAACAAACCTCCGGGCGGTGACGAGCTGCTGGTCTTTGGGCTGATGCCGGTGGTCTTCATCTTCGGTGCGGCCGCGCTGACCCTGGTCGTGGTTTCGCTGCTGACCCGGCCGCCCGCCCCCGCCGTGGTGGCCCGCTTTTTCCCCGAGCCGCCGCAACGTTGAAACTGTGGTCCCAGGAAATTCCCACGCCAACCATGTCCATCCCCACCGTCAGCCCTGAAACCATCCGGGAAGCCCGTGCGCAGCTCGATGCGCACGTGCGCGAGATCATCGCCTGGCACTTCAGCCCCGAAACCGGCTGCCCGTTCTGGCTCGACTGGGCCCGGCGGGCCGGCTGGGACCCGCGGCGCGAGGTGCGCGGCTTCGACGACCTGCTGGCGCGCTTCCCCCACTTTCAGGACGAATGGCTGCGCGACCTCCAGCCCGAGGTGTGGGTGCCGGCGGCCTACCGCGGCCGCCCCTACAACATCTTCGAGACCGGCGGCACCACCGGCATGCCCAAGCAGCGCATCGGCTGGGAGGACTACAAGGTGGATTACTCCGAGTTCAGCGAGAAGCTCTCGGACGAGCATTTTCCCCGCGGCGGCGCCTGGCTCATGATGGGCCCCACCGGCCCGCGCCGGTTGCGGCTGGCCATCGAGCACCTGGCCAACGTGCGTGGCAGCTCGTGCTACTTCATTGACCTGGACCCGCGCTGGGTGAAGAAGCTCCTGGCGACCAAACAATTTGACCAGGCCCGCGCCTACATGGCCCACGTGGTGGATCAGGCGGTGACCCTGCTCACCCATCGCAAAATTTCGGGCCTGTTCACCACGCCCAAGCTCCTCGAGGCCCTGGCCGAGAAGATCAACCTCTGGGAGGCCGGCATCCGGGGCGTGTTTTGTGGCGGCACCTCCATGAAGCCCCAGGAAGTGCGTTTCCTTGTCGAGGAATTGCTCGAAAACCGGATCGGCTTTTACCCCACCTACGGCAACACCCTCATGGGCCTGGCCGCCAGCGTGCCCCTGCAGCCCGAGGACAACTTCAGCCTTACCTACTACGCGCCCCAGCCGCGCGCGGTGCTGCGCGTGGTTCGCCCCGACAAGACCGATGAACTGGTGCCCTACGGCGAGTTCGGCCGCGTCGAGCTGACCACCATGACGCGGGAGTTCTTCATGCCGCGTTTTCTGGAGCGCGACGAGGCCATCCGCCGCCCGCCCCGGCCACCCTACGCCTGGGACGGCGTGGGCGACGTGCGGCCCTTCGGAGCGATGGAGAAGCAGATCGTCGAAGGGGTGTACTGAAGGTGACGGTCCTGTCCGGGTAAACGGGAGGATGCCGCCGCGCCGGCACTCCGGTTTTCGGGTTGGGGGCCGCAACGCAGCGCGGCTCTACCAGGGGGAGGTTTCATCCAACGAGGACCTCCATTGGACGGTAGGGTGCCGCGGCGCCCGGGCTGCGTTTCCGCCCTTGGCAATTTCCCGCCGGCGGGCGAATGATGCCGGGCGATGATGGCGTCGGTCTCTTTGCCCGCCGCCCACGAGCTGCCCCGGATGATCCGGGTCCGGCAGCGGTTTCCCCCGCCTCCACTGCTGGATGTGGCCGCCGCCGTGGGAGCGGGGTTGCGGTCGCTGACGGGCCATTTGCGCCCCGGGGCGCGCGTGGCCGTGGCCGTGGGCAGTCGCGGGATTGCCCAACTGCCCGAGCTGGTCCGGGCCACGCTGGCGGTGCTGCGTTCGGCCGGTGCCGCCCCGTTCATACTCCCCGCCATGGGCAGCCACGGCGGCGCCACGCCGGAAGGGCAGAAAGCCCTGCTGGCCGGCTACGGCATCACCGAAGCCGCCCTGGGCGTGCCGGTGCGGGCCGGCCTGGAGGTGGCCGAGGTCGGCCGCACGGCCGATGGCCGATCGGTCCCGTGCAGCGTCGCGGCCCTGCGCGCTGACGCCGTGGTGCTAATCAACCGGGTCAAGCCGCACACCGATTTTTCCGGCCGACTGGGCAGCGGGCTGGTGAAAATGCTCGTTGTGGGGCTGGGCCAGGCTGCGGGCGCCGCGGCCTTTCACCGCGCTGCGGCCGTCGTCGGCCACGAACCCGCCTTGCGCGCCGCCGCCGCGGTGTTGCTCCCCCGCGTCCCGTTGTTGGCCGGCGTGGCGGTGGTCGAGGACCAACGTCACCGACTGGCGCGCGGGGAAGTGGTCGCGCCGGCCGATTTCCTGACGCGCGATGAGGCCCTCTGCGCCGAGGCCCGCGCCCTGATGCCGCGCCTTCCGGTGGAGGAGGTGGATGTGTTGATCGTGGACCGGATGGGCAAAAACATCAGCGGCACGGGCATGGACCCGGCGGTCATCGGCCGGATGATTCACGGCTACTCGCTGGCCCCCGACGTGGCCCCGCGCCGGCCGATGGTGCACCGGCTTTTCGTGCGCGAGCTGACCCCCGAAAGCCACGGCAACGCCATCGGTATCGGCCTGGCCGATTTCACCACCACCCGCCTGCTCCGGGCGCTGGACCGCCGCGCGACGGCCACCAACGCGCTCACCGCCCTGTCCTTGCAGGGTGCCAAGGTGCCGATCAGCTTCGACTCCGACCGCGAGGCCCTCGCCGCCGCGCTGGCCTCGCTGCCCGGCGCGGCGCCCGGGCGGGCGCGCGTGGCGCGCATCCGCGACACGCTGTCGCTTGAGTGGCTGGAGGTCTCCGAGGCCCTGGCCGCCGAACTGGCCGGGCGCGCCGACCTCGAACTGTTTGGCCCGGCCACACCGTGGGAGTTTGACCCGGCGGGCAATCTCCCGCCCTTGGACCATCCGGATGCCGAGCCTGGCGAGACCGGGCCGGCGGCCCGGGCGCCCGGTTTATGAACTCCCACTACCGCGCCCTCGCCCTGAGCAGCGGTTTGGTCCTGGCCATCCTCGCCCGGGGCGCGACCGAGCGTCATCCCAACCTCGCGGCCCAAAGTCGCCTGCCGCAGGGACCCGGTTTGGCCGCGCGTTTCAAGGCGGATGCCGGGATCACCAACCACCCGGCGGTGATTTTCGCCGACGACTTCGAGGCCGGCGCCCCGGGCGCGCGCTGGGATGAAAGGGGGGCGGGCGGCGGCCGGTTTTTAAGTCTGGTCGAGCCGGGCGATCCGCGGTGCGGGCAACACTGCCTGCGGGTGGAAGGTCGGCTGGGCGAGAACACCGGCGACGGCCTGACCAAGTGGTTTGAGCCGGCGGACCCGGTGTTTGTGCGCTTTTACGTCCGGTTCGATCCGGGGTGCGACTACGTGCACCACTTTGTCACGTTGCGGGCCAACCGCGGCCTGCGCGGCGGTGAGCGCTGGAGCGGGTTTGGCGGCGCGGGGCTCAAGCCGGCGGGCGATGAACGGTTCTCCACCGCGCTGGAACCCTGGGGCAACTGGGGGCGCTGGCCCGCGCCGGGCAAGTGGAACTTTTACAGCTACTGGCACGAAATGGCCGCCGCGCCCGACGGCAAGTACTGGGGCAACTCCTTCCTGCCCGAGCCCCAGGAAGTGATTCCCAAGGGCCGCTGGATTTGCGCCGAGTTCATGCTCAAGCACAACACCCCCGGGCGGCCCGACGGCGAGCAGGCGTTCTGGATTGACGGCCGCCTGCTCGGGCACTGGGGCGGCCTCAACTGGCGCCGGTCCCCCACCTTGTGGGCCAACGCCCTCACGCTCGAGGCCTACCTCACCGACCGCTGGACGAAGAACCCGACCAACATCGTGTCCTTCGACAACGTGGTGATCGCCCGCGAGTACATCGGCCCGACCGGCCGGGAATGACCGCCGCGGCAGCCGGCGTTCAAAGTCCGGCCAGCGACACCGGCACGGTGCGGTTGAGGGCCAGGAAATGCAGCCGGGCGTCGGTGACCGGTCGGGTGAAGACCCGATGCAGGGCCAGCGCGTACAGGCGCAGTTGGGGGGCGTAGGTGGCGACGCGGGCGTCCAGCTCGGACGGCGTAATGGCGTCCGTCTTGAAGTCCGCGATCCAGAGCCGGTCCGGGGCGATCACCGCCAGGTCCACCACGCCCTGCACCACCACAAACTCGTCGGGCGCCAGTCCCGGTTCGCAGGGCAACCCCAGCGCGGCAAAGTCCGCCGGGTGCAAACGGGCGGTGAATTCAAGCTCGCGGCGCACGTGGGTCGCGTCGGCCCGGACCGCGCGGGCCAACTCGGACTCCGCCAGTGCCGCCAGCGCCGCCACGTCCAGGCAGGCGGCCTCGGCGCGCGTCAGACGCCCGGCCGCGGCCAGGCGCTCGATTTCCGCCGTCACTTGGGTCGGGTGGTCCAGCGCCCACCACGCCGCGAATTGCAGGAACCGGTGATGGGCCACGCCCCGGTCCACCGCGCTCAAGGTGGCAGCGCCGGCGGTCTCCGGAGGCCGACCACGCCGCGCGGCGGCGCTCTCAAACCACCGCACCGCTTCCTCGTCGGCTTCCGCCGCGCGGCGACGCAGGGCGGACACGGAGGCCTTGGCCGGCTCGCGCGTGGCCGCGCGGTGCGGGTACTGCCAGGCCAGCCGGGCCTCCAGTGTGGCCAGGGTGTGCGTGTCCCAGGCGGTTGTCCCGCGGGCGTCCGGACCCGTCGGCGTCGCGTCCCCCGTTTCCGCGTCGGTCACCACCTGCCAGGCCAGGAGCCGGCCGCGGCCCTGTTCCCGGGCCAGCCAGTCGGCCGCGCCGCTCAGCCGCGGCATCAGCGGTCCCAGCCAGTCCAGGGGACAACGGGCGCCCAGGAGGGCGGCCGTGCTCCAGCGGGCGTCGGTGGGGGCTGGCCACTGTTTGGTCTTCCGGGCACTGACCGACCCGACCAGTAGCAGATGGTCCCGGGCGCGCGTGACCGCCACGTACAACAGGCGCAATTCCTCGCCCAGGGCCTCACGCCGACCGCGCCGGCCGGCCAGCCAGTGCGGCAGGCTGGGATAGCTTTGGCGTTGCCCGGGTGGGCGGATCCGCGGCGCGAGGCCGTGGTGCTCATCGAGGACCAGGCCGGCGGAAAAATCGCGCCGGTTGAACGGCTTGCCCAGATCGGCCACGACCACCACCGGGAACTCCAGACCCTTGCTCTGGTGAATGCTCATCAGGCGCACCGCGTCGGCGTGATCGAGCGCGGCCGGCTCGGGGTCGAATTCGGCCTCCTGCTGGGCCTGGACCAGGTCCAGGAACCGCAGCAGTCCCTGGCGATACCAACGGTCGTAGTCGCGCAGGATTGTGAGCAGCCGCTGTACGTTGGCCACGCAGGTCGCGCCGCGCGGTTGCAAGCGCAGTTCCTCCTCGTAGCCGGTGTCGTCAAGCACGGTCTCCAGGCACTGGGACAGGGGTGTGCGGCGGGCCGCGTCCCGCCAGCGGGCGTAGCGTTGGAGAAAACGGTCCACCTTGGGCCGGGCCGAGGTTTGCGCCACCGCCAGTTCCGGGTCGGCCGGCGCGGAGCCGGAGGCGGCCAGGTCCTGGAAGCGGAGAAGCGCGGTCCAGAACGACTCCCGCGGAGCGGCCAGGCGGATGACCGCCAGCTCGTCCGCGCTCAGCCCGACCAGGGGCGAGCGCAGCACGGCCAGTAACGGGATGTCCTGAAGGGGGTTGTCCAGCAGTTGGAGCAGGCCCAGGAGGTCGCGCACTTCCGGGGAGTCGTACAAGCCGGAGCGTCGCGCCAGCAGCGGCACGCCCGCGCGGGCGAACTCGCGGGCATAGACTTCGGCCCGCAGGCGCGGTGCGCGCAGCAAAATCACCATGTCGCCCCACGTCACCGGGCGCCAGTCCCTGCGGGCCTCGTCCCACACGGGCAGGCGGGCGGCGTGAAGCTCCCGGAGTCGCGCGGCCACCCCCGCGGCCTCGCGCTCGGCCTGCGAGCGATCGTCCCCGTTTTCCGCCTCGGCATCGGCGGAGTCTGCCTCGGTCGCGCTGTCCGATTCGGTCCCGGTCAGGTGCAGCCACAATTCCACAGGGGGATCGGACCGGTCCGGGGGCGGGGGCAACGTGCGGCCGGGATGCAGGTGCGCCTCCGCGTCGTAGTCCACGCCGCCCACCTCGCGGCGCATGAGCGGAGCGAACAGGGCGTTGACGAACTCGAGCAGGGCGGGCCGGCTGCGGAAGTTTTCGTTCAGCGGCACCGTGAGGCCCTCGGGGCCGCCGCGCCAGGTGGCCGCGTAGTGTTGGAAGATGTGCGGGTTGGCCAGGCGAAAGCGGTAGATGCTTTGTTTGACGTCGCCCACCAGGAACCGGTTGGCCCCGGCGCCGTCCCGGCTGAGCGCACGCAGGATCGTGTCCTGGGCGGCGTTGATGTCCTGGTACTCGTCCACCAACACGTGGGCGAAGCGCGCGCGCCACTGGCGGGCCAGCTCGGTCGGCGCGTCCCGGGCGGGGTCCCAGAGCAGCCGCAGGGCGAATTGTTCGAGGTCGTGAAAGTCCACCGCGGCCAGTTCGCGTTTGGCGGCGGTGAAGGCGTCGCCAAACTCGGCGGCCAGGTCCAACAGGGCGCGCAGGTGCGGGCGCACCCAGTTCCAGTCTTCGGTAAGGGGATCGGCGCCGCCCGGAGGAATTTCGGCCAGGTCGGCCAGGAAGCGGACGTCGTCGAACAGGGCTTTTAACGGGGGGCGCCACTTGGTTTTGGTGCCGGGCGGCCAGTCGTTGTCCAAGGCCAACAAATCGCGGAGGGCGGTGGCGACCGACGCGCGCGCCGGGGCGTCACCGACGGCTTCCAGCAGGCGCCGGGCCGCAGCGGCTTTGAGGTTTTCGGGCGCCAGTTCGGCCAGGCGTTCCAGCCAGTCCCGACGCCACTCGGCGAAGCCTTCGAGCAGGGCGCGCCGCCAGTGCCCGGGCTCGGCTTGTTCCACGAGCGCGCGCTGCTCGCGCCACCAGCCGGCGGGATCGGGCAGGGTCTGGGTGTATTCGTGCAGACGCCGCACCGCGGCACGGATGGCGTCGTCGCGGCCGTCGCCCTGCGCCAGGACCAGCTCCTGGACCGCGAGGTCGGCGGGGGTATCGCCGGCGTAATGGCGGCGCAGCAGATCGTCGAGCGTGCGGGCGGCCAGGAGTTCGGCCTGGGCGGGGTCGAGCACGCTCAGTTGGGGGTCGAGGTCCAGTTCATGGAAATGTTCGCGGATCAGGGCGAGGCAGAAGCTGTGCAGCGTGCCGATGTGGGCGGTGTCGGCCAGGGCCACGGCCTCGGCCGGGCGCGGGTCGGCGGGATTTTGGGCGGCGGCTTCCTCGAGTCGGGCGCGGATGCGCTGGCGGGTTTCGGTGGCGGCGGCTTCGGTGAAGGTGACGACCAGGACTTGGTCTAGGCCTGCCGGTTCGTGCGGGTCCAGCAGGCGTTGGAGGCAGCGCTCGACCAGGGTGCGGGTCTTGCCGGTGCCCGCGCCGGCCATGACCAGCACGTTGCCGCGGGCGGCGGCGGCGGCTTGTTGCTGGGCGGTCAGGGCCGGCACGCCCCTCAAGTTGCCCCTTTGGGGCGGAGATGACCAGCCGGGAAGGGGCGGCAAGCCGGGCGTGGGCTCAGCGGATCCTGCGGGTGGTGCGTTCCCAGAGCCAAACCACGTCCACGTTGTTGGGCTGGCTGGCGTTCATCGCGGGATTGCCGGGGCGGTAAGTCACCGGCGGGGCGGTGCGGGGGTCGCGCCACTTTTTGATCTCGGAGTGGCCGTCGGCGTAGGAGAGCCCGCAGGCCTTGTTGTGGGCGCTGGACGGGGTGTCCGGCAGGGAGGTCTGGGCGGGGTTGGGGTAGCCGCGCATGTCAATGACGAAGAACCCGTCGTTGATGCTGTCCGGATGCTCGTCAATCAACACCCAGGTCATGGCCGGGCCGGGGTCCACCAGGTCGGAAATGTTCAGGTAGGCGCGGAATTCCGGGCCGCCGAACCAGGTGTGAACGCCCTCGTTCATGCCCATCCAGGAATTCATCGAAAGGCTGCGCAGACGGGGGACCAGCGGGCCGCTGGAGCCGCGGCGCACCTGACTTTTGTCCGCCGGACACTTGTAAATGCCCGGGGAGGGCCCGGTGTAGGGCCAGATGCAGCCGGCGGCCAGCGTGTTGGTCACGTCCCAGTTGTCCCGGTTGCCGGGATTGTAATCGAGCAGGCCGTGAACCCAGGCGTACTTGTAGTTGGGGTGATTGGGATTGCCTTCCTGGGCGTAGGCGAAAGGCAGTTTGCCCCGGTTGTCGTCCACGTACATCTGCCAGGCGAGCATGAGCTGCTTGGTGTTGCCCATGCACATGATGCCGGTGGCCTTGGCCTTGGCCCGGGACAAGGCCGGCAGCAACATGCCCGCGAGGATGGCGATGATGGCGATGACCACCAGCAATTCGATGAGGGTGAAGCCGGCGCGGTGTCGGCGAATAGCAGCGGTGCGTGGCGTCTTCATGGTTCGACCCGTGCGTTGCGACAGGATCCGCATTTTTTGCGAATGTCTGCCGCAGTTTAGTCTCTCCGCCGGCAGACAACAAGCTGTGTGTTGCGGCGCACAGCCCGACGGTCAGGGCGTGGGAAGGGGTCCCGGGTCGGAGATACAGCGATTAACCCTCCCTTGGCGGCGCTGCCGGGCGGAGGGCAGGAGGACCCCATGCTCATGCGGGCGCGCCGGGACAGCGGAGCCGACGGGGCTTAAGCCGGGGGTTGAGCCGCCGGCAAGGGGCCGTAAGGTAGGCCCATGCAAACCGTCGCGGCCGCCCTGTTGGTGTTCGGCGGCGGGTTTGCGCTCATGGTGCTGGAGATCGTGGGGGCCCGCTGGTTGGCCCGGGATTTTGGCAGTTCGTTCTACGTGTGGACCAGCCAGATCGGGGTCATCCTCGTGGCGTTGGCGCTGGGTTATTACGCGGGGGGCGTCCTGGCCGACCGTTCCCCCCGGGGGCGCCCGCTGGCCGGCCTGCTGGTCGCGGCCGGGGTACTGACCGGTTTAATCCCCGAGTATGCCCCTTGGTTCACGGATTGGATTGTCAACCGGCATCCGGCCGACGCGCCCATTCCCCTGCTTTGGCAGAAGCTGGACCCGGCGCTGGGCAGCGCGCTGATTTTTCTGCTGCCCTGTTTCGCCCTGGCCACCCTGCCCCCTTACCTGATTCGCTGGAGCACCCATCAGTTGAGCCGGGTGGGCCGAACCAGCGGCCTGATCATCGCCGCCAGTACGGCCGGGGGCATTGTCGGAGTGGCGGTCGCGGGGTATGTTTTGATTGATGTGATGCCGCTTTCGGACATTTTCCGCGCGGTGGGTGCGCTGACCGTGTTGCTGGGGCTGGCGTGTGGGGTGATGGTGCGCCCGGCTCCGCCCGAATCGGGGGCCGGGGTGAACGGTTGAAGGGAGCACCGTGTCGCCATGCCATCACTTCCGGCCATGCGGTTGTCGCGCCTTGGGTTCTCGGGGCTCCTGGCCTGCTGGCTGGGGCTGGCCGGCCGCGGCGGCGTCGTTTTCGAGACCACGTCCCCCTACCACCACATTCGGGTGGTGGACCAGGGCGGGCTGCGCTTGTTGACCTTTGACAAAGCGGTTCAGACGCGCATGGCGTTGGCCGACCCGCTGCGCGGGCACTTCGAGTACACGGAATACTTTCACCTGCCGTGGCTGTGGAATCCGGGCCTGACCAACGTCTTGATGCTGGGGCTGGGCGGCGGCAGCGCGCAGCGCGCCTGGCTGCACTACTACCCGGCGGTGCGGGTGGACACGGTGGAGATTGATCCGGTGGTGGTCCGGGTGGCGCAGCAGTACTTCGGGGTGCGGGACAGCCCGCGGCACCGGGTACACGTAGAGGACGGACGCCAGTTTTTGCGGCGGTACCCGACCCGCTACGGGGCCATCCTCGTGGACGCCTACACCCACAACCGCTATGGCGCCTTCATCCCCGCGCACCTGGCCACGCGCGAATTTTTCACGCTGGCCGCCGGGCGTCTGACCGACGACGGGGTGCTGGCGTACAACGTCGTCGCCACCTGGGAGGGACCCCAATCCGAACTGCTGGGCGCGGTGTACCGGACCCTCCGGACGGTCTTTCCGCACGTGTACGCCTTTCCGGCGCGCGAGTCCCTGAACGTGGTGTTGATCGGGACCCGGGCGTCCACGCCGCGCAGTTTGTCGGAGCTGCAGCAGCGGGCCGGGGAGCTGGTGCGAACCGGCCGGGTGACGCTGCCGACGTTTCTTTTGCGGGTGCAGGCCGCGCGGTTGGATCCACCGCCGTCCGCGGCGACGGCACCGGTGCTGACGGACGATTTTGCGCCCGTGGATCGTCTGTTGGCGCCCCGCTGGTGAGGGGCGGCGTGGTAGGGTCCCTTGGCCGGGGCCGGTGCGGGCGGCCAGTCTGCGGTGGAACCCCCGAAGCGTGCCTCCGTGCCGTCGGGCGTCACGGCGCTGCCGAGCGGCGGGCGATGATCTCCCGCATCGCCGCCACGTCCCACCGGTCCTTTTCGCGCCAAGAACCCTCCTTGAGCAGGATCAGGTCCTCCGGGGCCAGGTAGGGAATCCGCACGCCGTCCGACTCGAAATGGCGGAGTCGAGGGCGGAAGTCGTCGAGGGTTTTCCCAAGCATCTGCACGAAGATGTCCAGGTCGAATTCGGACTCCGCCACGCGCACGGACCCTTCCTGGGCCGTGAAATCCTCCGGCGTCAACTCGCGCGCCCACCCCTCGCCCCAGCCGCGCAGCACGGTCAGCATCCGCTCGAGATTGGGTCGGGCCGGATGGACCAAAATATCCACGTCCTCGGTGAAGCGCACAAAGCCGTTGAGCGCCGCCGCCAGCCCCCCGACAACGCAGAAATCCACCTCAGCGCGGGCGAGGTCGGCCAACAACTTTTCGAACCGGGAAATAATCCCCCCCGGCTCGGATTTGGGGCCGTCGTTCATGGAAAAGCTCGCGAGTGAACCGTTGCATGTGTTCCAAGAGAACCAGCTTTTCGCGCGGCGTGCGCGGTCGCCCCACTACTTTGCGCGGCGCGAAAGCTCCGCTCTCCCCACCAATGGATCCGCCGTTCACAGCTTTACTATGCCGGGCCGGTCGGGCCGGTCAACCGCACCCGCCGCAAGGGTGACGGCTGGAGGATTGCCCGGCCTTCAACGCCCCACGGGCCCCGGGGGAGCCGGTCACGCATCTTCCGCACCGTGGTCGGCTCACGGCGCGGTCAGGGGCCGGCCGTTGTCCTTCGGTCCCAGTCCCAGCAGGAAGGGCGCGGCGTGGCGCGCCCAGGTGTCCGGATCGGGATAAGTGGCCGCGGCGTCGCCGAAGCAACGGCGCAACATGTCCGTGTTAATGATGCCGGGATTCAGGGGCACGGCGGCCAGGCCGGGGGGCAGCTCCTGCGCCAGCGCCCGGGTCAGGCCCTCAATGGCCCATTTGGTTGCGCAGTAGGGAGCCACCTCGGCGTCGGTCGAGCGGCCCCAGCCGGAGCTGAAATTCACGATCACCCCCCGGCCGCGGGCGATCATGGCCGGAGCAAAGTGTCGGATGACGTTGGCCACGCCCTTGAGGTTCACGTCCACCACCCGGTCGAATTCCGCCGCCGGCACCTGCCAGAGCGGGGCGTTGCCGTTGATGACCGCGGCGTTGTTGAGCAACAGGTCCGGCGGGCCGTGACTGGTCAACACCCGCTCCGCCCAGGCGCGTACCGCGGCGTCGTCGGCCACGTCCACCACCGCGAAATCATGCGGTGGGCCGTGGTGCCGGGCCAGGGCTTCGAGCGCTGCGGCCGTGCGGGCGCAGCCCAGCACCGTGTGGCCAAGCCGGATGAATTCCCCGGCCAGCGCGCGGCCCAGCCCGCGACTGACGCCGGTGATGAGGATCAAGCGAGATCCCGTGAGCGCTTCTGCCATGCGAGAAGCGTAGAAGGAAGGCCCCGCGCCTGCCAAGTCGGGGCGGTCGGGCGGGGTTGCGGCCGGTGGCCGGGCCGACGCGGGCCGGTCGCGGGCGGTGTGTCCGCGCGGGCAACCGCCCCATCAGTGGGGTGGGGTTACCGTTGCTCGGGTTGGTAGGTTCCGAACGCCACGCCGAAGCGGCGTTGCGGCGGGCGGGCGGTCACCTCGCGGTACCGAAGGCCGTCCCAGACCATCAGCCGCAGGGTGTCGTCGGGCAAAAAGACGCGCAGGTACTGGTATTGCTCGAGGTTGTCCACTTGTTGGCCGGCCAGGCCGACGATGATGTCGCCCTTTTTCAGACCGGCCGCCCGAATCAGGTCATTTTCCTCCAAGATTTCAACGCCTGCGTGTGGGGGATCGTTGAGTGCCGCCGGTGTGATGGTCCGGCGGCCCTTGGGGAAGAGCCAGTCGAGGCGTTTGCTGATTTCAGCGTCGTAGTCGTCGCGGCCGGTTTGTTCGCGGTAGCTGAGCCACCAATTGAAGACCGCCCGGGTGTTGTTGTAACGCTCCTCGAGGCGGCGGTAGTACTCGAGGGATTGGGCGTACTCCTTGAGCCAGAAATGGAGGTCGCCCTTGGTCTGGAGCCCTTCGGCGCTGTACACCTTGGCGGCGAAGTCGGCCAGCTTCCGGGCCTCCTCCAGTCGGTTGTTCCGGAAGTAGTACCCGACCAACCAGCGGGCGTTGTTGGCGACGCCGACCGCATCGCGGCACCGTTGCACGCCCAACTCGTGGTACTTGAGCGCCCGGGCCTCGTCGCCACGTTCGGCGAAATAGCGGCCCAGGGTGAAGTAATAAAGGGCATCCCTTTCCGCGGCCCGGTCCAGCCACCGCTCATGGGCCGCGGGGTCGTTTTCCACGGCGTGCGCGGCCGCCCAGAGCGCGGGCACCGAGTATGCCAGCAGCGGGCCGTAGGCGGCCTCGATCACGGCCGGGGGCTGCCCCCGGCCGAAATCGCCGTACTTGTAGTGGAGGTACCTTTGAGCCACCTCCCGGTTGTAGGGCGCCAGCCGATGGAGCCTTTCCACCAGGGGCAACACCTCCGCGGGCGGGGTGAGCCGGAAAAGCCGGAAACGCTCCGCGGCCCGGTAAACCGTGTGCGGCGGCGGGCTGTGCCGGTGCCACAGCCGGATGTCCGGCAGGTCCGGAGGCAGATGACGTTCCAGTCCGGCTGGTTGACCGTACATCAGGTTCCAGAGCGCCACCGGCACCAGATGGGGCTGGCGGCGGATGAGTTCGCCGCAGGCCTCGACGGAGGCGCGATAATCGGCCTGCTGGTCGGCGCGCAGCCGGCGGACGAACGGGTAGAGCCGGAGTTCCTTGAAGGTGTTGTCCGCGTCCCGGGCATAGGCCGCGGCCTCCTCGGTTACCCCCCATACACTTTTGAGAAACCGGTGATTTTCGTGCAGGCTGTGACAGAGGTGCCGCTGGAGGAACTGCGCCCAAAGCCCCCAGTCCAACACCTGCACCCGGGCGGCGGCGTCCGGCCCGGCCTCGATGCCGTGGCCCGGTTCGAGATTGAGCGCCGGGGCCAGCTCGGCCAGGCCGGGCAACGGCCGACCGTGGAGGCGGAAGACCCGGGAAAGCTCCGCCCGCTCGAGTTTGGGGCTGAGGGCGTATAACTGATGGCCCAGCCCCACGGAGACGCCCTGTTGCTGGGCCAGTCGGCAAAAGTCCACCCGCTCCGCCGCCCGGTCTTCGGGCAGTTTGTCCCAGGCCGCCTGCGCCGAGACCGAACGCGCCCCGGCCCCAAACCAACACACCTGCTCCAGCGGCGTGCGCTCCTCCACGCCGTCCAACTCGCGGTCATCCCCGGTGATCCACGCCCGCACCGCCCGTCGCCAGGGGCGGGTGAGCGGGCTTTCGGCGATTTTCTCCAGCCGGGCGAGCGCGTCGGCCTGGTTGCCCATCAGCGCGTAGAGCAGGGCGTCGGCCAACTGCCCCTCCACGCCCGGCGGCGGTTCGCCCCGGGTCGCCCGCGCCCAGGCCAGGTGGGCGGTGATGCGGCAGAGCGGGAGGCGCACATCGTAAAACGCCCCGCAGGCCTCGCGCAGCGCGAAGACGCCCAGGACCAGGGCGGCCCGCTCGTGGGGCGCGGATTGGTGGAAAGCGTTGGTCAACTCGGCGGTCACCTGTTCGCTGGCGCGGTGCAGGCTTTCGGCGTCGCAGGCCAACAGCAGTTCCAGCAGGTTGGTCCGGGACGCGGCCTCCGCCCCGCCACCCCGCGCCGGCGGGGCTTTCGGGTCCAAGCCCACCTGTCGGCACAGAATGGCCAGCGGCGCGTCGTACACGGCCGGTTCCCAGACCGGCTGGTGCAACGGCAGCGGGATGGTCTCGCCCCGGCCCCGGCCGGTGGCGCGCAGGCGCACCCGATAATCCGGCTTGCCCCATGCGGCGGCTTCGCCTTCCCAGACCTGGACCAGGGTTTCGGGCCGGCTCACGGCCCGACCCTCCCGGGCGTAGCGGGTCATCACGACCAGCTCCTCCAGGATGCGCTGGATGAGGTATTGGGTTTCCTCCTCGATCGCGCCGCGGTCCGCGCCGGGGGCGGACTTCCCGCAGCCGGGCAGGAGCAACAGGGCGGCGAGGCAAAAGCCGAACCAGGAGGCTGCTTGGGCTTTCATGGGGAAAACGTTAAAAGCCCGCGCCGCGCCGTCAAGAGGACCGACCCGTTGTGCCCGACACCGCCCGGGGCGCGAAGAGGTCGGCGCCCTGCGGGTGCCCGCCCTCGCCTCACGACCTCCCGGAGCACGGTCCCTCCGCGGCATCTGCGGGGGAAGGGAGCGGCCTTCACGGTCCGCGGCCGCTCTGGTACTGGCGGGCGGCGGCGATGAACCCGCGAAAGAGCGGGTGGGCGGCGTCGGGCTTGCTCTGGAACTCGGGGTGAAACTGGCAGGCCACGAAAAACGGGTGGTCCGCCAGTTCGATCAGTTCGACCAGTTCGCCGTGGTGCGAGGTGCCGGTGATGAGGAAACCGGCCGCCTCGTAGCGGTCGCGGTAGGCGTTGTTGAATTCGTAGCGGTGGCGGTGCCGCTCGTGCACCACAAAGGCCCCGTAGAGGCGGGCCGCGCGCGAGCCCACCTTGAGCTGCACCTCCTGCGCCCCCAGGCGCATGGTGCCGCCCAACTCGGTGAGGCCCTTTTGTTCCTCCATGAGCGCAATGACCGGGTGGGGGGTGGTCTTGTCAAACTCGGTCGAGTGCGCGCCGGCCAGCCCCAGGACATGCCGGCCGAACTCGATGGTGGCCATTTGCATGCCCAGGCACAGACCCAGGAAGGGGATGCGGTGCTCGCGCGCGTAGCGTACGGCGGCGATCTTGCCCTCGATGCCCCGGTCGCCGAAGCCGCCGGGCACGAGGATGCCGCCCAGACCCTTGAGGAGCCGGTCCGGGCCTTCCTTTTCAATCTGCTCGGCCTCGAGGCGCTCGATTTCCACGCCGCAATCATTGGCCACGCCCCCGTGGGTGAGCGCCTCGTACACGGATTTGTAGGCGTCCTGGAGGCCGATGTACTTGCCGACCACGCCGATGCGGACGCGGTGTTGCGGGGCGATGAGCCGGCGCAGGATGTCCTGCCAGTGGCTCATGTCGGCGGGCGGCGTGGCCAGTTGGAGGAGCCGGCACACCAGTTCATCCATGCGCTCGCGCTGGAGCATCAGGGGCACCTCGTAAATGCTGTGCTCGACGTCCCGCTCCTCGATGACCGCCTCGTAGGGCACGTTGCAGAAGAGCGAAATTTTCTGGCGCACCTCCTTGCTGAGCGGGCGGTCGCAGCGGCAGACCAGGATGTGCGGGGTGATGCCGATTTCGCGCAATTTGGCCACCGACTGCTGGGTGGGCTTGGTCTTGAGCTCGCCGGCCGCCCTGATGAACGGCACCAGGGTGACGTGGAGGAAAATGGCGTTGGCGGGCCCCTGCTCGAGGGCGAACTCGCGGATGGCCTCCAGGAAGGGCAACCCCTCGATGTCGCCGGTGGTGCCGCCGATTTCGGTGATGAGCACGTCGGCCTTGGAAACCTCGGCCACTTCCCGGATGCGGTCCTGGATTTCGTCGGTGATGTGGGGGATGACCTGGACGGTCTTGCCGAGGTAACCGCCGCGCCGCTCGCGCTCGAGCACGTTCAGGTACACGCGACCGCTGGTCAGATTGTTGAGCCGGGTGAGTTTGACGTGGGTGAAGCGCTCGTAGTGGCCGAGGTCCAGGTCCGTCTCGGTGCCGTCGTCCAGCACGTACACCTCCCCGTGCTGGTAGGGGTTCATGGTCCCGGGGTCCACGTTGAGGTAGGGATCGAATTTCTGGAGGCAGACCTTGAGACCGCGGTTTTCCAGCAGCGTGCCCAGCGCGGCGGCGGTCAACCCCTTGCCCAGGGAACTGACCACGCCGCCCGTGACGAAAATATATTTCACGGGCTGCCAGCCTACGGGCAAGCCGGCGGGTTTGGCAATCAGCCACTGGCCGGCGGCGCCGCCCCGGCCCGCAGCAGGTGCTCTACCCGGGCCGCGTCTTCGAGGGTGTCCACGCCGATGCCGGCGGTTTCGACCCGCACCACGGCGATGGGCAGCCCGTGCTCGAGGGCGCGCAGTTGCTCGAGCTTCTCCGCCGCCTCGAGTGGCGAGACCGGCCAGCGCACCAGCCGCAGGAGGGTGTCCCGCCGGTAGCCGTAAATGCCCAGGTGCTTGAGAAACGGAAAGGCGGCCAACTGCTCCGCGGCCGGGCGCCCGGCCAGGTCGCGCAGGTAGGGCAGGGCGCGCCGGGAGAAATACAGGGCCCGCCCGGCGGCGTTCACCACCACCTTCACGACGTTGGGGTTGTCGTACTCGGTCGGGTCGCGCAAGGGCGCGGCGGCGGTGGACATTTCACCGTCCGCCAGCGCGGCGGCCACGGCGTCAATGACCGCGGGGTCCATGAGCGGTTCGTCGCCCTGGATGTTCACCACCGCGTCGCAGGCCGTGCGTTCGGCCACTTCGGCAATGCGGTCGGTGCCGCTGGGGTGGTCGGCGCGGGTCATTTCCACGCGGCAAAACGGACGCACGGCGGCGGCAATCCGCGCGTCATCGGTGGCCACGATCACCTCGGCCAGCGACCGGGCGAGCCGACAGCGCTCGACCACGTGTCGGATCAGGGGCTGGCCGGCGATGGGGTGGAGCGGCTTGCCGGGAAACCGGGTCGAGCCGTAGCGGGCGGGGATCAGGCCGATGATCTTCACGCCCGGGAGTCTGCGCCGAGCCGCCGAGAAGTACAAACCCGGGCGCGGCCCCGGTGTGCGGCGAGCTTGGTGCGGTCCCGGGCCAGCCCGGGCCACCTTGCTCTCCGGGGCGGTTCTTTTTAAGGTGACTCACTGCCGGTTCCGCCCACCCCCACGCCCAGGAAGGGACGACGGCAGTTGACCGCCGAGGAGTTTCTCGACTGGTTGCAGCCCGGCGTCCACGCCGACCTGATTCAAGGGGAAACGTTCATGCATTCTCCTGTCAATTTGCGCCATGCCGACCTGTTGAACTTCGTGGACCGTCTCATGGCCGCTTTCATCGAGGCCCATCGCCCGGGCCGTTTGTACCGGGAGGTGGTGGCGGTGCGCCTGGGGCCGCGCGAGGTGTTCCTGCCGGACCTGGCCTTTTTCACCAACGCGCCGGTCGCCCGCCTGCCCGCGACTCACGCGCCCTTTGCCCCCACCCTCGTGGTCGAGGCGCTGTCGGTGCGCACGGCGCACCTGGACATCGGACCCAAGTTCGCCGCCTACGAGGCGCACGGGGTGGCGGAGTACTGGATTCTGGACCCCGATCACCTCAATCACGAGTTTTACCGGCGCGAGGGGGAACTGCTGGTGCCGTTTGCCGAGGAAGAGCCGGTGATTTACAGCCCGACCCTCCGGGGCTTCTGGCTCAAGCGCGACTGGTTAAACCCGAGCAAGCTGCCGGCCGTCCGCGACTGTCTGGCCGAACTGGGGCTGCGCTGAGGCGCGCCTCATTGGCGCAAAATCCAGTCCACCGCTGCCGGCAGGTCATCCACCACCCGGGTCGGCCCGCGCGGGGGCCCCAGCCGGGCCTCGGTGTCCGCGCCGTAGCCGGTGCGCACCAGGAGGCTACACCCCAGCCCGGCGTTCCAGCCGCACTCCAGGTCCGCCAGCTTGTCCCCGATGAGGTAACTCCGCGACAGGTCCAACCCGAACTCGTCCCGGGCGTCGAAGAGGAACTGTGGCGAGGGCTTGCGGCCGCGGCTGGGCTGCTCCGGGGCCTCGGGGGCGAAGTAAATTTTCTCGAAGCGCACGCCGTGCGGGGCGAGCAGTTCGAGCAGGCGGGCGTTCACCCGGTGCAGGTCCGCCTCGGTGTAGTAGCCGCGGCCGATGCCGGACTGGTTGGTGACGATGAAGAGCTTGAAGCCCGCGTCCCGCAGGCGGCGCAGCGCCGCCGGCACCCCGGGCAGCAGTTCCAACTGCGCCGGGTCGCTGAGGTAGTGGCGCTCGACGTTGAGCGTGCCGTCCCGGTCCAAAAACACCGCGCGGTGCACGGGCGGAAAATCCGCCGCCCACGCCGGCCTGGCAAGCGCTCCGGCGGCGCGCGGTCCGCCGGGTCGCACAGCCTGCGGTCCGCACCCAACGCGCCACATTCCGAGTCACGGGTGGTCCCCGCTCTTCGAACCGGGCGGGAAGGGGAGGGGATTGACCGCCGCCGGACGCGGAACGCGGGCGGTGAACGCTCCGCCTTCAGCGCGCGCCGCGCCGTGGGTCTCGGGAGCGACAGCATTCCTGCCACCGGCTTGGTGGGCGGCTGGTCAGCCGGCCCCTTTAACGGGCGGTTCTCGCCGGAGCACCGGAAACATGCCGCGACCGCTCGGGCGAGCCATTGGCCCTCACTGCGGCGCGCCGCCGCCGAACTCCGGTTTCAGTTGCTCGTAGAGCCGGCGCATGGGCGCGTCCATCGGACGCGCCCATGCGGGCAAAGGAATCCAGAATGGCAAGCACTTCCCCCGATGCTCCGCCGCCGCCGGCTCATCCCCGCGGGTGCGGTACAGCTCGGACAACTTCCAGTGCGACACCATCACGTCCCGCGCCGCCTGCGCGGAGTCCGGGTTGGCGGCGAGGGTGTTTTCCAAGATTTCGTTGGCGATCCACGGGCACGAACACGAGGCCCTATCCGCGCGCGCCGCGGAGGTCTGCCGGGGCGAGCCGGGTGGTGACAAGCACCTGCAGCCGGTCCGCGCCGGCCAGTTCGGCCCGTTGCGGTTCGGCCAGCAGGGCCCGGGCGACCCGCTCGACGTAGTCTCGGTGTTCACCGGGAAAGGAGAAGGCGCTGGCGTAAGGGCGGGGATTCATTGGTGGGCAATCGGTTCAAGCTTGTTTCGCGTCTGCGCTGAAGTCCGGGGTGCCGTCGGTCCCGATGGCGGTCAGGAAGTCCTCACCGTACCGGGGCAGGAAGACGCGTTGCGGTCACTGCAAGGCTTCGCACGCCCGGGAGAACAGCATGTCCCCCGCCGATGGCCAGGGAGGACAGGCCGCAGACGGGGTGGCGCTCGGGGTGCAGGCCGAGTTCGGCGGGCAGGCGGCGGAGGCGTTCGGTGAGGAGCGGCTGGAGGGCCGCCTCAAATTGGGCGGGGTCCACGCCGGGGTGCGCGGCCCGGTCGAGCAGTTGGCGCGCGCCGGCAAAAGCGACCTGCACGACCAGTGGCCCGCCGGGCGGCAACGGGGCGCTTGGGTTCATGGGCTGACCCGGTTGGCGAACGCGAACGAAACCTGCCACCGGCCGACGAAACTCCCCGCCCGTTCACGGGCGCACCGTGATCACCGCCCGCCGGTACGCCCAGAGCGCCGGCGTGCCGGTGTCGCGGACTTCGAGGATGACGTGGATGGTCTCGGGCCGTTTCACCGGCGGCGCGACCAGGCTCGTCTTGAAACCGCGCTCATGACTGAGAGTGACATTGTCCGGGAAGGCCCGGCCCCTGGCGTCGCGCAGGGTGCTGGCCTCGGGGTAAATCCACCAGCGCAGCTCGATCGCGTCGCCGTCCGGGTCGCGACTGCCCGCGGCCGAGAGGGCCACGGTTTCTCCCGGCCGAGCCGCGATTTCCAGCACCCGTTTGGTGGGGTCGCCGTTCAGGACGGCGATCGGGTTGTGGTTGGCCTGCTTGAAGTCGTCGGCCACGCACCAGTCCATGCGCGCGGCGAAGTCGTGTTGAAAATGTTCGCGCCAGCGCCAGATCGTGGCCATGTCGGTGCATTGCGTCTGGCCGTTGTCGGCGGTGACGGTGTCGCGACTGTCCTGGTTGTTGGTCCAGATGGGGCGGGTCTCGCCGTAGGCCTGGTAGAGGGCGTAGCGCCCGCCCCAGCCGCCGTAGGCCGGGCTGACGTGCCAGCCGAGACCGTTGTCAATGAGGCCCAGAAACGACGGCGTGTCGCCCTCCATGATGTACTCGAGCCGCGGGTAAAGCGCGCCCAGCGGGCCGTGGTTGCGGATGATGTTCTCCTCCAGCCACGGATTGTCCACGAGATGGAACTGGTGGCCGGGGCCGTTCTTGTAATGCCGGTCGCCGCTGATGCCGGTCCAGGTGGCGCGCCAGTATTCCTTCCAGTCCGTGCCGCTGGGGCTGACGATGTAGAACAGGCCGGGAAACTCGCGTCGCAGCCACGGGCCGGCGTCGTCCTGGTCGGAGATGGTGTACACGCGGAGCTGGGCCACGAGTTTCTCCAGGTCGGCGGGCGACCGCTCGCGGCGGGCGTCGTGCAACGCCTGGGCCAGCGTGTTGGCGCCGCCCCAGACGCTGACCCAGAGCGGGCGCGGATCGGGCTTGTCCGCCGCGGCCAGCAGGAGGCGCGAGCCCGCCGTGGACCTGCCCTCGCCCACCGCGGCCAGGCCGTAGGCGGGCTGGCCCACGGCCACCACGGCGCGCAGCGCATCGGCCTCCGGAAAGCCGGGCGCGTGTTTGAGCAGGTTCGGCCGGACTTGCGCGTACGCGTCGAGCTGGCGATGAATCAGGTCCACGCGGGTCGTCTGGCGCAGCCAGGTGCTGGTCGTGGCCACCAAGCCCTCGACGTCGTACTCATTGGCATAGACCAGAAAGCGGACCATGGATTCCTCGTCGTCCGGCTCGTTGGAGATGTCGGTGAGCACGAAGACGCGTTCCTTGGCGAAGGAGGCGGAGAGCAACAATCCCAGCGGGACCAAGCCGACGATGGCGCGGCAAAGGAGTTTCATGGCTTCAAGCTTAAACCGCAACGCCCGGCAGGCGAGCGGGATTTGCGTCGGTGCAGCGATCAAGGCCGGCCCACCACCAGGCCGTCTCCGGGAACAAAAAGGGCACGCCAGCATCGCTGGCGTGCCCCGGCTCGTTAGGGGTTGTCCTGGCGTTTAGCCGCTCCCGGCGGTGACGGAATCCTCACCCTACCGGCCGGTCAGGGCACCGTCGCTCCGGTCATCAAATTCAGCAGCAATCGGTTGTCCGCCGGTGCCGGGTCGTTGAACAGGCCCAGCAAGGTGTTGGCGAACAGTTGCGACAGGGCATCGCTCTGCCCCTGCAGGAACGCGATGACGGTCTGGGTACCCGGCGAAATCGGGCGGCTGCTCTCGTCGCCCATGTAGTGCGAGGAAAACGCCTCGGTCATGGCCGGCGCCAGGAACTGGGCCGTGGCCTGGGGCAGGTTGTACGGCGGCTGCATCAGGGTGTAGGTGGCGATGGGCAGCAGGCCGTTGGTCAGAAAGTTGTAGGCGTAGGCCGGAAACTCCTGCCCCCCGAGATCGTAGTTGATGCTGGTCACCCGATGACTGGTGATGGCCAGGGCGCCATCGGTCCCGAGGTCCAGCACGCGGAAGGGCGAGGGATGCGTGACCAGCGAGCCGGTCTCGATGTCAAACAGCGTGCCCTGGGGGTGATCGAAGCGAACGATGTCCTGGGCGTGGTAATGGCCGGTGAACACCACCCGCATGCCGTAGCGGGCAAACGTCTCGCGCACGGTTTGGAACTCGTCCAGCACGTACTCCGAGAACAGCGCCTTCTGTCCGGGGTAATGCTCGGAGACGCCGTGGTGCACCATGCCGAGGACGAACTTGCCCAGGGCGCGGGCTTGGGCGAGTTGGTTGGTAATCCAGTTCCAACGCTGGGTGTCGAAGTAGCCGCCGGTGTAGGGCGACGTGGTGTTGCGATCATAGCGGGCGGAATCCATCGCAAGAATCCACAGCCCCGGGACCGGCTCGGCCACGTACGAAAGCGAGTTGGGATCGCGCGCCAAGGCCTCGCCGTAGCCGAAGTCCCGGTAGATGGCGGCGAATTCCGCCGGGGATACGGTCGGGACGGGGATGACGCTCTCGCCGTTGAAGGCGACCGCGTGCGGATTGGCCACGTCGTGGTTGCCCGGGCAGACAAACACTTTCGCACCGGCGTTGCGCAGGCGTTGCAGGGCATTCCTGAATCCCTCGTGGCTTGCCCGCTCGCCGTCCTTGGTCAGGTCGCCCGAGACCAGCACGATGTTCGGTTGCGCCTCAAGGATGCCAGTGAGGGCGGCTTCCAAGATGGCCGGGCTTTCCTTCAACATTTTCCGATCCCGCGCCAGATAGCTCTGGAGGGCCGGGCCGTCAGCGACCACCAGCCCGGGGTCCATGTAATGCGGATCGCTGAACACCGCGAGGCGCACGCCGGGCAGCGCGACCCGCACCACCCGGTAGAACCGGACGGGGTACAAGGCCCGGTCGGTGTCCACGAAGCGGAACAACCCGTCGCCGCCGTCGGTCACCCAGCCAAGGTTTTCCCAATTGATCAGGTCGGTCGAAGCTTGCACCTGATACGCGAAGCCGGCCACGGCGGCGATGCGCAGGATCGCCCCTTCCGCCGTCAGCTCCAGATGCACGATGCGCGGGTGAGTGACCGTATCAGCGCGGTAGGCGAGGTTCTGAATGCGCTGATCCTCGCTGACCGGCGTGTCGGGCTGGCTGAAGACCCTGATGTGACGGAGATAGCTGCCCAGGGCCGCCTGTTCGCTGCCGTCGGTGTTGATGGTGTTGCCGGAAGCGGGAGCCAGATCCACCCGGTTCGCAGCCTGGGTGAGTGGGAAGTAGCTGTCGCCGCCGTTGGCGAGGAAGCCCAGGGTCACCAGACGGAAGGTGCGGTTCGGGTCGCCCATCAGCAGGCCGTTTTCGACCACCAGATCAAGGCTGCCGTCTGGCCGCGTGGCCACCAGTGAGCGCACCCGCGCGCCGGGATTGTTGATGCCGACGATGGCGCCGCCGGACATCGTGTAGGTCATGCGCGGCTGGCTGGGGTCGTAGCTGAACCACAGGCCGCTGACCTGCGGGAACTGGCCCGGCGTGGCGCCCGGGGCCACCGCCGCCACGCTCCACTCGATGGTGTCGCGCAACTGCTGCGCGGTGAGCGTGAGGATGGCCAGGCCGTTGTTGAAGCGCAGGGAATTTTCGATGTCGAGCTGGGAGACATCGCCGAATTCCTTGCCGACCGCCGGGTTGGGCAGCGGCGGCACATACTCCGCGCCGCCGCCGTAGCCAAGCACCGCGCCGATCGAGTCCCGGATGCCCCCGCCGTTCTTGAGCGAGAGCGAAACGGTGGGGTCGGTCTGCCGGGCGCGCCACAGGTTGGCGTCCGCCGTCAGGTTGCCGAGATTGGATTCCTCCGTGCGCACGGTCTGCCGCAGGCCGTTCAGGTACACGGTCGAGCGGCCAAACAGGTTGCCGTCCTTGGCATTGATGATCGCCTGGAGGTTCGTGACGATGGTGTTCACGACCGGATGGGGCGGCAGGTTGCCCGTGTCGGCGACGCCCTGGGCATCCGTGGCGTAGGCGCCGCTGGCGGGGTCGTAGCTTTCGATTCGACCGGCCTCATCGAACCGGACGATCAAGCGTCCCACGTAGCGGTAATTGGCGCCGGTGTTGACCACCGCCACCGGCTCACCGGCCGCGGAGGTGAACCAGACCGGGTACTCCGCGGCGGCGACATCGCCCGCGCGCAAGCGGTCGGTGGGTTTGGCGAAAATGGCGTGGGAACCGCCGGCGATGACCACGTCCACGTCCCGCAGTGCCTGCGCCAGCGCGAACTCGTTGGCGAACTGTTGCAGGTGCGCCAGCACGATGACCTTGTTGACGCCCAGCGGCAGCAGCGCGTCCACCGCCGCCTGCACCGTGGCCGTGATGTTCGGGTCCACGCCCACGTTGCCCGGCGAGGAGATGGCGCGCAGGTCCTTGGTCGTGGCGCCGACGATGCCGATGAGTTGCCCGCCCACGCTGAGGACGCAGGATTTGGCGATGCGGTTGGACAAGGTGGTGGCGGCCAGGCCTTCGGGGGCGACGAGACTGGCCAGACTGCTGTCCGGGGCGAAGTTCAGGTTCGCGCTGAGGTAGGGGAACAGGGTGCCCGGATAGCCCGCGGCGGCGTCGCGCTGGAGGATGCTGCGCACCTGGGGCGTGCCGGCGTCGAATTCATGGTTGCCGAACGCCGAAGCCTGAAAGCCCATCGCGTTCATTAGCGCGATGTCCGCCCGGCCGCCCACGCCGTTGAAGCCGGCGGCCGGATCGGCGCCCGCATTGAAGAACGGGCCGGGGATGTAGTTGTCGCCGGAAGACAGGATCAGCGTGTTGGTCGGGTACTCGGTCGCGAGTGCGGCCAGCACCGAGGAAAACGCCGGAACATCCACGTGGGCATTCAGGCCGGCCTCGAGATCGCTGGCGTGCAGGATTTGCAAGGTGAGCGGGGCGGAGGAGGTGTTTTTGGCCACCGTCACCATCACCGGCGCGGAGGTTGTGCTTCCGCCCAGATTGTCGGTGGCCACCGCCGTGTAAGTGAGCGTGCCCAGCGGCTGGTTGACCAAATTGACCTGATAGGGTGCCACCGTGTTTGTCGCGACGGGCACGCCATTGCGATAAAACACCACGCGCTCGATCCAGCCGTCCGCGTCATTGGCCGCGGCGGCCAGCGTGAAGTTGGCCGGAGCCGTGAATGCCGCGCCGTTTGCCGGGCTGGTGATCGCCACCTGCGGGGCGAGGTTTTCCGTCACCACCGTCACCGAGTACACTTCGGACTCGGCAGTCGCGCCGTCATTGTCGTAAGCCACGGCCCGGGCGGAGAAAGCCGCCGGGGCATTCAGGGCCACCGGCAGCTCAAACGGGTAGGTTGTGTCCTCGCCCAGCAAGGTCGCACCGTCCCAGAACTCGACCTTCACGATGCGCCCGTCCTGATCGTAGGCGTTCGCGGTGAGGTTGAAGCTGAGGGGGCCGGCCAGCACGGTATTGGTGGTTGGCGCGCGCAGGTGAACCGCGGGCAACTGGTTGGGTGGCGCGGGGGCTCCGTAGGTGGGCAGTGTCACGTGAAAGGCCAGGAGCTGGGTGTCCAGGGCCAGATCATTCGTCCCGACCGGCACGCCGTTGTGGTAAACCACCGGTGCCTTGAAGTCGTTGTCGCTCATGATGAGCAGCAGGTAATCGTTCGGGGCGGTCGCGTCGTTCAGAGGAATCAGCGACAGACTTTCGATCTTCTCCGAGATGGTGTTCGTGTCGTGGGGCGCCGAGGCGTTCAACCCGAACCTGGCCAGTTGGGCGGCGTCGAGCAGGTCCACAAAGTCCTGCCGGGTGACCGGGCGGATGTCGGCGGGCAGGCCCGAGGCCGGCAGGGATTTCTGCCCGGGCGCGCCGCGCTCCAGGTCGTAGGGGGAATTGAGGATGTTGGTCGCGCCCGCGAGGCTGGCGAGCACCACGCGTTTGTAGGTGGGCGCGAGGTTGGTGTTGGCGATGCCCTGGCCGATCTGGTCGCGCTCCAACACCAGGAACTCCGTGCGGTTGAGGGCGAAGATTTCGCTGACGGGCGTGTGGGCGGTGTTGTTGGTGTTGCCGCGAAGGGTCAGTTCATAGACATATTGCGCGAGCGGCTTGCCGTACGTCGGCGAGGTTTCCTCCGCGTCGAACACCAGCACCCGCGTGTTGCGTCCGCCCGTGCCGGCGCCGCCGTCCTGAATGGTCGGGCTTTGCAACATGGCCAGCAGCCGCTTGCCATCCGGGGTGAGGCTCAGGCCCTCCAGTCCCCGGTTGTTGCGGCGGCCGGAGTCCGGCGCGCTGGCAGCCGTGAAGTGGTTGGGACGCGGGTAGGCAGCGCCTTTCTTGGGCAGCACGGACGGCGGGATCTCGAAGATGCCCTCCAAATCGCCGCCGGCCGAAAACCGATAGATGAACGGCCCGTATTCATCGCTGATGTAAAACCGCCCGTCGGACAGACGCACCAGCCCTTCGCCATCCAGGCTCGCCCGACCACCGCCGGGGCTTGTGGGGGCGGATTGCGGATGGGTGACCACGTTGGTGTCGTTGGCATCGAAGCCGGTGAAGAAGTTGGTGCCCTGATAGGTCAGGAGGATCGTCTGCGTGTTGGTCAGGGTGATCTGGTTTTGCGGCGCGGGCCCGGGACCGTAATAGGGCGTGATGGCAAGGTTGAACACCTGGATGCGCGGAAGGTAGTTCTGGCCGCCATCCCCAAAGCCGCGGTCCGGCAGCCCGTACAACACCCCCGAATAGGTTTCGCCGTGTTTCGCCCAAGTGGCCGGGTCGAAAACGGCCGACGAGCCGAAGCCTCCCAGGGCGTCGAGGCCCGGACCCCGGGCGTCGGTCAGATCGGCCGGCACGCGACCCACACCCACCAAGCCGTGGTTTTCAAAACCCGCGAACTGGCCGAGCAGCGTCGGGGTGGTTGCCGCCACCACCGCGAGCGTAAACGTCAATCCGAGTGCTTTCATGGGAACAACAGTTTTCTTCTGGTCTGGATGTTTGGTGGAACCCACCTGCGCCCGCCATTGAGCTGGCTCACGATGACGAGCCGGCTGCGCTCGCGTTACAATTCGGCGATAGTTGGGGCCGGGGTGCCGGGGTATCCACGGCCCGGTCAGCGAGACGCGCGGGGGAGGCCTTGGCGGTGCGCTCGGTTGTCCTGCGAAGTTTTTACGCGGAACTTGACGGCGTGGTCTCCGGGTCACTGAGGTCGAGGCGCTCGACGTTGAGCGTGCCGTCCCGGTCCAGAAACACCGCGCGGGGCGCGCCGCCACCGTCTGCAGGTCCGTCTCCCGGGGCAAGCGCCTTCCCGGTATGGATGGTCGTCAGGAGCGGTTGGCGGCCGGGCGCCCGCGGGGAAAAAACTTGTCAGCCCCCGGTACTCGCCCGCAGTTTTTCTGAACGTAACCGATCGCCTCACCATGAAAGTCGAATTCTACGGACACGTCCGCCAGTACCGGAACATTCAGGCCGAAATTGACGCCAACCTGCAAAAGGTCCTGCTCAGCGGCAATTACGTGCAGGGGCCCATGCTCAAGCAGTTCGAGGCCGAGCTGGCCGCTTACTCGGGCACCAAGTACGCCATCGGCGTGGGCAACGGTACCGACGCCATCTGGCTGGCCCTGATGGCCCTGGGCATCGGCCCCGGGGACGAGGTCATCACGCACCCCAACACCTTTTTCGCCACCGCCGAAGCCATTTGGATCGCCGGCGCCACCGCCGTGTTTGTGGATTGCTGCCCCAAGACCAAGTGCATCTGCCCCGACAAGATCGAGGCGGCCATCACCCCGCGCACCAAGGCCATCATCCCCGTGCACCTTTACGGCCAGTGCGCCGACATGTTGGCGATCCGGAAAATCGCCGACAAACACGGGCTCAAGCTCATCGAGGACAACGCTCAGGCCATCGGCGCCCACGGCCGGGGTTTCAAGATCGCCGAGCTGAGCGATGCCGCCACCACCAGCTTCATCATCCAGAAAAACCTCGGCACCTTCGGCGACGGCGGGGCGGTGGTGACCAACAATCCGGACATTGACGCGCGCGTGCGCAAGCTCCGCAACCACGGCTCCACCCAGCGCAACGTCCACAGTTTTGGCTTCAACAGCCGCCTGGACGACCTGCACGCCGGGGTCCTGAGCGCCAAGCTCAAGCACATTGACGCCTGGAACGATCAGCGCCGGCAATGGGCCGCCCGTTACTCCGCCGGGCTGAAGGACTGCCGGACCATTGACCTGCCGGTTGAGCTGCCCGGCTACCGGCACGTGTTCCACCTCTACGTCATCGAGACCAAAAAACCCGAGTGGCGCGACCCGCTGCTCGAATTCCTGAACCGCGAGGGCATTGACGCCAAGACGCATTACAGCATCGCCATCCACCAACAGGCCGGCTTCCCCTGGGGCAAGGGCGCGCGCCTCGTCGGCCCGCTCACCAACGCCGAGGCCAACGCCGCCTGCTGCATCAGCCTGCCCATGTACCCCGAGTTGACCGAGGCCGAGGTGGACTACGTCATCGCCAAGGTCCGGGAATGGGACGCCCAACACGCGGCCGAGGCCCCCGCCGGCAAAGGCCCGGCCCAGAGCGGGCCGGTGTGTGACTCGTGTCGTTGAGCCTGCGCCCGGCAGCTTCCGCACGAGAGACACCCACGGACAGCACCGGGTACCCAACCTCCGGTGACGGCCCGGCAAGGCACTGAAAACGGGCATGACAACGCCGGGCTTCGCTGGCACCTTGGTGCCGTGAGCAGATTGGAAGAACTGGTGCGGGAAGCTTGCGCCCTTCCCGTCGAAGAGCGGTTGACGCTGGTGCGCCGCGTCTTGACCAGCGGCGAACCCGAAGCCGACACCGAGCTCGAACGTGCTTGGGATGCGGCCATTCGGGAACGCATCGCGCGCTTTGACCGCGGTGAAGGGACCACGTCTCCGGCTGGCCAGGTTTTTGCGGATCTGGACCAGCAGTTCGGGCGTGACCGTTGAATTCCTTGAAGAAGCCCGGCGCGACCTGGAGGAAGCCGCCTCTTGGTACGAATCCCGGTCCCCGGGACTGGGCCACCGGTTCGCACGTGAAGTGGCCCGCGTGGTGGATCATATCGCAGCCAACCCGCTGCTTTGGCGGGAGCGGCCCGGTGGTTGGCGGCGGGTAAACTGTCCGGTGTTCCCGTAGTATGCCACTTACTTCATCCGCGGCGAGATCATCTACATTGCGGCGGTGGCCCATGACCGCCGGCGGCCCGGTTACTGGTCCTCTCGGATAACTCCATGACCCGAAGCCTGGAGACAACTGCGACACTCCCTGTCGGACTCCACTTATGACCCCCTACACCGTCCTCGTTGTCGGCCTGGGCAAGCGCGGCTTGCACCACGCCGCCGCCTTCCACGCCAACCCCCGCTTCCGGGTCATTGGCCTCTGCGACATTGACCCCGCCCGCCTCGAGGCCGCCGCGGCCAGGGTCGGCGGGCCGCGCACCGGCACCGATGCCGCCGCACTGGCGCGCGAACTCAAGCCGGACGTGTTCTGCTTCTGCACGCTGCCCCACCTGCGCCTGCCCTTCATCCGGGCAGCGGTGGACTGCGGCGCCAAGCTGATCGCCTTCGAGAAACCCGTGGCCCTGACCAGCGCCGAACTGTTCACCATCCGCGACCTGATTCGCCAAGCGGGCGTGAAGGCCGTGGTCAGTCACCAGCACCGTTACGGCCAGCATTACCAGAAGGTGAAAGAGATCGTGGCCGGCGGCGCGCTCGGCCGGGTCCACACCGTCTATGGCACCGCCACCGGTTGGATGACCCACATGCTCAGCCACCTGATTGACTACTCGATGTGGTTTAATGACTACGCGCCCGGCGTCTGGGCCATGGCCCAGGCGGCGGGCCGGTCCAAGTTCACCGACAACCACCCCTCGCCCGATTACCTCGCCGGGTTCGTGCAGTTTGCCAACGGTGTGCGCGGCATCTACGAATGCGGTGCCGGCGCCCCGGACCAGCCCGAGGTCGCCAAGTGGTGGGGCAAGAACCGCATCGGCGCCCAGGGCACCGAGGGCTTTGCCGAAGTGCTCACCAACGGCGGCTGGCGCGCGGTGACCCGAAGCCGCGGCTACGAGTCCGGCGAGGGCGCGATGAACTACGACCTGGACATGCCGCCGTACATCCAGCAGATGGCCGATTGGCTGGACGACGACCGGCAGGTACATCCCTGCAACTTCGAGCACGCCTGCCTGGGGGCCGAAGTCATGTTTGCCCTCCAGCGCAGCGCCGCCGAAGGCGGCCAGGTGGCCCTGCCCCTGACCGCGGTTGCGGACGAGCAGGCCCTGCTCAAAGCCCGGCTGCCCGACCGGCCGGTGCTGGTGTCCTGCGAGCAAAACCGCAGGGAGTTCGGGCTGCCTTGAGCCGACCAGTGGGTTGTCGGCCGGCAGGTTCCCCACTCTGGTTCGAGCCGGCATTGCCGGACGACCCCACCCCGGCTCCAGACCGGTCACCGGAAATTGTTCGCAGACTCCCCCTCCACCAGGGCAGCGGCGGCCAACAGAAACGCCCCGGTGCCCCACGGGTAGGTGCCCAGCGGCCGGGCGGCATAGCGGGCCTTGTCGCCGGGAATGGTGCCGGCGGAAACCCCGGTGACCCGGCCCTGCGCGTCCACTTGTCGCGCCAGACCCTGCCAGGCAGCACGCAGGGCGACCTCCGTCGTCGCTCCTTCCGGCTTCAACCTCCGACCGTGGGCCAACCCGTAAAGAAACATGGCCGAGGCCGACGTCTCCAGGGGTGTGTCCGGCGCATCCACGACCGTGTGCCAGAGACCGCTGGCCGGGTCTTGCCGTTTCATCAGGGCGCGGAGCAGGCGATCCAGGGCGGCGCGCAATTCGCGGGCCACCGTGGAGCGGGGCGGTTCGTTGCGGATCATTTCCACCAGCGAGAGCACCACCCAACCATTGCCCCGCGCCCAAAGTGCCGTCGTCTTCTGGTTGGTCGCCTCGTCCCAGAGATGCACGTAAAGGCCGCTGGCCGGGTCCTGCAACCGGGCGGAGAACAGCTCAAACTGCCGCACGGCTTCGGCCTGCCAATCCGGGCGCGCCCGCAGCCGGCTGCCATGCGACAGGACCGGGCACACCATCGCCAGCGTGTCCACCCACAGTTGCGGTTTGCCGTTGAAATGACTCAGGCCGCCGTCGCGCGTGCGCTCGGCGCGGTGGAGCAGGAAGTCAATGACCTCTTCGGCGAGCCGGGCATGGCGTTCCTCGCCGGTCTGCTCGAACAACAACCACAGCGCCCAGGCCGGCCCCCAGTGCCCGCAGTAGCCTTTCTCGGCCAGCACCGGACCGATGCCGCGGGCCGCCCAGTGATCGGCAAAACGGCGCACGAACTCCAGATACCGCGCCTCCCCGGTGACGCGATGTGCGTGCATCATCCCGGCCAGCAGGACGCCCTCGCCCCAGTCAAACGGCGGCGGTTCGGGATTATCGCGCAGCACGGCATCCGCCACCCGGCGCACCAAGATCAGCGGTTCGGGTTCGGCTGACCAAACGGACGGCTCCGCCGCACTTGCGGAGAGAAGGACGCCAAAAGCAACCCACATCGCCGCGCACCGCGGCCCGCCGCTGCTGCCGCTGCACTTCACCAGCCCACGCAAAGCCGGGTGAACGCGCGCCCGTCCCGCCCACCGCGCGTGGCGTGCGCGGGCGGCGTCAGATGAGTTTCCAGCCCCCTCCCCCGGCTCAACGCGTCTGCCGCAGCCATCGAATCTATCGAGCATAAACCGCCTCCACCGCCAGAACCTGCCCGGGCGCGCAACGTGCCAACGGGATTTGGATGTCTTCGCCTCGCAGCGCCGACGCGGGCAACGCCGCGCCATCCACCAGGACGGCGTCGGGGAACCGGCCTTCCGGATGCCGCAGCCGCAGCCAGACTGCTTGCGGCAGGGTCCGCGTCGGCAGGGTGAGCCGGCACCGAATGCGGCCCGCGCGGAGTTCGGACTTCAGCCTAAGCCCGGTCAGCCCCAGGCGGGTCGGGGCCGCGTCCAGCACGACCTCCTGCCCCTCGGCCAGCCACGCGCGCGGCAGCCCGCGACCATACCAGAACACGTCGCCGTCCTCCCAGAGCAGCAGTTCGCGCAGCCACAGGAGAAAACGCGCTTCGTCCGAGGTTTTGTACAACGGGCCGCCGCCCTGGCCGAACCGCCGCACCCACTCGGTGAAACACCGGGTGTCCGGGTAGATGCTCAGGGCCCAGGTGTTCCAGAAGTTCCGCAGGGCCGCCGGGATTTCGTCGCGCGCCAGGTAGGTGGGCAGCAGGTCCAGCAGGCACGGTTGAAGGGTGACGGCGCCGCGCTCGAACCAGGTTTGCTCGTAGTCACTCACGTTCAGCCCGGACTGCCAGGAGAAGAACAGGTTGTCCTCCAGGTCATCGAGCATCCAGGTCATCAGCGGATCGCGCGGCGACACCACCTCACCGGCGGCCAGGTGCAGCGCCGGGTAGAGCGCCTCGCGGATCCAGCCCTCGGTCAGGTGGCGCCATTGGAAGACCCGCGAGGGCACGTAGGGAATCCAGGCGTGGTCGCGCAACCGCACCACCGCCGCCCGGGTGGCCGCCTCGCGGGCGGCACGTTCGATGTCGCTGCGATACGCCCCCGCCTCGCCGGCCAGCCGCGCAGCCAGCGCGGCGTCCAGGTCCGCCAGCGCCTCGGCGACACGTTTCAGGCCCAGGTGAAAGTAGGCGTTCACGGCGAACCAGTATTGGAACTCGATCACGTCCTCGAGCGAGGACGCTGGCGCCAGGCCGTGAATGGGCGAACGCGGCCCGCCGGGCGGACCGAACGTGGCCCGGCGTTCCCGGATCAGGAACTCGGCGCCCTGCACCAATTGCGGGGCAACTCGCCGCAGCCAGTCGCGGTCGCGGGTGATCCGGTAGTGGTCCGCCGCGCCCCAGAGCACAAAGCCGTGATTCATGGCGTACTGCCCGTGGGTGTAGGCGCCGGCGCTGTGAAACACGCCCTCCCGCGTCGTGAACCGCCCTGTCAGGGCCTCCTGGCCCTGATGGTGCAACAGGGGTTCGAGGAAACGGCGCGCCTCGGCGTGCTCGCCCACACGGTCCAGGTAGCGCGCGATCATCACGGTCTCATTGGCAAAGACGCGGTATTGCACCGTGCCCACGCCCTGGTTGAACAGACCGGTCTCCGGGTCGCGGTCGGTGGTGATCAGGATGTGCCAGAGGTTGGCGCGGTAAAAATCGTTCAGGGCGGGGTCGGGGGTGACGATCCGGGTGCGCCGCGTCAGGCGTTGCCGCCAGTAATCGAGCATGGCGGGCACGGCCTCGGCAAACGTGATGGCCCGCAACCGGTCCAGCTCCGACGGGTCGAGGGCCTCGATGAACGGTGCCTTGAACTCGAGCCGTCGGTGCTCACCCGGCTCCAATCGTGCCTGCCAGCGCACCACCGCGGAAGTACCGGTCCGGCCCGCGGGCTCCACGCTCCAGGTTCCCGGCGTCCCGCCCGAGCTGACCTCCCGCACCTGTGCCCGCACCAATTCACTGCCCGGCGGTCGCGTGCGGTCGGTCGGCCATTCAACGCGCAGGAGGCCGTCGGCATCCAGCCGCAGCGGCCAGTCGAGGTTGTAGCGCAGGTGGACCGTGGCGGTCTGCGGTTCGGCGGCGGTGTTGGTGAGCCAAAGGCGGGTCAGCAGCACCACCGTTTCATCGCCGCGCCGGGTGACATCATCGCCGTAATCGCCGGCCAGAATGGTGGTGGCCAGTTCGTGATGGAATTGAATCGGCCCGGTCCGCCAGCGTGTGTGAATCAACGGCAAGTGCCCTTCCTCCAGCCACCGCGACACCTCCTCGCGGTCCCGCCCGTCGAAGGCCGGATTGGCGCGGGTGTCGAGCGTGGCCCGCAACTCGCCGGTCGGACGCGACTCCGCGAACCGCTGCGCGAAGACCCAGCGCTGAACGTCCCGCCCGTTGTCGGTGTTCAGACTCAGGGCGTTGATCGCCCAGTCGCCGGCGGGGGAAACAAAGAACTCCTGCCGCGCCGAGGGCACACCCAACGGCACGTCCTTCGGCGGGGTCAGGCGGGGGATTCCCGCCATCGCCGACTCCCGCGTGGCCTCCGGGCGCTCGGTCAGGCGCTGGCGCACGCGCTTGCGCCAGGCTTCCGGCGGCGGACCGGGGTCGTTGTCCCAGGTGCGGGCCAGTTCGGCCCGGGCGATCAGGACGTTGAAATCCGGCAGCCGCAGGGCGTCCCGCGCCGGCACGTCCTGGGGCACAAAGGAAAACCCCGGCGAGTCCGCCGCCGCTCCGAGCCGCACGGTGAGGCGGGTGCGCTCTTCGCCGTCGGGATCGGCGGACTCCACGTACAACACCCGCAGGCGCACCCCGCGCGTCGCACCGGCCGGGCCGCGCACGGTCCAGAGCGGGCCTGCCGCCTCGGTCTCCGTGGAGAGCGGCTGCAGCTCGCGGAGCAGGCCATGGACCGGGTCGAGCCGGAAGGTCGCCGGCGCGTCCGTGGCCAGCCGATGCCACAGGTCAAACTCGGCCTCCGCCCAGCGGGCGTCGCTGAACACCGCAAGGCGCGTGGAAGCGGGCACGGGCTGGCCGGTGCCGTCCACCAACCGGACCTTGAGCGTCTTGCGCCAGGGCGGCGGCGTGCCTTCGGGGTAACGCCCGGCCTCCACCGCCCGTTTCCACTCCGCCCGACCGAGTGGGGGAAATCGGAAAACCCAATTGCCCGCGCCGTCGGTCTCGGGGGCGGCGTTCACCCGCACCCATTCGCCGTTCCACGGGTCGTCGAGCCGTTTCCAACCGCCTTCGCCGTGGTCGGGCCAGATGCTGCCCCACCACTCGAGGCGCCAGTCGCCGATCGGTTCACCTTCCGGCGGGCGCGCCCGCACCTCGTCCACGCGGATCGGCCCGGCCCATTCGAGGCCACAGTCGGGTGCGGGCAGCGGCTGGCCGAAGGCGGCCAAATCCACCCGCTCGCCAGCGAGGGGGACAGCAGCGTCGCCGGCCGCTACCCGGCAGGACAGGACCAGCGTGCCGACCTGCCAGCCGAGAACCACGGCGCGAGTCAGGCGTGAAGTCGTCATGGGTTGCCATCGGCCCCGGGCCGGTCTGGTGCTCGGCGCGGTTCGGCAGCGCCGAGTTGCTCGGGATTGAACCAGTCTTCGGCGCGCGCCGACCAATACGGTTGAAAACCCTCGAGGCGGAGCACTTTCACCGCGTTCAGTTCCAGTGACCAACCCTCGCGCGGGCCGGCCACGGGCGCTTTCAACTCCAGCTCGTAGCGACCGGGGTCTTCAAAATCCACAAACCGCTGCACCCGCCGCACCGGCGCGCCGTGGGGATCGAACAAGGTGGCGGAATGAAACCCCTCGCCGGTGACCTCGAAGCGGAGCGTCACCTCCCGCGCGCCTTCGGCCAGCGCGCCCACCGCCCGCGGCAGCAGAAACGGCAGGTGCGCGCCGCGCGGGTCGGCCACGACCACGGCCAGGCGGCGGTCGTGCTGGACCTGCCAGCCAAAGGCGTCCGGGCTGCTCAGGCGCAGGCGCAGCCACTCCGCGCCGGCGGGCAGGCTGAGCCGGGCGCTCTCGATCAGGCGCGAGGTGTTGGTCAGCCACGCGCGCGCCCGCAACCGATCCGACGGCTCAGACGGATCCGACGGATCGCACAGCTCCACCCGCCCCTCGGCCAGCCCCTCGCGCGCCACCACCAGCGGCACGGCGGCGCTCCCGCGTGGCCGCAGGTAAAGCTCCACCTCGCGGCTCTTGAAGCGCAGCGCCTGCCAGCCCTCGGCCTGCGGCAGGTCGCCCGCCTCGTCGGGGAATTGCGGCAGCAGGTTGTAGCGGGCGGCAAAGGCCGGGAACCGCCAGGCGTGCGTCTCGGCCGTGCTGGTGTCGCGGTCGAGCAGGAACTCCAGCGTGCTGACCCAGGTGCGCTCCAGGTGGTGAAGAAAGCGGGCGTCGCCGGTGCGCGCCAGCACCCAGCACCAGGCGTTGAGCGTGCGGCCGGCGTATTCGGGATACATCCCCAACGTGCGCTCGGCCAGCCGCAGCACGGTGCGTTCGAGGGTGAGGTCGGGGGCGAGTTCGTTCACGCTCAACAGGCCGCTGGCGGCGATGCCGTTGAAAAAGGCGATGCGGTTGTCCCATCGGATGTTGAACCGCCCGGTGGGCGCCTGCTCGCGCGCCAGCCGGCCGGCCAGCGCCCGCGCCGCCTCAAGGTAACGCGGCCGGCCCGTGACCTCGTGCAGCGCGGTCACCGCGTAGAGCGACCAACCGATCTGGCGCTCGTTGCCGATGCCCGCACCGCGCTCCAGTGCGCCCGCGATCCAATCGCCCAACCGCTCGGCCATCTCGCGGTCGCGCCGGTCGCCGGTCAACAGGTGGTGCAACAGCAGCCCGCGCAGGAACACGTGGCCGAACTCCGCTTCGGTGGTGGTGTGGAGCGGGCTGTGTTTCCAGGCGAACCCGGTGACGTTCTCCGTGTCCACGTCCGCCTGATGCCGCACCATGGCGGCGGCCGCGTCGAAATACCAGCGTTCGCCGGTGCGCAGGAACTGGTGGAGGAAGTTCAGCGGCACGTCGTACTCGAGGTTCAGATAGGCGTTCTTGCCCTTGTAAGGCCCGCCCATGTAGGCGTCACCGTAGTCGCGCAGGCCGGTGGGCATGGCGTTGACCCACTGGCGCATTCCCGCCTCCCGCCAGGCCTCCCAGTAGCCCAGTTGGCGGAGCGCGTCCGCGTCGCGCGGGAGCAACGCCCCGGCGGCCTCCGACCCGCAGGCCCACGCCGGCGGCACAATGCCCAGCAGCGGCTCGACGGCGGGCGCGGTCGGCGCGTCGGTGACCTCGAGCACGAACTCGTGCGTTTTGGCCAGCCCCCCTTCCCAGACCATCGGCGCGTCGCCCGCCCAGAGCCGAAGGCCAAACTCACGACCGGAGGCGAACAGCGCCTTGGGATGGTTCTGCCAGAACTCGCGCACGCCAAGGCTGACGGCGGCCCCGCCGTGAACAGCAGCCAACCAACCCGGCGCGCGTGTGCCCGCGGCCAGTTCGCGGTCGCCGTCAGTGATGCGGTAGCTCAGATCGTCGGGCTGGTGGAGCCGCAGTGCCGCCGCGTTGCTGACCCCCAGTGCGGCCGACTCCCGGCCGAGAACCCAGCTCGCGGCCGGCTCGACCAGCCGCGCCGCCAGGCGCCAGTCCGCCACCGCGACCTGCGGCTTCAACTCCTCCCACGGCGGCTGCCGGGCCGCCGCGTGCAGCACCGTCAGCCAACACCGGACCTGGCCCGACCCGGCCTCGGCCCGGAGCCGCAGATCGTAACGCATCGGACCCGGCCGGCCCTGGGTGTCCGCGAAGCGCCCGCGCCAGCGCAGGTCGGCGTGCAGGTCGGAGCGGGACTCCACCTCGAAGGCCTCGGCCGGTCCGGCCCGCAACGCTCGCGTGCCGTCGGCTTCCTGGAGGGTGAGGTTCAGGTCAAGTCCCTCAACGACGGGCTTTCCCTGGCGTCCCAGGGCGCGCAGGCCGTGCTCGCGGTCCAGCTCCAGTTGGATTGCGCCCGTGTCGAGCCGCCAGATCGCGCCGTTGGTGATCCAGGTCACGCGGGGTGTTGAGGCCGCGCCGGCCGGGCCGCCTTCGAGCTTCACGCTCACGGTCTCGTCGCTCCGCCCGGGGAAGCGCAACAACACCCAGCGCAGCGACCCGTCCGGCCACGCCGCCAGCGGTCCGGTGGCCAGCGGGCGGGGTTGCCCCGCACCATCCAGCACGCGCAGTTGGGCGGCGTGGCGCACGCGGCCCCGCGGCATCGGAAAGCCCATCGTGACCAGGCCGCTTTGGCCGGGCGCGCCGACGAGGCGCACCGGAATGTCGCCGGCAGCATTGAGCGCGGCGAATTTGCGCTCGTGGGTCAACGCGCGCGGCGGCGGCAGGGTGGCCTTCTCCAAGGCGTCCGCCTCCTGGAGCCACGCCTCGACATCGTAGGGCGGCGGCCGGCCGGGCGGGTCCTTGGCGCAGCGGAAGCCGATGAAATCGTGCGCGCCGTAAGGCACGAGCCGCGCGCGTTGGAAGGTCGTGCCGGTGTTGGGCGCGGCGTACAGGTATTCGCCTGCGCCGCCGCGAATAACCTTGTAGTGCCGGCCGAAGTGCGGCGAGCGGGCGGTCGTGCCCGGATACGGCTCGAACCAGTCGGCGGTCCACTCCCAGGCGTTGCCCGACAGGTCCAGGCAGCCGTAAGGCGACGCGCCCTGGGGAAAGGAACCGACCGGCCGCAGCTTGCCGGAATCCTTGTTGCGCCGGGCCGGGTCGTCGGCGTTGCCCCACGGGAAAGGGCGACCGTCCGGGCCGCGCGCGGCTTTTTCCCATTCGGCTTCGGTGGGCAGGCGTTTGCCGGCCCAGCGCGCGTAGCGGAGGGCGTCGGCCCAGCGGATGTTGGTGACGGGCAGCGACTCGGTGCCGGCGGGCGGCACGCCGTTGGTCCAGCCGGGCGGTGCCGGATGGCCGGTGGCGGCGAGGAAAGCGGCGTATTGCGCGACCGTGACCTCGGTGCGGTCGAGGTAAAACGCCGGCAGCTCCCGCCGGTGCGGCGGTGTTTCCTCCGGCGCGCCGGTGTGGCTGCCCATGACGAACGGCCCGGCGGGGATGAGGACCATTTCCGAACCATCCTCACTGTGGAGAACGGAAGGCAGGTCCGCCATCGCCCAAGGGATCAACCGCAATGCGACCGCCATCGAGAGCAGGCCGGTCCCCCGGCGGACTGGAATTCGGCTCGGCATCGTGCTGCGTTCCGCTTGACGGTAATGACGCTGGCCCGGCCCACACAAGCCCGGCAGACTGGCGGCGTGAGCAACGCGGAGCGGATGCGGTTCGGTCGCGGCGCGCGGTGGGGTCTTGGCTTGCTGGCCGCGCTCGCGGGCGGTTGGTCGCGGACTGCCGCGGCCGAACTCCCTGAAGTCACCACCTCCCGCCCCGGCACGATGGCCGAGTTCCTGGACTTTGCCGCAATTCCCCGCCCCAAGCCGTGGACGACGCACCAGGCCTCCGGCTACGACCGCGATGGCGGCTTTTATGACTCGGGCAATTTCCTGCGGATCGAGCCGGGCCGACGCTTTGTGCTCATGGAGGCGGACGGCCCTGGTGTGATTGACCGGCTGTGGTTCACCTACAAGGGCCAACGGGGCAGCGAACCGTATGACCTGCTGATCTACCTGGACGACCCGGACCGGCCCGCCCTCCACAGCAACCTGGACGACCTGTTCACCCGCGGGCGCGAGCCGTTCGTCGCGCCGCTGGCGGGTCTGTGTGGCGATCCGAAATTCCCGGGCCGTTTCGCCCATGTGCCGCTGGGGTTTCAACGCGCGGCCCGGGTGGTGCTGCAACCGACCGCGCCGCCGGACCGATACCAGTATCGCCACAACGCGCGCGGCGAGCGCATCCCGCACCTCTATTACCAGGTCACGTGGCGGCGGCTGCCCGCCGGCGCGGCGGTGCGCCCTTTTTCCCGAGAACTCGAACCGGCCGAACGCGTGGCACTGGCGCGGTGGCGTGAGGTATGCGCGCAAGCGGGGGCTTCGCCGTGGCCCGCCGACCAGTCCGGCCGCACGCACGCCTTCACGCGCACGATCGCGCCCGGGGCGACCGAGACCATCTTTCAACACGATGGCCCGGGCACGCTGGCCGGCCTGCGCTTTGAAACGGACCGACCGGAAGCGTTGGAGATTTTGTGCCACTGGGATGGCCAAGAGCAACCGGCCGTGGCGGCGCCACTCGGGCCGTTTTGTGGTGTCGGGGAAACCCGGCCGCTGAGTGAAGTGCGCGGGCTGTGGCTGGGCTTTGCCGGAGGCGTGTTTTACCAGTACCTGCCGATGCCGTTCCACCGCGCGGCGCGGGTGAAGCTTCGGTCCGTGGCCGACGGACCGGTGCGCGTCACCGGCAGCGTTCACGTGCTCGCCTCGCCTCCCGCCGCGGATGCCCTGCGGCTGCACGCGCGCCGCTATGACCACCCTTCGCCGCCACCGGGCCGGGACTACATCGTATTGGACACCCCGGGCCCGGGCCATTTCGTGGGGCTGGTCATGGACCGGCCCGGCCACATGGAGGGCGACGACCGATTCGTTGTGGACGGCGAGACCACCCCTTCGCTCCACGGCACAGGCACGGAAGACTTTTTCAACTTTGCCTGGGGATTGAGCCACACGGCGGCCCTGCCGCTGCATGGCATTACGCGGCAGGCGGACGGGCCGGTGGCCTACCGCTTTCACCTGCCGGCCGGCGTGCCCTTCCGCGAGTCGCTGCGGATCACCTGGGAACACGGCCACGATCCCGAGCGCGGGCCGAATCTGGACTCGAGCCGTTACAGCGGGGTGGTCTTCTACTACCGGCGCTGAGCCGAGTGGCGCGGGTCGGCGTCGAGCCCTGCTCGCCCGGGGTGGGGAATCTAACCACCACCCGGAATGTCATTCAACCGTGGTTCGCCACCCCACCGTAGAAGGCACAACTTGCGCAGCGGTTGAGTGGCCGGCTGCAAACGGCAGCGATACCGTGCCGCTGAGGGGCGCGAAGGCGGCCTCGTCCAGCTTGGTCCGCCAAGCAGCCCGCTTGGCGTCGAGGACGGGCTGGTGCCTGGTGAAGATGGCGTCCAGGGCCGCGTTCCGGGCGATGCTCCGGAGCGTGATGTGCGGGACGGTCTTGCAGACGAAGCCCAGGGCGGGGTTGGGGGGAGCACACGCCTCTGGCGTGTCCCGTTCGGCGTCCCGCCAAACGGAAGATGGGATGGAGGAATCGGGCGGGACGCCCGATTCGGCACGCGGGACGCGTGCGCTCCCCTCCTTGATCTTGTAGCAATCGAACCGGGCGGTGAGAAGGTGTTGGCGGGCCAGGGTCAGTGCCGCGCGACGGGCATCAAGGCGGGCGGCCACTGGCGCGGCCGGTGGGCGGGGTGGTGACACAGAAACGGGTTTGGACTTCCGCCACGGGTGCCCGCAGTTTAGGCAGCCGCGGCCGGGCGTCGAATCTTTCGTAGCGGGCGGACCAGGGGCCGCCGGTGAGCGGGTGCCGGCGCGGGAATATTTTTTGCCCCCGCACTGGCGAAGTCCCGAATCGGGGGGATATTGACCCTGCACAATGACGGATTTTGTCTTCTGGATGGCGGCGAGCCTGGTGGCGGGTGGGGTCTTCGGTTCCTTCTTCGAGTGGGCGTTGCATCGCTGGGTGATGCACCGGCCGATCAAGGGGTTCACCTACCCGTTCCGCGCCCATGCGCTGGTGCATCATCGGGTCTTCCGCGCCGACCACACCTACCATCTGACCGAAGAAAAAGACAAATGGACCATCCCGATGGCCTGGTGGAACGGGCCGGTGATTGTGGGGGTGTGCAGTTTGCCGTTTGTGGGGCTGGCGGGGCTCACCGGCCGGTGGGGTCTGGCCGTGGGCGGCCCCCTGGCGTGCGCGGTGTACTATGCCGCCTACGAATACCTGCACTGGTGCATGCATCTGCCGCGGCGGCGCCACATCGAGCGTTCCGGCCTTTTCTTCCGGTTGAACGGCCACCACCTGCTGCACCACCGGTACATGCACAAGAACTTCAACGTGGTTCTGCCGCTGGCCGACTTGGTGCTGGGCACGCTGTTGCGGCGCTCGAAGATCGCGTTCGCCCAACCGGTGGGCCCCGCGGTGCCCAATCTCCAGCCGCTGACCTGCCGGCGCGTGTGACCCGGGGCGTTATTCGGCGACGTTGTTGGCGATCTGGACGCGGCCGGGGCTGCGATTGGCGACCCGCGCGGCGCCGGTGAAGACGTTGTCGGTGATCACGGCCCGGCGAACGCCCTCGCCCAGCTCGACCTGCGGGCGGTCGGCGCGGAATTCGCAGCCGCGCACCAGCACGGTGCCGCCGGTGGCCCGGATGGCATGGCGCCCCTCCTTTTTCGCGTCCCACTGCACGAAGGTACAATCGCCGAAACCCACCGTGCCGCGGCCGGCCACTTTGGCGATCTGGCGGCAGGGCCCCCAGAAGGCGCAGTTGACGAAGCGCACGGTGCCGGTGTGGGTCTCCTTCACCTCGATCATTGTCGGGTCGGGCCCCTCGAAGCTGACGAACTCGCCGTTGGTGATGAGCAGGCCGTAGGGGGCGCACTCGTCCACGACCAGCGCGGTGTGGCAATTGTCCGCGCCGATGCCCAGGAAGTTGCCGTTGCAGACGCCGGCCGCGGTCTTGAGGAAGCGGTAGCCCACGTGGTAGCCGAAGCAGAAGGTGTTGAAGACGTACTGCCAGTCCGTGCGGCCGAAGACGAACGCCTCGCCGTGCTGCATCTGCCACTGAATGAGCTTCGGCTTCACGCTCCACCAGGGGTTGAAGTGGACGTTCTCGATGCGGCCGATGTCGTAGATCTGGTCCACGTAAATGCCGCGGCGCAGCGGCTGGCCATGCACGTCGCGGATGAGGTGGCGTTCGTTCTGGGTGGCGTCAATGCCGTTGTAGGGGTTGAGCAGCTCGACGGCGAGCACGGCCGGGTTTTTGCCGCGCATGGCAATCGCGTAGGGGTAGGGCACCGGCTCCGCGTCGGGGTTCTGGTTCGGGTGGTAGATCACCACGCCCTTGAGGGTGCTGTTGACGTTGAGGGTGATGAAGGCCGGCGCGTCCTCGGTGCCGGCGTCGGCGGTGACCAGGAACGTGGTGCCGTCGTCGGTGGGCCTGGGCAGGCCGGCGTCGCGGATGCCGTTGTGCGCGGGCACCGATTCCCAGACCCCGCGCAGGGTGACGGCGTTGGGCACGTTGAGCCGGCCGGCAAAGAGGTAGTTGCCCGCAGGGGCGAAGACCGTGCCGCCGCGCGCGGCCGCGGCGGCGTCGAGGGCCTTTTGAAACGCGGCGGTGTCGTCGGTTTGACCGTCGCCTTTGGCACCGAAGTCGCGGACGTTGAGCACGCCCGGCTCGGCCATCAGGCCTTTGAAGGCGAGGGTGAGGGCGGCGAAAAGGGCGGCCGGAAGACTCCCCAGGGTGCGTTGCATGGCCCGAGCCTAGCCGGTCCGGGCCGGGACGCAACGGCCGGCGTTCACGGCGCGGCCACGCGGTACAGGTGCACGGCGTAGCCGGTGAAGGCGTCCTCGAAACTGCCCTCCCGCGCCCGGAGGGTGCGGTCTTCGCCCAGCACCTGGACCTGCGCCTCGCCACGCAACCCGGCCAGTTCGAAGCGCGCCCGTGCCGGCCGGTCGCGCATCGCCACGGCGAACACGTACCACGCGCCGGCGTGGCGTTGGACCAGCGTGGCCACGGGGGCGCCGTCGTCGGCCACCTGCACGCGCACCGTTCCGGGCGGCAGAGCGGGGGAGTTCAGGACCGGGGCCAGCTCGTGGATCTGGCGGTTGAGGCGCGTCACGGCGGCCAGCATTTCCGGATCGTCCAGCAGGGCCGACTCGTGGAAGCGCGGTTTCCATTCGTGCACGAAGTAGATCAGGCCGCGCGCGCCGTGGATGAGGGCCATCCAGACCGCGGCGCGGACCTGGTGCGGGGTGGGCTTGGCGGTGGGATGCGCGATGCGGGTGCATTCGATGCAGCTCCAGACCGGCTTGGCCCCGCCGGTCCAGTTCACCAGGCGCTCGACACCGCGGGCGACGTACCAGAGGTTGCTGCTGACCGCCGGCCGGTCGTGGGTGACCGGGTAGATGTCGAAGGAGACGATGTCGGCGCCCTTCACGTACTCGGGGTAATCCTCGGGGTGGCGCGAGCGCGCGCCGCGCCCGTGCCAGTCGTCCCAGGCCACGCCCTGGCCGAGGTTCAGCAGCACGGGCCGGGTGGGGTCGCGTTGGCGCATCCGTTCGTAGTCGGCCACGATGCGGGCCGGGGCGATGGGCGGGCCGTAACCGCGGCCCTCGCCCAGCGGCTGGGCGTTGTCCGGCTCGTCGTCGTGCATCCACCCCACGAGGGTCGGGTCGTCGCGGTGGGCGAGGCCCACGTCATTTTGCGTGCAGATCACCTTCATGCCGGCGGCGCGCAGCGCGGCCAGTTGGGCCTCGGTGGGCCCGCGCCACAGGCCGACGTACAGGTTGATACCCGCCGCGCGGTAGGCCGCCGCCCGGGCCGGCGGCTGAAGCCACACGGCGATGGGGAAAAAGTCGGGTGTGCTCGGCAGACCGTTGGGCCACGCGGCCGCGGTGGGTTCGGCCGGGTGGACCGCCAGCGCGGCCACCAGGGCGCTCAACCCCAGCCCGAGGGCGGGGTGCCGGCGCCGCCGGCCGCGGGTGCGGACCAGCGGACCGTCCGGGGCGACGGAATTCAAGGTTGGGCCGTGCATCTTTTATGGTGGCTCGAAGCCCGGACCGGGCGGGCCGTTTCCCACGCGGTTTGGTTTAGCTCGCGCGGGCGCGGAAGAAGCGGCGGTCGCCCAGTTGCGCGGCCGGCACGACAAAGGTGGTGGTGGTTCCGGTGGTGGGGCGGGTTTCCAGTTCCTGCCACGGCCCGCTCGGGGTTTCCGAGCCGAGCAAGGTGAGGGTGGCGCCCGGCGGGTGGTCGAGCGTCAGCTCCAGGTTGCCGCCGGGCAGGCGTCGCCAGCCGGTGAAGCGCGGGGGCGGGGAGCCGCCGGCCGGGCCGGTGCGCAGCGGGAACTGGGTGGTGGCCTCAAAGCCCGCGAGCACCTGCGGGTCCGTGTCGAGCCATTGCGTCGTGTAACGGATGAAGGTCAGCGTGGCCAGGTACCCGGTGTCCGGTTCCAGGGTGTGGGCCGGGATCCGCAGCGTGGTGAGGTCGCCCGAGAGCGGTCCTTCGGCCAGGACCACGTCGGCGGTGTCCGCGCGGGCGATTTCGATCCGGATTTCACGGCCGCCGGCGCCGGTGAATTCATTCCAACGGAGGGGGAAATCCTGCGCGGGGTCAATGGCCCGGGCCGCGGTGAAGTTCAGCAGGCGCGGCGCGGGCGGGTAGTCGTCCGCGGCCAGGGGCACGGTGAAGTGGACGTCGCCCGAAATCAGGCTGTGCAGGGTGAAGCGGTAATTGCCCGGCGGGTGACGCAGGTTCAGCGCCTGGGCGGTGACCGCGCCCGCGTAGAACCAGAACAGGCCGCCGGCGGGGTCGAAGTTCATCGCGTAGGTCTGGGTCGGCGCGCGCAGGCTCATGCCCGAGATGAACAGGAGGTTGTCCGGGTCGGCCAAAAACTCCGGGCTGAGTTGCGCACGGGCCAGCAGGTCAAAGGGGTTCTCCGCCTGCGGCAGCAACTCCGGCTCGGCCTCCCGGTCCTGGACGTACCAGGCGGCTTTGAAGACCGACACCCAGGCCACTTCGCCGGCCCGGGACGCGACTCCGGCCAGACTCAGCGCCCCCAGCAGACCGCGGGCCCACGGGCGAAAACCGAGCGTCATGGCCGCATCACACGCCCGCCGGCCCGCCCCGTCAAGTGCCGGCCGGGAGCGGTCCGGCCGCCCCGTTCGACGAATCGGACACCGGTTGCGCCCGCCGCCGCGCCGGGCGGCGTCGCCGGGGCGGCCGGAACAGGTCCAACTGGGGGGCAGGGAGGAACTCGTAGTGTTTGAGCAGGCGCAGGGTTTGGAGCAGGTCGGACTTCTGGTAGTTGCGGTTGGACTCGACGTGTTCGATGAGGTCGGCCAACAGCGCGCGAAAGGGCAGCACCGCGTCCACCCCGCGCTCCCGCAACAGGGCGATGCTCTGGCGCCGCAGCACCGGGGTGTGGGGCAGCCCGGGCAGGACCAGGATTTTGGCGGGGGGCGGGCCCGGGCCGAAGGCGTGCAGGGCCTGTTGAAGCCGCTCCGGTTCGACAAAGCGGAAAAACTCGGGGGTGCCGGTCAGGCGCGCGGGGCTGAAGGTCTCGGTGTGCCAGCCGCGCACCACCACCACCGCGCGGCTCAGGCGGCGCAGGTCCGCGGGCTCGAGCACAAAGGGCAGGGGCCCCGGGGCGGGCTCGGGTCGGGGATTGAGCACCAGGAAGTCAATGTCCTCCTCGTCCCGGGCGCCCGGGGTCACGTGCTTGCGGCACTGGCGCACCAGGAAGCCGTGCCGTTCGAAGCACTCGCGAACGATGGTTTCACTGACGGCCATGCGCGGGGATCAGGCCGCGAGCGCCTCGAGCACGGCTTTTTCCGGCACCGGCACACCCCAGCGCACCCGGCCGATGGCCTCGGCGAGCACGAACTTGACCCGGCCGCCGCTGGCCTTTTTGTCGAGCTGCATCGCCTTGAGGAGCTTTTTCTTCTGCTCGGGCGCGAGGCGCACTTCGGTGGGCAGGCCGGCGCGGTCGAACAGGGTGCGGATGCGCTCGACGTCCGCCTCGGGCAGCCCGGCCAGCCGGGCCGAGAGCCGCGCGGCGGCCACCTGGCCGATGGCGATGGCCTCGCCGTGCAGGTACTGCTCGTAGTTGCTGATGGCCTCGAGCGCGTGACCGATGGTGTGGCCGAAGTTGAGGATGGCCCGCAGGCCGGACTCGGTTTCGTCCCGGGCCACCACTTCGGCCTTGATCTCGCAGGAGCGGGCCACAAACGCCCCCAGCGCGGCCTCTTCCCGGCCCAGCAGGCGCTCGAGGTCGGTCTCGATCTGGGTGAAAAACGCCGCGTCGCGGATGATGCCGTACTTGATCACCTCGGCCACGCCGGCGCGGAACTCGCGTTCGGGCAGGGTGTCCAGCGTGGCCAGGTCGCAGAGCACCAGGCGCGGCTGGTGGAAGACGCCGACGAGGTTTTTGCCGGCGGGCAGGTTCACGCCGGTTTTACCGCCCACCGAGCTGTCCACCTGGGCCAGCAGGGTGGTGGGCAGTTGGACCAGGCCGATGCCGCGCAGGTAGGTGCCGGCCACAAATCCGGCCACGTCCCCCACCACCCCCCCGCCCAGCGCCACCACGAACGACCGGCGTTCGAGCTGATGCTGGGCCAGAGCCAGGTACAACGCCTCGACCTGGCCGAGGTTTTTGGAAGGCTCACCCGCCGGGATGGTCAGCAGGATCGGATCGAACCCGGCCCGGCGCAAACTCTCCAGCACCCGCGGGGAATGCCGCGGGCCGACCTGGGAGTCGGTGATGACCGCGCAGCGCGGCGCGAAGCCCAGTTTCACGCACGCCCGCCCCAGCCGGTCCGCCACCCGGCGGCCGATCACAATCGAATAACTGCGTTCGCCCAGAGGTACCTTTACGGTCCGCATGATTCGAGTCTCGGGGATTTGCACCCAGGTGTCAAAGACTGGCGACCCGGGGAAAACCGGGCGCGCCCGTCGGGCCACCGCGGTTGCGCCCGCAATTCGGCCCGGCCGCGCCTTCCCCGGGATTAGCAAAACCAGTTCGGGCTTGTCAAAGGGCGGGGGTTGCTTGCAGTTTGCCGGCCGTTCGCCGCGGGCGATTGCGTTCTCCGGCCGCCGGCCCGCCCGCGGTCGGGTTGCGCCGGCGGCGAGGGAATTGGTTCAGTTATCGAGCACCGCCATGAAGGCTCCGCGCTGTCTTCCGCTCGCTTTTTTTGCGTCCCTGTGGGTCGTTGGGTTCACCGCACGGGCCGAAGACGCCGACCGGTTCCGTCCCTACCTGCGGTTCCACAGCGGGGACGTCGAGCCGCTCTGGGGCGTGGACGACCACTGGTCCTTCAGCCTGGGGGCCAATTTCAACCGGCACCTGGGGGCGGAGTTGACGCTGGACTTTTACGAGCAGGACGAGCGCCGCGAGCCGATCGGCACCCTGGGGGAGCTCTCGGCGTGGAACCTGGTGCCGTATGTGCGCCTGCGTTACCCGCTGTTGGGCGACCGGCTGGTGCCTTACGTGCTGGCGGGCATCGGCCCGTCCTTCCTGCAGATCAACGACCGCAAGCCCCCGGCGTTTGGCAAGGAGGTGGACATCGAGGGCCTGACCTTCGCCGGGGGGGTGGGCGTGGGGCTGGAGTACTTCATCGCCGACAACGTGACCTTCGGCATCGAGGGCAAGTACCTGTGGGTTGCCCCGATCGAGGGCCGCGTGGAGGGCGTGACCTACGACGTGGATGTGTCGGCGGCCATGTTCACCTTCGGGCTGCGGGTGTACTTCGATGAGAACTCCCCGCGCCCGCTGCCCCGGGAAGAGTCGCGCTGGCCCAACCGCTTTTACTTCGGCTGGCGCGTGGGCGGGTTTGTGATGACGGACACCGACTGGACCTCCGGGGTGTCGTGGACCGCCGAGCCGTCGGCCAAGGGGCAGGTCAACCAGACCGGCGGCCTGGCGCTGGGCGCGGACTTCGGCGAGCACTGGGGCGTGGAGCTGACCGCCGACAGCCTCGAGCCCAGCCTGCGCCTGAGCGGACTCGGCACCTTTGGCGAGTACGGCATGGGCGCGGTGCTCGCGCACCTGCGGCTGCGTCACCCGCTGGGCCGGGGCAAATGGGTGCCCTACCTCATGGCCGGCGCGGGCATCACCTATGCGGAGTTCAACGACACCAAGCCGCCCGGGGCGGGGCTGCGGGTGAAATCGAAGGACATCTATCCGGCCTTCGGGGCCGGAGCCGGCGTCGAGTATTTTGTGGTCCGCAACTTCTCCCTGAACGCCGACGCCCGCTGGCTCTACACCTGGGACCACGCCATCAAGATTGACGGCCGGCTCGACGGCACCGGCGATTTCTCCGCCTTTCAGTTCAACCTGGGCTTCCGCGTGTACCTGTTCGATTTTTGAAGGGCGCGGCGCCACTGAGCCGCCGGCCGGCTTTCCCCCGATCCCCGACATCCGCGGGAACGGGCCCGCTTACCGGCCGTAGTCCTGAAGCGGCTGAAGCACCCGGAGCTTGACCAGGAGCACGATCAGGGCCGTGTAGGCCGCGGCCACCAGCAGGTCCTTGAGCAGCTCCCGGCGCGAGTAGGGGGAGGGCCGGCCGGCCAGCAGCTCCTTCGCCCCGCGGGTCAGGAGCACCAGCCCCAGCACGTTGGTCAGCCAGTAGCCGGCAATGAAGGCGGCCTCGAAGGCGGCGGGCCAGAGCAGCGCCACCAGCCAGGCAAACCCCAGGGCCAGGGGCACATTGATGAACAGGTCGTTCCACCACGAGAGCGGAGACAGCAAAAAGCCGAGGGCGCCCAGCAACCCGCCGCGGAGCCGGCGTTTGAATTCCCGGCCGGTGGCCCCGGCCCCGGAGACCGGCAACGCCGGAGTGGGCGCGGGGGGCGAAACCGATGCGTGCCCGGACGGATCAGTCGCCGTGCCGGACGCGGGCGGCGGTTGGGCGGAAGCCGCGGCAGATGGGCCCCCCGGCCGCTCCGCTTCACGGGGGGCGGACCGCGGGCCTGAACCGAAGGGCTTTTCCCCGCCCCCCTTGCCCGGTGGAACCGGGCTCATGGCGACTGCCCGTTGGCGGCCGCCGGGCGCGCGGCCCGGCGCTCGGCGCGCTGGAGGTCGCGCAGCGGGCGGTAGCCGATGCGAATGATCCCCCGCTCGGCCAGGGCCCGACGCAGGTCGGCATCGTGGGTGAACACCCGGTACTCCTCGCCGCGGGTTTTCCAACTGCCGGTGATGGCGCGCAGTTCCTCGGTGGGCTTGGCGGCGTGGATGTACAACTCGGTCACGCCGGGCTTGAGGTTTTGGACCACCCGCAGCCAGAAGCCTTTCACGTCTGCCGGCTCGTCCCGGAGTTCCTCGTAGATGAAATCGTCCGGGAAGACCAGGCCGTCCCGGGCGAAGCGGGCGCGCAGGCCGGGCTGGCCGAATTTTTCGAGCGTGGCCTGGGAGGCCATGCGCACCGGCAGGTCAAACTCGACGGCCAGTTGCCGGTACACCTCGAGGAAGCGCGGGTCCAGTTGGAGCGTGCCCATGTGCGAGTCCAGGTGCGTCACGTCCACGCCGGCGGCAAGGGCCTTGCGGATTTGGGCGCGGCCCTCCAGGAGCGCCTCCTCGGGACTGGCGTGGGCGTACACTTCCGGGACCGAGCGCCAAAGGTAGCCATCCGGGTCCACCAGCCCCGGCACCTGGTCGCGCGGGGCCACAGGCCCCCAGCGGTAGAATTTCCACTCCGCGGTGTGGGTGAGATGCACGCCGAAGTCCAGGTGCGGGTGTTGGCGCGCGTAATCGGCCAGGGCGGGAAACCACGGGCAGGGCACCATCATCGTGGCGGAGGTCATCAGGCCCTGCTCGAGACACTCGAGGGTGCCGGCGTTGGCGGCGTGGCACATGCCGGCGTCATCGCCGTTGATGATGAGGAGTCGGTCGGTGGGTTTGTAACCCAGGCGCTCGGCCAGGGTGCGGCTTTCGCCGGCCCGAAGCGCCGGGAGCCCGAGCAACAAAATCCCGACCAGGGCGATCAGAAGACCATGCATGAGCGCAGGATGCCCCGTCGCGACGGCCCCGGGCAAGTACGCGGTGTGGCCCGGGCCGGGCCGCGGGCGCGGCGCGCGGGGGGGTGCCGTTCGGCCGGCAAAGCGCTTCCCCCGTCCGGCCGGCGGGGACACCCGGAACAGCCGGCGGCTTGGCGCGCCAGCCGCTCGGACCTAAGCTTGGCCTCATGCGCGTGATAACGGCGTGGCTGGTTTACCTGGCCGTGGTCGTGGGGGGCGGTGCTTTGCTCGCTCCCGGTTTGTATCAAGCCGTGCAGCTCGTGGCGGCCCAAACCCCGGCCGTTCGTCCCCTGGCCGAGCAGCCGTTTCATCGGTACGTGAACCGCGCACTGCTGGGGCTGGCGTTGCTCGGGCTTTGGCCGTTGTTGCGACAACGCCACTTCATGACCTGGCGGGAGTTGGGTTGGGCGGGCGAACCCCATCCCGGCCGGCGCGCCGGGCTGGGGGTGGTGCTGGGCGTTGCGGGGCTGGGATTGACCGGCGGCCTGGTGCTGGGGGTGGGCGCGCGGGTCTGGCGACCGGAGCTGAGCGGCTTTGAACCGGCCCGCATCGTGGTTCTTGCCGCCGGGTCGGCTCTGGCCGTGGCCGTGATCGAAGAGACCCTGTTTCGGGGACTGCTCCAGGGCTCGCTGCGCCGGGTCGGGTATCCCGTAACGGCGTTGGTGGTCAGCAGCGCGGTGTACGCCGCGGTGCATTTCTTGAACCGGGTGCGTTGGGAGGCGCCGGTGGACTGGGCGTCCGGGTTTGCCGTGCTGGGGCTGATGGTGGCCGGGGTTGCCCGGTGGGAGCAGGTCCTGCCCGGGTTTTTGAATCTGGGATTGGCCGGGATGGTGCTGGGATGGGCTTTTGCGCGCAGCGGCAGTCTGTATTTTTCAGCCGGACTGCACGCGGGTTGGGTCTTCACCCTCAAGCTCTACCATGCCCTGAGCCTGCCCGCGGCCGCCGGGCCGGCCAGCGGGTGGTGGGGGACCGACAAACTCACCGACGGATGGGTGACCCTGCCGGCGCTGGCGATCACGGCCGCGCTGCTTCCCCGGATGCTGCGCCGGCCCGCGCCCCCGGCGCCCCGCGCAGAACCGCCATGAGCGGGCGGGAGGGATTTGGGTTGTGGCGAACGTGGCTTGAAGCCGCGCTGGGATTTCTTTACCCTCCGGTATGCCAAATTTGCGGGAAGGCCCGAGCCGGGCGGACCGAGGGGTACGTGTGCGGGGCTTGTCGGAGCGGCCCCGAGGGCGTGCGGCTCATCCGCCCGCCGTTTTGCGAGCGATGCGGGTTGCCCTTCCCGGGGGCGCTAACGACCCCGTTTGAATGCAGCAACTGCCGCGATCAAGACCTTGCCTTCACCACCGCGCGCGCCGCGGCGGAGGCCTCCGGGTTGGTATTGGAGGTGATCCACCGCTACAAGTACCAGCGCGCCCTGTGGTTCGAGCCGTTTCTGGCCGGGCTGTTGGTGGAGGCCGCGCGACCGGTGCTGGCGGCCGGGCGTTGGGATGCCGTCGTGCCGGTGCCGCTGCATCCGCTCAAGGAACGCGAACGCGAGTTCAACCAGGCCGCCCGCCTGGCCCGGCACCTGAGTCGGGCCACGGACATCCCGATGCAGCCCCGTTGGGTGCGCCGGGTGCGTCCCACGCAGACCCAGACCCGGCTCGACCGGACGGAACGGGCCGCCAACATGCGCCGCGCCTTTGCGCCCGCGCCCGGGGTGCGCTGCGAGGGGGCGCGCGTGGTGCTGGTGGACGATGTGCTGACCACCGGGGCCACCACCAGCAGTTGCGCCCGGGCGTTGCGGTCCGCCGGGGCGGCGGAGGTTTGTGTGTGGACCGTGGCGCGCGGGGTTTGATTCCCGCTTGAGCCGGACGCGCGCAGGCTTTTCCCTTTCCCCATGAATCCCCCCAACCCACCCAAAAAGAACGAAACCACGGCCATTCCGGTGTTTCCCCCGCCCCCGGCCCCGCTGCCGCGCAAGCCCAAGCTCAGCCTGGTGCGCACCCGCAAGCGGGAAATCCCCGAGGGCCTCTGGACCAAGTGCCCCAAGTGCGGGGTGATGCTCTACGACAAGGAGCTGGACGACAACCTCAAGGTCTGCCGCCACTGCGGCCACCACTTCCCGATCAGCGCGCGCGAGCGCATCAATGCCCTGGTCGAGACCTGTTCCTTCGCGGAGATGGACGCGGACATGACCAGCGTGGACGTGCTCCAGTTCACGGGCGTTTCCTCCTACCCGGAACGACTGGCGGCGTACCAGAGGGCCACCGGCCTGAAGGACGCGGTGGTCACCGGCATCGGGCGCATCGGCCCGTGGCGCACCGCGCTGGGGGTGATGGATTTCGGGTTTCTGGGCGGCTCGATGGGCTCGGTGGTGGGCGAAAAAATCACCCGCCTCATCGAGGCCGCCACCGATCGCGGCCTGCCGGTGGTGATCATTTCCACCAGCGGCGGCGCGCGCATGTACGAGGGCATGTTCAGCCTCATGCAAATGGCCAAGACCGCCGCCGCCCTGGCCTACCATGCCCATCACCGCCTGCCCTACATCAGCGTGCTCACCCACCCGACCACCGCCGGGGTCATGGCCAGTTATGCCAGCCTGGGCGACCTCATCCTGGCCGAGCCGGGGGCGATGATCGGCTTTGCCGGCCCGCGCGTGATCAAGGACACCACCCAGGCCGAGTTGCCGCCGGGATTTCAAACCGCGGAGTTCCTGCTCAACTGCGGCCTGATTGATGCGATCGTCCCCCGCCGCGAACTGAAGGAAAAACTCATCTACTACCTGTCGTTCCTGCTCAACGG
>CALFAV010000031.1 GCA_937946835.1 uncultured Verrucomicrobiae bacterium | reverse complement strand
GCCCGCAGCTCGGGTACTGCACGTGGCATTGGACCCCGATGCCACCGTCACCATTTCCTGGTCCTCGACCGCCACGGGTTATGTCCTGCAATAGCGCCCTCCACTCGGGACCGGGACATCGCTTCCCAAGCCATTCTCGATCATGGACGAGGGCACTTGGTAAAGCCTTCGCTTCGCCCCGCTGCCGGGACAACCTTTTTCCGTCTGGCCCGTTGTCCCCCCAGCCTGACTGAAAAAGTCCTTGCTCCCGGCATCTGCCGGGCGCATCGGCCTCCGAACGATGGCCCCATCCATTTTAACAGTCCCCCGCCCGCTGGACCCCCACGCGAACTTGCCGGCTGGGCGGTATGCTTTAAGATTCCAAGCCTGAGCCATGAAATCGCCGCCCTCCCGTCTCATATCCGTGCTTGCGCTGGCCCTGGGGTTGGGTCCCCCACTTGCCGCCGCGCCCGCCCTGCCCCGGCTGAAGGTCAGCGACAATCACCGGTTCCTGGTCACCGCCGACGGCCGGCCGTTTTTCTGGCTGGGGGACACGGCGTGGGAATTGTTTCACCGGCTCAACCGCGAGGAGGCCGTCCGGTACCTCGAGAACCGCGCCCGGCTCGGTTTCACCGTCGTTCAAGCCGTGGCGTTGGCCGAGCTGGACGGTCTGAAGGATCCGAATCCCTACGGCCACCGGCCGTTGATCGAAAACGACCCCTCCCGCCCGGACGTCAAGGACGGGCCGGACAACGACTACTGGGACCATGTGGACTTCATCGTGCGCGAGGCCAACCGGCGGGGCATCTACATTGGCTTCCTGCCCACCTGGGGCGACAAGTGGAACAAAAAGTGGGGTGTCGGCCCGGAAATTTTCACGCCGCAGAACGCCGAGACTTACGGTGAATGGCTCGGCCGCCGCTACCGCGACGCCGGCATCGTCTGGATTCTGGGCGGCGACCGGCCGATCGAGAACGACACCCATCGCGAAATTACCCGCGCGATGGCGCGCGGTCTGCGCCGGGGCGATGGCGGCGCGCACCTGGTGACGTGGCACCCCAGCGGTGGCCAGGGCTCCGCCCAATATTTCCACGGCGAGGACTGGCTGGATTTCAACATGCGCCAGAACGGGCACGTGGCCGAGTTCACCGGCCGTTACGACCAGACCCGCGCGGACTACGATCGGACGCCGATCAAGCCGGTCCTCGACGGCGAGCCGATCTACGAGGATCACCCGGTGTCGTTCGACGCGAACAAGCTGGGACACTCGATCGCCGCGGACGTGCGCCGGCCGCTGTACTGGGACCTGTTCACCGGCGGCTTCGGCCACACCTACGGCCATCACTCGGTCTGGCAGATGTGGGTGCCCGGGCGCGGCCCGATCAACAACCCGCTCATGCCCTGGTTTGAGGCCATCGAACAGCCCGGCGCGGCCCACATGCAGCACGCCAAGCACCTGTTGCTGTCGCGGCCGTTCCTGACGCGCATCCCGGACGACTCGGTGATTGTGACCGACCGCGTGCCGACAAGTGTCCCCGGCGCGGGCCGGTACCGGTTTGTGGCCACGCGCGACACCGCGGGCAGCTTCGCGATGGTTTATGCGCCGGTGGGACGGCCTTTCAAAGTGCGGATGGACAAGATCGCCGGCGCCACGGTCAAGGCGTGGTGGTTCAACCCGCGCACCGGGGAGGCCACGGCCATCGGCGAGTTCCCCAACACCGGCGAGCGCGCCTTCACCCCGCCCGACCCGGGCGAGCACCTGGACTGGGTGCTGGTGCTCGATGATGCCGGGCACAACTTTCCGCCGCCGGGAGCACCCACGCGGTCCGGGTCATGAAGGGTCTTCAATCACTGCTCTGGGGCTTGCTGGCCGCCACGGCGCTGGCCGAGGACTGGCCGCAGTTCCGCGGCCCGGGTGGTTCCGGGATCAGCGAGGCCCGCGGCGCGCCGCTTCACTGGTCCGACACCCGCGGCATCGCTTGGAAGACCGACCTGCCCGGCCCCGGCGCGTCCAGCCCGGTGGTGTTCGGGGACAAAATTTTCCTGACCTGCTACACGGGCGTACCCGCCGGCGGCGGTCTCGACAACCTGAAACGCCACGTGCTCTGCCTCGACCGTGCCACCGGCCGCCTGCTCTGGAACACGCCCGTGCCGGCCGACCTGCCCGAGCAGGCCGGCATCCGTGAGGACCACGGCTACGCCAGCAGCACGCCCGCCGTGGACGCGGAGCGCGTCTATGTCTTTTTCGGCAAGTCCGGTGTATTCGCCTTCGACCACACCGGCCGGCAGTTGTGGAACACGAAGGTTGGCGACCGGGTGCATGGCTGGGGCTCCGCCACTTCGCCCGTGCTGCACGGCGACCTCGTGCTGGTGAACGCCAGCGTGGAGAGCGAGGCGCTCGTCGCCCTCGACCGCCGGACCGGCGCGGAGCGTTGGCGGGCGCCCGGCATCCGCGAATCCTGGCACACGCCGTTGGTCGTGTCCGCCGCCAGTGGCGTGGCCGAGGTGGTCATCGCCGGCGTTCGGGAGGTGAAGGCCTTCGACGCCAGCGGCGGCGCGTCGCTCTGGACCTGCCAGACAGGCATCGGGTGGTACATGTGCCCCACGCCGCTGGCCCGGGACGGGGTCGTCTATGTTCTTGGCGGTCGCAGCCCGCAAAACGGCCTGGCCATTCGGGCCGGCGGCCGAGGCGACGTGACCGCCAGTCATGTGATCTGGAAAATCAACCGCGGCTCGAACGTCCCCACGCCCCTGCTGTACGGCGACCATCTCTACTGGGCGCACGAGAATCTGGGCGTGGTGTATTGCGCCCACGCGAAGACCGGCGAGCTGGTGTACGAGGAGCGGCTCAGTCCCAACCCCGGCCAGATTTACGCCTCGCCCGTGCTGGCGGAGGGCCGGATTTACTTCCTCGGCCGGGGCGGGCGCATGGTAATCGTCGCCGCCGCCCCCCGTTTTGAGATCGTGGCTGACAACACGCTGGAGGGCGGCCGAGGCGTCTTCAATGCCACGCCAGCCTTCGACGGCGCCCGGCTGCTGGTGCGCTCGAACCGCGCGCTCTACGCGCTCGGCCAATGACCCCGGCGAAACACTCCGTCGAGGACTGCGCCGGGAGCGGACAGTCGCCCCCGGCCGGGCCGCAGTCAGGTCCCGGCCACTGGACCAGGGCAGCCCCGCCGCTACTTTCCGGGTCGAGTAATGAAGTCACGCCACGCTTTCCGGTGGGGCAGATTTTCCGGCGGGGGCGCGCGGGGGACGGTCGGCGTCTGCCTGATCCTGTCCGCATCCGAGCTATTCCCTCGGTCCGGTGAGACCCCGCCGCGTCAGCCTCCGGCGGCCGCGGCCCCGGTGACGCCGGACCTTGGAAGTGTTCCCCGGCCCGTGACCTCACGGGCCATCGAGAACTTGTACCGGCTGGGCGAGGGGCTGTACTCCGGCGGGGAGCCCCGCGGGGAGGCGGCTTTTGCCGAACTGGCCGCGCTGGGCGTGAAGACGCTGGTGAGTGTGGACGGCGCCGCGCCGGATGTGGAGACCGCGCGGCGTTTCGGCCTGCGCTACGTGCACCTGCCCCTGGGCTATCAGGGGTACCCGGAGGCGGCGTGTCTGCGCCTGGCCCGGGCGGTCATCGAATTGCCCGGGCCGGTGTTCGTGCATTGTCACCACGGCAAACACCGCGGTCCGGCCGCGGCGGCCATCATGGCCATCACCCGTTGGGGCTGGACTCCCGATCAGGCCGAGCGCTGGCTCCAAACCGCGGGCACATCCACGAACTACGCCGGCCTTTACGCCACGGTGCGGCGCTGGCGGCCCCCCGCGCCCGAGACCATGGCACGCGTGCCGGGGGACTTTCCCGAAGTGGCGCGCACCCCGGACCTCGTGCAGGCCATGGTGGACGTGGACCGCGCCTGGGAGCATTTGCAGGCCATTGCCGCCGCCGGGTATCGCCCGCCGTCGGACCAACCCGACCTGGTACCCGCCCGCGAGGCGGAGCGGTTGGCCGAGCGGCTGGCCGAAGCGCGGCGCTTTCCCGAGGTGGCCGGGGCCGGCGCTGATCTGACCGAGCGGTTTCTCCGAGCGGAGCGGGAGGCGCGGGAGCTGGCCCGGCTGCTCCGCGGTGAACCGTTGCCCGCCACCGAGGTCCTGAGCCGGCAATTCCAAGTGATCGGCCGCTCGTGCACCGACTGTCATCGCGCTTTCCGGGACCGGGCGGTCCGGTAAACTGATCCGCATGAAGACCCCCTGCTTTCGTGTTTTGCCGGGTTTCGTCCCGGCGCTGTTGGCCAGTGTGTTCGTGACCCGCGCGGGGGAAATCCGGCTCGGGTTTGACCAGGAGCCGGTCGGGCGACCGCCCGCGGGCTGGACGGTTGCCATCACGGGTGAAGGAATGCCCGAGTGGCGGGTCGTGGCCGACGCGACCGCTCCCGGCCCGCCGCAGGTCCTGGAACAGTCCGGGCGTGTGCCCAAACCCAGTTTCCCGCTGTGCTTGCGGGCCGACTCGGCGCTGCGGGACGGCTTTGTGGAGGTGAAATTCAAAACCGTCGGCGGCGAGGTGGACCAGGCGGCCGGGGTGGTGTGGCGGGCGCGCGACGCGGCCAACTACTACGTGTGCCGGGCCAACGCGCTCGAGGACAATGTGGTGCTGTACAAGGTCGAAAACGGCCGGCGCACCGCGCTGGATCTGGTGGGCCGGAGCGGCGGCTACGGGGTGGACGTGCCGGTGCCGCGCGGCACCTGGCAGACGTTGCGGGTCGAGTTTGCCGGGCCGCGCTTCCGCGTGTTCCTGGAGGGACGCGAGTTGTTCGTGGTGGAAGACAGCACCTTCCGCGACGCCGGCCAGGTGGGACTGTGGACCAAGGCCGACAGCGTGACGCGGTTTGACGATTTCCGTTACGGACCATGCGTGGAGTGAAGCCGCTGAAGCCCGGCCCAACCAGGGCAGGAAGGCCAAGCGGGGCGGCTCCGGAGCGGCCTGATGAATGCGCAACGCTTTTGCGTGCACAGTCCCTCTGCAATGGGGGAGCGTCCCTGTTGCCCGGACCTTGCCCCGGTGCCTTCAACCCCGAGGTTTTTTCGAGGAAACGCGCAAAGGGGTGGACGCAAGCGAAGCCGTCCTTAAGATGACGACTGAATGAACCTGCTGCACCGGTTAAAGCTGATTCGAGTCGGCCAAATCACCTGCGCCGACGTGCAGTTTGGCGACCTTACAGTCCTCGTGGGGCCGCAAGCGACCGGCAAAAGCATTTTCCTGCAGTTTCTCAAGCTGGCTCAGGACACCGGCTACGTCCACGAGCAGTTGCGCCGGCACGGCATTGAATGGGAGCGGCGCGTGCCGGAATTCCTGGATGTCTATCTCGGAGAAGGCATGCGCGGGGTGTGGCGGGAAGGAACGGATGGGAGTGCGGTTAGCGTGAACGGCCATGCGGCCGATGTGGCCGAGTGGGTTGCCCCCCGGCATCGTTTCCGCAAGGCCACGGTGTTTTACATCCCGGCGCAGCGCGTGTTGTCCTTGGCCAACGGCTGGCCGCGCCCGTTTCAAGGATTTGCGAGCGAAGACCCGTTTGCCGTGCGCGATTTCAGCGAGACGTTTCGCCTGTTGATGGAACAGGAATTCAGCCCGACGGCAGCCTTGTTTCCGAAAACCAACCGCCTCAAGAAGGAGTATCGGGAGCTGCTTGCCCATCATGTGTTTGGCGGTTTCGGCCTGCACGTGGATCGCCACGGGGCGCAGAAGCGATTGGTGCTGCGCCGGGAAAAGGACCCGCAATCCATCCCTTTCATGGTCTGGTCGGCCGGCCAGCGCGAGTTTGTGCCGCTGCTGATGGGGCTTTACTGGCTGATGCCCGCGGCGAAGGTCAAGCGCCGCGAGAACCTCCAGTGGGTCATCATCGAGGAATTGGAGATGGGGTTGCACCCGAACGCGATTTCGGTGGTGCTGCTGCTGGTGCTGGAGTTGTTGTGGCGCGGGTATCGAGTGTGCCTTTCGACGCACTCGCCCCATGTGTTGGACGTGGTTTGGGCCATTCGCGTCATCCAGCAGCAGCGTGCCGACCCCACCCGGCTGTTGGATGTTTTCAAAGTGCGAAAAACCGGACCAATGAAAGACGTGGCGCAGGCGACGATCGGGAAGAAAGTCCAGGTTTACTACTTCGACCGCACCGGGGAGGCGCGGGACATCTCGAACCTGGACCCGGGTTCGGAGAACCATTTAGAGGCCGGTTGGGGAGGCTTGAGCGAGTTTAGCGGGCGGGTGAATGAGATCGTTGCGGACATCGTGAACGGAAGTCCCGGCTTGGCAACGGAGCCGAAAGTTGAGCCGGCAACCGGTCGGTCCGCCGGCCAGGGCGACGCCTCGAAAGAACCCGAACTGCCCGGTCTGATGCCATGACATTTAAGAAGGCAGTGTTGGCAACCCCCTCGGTCCAGCAGGCCTACCGGCCTGGTTTGCAGGCACTCAGCCCGGGCGACGCGAAGCGGATTCAAGCCGAGAACCCCCGACGGCTGACCGGAAGCCTGAATCTGGACGCGGCCTTGCAGGCGGCCCAGCCCGACGCGCCCCGCTGGGATTACGGTATCGGGTATCGGCGCTCGGATCGAGAGGAAGCTTTCTGGGTGGAAGTGCATCCTGCATCGTCCGACAACGTCAGCGAGGTGCTGGAGAAACTGGCCTGGCTACGAAAGTGGCTGAAGAACGAGGCGTCGAGTCTGCAAGAGCTAACGCGGGGCGGATTCTACTGGGTCGCTACGGGCGGGAGTGTGGCCATCACCAGGCATTCACGACAGGCCCGGCAACTTGCCAAAGCCGGATTACGCGGCCCTTGGCGTGTGCTTTCATTACCAGCCCGGGATTCCAGGGCCCGCGCCCGATCGCGCCTCCCCGGCCGCGCTTGATCAAGCCGCTCCGGCCGCGCCGGTCTTCAACCATTCCGCGATGCGCCCGGCCACGTCGTGGCCGGCCAGAATCGAGTCGCCCAGCGAAATGCCGTTGCGGAAATGGCCGGCCAGAAAAATTCCCGGCGCGCGCGCCTCGACCTCCTCCATCAGTGCCTGGAAGCGGCCGTAGCCCAGTTCGTACTGCGGGATGGCCTTCGGGTACACCCGCACGTGCACGTAGGTGGGCTCGCCCCGCACCCCGAGAATGACCGCCAGGTCGCGACGGGTCAGGTCCACCAACTCGGACTCGGGCTTGAGGGCCAGCTCGGGCGCGCGCACCCCGCCCAGGTAGGTGGTGAGCAGCACGTGCCCGGCGGGGGCGCGATTGGGAAACAGCGAGGAGGAAAACAGGGTGCCGAGGATGTGAAAGCGCTCGACCGCCGGCACCAACATGCCGAAGCCGTCCAGCGGATGCGGCACGTCCTCGCGCCGGAAGCCCAGCACCACACTGGCCACCGGCGGGTAGTAAATCGCGCCCAGCGGCGCCAGGTCGGGCGCGCCGTCCGCCACCAGCTCCAGTTCGGCCAGCCGATAGGCGGGCGCGGCCAGCAACACGGCGCGATGGCGGTGGACCGACTCCGCTCCGTCCCGGCGCACGGTCACCTCCCAGCCCGCGTGCGTGCGCGCGAGGCGGGTGACGGCCGCCCGCAGGTGCAGGGCCGGGCCGAGCCGGGCGGCCAGTGTGTCGGTGAGCACCTGCAGGCCCTCGTCGAAGGACACCTTGGGGGCTTCCTGCTTGGAGATTTCGCCGCGGGCCCGGCGTTCCCGGGCACCGAGGATCTGGCCCTTGAGCAGGGAGCCGTACCGTTGCTCGAGGGCGTGCAGCCGGGGAAAACCGTGTTTGACCGAGAGCCGCTCGGGGTCGCCGGCGTAAATGCCGGCGATCATGGGGTTGATCGCGTAATCCAGCCACTCGCGCCCCAGCCGGCGCAACACGAACTGGGCGACGCTTTCCTCGACCTCGGCCGGGGCGCGCGGGATGAACGGCTCGCGCAGCAGGCGCAGCTTGGCGCCGAGGGAAAACAGCTCGGTGGTGAAGAACTTCAGCGGCGAGGCGGGCAGACACACCGGGCGGCCGCCGCGGACCAGGTACCGGTTTTCAGCGCGCGGGTCGGAGTACAGGCGGCGGGGTTCCAGGCCGAGGTCGCCGATGAGCGCGCGGATTTTGGCCGAGCTTTCCAGGATCGAGTTGGGGCCGCACTCGGCCAGGTAACCCCCCTCGCGGGTGGATTGGATCACCCCGCCCGGTCGGTCGGCCGCTTCGTACACCGTGACCGGCACGCCGTGTTCCAGCAGGCGAAAGGCGGCCACCAAGCCGGTCACCCCGGCGCCCACCACGGCGACCGTGTCCGCTTGCGGTCCGCGCGGCTCGGTGTCGGAAGGAACGTGCATGGCCTCAGGGTGCCCGCCGGTGCGGGGGCGTCAAACCGTCCCGCCTACCAGGACACCGGCACGGCCTTTTTGCCGAAGCGGGTGGCATAGAACAGGCGCTGGTGTTGCCGGCCGTACTCGTGCACCAGCCGGGTCAGCTTCACGTCGTAGCAGCAGTACTCGGCGATTTCCAGCAGGCGCCCCTGGCGGAACCAGCGCAGGGCCTGCATGCCGTCGCCGGTCTTTTCCACCCCCAGGGTGGCGCTGGCGATGGCGTCGAGCGAGAGCCGGTGGGGCAGGGTTTTGGACAATTCCACCAGCAGGTCCAGCGTGCGCACCTGGTGGGGGTCGAAGAGCGGGTGGTAGTACGTGAGCACCTCGTAATCGAAGCGCAGGATGTTGAAGCCCACCACCAGGTCCGCGCGGCGCAGTTCCTCGATGAGCTCCCCGGCGCGCGCTTCCTCGTAGATTTCGTAGGTGCCGCGGGCGGTGCTGAAGGTCACCCCCACGCTCATGCGCATGTCGCGGATGCGGTCCCAGCCGCCCACCTCCTCGGCCGAGCGCTGGGTTTCCAGGTCGAAGTACACAACGTTGCTCATGACGTGGCACGTGCCCGTCGCAGTTTAGAAACCGCGCCCGGTCGGACCAGCCCAATTGCCGGAGCGGCTTTGCCCGCCCGCGGGGCGGCGGCTAGACTGGCCGGCGTCGGCCCGACGGGCCGCGTGTACCGGATGCTTCAATTGGTCCTGTTTGACATTGACGGCACCCTGATCCGCACCGGCGGAGCGGGGGTGCACGCCTTTGAGCGCACCGCCGCGACCGAGTTCCACATCTCCGACGGGATGCGGGCGATGCAGTTCGCCGGCCGCACCGACACCTCGTTGGTGCGGGAGTTTTTCGAGCGCCACGGTCTGGCCGCCACGCCGGAGAATTTCCAACGGTTCTTTGATCGGTACGTGTTCTGGTTGGACCACCTGCTGCCGCGGCACTCGGGCGCGGTCTGTCCCGGCGTGCGCGAGTTGCTGGCCGGGTTGCGCGCCCTGCCCCACCCGCCCCTGCTGGGGCTGCAGACCGGCAACATCCGCCTGGGGGCGGAGATCAAGCTGCGGCACTTCGGGCTGTGGGGGTGGTTTGAGGTGGGCGGTTTTGGCGATGACGACGCATGCCGCCCCACGCTGACGCGCCGGGCGGTGGAGCGCGCAGCCCGGCGGCTGGGCCGGCCCCTGACCCCGCGGGACGTGATCGTGGTGGGCGACACCCCGCATGACATTGACTGTGCGCGGGCGGTGGGGGCGCGCGTGCTGGCCGTGGCCACCGGCGGCGCCACACGCGAGCAACTGGCCGCGCGCGCGCCGGACTGGTTGGTGGATGACCTCACGCAAATTGACGCCCGAACCCTGGCCGGCGGCGCCTGAACCGCGCACTGCCCCCGGGGGGCGGGCCGCCGGCCCCGCCCCGCTTTGGGGGGCAATCCCCGGGTCAAAGGTCGGAACCGCCGCCACACCGACAACAAGTGGTGGGATTGCCGGAACAGGCCGGTTCGGTCCCGGAGTCGTCACCGCCCGCCGCAGCGGCGAAGAGCGAGAGTTTTTTCCGCAGTTGTTTCGAGCCGCAATGCGGGCAGGGCGTCCCTTCCCAGTCCGGGGTGCGGACCAGCACCTCGCTGTCGCGTCCGCAGTCCGCGCAGTGGAACTCGTAGATCGGCATGGGGGTATCGTATTTGGCCGGCCGGGCCGCTCAAGTCCGCGTCGCGCCGCACCCGCTGGCCACTGCCCGACCCAACGGCGCCGACGCAGCGGTGCCCCACCCTGCATTGGTCAGGCTGCGCGGCGGTGCGGCCCGGGCCGGCGGGATGCCTGCCGCTACCGAGCGCATCCACTCGGGGCCGGACCAATCTTCAATCCGGGGTAAGCCGGGGGTTTGGCTCGCGGCAGCGGCGCCGGGCGGCTAGCGTGGCGGCGTCATGGCCAAATTGTTGAGCAACTTTTTGCAGCCGCTGGCCGCCTTGTGGCTGGTGCTGGTGGCGGCGGCGCTGTGGGAACTGTGGCGCCGGCGCTGGCGCACGGCCCTGGGCGCGGCGCTGGTGGCGGCGGTGCTATCGGGCGTCGGCGCCACCCACTGGCCCGCGCGCCTGCTGGCTTCGCTGGAGCGCCCGTACGGCGGAGTGCAATTGGCCGCACTGCCCGCCGGGGATGCGGTGGTGATGCTGGGCGGGCAATTGACGCCCAGCGCGAACGACGTGTTCGGTTTTGAACTGGACGGCGCGGCGGACCGCGTGATCACGGCGGTCGAAGCGGTGCGGCAGCACAAGGGACGGGCCCTGGTACTGGGGGGAGGCTGGAATCCGCACGTGCCCAACCCCGGGGAGGGCGAGCTGTTGCGGCGGTTCGTCGCCGCCTGGCAGGTGGTGCCCGTGCCGGTGCACGTGTTGGGTCCTTGCCGGGACACGCGGGATGAGGCCGAGCGCACCCGCCAGTTGGCCGAGACCCACGGCTGGCGCCGGGTGGTGTTGGTCACTTCCGCCGCCCACATGCGGCGGGCGGCGGCGGTGTTTCGCCGCCTGGGTCTGGAGGTGGTGTGCCTGGCCTGTGATTTCGAGGGTCTGGCGGCGTTGGAAGCCGGACGCCCGAATTACCTGGTGCCGGGCCTGCGCGGCTTTGCCCTGTTGCAGCGCTACCTGTACGAGCAGGCGGGGTGGTGGGTGTACCGCTGGCGCGGCTGGCTCTAGACCGAAACTTTTTCAACCCGCGGCGGAGGCGCAGGCCGCCTGCCCGAAGCACCGGTTTCCAACCGGCCGGAGCATCGGATTGCCCAAGAGTTCCCCAAGGGCGAGGGTCGAACTTTTTCTCGGGAAGGAGTGCCGGCCCGGATCGGCTCAAGGGCCGGTCGGCGCGGGGGTGCGGGCGGCTTCTTCGGCCAGACGTTGATTGACCACGGCGAGGTAGTTGTGGGCCAGCCAGTTCGAGTACCACTGAATGGCCAGGGAACGTTCCAGCCAGCGCTTGGCCTCGGCCCAGCGGCCGATCTGAATTTCATGCCAGCCGCGCATCAGGGCCACGTAGTGGTTGTTCGGGTCCAGGTTTCCCACCCGCTCGAACAGGCGTCCGGCTTCGTCGTGGCGGCCCAGCCAGTCCAACGTCATGGCCGCGCGCAACGCCGCAAAGGTGTCGTATGGATTCAGCCGCATGGCCTGCTCGAACCAACGCCGGGCGGTTTCGGCCGTCGCCTGCCAATCCGGGCCGCCTTCCCAGCTCACGCGACGCCAGGTTTCGCCCAGGCGGGCGGGGGTGTCGGCATTGCGCGGCTCGATGCGGGCGGCGGTTTCGAGGGCGGAGACAAGTTCCGCCAGGCTGTTGGCCTGCTCGGCGCGGGCCAGCCAGCGGGCTTCCTGCCAGCGTTGCCAGCCCTGCTGGCCGAACCAGATCACCGTGGCGAGAAACAGCGCGCTGAGCACCACCCGGCCGGTCAGACCGGGGTTGAGCCAGTAGCGATTGGTGGTGTAGCGCAGGTGGCCGTTGAGGGTGGCGGCCAGAAAAGTGGCCAGCAGGGCGTTGGCCGGGATTTGAAGGTTGAAGTCCACCACCGAATGAACCGCCAACGCCACCAGGCCCGTGCCCGATCCCAGGACCAGGGCGGCGCGGTCGCTGGGCTTGGTGACCAAGCCGTCGCCCTCCCGGCGGACGTATCGCCAGGTGCGCCAGCCGCCCCAGCCCAGGGCGGCGGCCGCGCCCGCCAGCAGACCGAAGCCCACCAAGCCCCAGTCGGCCAGCACGTTCAAGTAATCGTTGTGCACCCACAAGGGGCGGGTCTGAATCGTCTCCGGGCGGTATTTGGGGAAATGCAGATCAAAATGGGCCGGGCCGACGCCGAACCACGGTGCCTCGCGCCACATTCGGAAAGCGGCTCCCCACAAATCCGGCCGGCCCCAGACGCTATGAAGGTGCCCGGGTTCGAGCGCGCGACGGAACCGTTTCTGAATGTCCTCCACCTTGTAGGCAAAGACCCCGCCCACAACAGCCAGTGTGACCAAGCCCGCCAAAACCCATTTGCGATACCCCCGGTAGCGCAACAACACCCCCGCCAGGAACAGCAGGGCCAGACCGGCCGACAGGTACCCTCCGCGGGACACGGTCACGCACAGGCCCACGAACATCATCACCGCCGCGTAGGCGCTGAAAATCCGTCCTAAAGCCCGGCGCCGGCTCAGGACCACAATGGCCAGGGCCGCCGGCAGCAGCATTTCCAAATGTCCCGCCAGGTGATTCGGGCAGATAAAGGTGCCCGAGCCGCGCCCTTTGAAAGCCGCGGGGCGCTCGTAGGTGAACACCTGGTTGTTCCCGCTGATGAACTGGTACAGCGCGTACAGCGACAGTGCCGTGGCGACCGTCAGCGCCACCGCCAGCAGCAATTGGAGACTCTCCTGCCGGTGCAGATTGTTGAGCACCAGGAAGAAAAACCAGCCGTACAAGAGCACCCGGATCACCTCCAGCCGGGCCACGTACTCGACTTCGGCCTGCATGTAACGGATCAGGGCATAAAGCAGGAACGCGAGCACCCACCAGCACATGGGCGTCCATTGAAGGTGAAACGAGCGCGCGACCCAAAGACGCACCCCCCACAACGCCAGGCCCAGGGCAAGCAGCCCCTGCAACACGGCGAATTCCTGTGGGCGCACCCCTCCCAGGGCCAGCGGCGCAAAAATCAACATCGCGGAGACCACCCCTAAGAGGCTCCGTTCCAACCACCGATCCAGGCGCTCGCAATCCATCCGGGCGCGTATTTACGCCCCCCTCGCGGCCATGGTCACGCGAATTCCCACCCCGCGCGGCGGGGAAATTTCACCCCAACCTCCTTGGGCCAAGCCCCTTATTCCCGGGGAGGAGCGCCGGGCCGGGCCCACACGCTGGCACCGCAACTGCTAGACAAAAAAGGTGAATGAAAATTCGTTGACACCCGGGTCCCAGAACCTAAAGTGTCCCGAGCCGTAACCCTTAAAAACAGTCGAACCCTATGAGCCGAATCTTCCGCAAACACAAACTCGGGGCGTTCACGCTGATTGAACTGTTGGTCGTGATCGCCATCATCGCCATCCTGGCCGGCATGCTCCTGCCTGCCCTGGCCAAGGCCAAGGCCAAGGCGCAAAAGATCAATTGCGCCAACAACCTCAAACAAGTCGGACTGTCCTTCCGCCAGTACGCCACCGACCAGCAAGACCGCTTCCCGCAGAGTCTGAGCACCAACGAGGGCGGCTGCAGCGAGTACGTGACGCTGGCCAACGGGGCGGGCAACCCGCTCAACACCTATTGGATTTACGTGACCATGTCCAACGAGCTGGCCACGCCCAAAACGGTGGTTTGTCCGGCGGACAGCGCCCGCACCGCCATCAGCAACTTCTACGGCATGATCAAGTACACGGCCGCTCAGGGCGGTGGCAACGCCTCCGTGAGCTACTTCGTGAACCTGGATGCCGATGAAACCCGTCCCCAGGGCATGCTCTCCGGTGATCGGAACATGTCCACCGTCTCCAACGCCACTTCCGCCGCGCAATTCGACGCCTTCTTCAAGGTTGAGGTGAAGCTGGACCCGAGACTGGTGGCCAACAAAGCCAACGCCCAGTACTACCTGAACTTCCACAACACGATCCACCAGAATCAGGGCAATGTCTGCTTGTCGGACGGCAGCGTGCAGCCGGTGACCGGGGCGCGCGTGCGCGAGCAGATCATCAACTCCCAGGACGTGCACCGCCTGATCTTCCCGTTCGTCGCGGGCAAGAACAACTAGCCCCTGCCTCGGAGAAGGGTTACGCAGGCACCCGCAAGGGTGCCTGTTTTTTTTGTCCGGGCATCGTCAGGGCAGCGGCCCAACCCGGTGGGAAAACGAAATTCCGGGGTGCGTACCAGAACGTGATGCCGGAGGAGGAGCCTTGCAATGGCCGCCGGGGCCACCGGCGGGGCCCACGGGCGGTATTTCACTCGGTCAGCAGGTCCAAAAACCGCTCGCCGGTTGCGGTCAGGCGCCAGCCGTTGCCGCTGCGGGTCACGAGCTTGCCGCACGGCCGGGCCTGCTGCTCGGCGGCATTGACCTCGAGCAGGTGGTAACGCGCGCGGCTTTTCAACTCCGCTGCCGACAGGGGGACCAGCTTGAACGGCAACCCGTGATAATTGAGCGAAATTTCGTAGCCGGCCACGCCCTCTGGGCGCGCACGGGGATTGTCCACGACGAACTGCGGGTAGCGCCGCAACCACGCAAACCGCGTGGCCCGCACCTGCACCCGGCAGAGCGGGGTCTGGTTCTGCAGCACGCGCACCAGGTCAAACCGCCCCCCCTGCTGCTGTTGCGCGCGGAAAATCGGCAGCGGGTCCAGGCCGAGGAAGTTGCGGCCGTTGAATTCCCCGTGGTCATTGCGCTGGCCGGGGAAGTGTTTGCGCTGCCACGCCGCGTAGCGGTCGCTGATCCGCAGGCCCAGTTCAAAGTGCAGGTGCGCCCGCTCCTTCGCGATGCCCTCGGTGGTGTTCGAGGTCCGACCCATGCGGCCGAGCGGTTCGCCGGCCCGAACCTTCTGGCCCACCGCCAGGCCGGGGCGGAAGCGGGCCAGGTGCGCGTAAATCGAGTACACCTCCAGACCGTGGACGCGATGTTCGAGGATCACAAACCGGCCGTAATTCGAGAGCGACGGGCGGTCGTTCACGTAGCGCACCACCCCGTCGGCCGTGGCCCGGATTTCGTCGGCAGGTTCCCCCTGCCGATCGCGCCCCACCGCGCGAATGTCCCAGCCTTCGTGCAATTGCCAGCCCTCGGACCGCACACAACCAAACGTACCGCTGGTCCAGGGTCGGCCGGTGGTGCCCACGAAATAGCGGGTCTCCCCGCCGGGCTGAAAAATATCCCGGTTGGCTGTGGGCAGGTAAAACGGCTGGGCTTGGAGGCACCCGGCGCCGGCCAGCAGAGCGCCGCACCACCGGTGGAGACGCATGATCAGGGGGCTGAGCGTTCCCCCGCGCGAGCCGAGGGCGCCGGGGCGGGTGGAGAATTCGGGGATGGGGCTGATTTGGCCGACCTGGTCTTGGCGGGCTTGGGGCGGTTGCCCAGTTTGACAGCCACATTGTTCAGGCCGCGCACGATCCGCTCGGCTTCCTCGCGCGTGGCATCCGGGGTGAACACCAGCAGGCCGTCCTTGAGGGGCGTGGCCAGTTTCGGCGCGGCCAACCAGCGCGCCTCGCTAAACGTGCTGTGAATGGCGATCCGCTGGCCCCGGTAGGTCGTACTGACCGTGTCCAACACCAGCGCCCCGTGAAAATCATACCGCACGGCGATGGCAAACCCGCCCACCGTGTCCACCACCTGGGCATCCACGATATGCGCCTCGTCCAAAAACGGCTCCCGGGCCACGCGCAGCAGCACGGGCGCGGCCCGGTACACCGGCACCACCGCGGTCTTCTCGCCGGTGGTGTCGAAGTCGGTTTCCAGGTACAGCCGCAACGTGCTGGCTTCGGTGGCCGCCCGCTTCGCCTCCGGCGAGCGACAAGCCCCCACCAGTCCGGCCAGGAGTACCAAGGCCCCGGCCAGAATGCAGTTGAACCACCTACCGCGCCCAAGCATAGTGCGCGCAAACAAACGAACTTCAGACGGCAAAGTAAAGCGAAACCATGAGCAAGCAGTACAACAAGATTGAAAAGCGGCGCCGCCGGAAGCGTTACTACAAGCGCAAGAAGCTCGCGGCCAAGGTGGCCCGCCTGACCCGCGCCCGCCCCAAGCCCGCGTCGGCCGTCCCGCCGACCGCTCCCGCACCCACCGGTGAGCCTGCTCAACCATCGGCGCCCGAATCCGCCCCCGCCCCGGTGCCGGCCGCTGCTGCCCCCGCGCCGGATGCCCCCGCGGCAACGCCGCTCACCCCGGAGCCGTCCCCGACCCCCTGAGCCGATCACGCTTCCCCGGCTTTCTTCCTGTGGGCCACCGCCTTGGTGGCCCTTCGCTTTGTCATGGGGCGGCCGGTTCGGGCCAGTGCCCCCGCAGCCAGTCGGCGATCAACCCCACCTCCCGCTCCGTCAGCACCGCCTCCGCCCCGAACCGCGGCATTCGGTCGTTGCGCCGCCCGTAAAACCGCGGGTGCGCCGGGTCGCGGATGAAGTCCATCAACCACGCCCGCGAACCGTAGCCCGTGAGGTCCGGCGCGATGGCGTCCTCGTCCGGCACGTGAAACTGGTGGCAACCGGTGCACTTCATCTCCCGGGTTCGGATCAACTCGCGTCCCTCGGCGATGAACGCCGCGTCCCGTGCATCCGCTTCGACCTGGGCGGGCAACCCGGCCTCCGCCGACACCGCGGCGATGACCTTTGGCAACGCCGCCCGTTGCGTCTCGCTGAAACCGGCCACGTCCCGCTGCACAAAACGCACCATTCGCCCCTCGGCGAAGCGCGTCCCCCCGAAGTAATGCGCCGTGGCCACGCGCTCCGGGTTCAACAAACCGGCCAACCACTCTCGGCTGGCAAAACCCTTGAGGTCCGCAGCGCTGGGCGGGTCGGTGGGGATACCGCCCAGCCCGTCGTGGCCCTCGTAGCGATGGCAACTGGCACAGTGCCGGGCAAACAACTTCGGTCCCTGTAGCCCCGGGTCGGCGTGTACCAACTCGAGCGCGCCGCCCGGCGGAATGCCTCCGGCGGCCAGCGCGCGCGCGCGGGCACCCGCTTCCCGCGCCGCCCGCACGGCGGCCTGGTAATGCGCGTTGGCCCGGTCCTCGCGCCAGGCCAGGACCCCCAGGCTCACCGCGCCCAGCGCCAGTGCCAGAATGAACGCGGTGTTGAACCGCGCTCCCAGTCGCCAGCGCCCGATCCACGGCATGGCCGCCATGACCAGGAACACCAGCGTGGGAATCACCACCGCCCCCCACACCTCCGTCCCGGCCGGGAAGTACTTCAGGAACTGAAACAGGAAGAGCATGAACCACTCCGGCCGCGCGGCCGCAAACGGTTCGGCCGGGTCCGCCGGCGCCAGCAGTTCCGGGAAAGGCTCCTCCGCCCCGGTCAGCCGGGGGCGCAGCACCAGGAACAGCAGCGTCACCAGCACGGCCAGACACACCACGGCATCGCGCAGGGCTTGGTCCGGCCACCAGGACGCCTCGGGCCGGGCCGCACCGGGCACGGTGGAATCGCGTTCGACCCCGTGCCGGTCCAGCCGCCAAAGGGCCAACAGCACCCCGCCGATGGTCAGCGGCAGCAACGTGGCGTGCAGGGCCAGAAACCGCGTCAGCGTGTGATGCCCCACCTCCGCGCCGCCCAGGAGCACCTGGGGCAGCCACGATCCCACCCCGGGTACCACGCCCAGGATGTTCAGCGGCACCCGCGCGGCCCAGTACCCCTTTTGGTCAAACGGCAGCAACCAGCCGGTGACCGACTGCGCGATCGCCAGCGGCAGCAACACCAGCACCAGCCACAGGTTCAACTCTCGCGGCGCGCGGTAGGCCCCGGCGATGACCACCTGCAACAGGTGCAACGCCAGCAGCACCACAAACGCCTGCGCCGCCACCACGTGCAGCCCGCGCAGCAGCCAGCCGCCGGGCGTCTGAAACTGCAGATGAAACACGCTCTCCCAGGCCGTCTGCGTGCTGGCGCTGTAACCGGTGAGCAGGAAAAACCCCGTGACGGCTTGAACCAGAAACGTGAATCCCAGCGCCGCCAGCCAGCTCCGTCGCCAGGTGACCCCGCCCGGCAACGGCGCCCAAAACAGCCGCCGCAGCCGGCTCACCAGTCCGGTGCGCATCTCCACCCGGTCCGCGAGCGTCTTCATGCCGGGACCTTTTCCCGCACGCCGACGCGGAAGTTCTGGAAACGCACCCAGACCTCCTCGCCATGCCGGATTTCCACCTCCAGCGCATCCAGCCCGCGCGGGCTGGGGCTGGCGGGATCGTTCACCGCGCCGTCCACGGCAAAGGTGCTGTTGTGGCAGGGGCAGAGAAAGCCGCCCCGCGCCGGGGCGTAATCCACCAGACAACCGGCGTGGGGACAGGTCGCGTGCAACGCCTGCACCGATTGCTCGCCCGTGCGGCGCAGGTACACCGCCCCCAGCGGCGTGGCTGAATACCGGGTCCAGGCGTTGACGCGCTCGGCCCGCAGGGTGAAGCGCCGCGGCATGCCGTCGGCCGGCAGCGCGGAAAGGCGGGTGACACGACTCCAGGTGCCTGCACCGCGCGGGGCGCGCAGAGGGTCGAGAAAAACGAACAGGCCCGCTCCGACCGGCATGGCCAACGTGGCGCCGCCCAGAACGGCGGCGGCCGCGCCCCGAAGAAAGTCGCGGCGCGCGGGATCGCGGGGTATCCGGGGTTCGTTCATGGCGATCGCCGCGCAACTTAGCGGCTCATTCCCTGCTGGCAATCGCAACCGGCTCCCCGGCGAGGGCCGCGCGGGCCGACTTTGCCCGGGTTCCGGAGGGAAACCCGCGCGCTTGACCCTAATCCGCGTCCAGCCAGAAAAAACGCCCCGACTCTTCCAAACCGGGCACCGTGACCCGCCATCCGCGTTCCCCCGGCACGACCGGAAAGACCACCGGCAGACCCGGTGCATCCACCGCGGGACTGCTGACCAGCCGGACGGTGACCCCGGTCCACGGCCAATCCAGGTCCAACCCCGCCGGCGTGCGTCGGTAGTTCAGGCGCAGCGGCACCGCGTTGGTGAACCGAAGGTTGTCGAACTCGGCATTGCACTGAAAGGCCCGCACGCCGATCTGCCCGCGGGCAAAGTGGAAGTCCTCGACGACAAGCTGCGGGAGACTCGAGTTGTTCACGTACACGCGGATCCGGGGACCTTCCAGCGTGACCTTGAGCCGGTACCAGGTGTTGAGGGACACGGCCACTGGGCGGTTGGTTAACAATGTCCAGGCGTTGTTCATCCGGCCCAGCACGACCAGCCCCGCCGTATCCAGTCCGGCGTAGTAGCCGAAGGCGTGGTCCGGTCCTTCGTAATCGGGGTTGGTGGTGCGGAACATCAGCCCTGCGTTGCCGGGTGAGGTCAGTCGCAGTTCGGCCTCGAGGGTGCCGTCGCTCCAAAATCCGTCGCCCGCCATCGCCATCCCAAAAGTCCCCGCGTTGCTCAGGAGGTAACGCCCGTCCTGAACCGCGAACCGGCCGCCATAGCGTGCCCACCCCCGGTCCGTGCCGTCGTCAAAGGTGGCCGTCCACGGGTTGGGCCAGCGGGGCCGGGGCTGGAGGTGGCCGAAACGCACGCGGACCCCTTGGTGGACCACCATCACGGCCACCTCGTTGGTGCCCGTCTGGTAAATCGCGGGCCAGGAGTGAGCGTAGCCCAGGTCCCAGGCGGGCGGATCCACTTTTTGCCAGGTGCGCCCGAAGTCCTCGCTGAACGAAACGACGTTCTCACAGGAGCTGACGAACACCAGCCCGTTGGCGAGCGCGCTCACGAAGGGGCCGCAATGTTGGCAGGGCACCCGCTCCCCCGGCCCCGCCGGCCAGGTCACGCCGTCCGGGGAGAATTTGACGTGCACATCCGCGCGGCCCGAATTGACCACCTCGTACGCCAGCAGGTAGTCGCCGTTGGCCAGGCGGGTCATTTGCGACATGCCGGGGCGCAGGTTGCTGCCGCGCGGCGGGGTTACCGCCCACGATTCCGGGCCCCAGGAGACGCCGGAATCGTGGGACACGCGCAGGGAGATCAACTGGCTGTAGCCGGAATGTTTCTCGTTGGAATAGGTGACCACGAGACGGCCGTCTTCGAGCACCCAGAAATCCGGCTCCCAAAGGCCCCGGCCCTGCCGCGCGGTTTCGCCCTCGATCGCATCCACGGTGCTCCGGTAACTCCAGGTCCGGCCGCCGTCGTGGCTGGCGTACACCGGCAGCCGGTAGGACTGGTTGGGGATGAGCGAGCGCATCGCCAGCAACAGGGTGCCGTCGGGCAGCCACACCAATTCGCCGTTGTCCAGCGTCCGGCCCGCTTCCCGAACTTCGGCAAGGGTGGTCCAGGTGCGGGCCCGGTCGGTACTGCGGGAAATTCGCAGATAACTGTTGGTGTCCGCGGGATAACGGGTGGTGACCGCGATCCACCCGCCGTTGCCGAGGGCGACCATGCGTCCCCACCCGCCGCCCAACTCCACCACCTCGTCGGTCCACGTGACCGGGCCTGCCGGCCCGGCGTGCACCCCGGTCCAAGCCCAGCCGAGGAACACCAGCCACGCCCCCACAACCCCGCCGGGGTTCGTTGAACACATCCAGCTCACCGGCAGGCACGCTAGTTCGGACACCGGCGAGGGTAAATGATTTTGGGCCGCCAGGCTCGGGTCAACTCCACGCCACGCGGGCGGCTCGGGCGTGCTGCGCCCGCAAGTGACAAGACCGCGGCGCTTCCCCGGCCTTTCCACCCCGCCGCCGGAGTTTTTCGGCGTGCCTGTCCCGGCTCCTGTGGCACGCTGCGGGCCACCATGAATGCCGATTTCTTCGCCCCGGCGCGCCCGGACCTTTTCGAGGTCCGCACCCGGGCGCCGGGCCCCGCCGGCCGCCTGCCGCTCACCCCCGAGATGCTCCGCGAGCGGCCCAGCGGCGAGCTGTTCGGCCTGACCCAGAACGCCGGCATGGGTTGGGATCCGGCCGAACTGGGCCGCAAGCCCTTCCTCATCCTGTCCACGCAGGGCGGCCTGCGCGCGCCGGACGGCCGGCCCATCGCGCTGGGCTACCACACCGGCCACTGGGAAATCAGCCTCCTGGTCGAGGCCGCCGCGCAGGAGTTGCGGCGGCTGGGCGGCATTCCTTTTGCCGGTTTTGTCTCGGACCCCTGCGACGGCCGCACGCAGGGCACCCCCGGCATGTTCGACAGCCTTCCCTACCGCAACGACGCGGCGGTGGTGTTTCGCCGGTTGATCCGCTCGCTGCCCACGCGCGCGGGCGTGCTGGGCGTGGCCACGTGCGACAAGGGTCTTCCCGCGATGATGATGGCCCTGGCCGGCGCCCGAGATCTGCCGGCCGTGCTGGTGCCCGGCGGGGTGACCCTGCCGCCCGAGCACGGTGAGGACGCCGGCAAGGTGCAGACCCTGGGCGCGCGCTTCGCCCACGGGCTGCTGACACTGGAGGAAGCGGCCGAGCTGGGCTGCCGCGCCTGCGCCACGCCGGGCGGCGGCTGCCAGTTTCTCGGCACCGCGGCCACGTCCCAGGTGGTGGCCGAGGCGCTGGGCCTGGCGCTGCCCCACAGTGCGCTGGCGCCCTCCGGCCAGCCGGTGTGGACCGAAATCGCCGTCCGCGCCGCCCGCGCGCTCGTGGCGCTGGAGGCGCGCGGGTTGAAGACCGCCGACCTGCTCACGCCCGCCAGCATTCGCAACGCAATGGCCGTGCACGCGGCCTTTGGCGGCTCGACCAACCTGCTGGTGCACCTCCCGGCCATTGCCCACGCCGCGCGGCTGCCCCGGCCCACGGTCGAAGATTGGATGGCCGCCAACCGCCGCGTGCCCCGGCTGGTGGACGTGTTGCCCAACGGTCCGGTCGGGCACCCCACCGTGCGCGTGTTCCTGGCCGGCGGCGTACCGGAAGTGATGCTGCACCTGCGCGACCTGGGCGTGCTCGAGACCGGCGCGCTCACCGCCGCGGGCGCGACCTGGGAGGAGGTCCTCGACGCCTGGGCGGCCAGCGAGCGACGGGCGCGCTTCCGGGCCCTGCTCCGCCAACTCGATGGTGTGGACCCGGATGAGGTCATCCTGCCACCGGCACGGGCGCGGGAACGCGGCCTGACCCGCACGGTGACCTTCCTCCGGGGCAACCTCGCTCCCGAGGGGGCGCTCATCAAAAGCGCCGCCCTGGACCCGGCGGTGCTTGGGGCCGACGGCGTGTTCCGCCACGAAGGGCCGATCAAGGTGTTCACCTCCGAGCGGGCCGTGATGCGCGCGCTCAAGGACGGACGCCTGGGCGCGGGCGACATCGTGGTGTTGATCGGCGCCGGTCCGCTGGGCACGGGCATGGAGGAAACCGCCCAGATCACCATCGCCCTCAAACACCTGCCCTGGGGCCGACACGTCACCCTGCTGACCGACGGCCGGTTTTCCGGGGTTTCGACCGGCGCCTGCATCGGCCACATCGGACCCGAAGCACTGGCCGGCGGTCCGATCGGTAAATTGCGCGACGGCGACCACGTGCGCGTGGAGGTGGACCCGCACCGGCTCGAGGGACGGGTGGATTTCCTCGGCACCGCCGACCGCCGCCTCGACCCCGGGGAAGGCGCCGCCGAACTGGCCGCGCGCGCGCCGCATCCCGACCTGGCGCCGGCCCCGGAGCTGCCCGACGACACCCGCCTATGGGCGCTGCTTCAAGCGGCTGGCGGCGGCACCTGGGGCGGCTGCGTTTATGATTGGGAGGCGGTGGCCGGGCGGCTGGGGATGGCGCGGTAGGCGGGCCGGCGCGGATTCTTGAGGACGAGCCGGCGAAGCGCCGGTGCCGGAGGCCCGGTCTTCCTCAGCGCACGAGCCGGAAAAAGCGCGCCCCGGAGTCCGTCGGCACCCGGTAGGGAGCCGTGGCGCCCGGCACTTCCAGCCAGGGCCCGCGGGGGGCGGAGGCGGTTTCCAAGCGGCCCTCGTTCAACCAGTCCAGCACCACCGCGTCCGGCTCGCGGGCAATGTGCACCCGGAACTCGGGTTGGTAGGATGCGAGAAGAAAGCGCGCGAGGGGGAGGCCGGGGGTGGCCTGGACCGGGGCGAAACCGCCGCCGGCGATGAGGGTGAGGGAATGGCCGGCCGCCAGGGCGAACCAAGCGGCTTTTCCCTCCCCCGGGGCCGCGCTGGCTTCGCCGAGGAGTTGACCGTGTTCGTCCAACAACACCAGGTCCATCGGCCGCGCTCCTTCCGCGTCACTGAAGGCGCCCGCCGCTGCGACCCGCAAATCCGGCAGGGCGATCACGGACCACGCCCCGCAGGGGAACTTCCCGGGCCGGAGTCGCACGGCGGGCTGAAAGGCGGCATCCAGCGAACCGTCCGGCCGCAGGCGGGCCAGGCCCGGCCGGGGTTGCTCCTGCAAGCTGGTGAAACAGCCCCCGAGCACGCACCGGCCATCGGGGAACAACGCCAGGCTGCGGACCTCGGGTTCCTCGCCGCCCCAGCTCAGGGCCGGCGCGTATTCGGCGTCCACCGAGCCGTCCTCCAGCAGCCGGGCGAGGTGCGTGCGGGGTTGCCCGTTGACCAGGTGGAAGTGCCCCCCGACGTAGAGGCGCCCGACCTCATCCAGGGCCAAAGTACTTACCCGGGGATCGCTCAGCGCGCTTTCCAGGCGCACGTCAAACGCGTCGTCCACCGAGCCGTCCTCCAGCAGCCGCACCAGGCCCAGCCGGCGAAATTGATCCACGCGGGTAAACTCGCCGCCCGCCAGAATACCCCCACTCGGGGCCAGGGCCAGCGCCAGCACGGGTCCGTTGATCTCTGGGGGAACGAAGCCGGGGTCCGGTTGACCATCGGCCAGGAGCCGGATCAGGTTTTGGCAGGTGGTCGCGCCGACCTGGTCGAACTCTCCTGCCAGGAGCCAGCGGCCCCGGGCGTCCTGCACCGCGGCGTAAACCCGGGCGGTGTCACACAGCTCTGCCTTGAAATCCGGGTCCACCTTCCCATCCGGCCGCAGCCGGGCCACGCCGGGGTGCACCTCGTCGTTCACGCGCTCGAAGTCGCCGGCCACCAGCAGGGCACCGTCGGCGGCCCTGCCCAGCGCGCGCACCAGCCCCTCGGTCTCGAAGCGCAGCTCGGGCCCGGCGAAGCTCTCGTCCAACGCGCCATCCGGGTAAAAGCGGGCCACGCCCTGACGGGGTTGGCCGCCGGCGGCCGAGAAGGCTCCCACGACCACCAACCGGCCATCCGGCAAGCGCAGCAGCCGGTGCACGCGGGGGGGTGCTGTCCATTCCAACTCCGCGTCGAACGCCTCGTCCACCGCCCCCTGGGGCGTGAATTGAGCCAGACCAGCCCGCTCGACCGCCCCCACCGAATCAAACTCCCCGGTGACGATTACGCTCCCCGCGGGCGTGACCAGGACATCGAAGACGGTTTGCGCACCACCCCACAATTCGCCCGGCAGGGCAAAATTCATGTCCATTCGACCGTCCGGCAGCAAGCGGACCAGCGCATTGAGGGCAGCCTCGCCCACGCCGGAAAACCGGCCGCCCGCATACACGCCTCCCCCGGGCGCGGGAAACACCGCGTACACCCGGCCCGCGGGGTTTGTGGGAAGGTTCGCCTGAAAACCGGCATCCACCCGGCCGTCCGGCTTCAACCGGGCCACGCCCGCCGTGGATACATGGTCCACCCGGGCAAAATCGCCGCCCACCCAGATGTGACCGTCGGCTGCCACAGCCAGATCGTAGCCCGCCCCCCCGTTGAGACCCGCGCCCGGGTCAAAGGATTCGTCCGGGTGGCCGTCCGGTAGAAGCCGGGCCAGGCCGTCGCGGGGTTGGCCGGCCACGGTGTGAAAACTCCCGGTCACCAGAATCCGCCCATCCGGCTGCACGGCCAGGGCAAACACGGTGGACTCGCGCCCTTCCAATTGCGGGGCAAAGGTCGGGTCCAGGCGCCCGTCCGGCTCCAGCCGCGCCAGCGCCGTGCGGGGCTGCCCCTGCACGGAGGCAAACCGGCCGGCCAGCAAAATCCGCCCATCCGGCTGCACGGCCAGGGCGTACACCACCCCGTCCGTGCCGGAACCGGCGTCGAAAGTCCGGTCCGGCCGCCCGAATTCATCCAGGCGCGCCAGCCCCCGGTGGGGGGTGCCGTTGACGTAGCCGAAGTTCCCGGCCACGACCACGCGGCCGTCGGCCTGCAGGGCGGCGGCTTGCAGCGCGACCCCGCGGGTGGTGGTGAAGCGCGGGGTGAAGGAGGTGTCCAGGAGCCAGGGTGCATCCGCCCGCCCCCCCGGCCCGGCGGCCAGCAGCAGGCACATCCCCAGCGTCTGAATCACCGGCAGCTCGCGGCGCGGATGGAAGCCTCGAATCACGAATCGGTTTCCTAGCAAGACTTCAGCCAATTGCATCGCCCTTCCTGGTCGGCGCTCCGTCCGCACTTGCGGCCGCGCGCTTCATTTAACCGGCCACGGCCAGCAGCAGGATCAGGCCCGCGACCAGGGTGAGCAGGGTCACCGGGATGCCGAAGCGGGCGTAGTCCCAGAACCCCACCTCGAGATGGCCGCGGGCCGATTCGACCACGATCAGATTGGCCACCGAGCCCAGCAGGGTCAGGTTGCCGGCAAAGGTCGTGGCCAGGGCCATGACCTTCCACATCAGCGGCGGGTGGGCGAAGTTTTCCAGCCACGGTCCGGCCACGAGCACAAACGGCACGTTGGAAAAAATGTTCGAGCCGGCGGCGGCAAACCAGGCCAGGTTCCACGCCTGGGCCGTGGCGGTCTCGCCGAACAGGCCGCGCAGCCGCTCGTACAGTTGGCCGGGCAGGCCGGTCAGGTTCAAACCTTCCACCACCACGAACAGCGCGGCGAAGAGCACCAGCAAATGCCAGTCCACCTGCTTGAGCACCTCGTGCGTGTCGCGCCGGGCCAGCACCATCAACACCGTACCTCCGGCCAGGGCCGTCCAGGCCAGGTCCCAACCGGCCAGAAAGCCCGCGAACACCCCCGCCAGAGTGAGCAGCGCCAGGCCTACCTGCCGCCGGTCCAACCGCGGCGTGTCGCCCGGATCGGCCACGATGCGCGCCTGCGCCAGCACCTGCCGGAAACCCAGGCGCAGAAGGGCGTACTGGATGAACAGCCCGGCGGCCGCCGCCGGCAACAGGTCGAGCGTGAAGCCGCGGAAAGACAGCCCGGAAAGCTGGCCGATGATCATGTTTTGGGGATTGCCCACCAGCGTGCACACACTGCCCAGGTTCGCGCTCATGGCCAGCGCCAGCAGGTAGGGCAGCAACGGCAGGCCGCTGCGGACGATCACCCGGACCACCAGCGGACTGAGCATCAGGCAGACGGTGTCGTTGACCAACAGGGCCGAGAGCACCCCCGAGGTCAGGATCAGGTACCCCAGCAACCGCGGCGGCGTGCCGGCCACGCGCAACGTCCAGTGCGCCGCCCAGTCGAAAAACCCGCCCAGGTGCAGGTACGCGGCGATGAGCATCATCCCCAGCAGCAGCACCAGCGTGTCGTAATCCACCGCCCGGTAGGCCTGTTCCGGGGTCAGCACGCCGGTGCCCACCATCAGCACCGTGCCCAGCAGTGCGGCGGCCGGACGGTTCAGGGGCAGGATTTTCAGCCGCCGCCCGCTGATCAGCACGTAGGTGAGGGCAAAAATCGCGATGGCCAGGCCCTCGCGCTGGAGATCGGTCCACATTCAACGTCGCCCGAAGGCGGCGGGCGGATGCTGACCCGGCACGTCGCGCCACGCAACGCTGGCGGGGATCACAAGCCGGTCTCCCCGGCTTCACACGGCGCGACGCCGGGCCTCCCGCGGGGGCCCGTCTGGTGGTTTGGCCCGCACGGGCGAAAGTGCCGATTGGGGGATGCGGCGAAATTCGGGGGTTTTCAGGGTGTGCTCACCCGGTAGAACCGCGCCCCGGGTCCGCCGGGGATCGCATCCTCGAACTGCCCGGTGCTCAGGCCCCCGGCCAGGGGCGTCCACGGTCCGCTCACGGCGGGGGCGGCCAGCACGGTGTAGGTTTGGCCGGGTTGGGCCATCCAGGTCAGGCGGATTCGGCCCCCGGTCAGGAGGGTGGCGGAGAGGGGGCCGACCTCGGAGCCGGGAAGGGTGGGTGGCTCGCTCCACAACTTGCCGTCGTACTGCCGGCCGGGGGTCACGGCCAGGGAGGAGACATTGATCTGCGGCGCAAAGCCGTGGTCCAGGGTGGGGAAACGGGTCATCGAGCCGCCGGGGCTGACCTGGGCGGCGGTGTACCGGAGGCGCTCGACCACGCCGCCGAGTTGGTTGCGCACGGTGATCGTGTCGCCGTCGTTGTTCAGGGCCAGGCCGGCGCTGCTTTCGCTGGCCGGGATGAACGGCACGTCCAGGTTGGGAGTGAACCCGTTGAGCGGGCCGCCATAGACGATGGCCGCGTTTTTGGCGCCGAGGATGAAGGACGCGTAAAACCGGTGGCGCACGGTGACCGCGTCGGCGATGGTCCAGCCGAGCAGATCCAGGTCGCTGTCGCCGAGGTTGACCAGTTCGAGGTACTCGTCGTGCTGGCTGGGATTGCCGCTGGGCGGATCGCGGCGCAGCGGGTTGTAGTGTGCCGCGTTGGTTTGGCCGGTGGGGTTGGCCAGGTACTCGGCAATGGCCACGCGCTCCTCGGCCGCGGTGGGCACGTAGATTTTCCAAACCGCCGTGTATGGGGCCGAGATGTTGGTCACCTCGAGCCTGATCTCGAAGAGCCGGCCGCGGTCGGCGGGCTGGGCGGTCATGGCGAAGCTCCCACGCACCTCGGTCCCGGTGAGCACCGGGAAGTCCCACGCCGCGCCCGCGGGCAGGTTGGAGGCGTCGGGCTGCACGGTCACGCTGCCGCCGAAGGGGTCGGTGACCGTGATGTGAATGGTCAGGTGCTCGCCGGCGCGCAGGCCCAGTTCGGAGAACGTGTTGGTGAGCGGGCAGCCGGGGCGGACCAGGTTGGCCAGCACGTTGGTGAAGCGCACCGTGGGCGGCTTGATCGGGGTGATGATGTCCGCATACCGCGAGGGCAGGATCTGGTAGCCGATGTCGCGCGGGTTGCTGGGGTCGAATTGGGACAGCACCCCGATGATGGCAAAGGGAATCTTCGGCACCACCTGGCCGCCGATGTCCGTGCGCGCGTCAATCCGCAGCGTGTACGGATAGCCGAATTCGTCGCTGATGGTGACGTTGCTGCCGGGAGTGAAGACGGTCAGCTCCGGCGGGGCGGTCACGTTGGTGAAGGTGATCAGGCGGCCCTCCCATTCGGTCTCGATTACCGCCGCGCTCAGGCCGGCCAGTTCGGTGGGGCTGGTCAGCCGGGGGGCGGGCAGCGGGTGGTTGGTGCTCAGGATGAGGACCGCGTGGTTCGTGTTGTTCACCGCGGGGGCCAGTTCCAACAGCCCGTTGAAATGGGTTAACGGCGCGGTCACGCGCACGCGGGCACCTGCGGGCGGCACCACCCCGCCCGCTCCGGCGTGAAAGACGGCAATGCCCCCGGTGTCGTCCTGCATGTAGAACAAGCCGTGCGTCGGGGTGGTCAGGTTGGTCCAAGTGGTGACGATGCCCTCGACGGTAAACAGCGTGGTGGTGTCGGTGGGCGTGAAGTCCACCGGATGCAGCAGCGTGCGGAGATGGGCGATGTTGGTGAACACGTTGTCCGGCCGAGGAGGCGTGACAAACAACTGCGCCTCCTCGCTGATGGCCACGCCGACGACGTTGCTCACGACCACCCGATAACTGCCGGCGTCCTCATAGGTGACGGGGTTCAAGGTCAGGCTCGCCTGAACGGCGCCCGGCAGGTTGGTCTGGTTGCGCTGCCACTGGTAGTACAGCGGCGGGGTGCCCGAGGCCACCACGCTGAAGGTGACGCTGTCACCCTCGGCCACGACTTGCGTCTGCGGTGGGGTCAGGATCTCCGGCGGCTCATCCGGTTGGAGGCCGAACAGCTCGGCGAACGTTGTGGCCACGCGCAGGTCGTCCAGCACCAGGGTGCCCATCCCGTTGCCCGAGCTGAGGGATTGCCGCAGCGCGAAAGCCGCCACGGTGATGGGCATGGGCATGCCCTCATCCTCGGCGTTAACCACAGGATCGGTTTCCGCGGTGGGGTCCACCCACAGCATGCTGGCCGTGGTGTCCACCGTGTAACGCACGACGACGGTGTAGGGCGTGTCCAGGCTCAGGTCGCGCTCAAAGAAAGTGGGGGTGTTGGCCGCTTTGGCGATGCCCAGCCGAAACCGACCCTCGGCGGCGTTGGCCGTCCCGGCAAATACCCGGGCGCGAAAACCGGTGCCGCCGTCCTTGAAATGGGCAAAGTACGTGCCCGCGCCGGTGGGCAGGGCCGTGAACCGCACGGTGAATTTCACGTACAAGACCGCCCCGCTGTCCGGGATGTAAGGGCCGCCGCCCAGGGCGACGCTGACGTCTTCGCTCTCGGCCTGGGTGAGGTTGACGGCGCCCGCGCTCACGTCCACCTGGCCGGCGGTGCCTCTGTGGTTGCCCCAGCGGCCGCCGGACACGGTGACGAGCGGGCCGTCCGGGTAGTCAAAAGGTTCGTCGAGCAGGACCGCGGCCGCGAGTGGCCGGGCGAGCAGGCCGACCACGCCGACCAAGCCGATCAACCGAACGGCCCGGCGGCCGTCGGCGGAACGAAGGGTGCGGGAGGTGGAGTTCATTGGGATTCGCGGTTGGGGTTCCAGATCACGTCGGGGTTGAATTTTTCGAGGGCGGCGCCGGTGCCGTTGGTGATGTAGGCCCGGCGGAAAAAGGCCGCGTGGCCGTCCACGAACACCAGGTTGCCGCCCTGATCGTTGTGGCGTTTGGTGAAACGCTCGCTGCGCGCGGCGGGGAAAATGCCGTTGCGGTCGGGGTCGGTGCCGCCGGAGGTGTACCGCTCGAGCGTGGGGCTGAAGACCGCGTCCACGAGCAACACCGTGGCCGTGGGGCGCGGCAGGCTGCCCAGCCGCGGCATCTGCGGGTAGGGCAGGCGGTCGGAGATGTTCGGGCCGGTGCGCTTGAGGTCGAGGTTCATGACGTAGCTCCAGAAGCCGAAGGAGCCGCCGCGCAGGAAATTGTCGCCGCTGGCGGCCCGGGCGGCCGGGCAGTGCCAGAACTTGCCCACCCCGCCCGGAAAGGGCAGTTCCTGCCGGTAACGGCCGGTGGCGTTGTTCCAGTAATCGGCGAAGCGCTTCTCGCCCATGCCGGGGGGCAGGGTGTTGAACCAGGCGTAGGGGTCGTTGGGGCTGCCGGGGCCGGTCGTGGCTCCGGTGTCCACCGCGTAGCGGCCGCCGTCATCGGTGCCGTCCCGCGGGATCAGATCGAAGTTGTCATGCGCGTACAACTGCAGTCCCAGACCCCACTGGCGAAGGTTCGAGAGGCACTGGACCGTTTTCGCCCGGCCCCGGGCGCCCGAAAGCGCGGGCAGGAGCAGGCCCGCAAGGATGGCGATGATGGCAATGACCACGAGCAGCTCGATCAAGGTGAAGGCCCGGGGTGCCGCCCCAAACTGCCAGGGCCGGTGACGCGGCTTTTTGAGCACGCCGATGTGCCAGAAATGCAGCGCTCCCATTCGCCGACTCGCAGTGTAAATCCGGCCACCTGGTTGTACAAGACTGCCGCCGTGACAGTCCGGTGACGGACACACACCCGGTCCGGCGCTCGCATTCAACGTTCCGGCGGCGGCGGGCCGTCCGGCAGGTCTTGTCCCGTGTCGCCCAGGGCGGCCCAGGTCAGGCCGCGGAACGCGGGCACTTCCTCGGCCAGTTGGCGGAAGAGCCGTTCGGGGCTGGTCGAAGCCCGCTCGCCGGTGAGCCGTTCCCAGAGTTCGCCCAGCCATTCGGTTTCCGGGCGGGCGTCGCCGGGCGGCTCGAGGGCCTTGAAGAAGCGCTGCACGCGGCCGTGGGCGTTGGTGAAGGTACCGCGTTTCTCGGCGTGGGCGCAGCCGGGCAGAACGAAGTGGGCAAGCTCGGCCGCGCCGTTGGGCAGGAGGTCGCTCACCACCAGCAACTCCGCCCGTTGCAGGGTCTCGGGGTCGAATCCGTGCTTGAGCGGGTCTTCGCCGAAAACCAGCAGTGCGGTGAGTTGACCGGCGCGGAGGCGCTCGGCGAAGCGGGGGAGATTGGCGCCCGGCGGGGCGGCTGCCAGTCCCAGCACGCGGGCGCCGGTGGTGTTGGGATTTTTGTCCGGGTGCACCAGGAACCGGTCGCCCTCGCCGTGGCGGGGCACAATGTCGGTTTCGGCGCCCAGGTGCTGAGCCAGTTTGCGGAGCAGGAACAGCTCCTCGTTGGCGAGCCGGGCAGAGGCGAGGATCGCCGCATGACCGGCGGGGATGGCGCGGAGCCGCTCGGCCAGTTCGGCCAGGGCGCGGGTCCAGGTGGCCGGCTCGCCGCGCACGCGCACCTGGCGGAGGCGGTCGGCGCGGCCGATCCATTTGTAGTTGAGCCGGCCGAAGTCGCAGAGCCAGGAGCGGTTGACCGCGTCGTTCTCGCGGGGGGTGTAGCGGTAGAGGACGTTTTCGCGCGAGCCGATGAGCACGTTGCAGCCGGTGCCGCAACTGGTGCACAGGCTCTTGGTCTCCTTGAGGAACCAGACCCGCATGCGGAACCGAAAATCCTTCGAGGTCAGCGCGCCCACCGGGCAGAGGTCCACGGTGTTGAGGGTGTAATTGTTGTCGAAGGCCCGTCCCGGGTACGCGGCCAGGGTGCTGTAGCTGCCGCGGTGAACGATGCCCAGCGCATCGTCGCCCACCAGATCCCGCGTGAAGCGGATGCAGCGGGTGCACAGGATGCAGCGCTCGTCGTCAAGCATGATGCGCGGGCCCAGGTCCACCTGTTTGGGCTTGTGCACCTTGGTTTCGACAAAGCGGCTGGCGGCCCGGCCGTACTCGACCGAGTATTCCTGCAACTTGCACTCGCCGGCCTGGTCGCAGATGGGGCAGTCCAACGGGTGGTTGATGAGCAGGAATTCGAGCACCCCTTCCCGCATGGCCCTGACGCCGGGGGTGTCGGTGTCAATGGCCATGCCGGGGGTCACCGGCGTGGCGCAGGCAATGGCCGGGCGGGGCGATTTCTGGATCACCAGCGAGCCGTCCGGATTTTTGAGCGGCTGGCGGTCCGGCCCCAGCGCCGGGGTGCCGTACTCGACCAGGCACATGCGGCAATTGCCGGCCACGGGCAGGCGGTGGTGGTAACAGTAGTGCGGCACGCTCACCCCGGCGGCGGCGCACGCCTGGAGCATGGTGGTGGGCGCGGGTTTGCCCTGCCAGTCCGGGGTCAGACGCGGCACGGTGACGGGCCGGCCGTTGACGGTGACGGTGAGGGTGTCCACCGCGGGCGGGGCGGGGATGGCCGGGGCGGCAGCCCCGGTCGGTCTGGGCGGGGGAGTCCACCCGAGGGCCGGGGTGGGGGAGCTGTTCGGCGCGGGGGACGGGACCGTGCTCATGGTTGCAAAGAGGTCACGGGTGGGTAACGGGCGACGCAGCCCCGGCGGGGCGCGCGCCGGCAGGGGGCGGTTCCCCCGAAGCCGGGGACCGTCCCTGACGTCCCCGCGCGACGAATTCGTCCCGGAACTTCTCGACGAAGCTCTGCACCGGCCAGGCGCAGGCGTCGCCGAAGGCGCAGATGGTGCGTCCGCCGGGGATGTTGTTGGCGATGTGCAGCAGGTAGTCGGCGTCTTCGGGGCGCCCCCCGCCCCGGCACAGGCGGTGCAAGGCCTTGGCCATCCACAGCGAGCCTTCCCGGCAGGGGGTGCACTGGCCGCAGCTTTCGTGGGCGAAGAACTCGCTGATGTTGGCCAGGGCCTCGACCAGGTCGGTGGCGTCGTCCAGCACGATGATCGCCCCCGAGCCGGACATGCTGCCGGCGGTGACCAGGGTGGTGAAGTCGTAGGGCAGATCCAGCACGTCCTTTTCCTGTTCGACCTCCCGGCCGTCCGGGCCGCGGGTCTTCAACCGCACCTTCTCCCCGGCGCGGAACACCTTGGCCGAAACGCCGCCGGGGATGACCGCTTTCAACTGCCGGCCCTCGGGCAGGCCGCCGCCGAAGGCCGGGTCGAAAATCAGCTCGCGCAGGGTGACCTTGCCGACCTCGATTTCGTAGTACCCGGGTCGCCGCACCCGGCCGCTGAGGCAGACGATCCGGGTGCCGGTGTTGTTGGGCGTGCCCAGTTTGGCGTACGCGGCGCCGCCCATCGCGATGACGTGCTTCACCGCGCAAAGGGTTTCGACATTGTTGACGATGGTCGGGCACTGGTACAGGCCGAGCACGGCGGGGTAGTACGGCGGTTTGATGCGCGGATAGGGGCGCTTGCCCTCGAGGGACTCGATCAGGCCGGTTTCCTCGCCGCAGATGTACGCGCCCGCGCCGCGGTGCACATGAATTTCCAGGTCATAACCGCTGCCCAGGATGTTCCGCCCCAGAAAGCCCGCCGCGCGCGCCTCGGCCAGCGCGCGATTCAGGAGGCGTGCCCCCTCCACGAACTCGCCCCGGATGTAAATGAACGCCAGGTGCACGTCGTTGGCGAAGCAGGCCAGGATCATGCCCTCCAGCAACTGGTGCGGGTCCTTGTACAGGATCTGCTTGTCCTTGAAGGTGCCCGGCTCGGACTCATCGGCGTTGCAGATGAGGTAAATCGGTTTGCCGCTCTTGCGGTCCACCAGCGACCACTTCAGACCGGTGGAAAACCCCGCCCCTCCCCGGCCCCGCAGCCCCGAGACCATGACCTCCTGACGGAGCTGTTCCTGTGGGCTGAGGGTTTTGCCGTCCGGCTGCGTCACCGGCCGCAGGGCCAGGGCGCGGCGCAAGACCGCGTAGCCGCCGTGGCGCAGGTAACACTCGAGGTCGGGAGTGTACCCCGGGGTGTCCACGTAACGAAGGATGAGGCGATGTTCTTGCGGCATGGCGCGGCACGGGCGCTCCGGTCGAGCCCGCGCCCGGCAAGGTAGGGGGAAACGCCCGACCCGCCAAGGCCGGACTTGGTCACCGTCGCCGCCGGTGCCGGGAGAACAAAGCACGGGTCGCCCTGCCGTTGAGCCGGGTTTCGACTGTGCCGCCAGCGCCAGGTTGGCAAACGTTTAAGCGCCGCCACAGCTTGGCGAGGCAAGCCGGTATCCGCCGGGAATAAAGCAAGCCCGCCCGGGTCTTGATCCTGGTTGGGGACTACAAGCGGTTTTTTCTCAAGTAATTCCGGCACCCTGAGCGGAGCCGGCAACGGAACGTCGCGTAAGGCAAATTGGGATGGGGGCCAGCAACGTATTCCTCGAAGAGCCGGCGGACCGCATCTTCAAACTCTGACTACGCCTCCCGGGCCGTGCGGGAAAGCGGGTCCAAGGCAAACTCGAACCGGTCGAACAACCGGGCCAGTCGTTCTAACTCGGCTCGGGGAATAGTCCTGCCGGGAGGGGCGTCTTCGCACATGCCATTTCTTCCGCGAGTTGCTGATGGCGTTTGTCAGCCGCCCGTTTGTAATCCAGCACCAGGTCGTACAGGGCAGGTGTGCCACACCAGGGGAACTTTTCCTTGAGCCCGGACAAAACCTGCAAGGCGGTTCCACAAAAGCGGCTTACCTCGCTCCAAACCTGTGCGGTGTCTTCCAGGGAGGGGGTTTTGCGTGCGGAGGAAACGGCCAGTCGGTAGGTGCTGACCACCACGCTCTCCACGTGCCTGACCTCGCGCTCAAAAGCGGCGCAGGCATCAGGCTGTTGCGGGTTGGAATATTGATTCCCAACCTGCTCCAACGCTTCGATCTGGCAACGGTGCGTGTCCAGAATATCCCGGAAATCCGGGCAGATCATTGAGGGTACCGTACCGGGTGCTCCAGTATCACGCAAGCCGGTTGCGCACCACCCCGCAGCGTTTGAGGGTGGCTTCCAGTTTGGCGCGGTTGGCCGGACCGAGGGGCACCAGCGGCAGGCGCAGCTCTTCCTGGATTTGGCCCAGCATCGCCAGCGCGGCCTTGACCGGCGCCGGGTTGGTCTCGATGAACAGGTCCCGGAACAGCGGGTAGTACTGCGCGTGCAGGCGCAGCGCCAGGGCCGGTTGGCCGCGGCGGTAGGCCCCCACCAGGCGCGCCACGGCCCGGGGAATCACGTTCGAGGCCACGCTGATGACCCCGTGCGCGCCCACCGCCAGAAACGGCAGTGTCAGCGCGTCGTCGCCGCTGAGAATGGTGAAGCCCGGTCCCAACGCGGCGCGCAACTGACTTACGCGGTCCACGTTCCCCCCCGCTTCCTTGAGGCCCACGATGTTTCCACACTCGCGGGCCAGGCGCTGCACGGTTTCGACGGCGATTTCCACCCCGCACCGGCTCGGGATGCTGTACAAAAGGATGGGCAGCCGCGTCGCCCGGGCCACGGCGCGAAAGTGCTGGAACAGTCCTTCCTGGGTCGGCTTGTTGTAGTACGGCGCCACCTGCAGGGAGGCGTCCGCGCCGGCTTCCTCCGCGGCCCGGGTCAGGTAAATCGCCTCACTGGTCGAGTTGCCGCCGGTGCCGGCAATGACCTTGATTTTGCCGCGCGCAAATTGCACCGCCAGCCGGATGACCTCGATGTGCTCCTCGAAGCTCAACGTGGGGGACTCGCCGGTCGTGCCCACCGGCACGATGCCATCCACGCCACCGCGAATCTGGGCCTGGATGAGCCGTTCCAGGGCGGGTGTGTCCACCTGGCCGTCCTTGAAGGGGGTGACAATGGCCGTGTAGGTGCCGGAAAAAGGCGGGACCGTCTTCATGCGCGTCAAAGCTCCATCCGGCCCTCGAAGACGAAGTCCGCCGGACCGGTCAGGCGGACGTTGCGGAACTGCCCCTCCCGCAGTTCAAAATCCACCGTGAGCGTGTCCCCGCCCTGCACGCGCACCTCGATCGGCGGGGGCCATCCGTGCCGCCGGGCGGCAAGCAACGCCGCCGCGGTGACGCCGGTGCCGCAGGCGAGGGTCTCGCCCTCGACCCCCCGCTCGTAGGTGCGCACCCGGATGCGGCCGGGGGCGAGCGCCTGCACGAAGTTCACGTTGGTCCCGCGCGGGGCGAAGTGCGGGTGATGCCGCAACGCGGCGCCCTGGCTTTGCACCGGGGCGACCTCCGCGTCCGGCACGAACACCACGGCGTGGGGCACGCCGGTGTCGAGCGAATCCACCCGCAGCGGCACACCCGCCACCTCGAGGACCTGGTCCACCCGCAGATCGCACGGGTCGGTCAGGGTGACCGTGACCCGCTCGCTGGCGAAGGTGGCGGTGACGATCCCGGCGGCGGTTTCGAAGCTCACCCGCTCCGTCACCCCCGTCAGCCGCTGGACAAACCGGGCGAAGCAGCGCGCGCCGTTGCCGCACATCTCGGCGCGGCTGCCGTCACTGTTGAAAAACTCCCAGGCCCAGTCCGCACGGCCGGAAGTGCAGGGCACCAGCAGGATGAGACCGTCCGCGCCGATGCCGCGCTGGCGGTGGCACAACCGGGCGACCTGCGCGGCGTCGAAGCGCCAGCGGCCGTCGCGGTTGTCGGCGAGGACAAAGTCGTTGCCCGCGCCGTTCATCTTGGTGAACGTGAACGTCACAGGCCGCGAAGGCTACCACCCCGGGGCGGAGGGCCAAAGGCAAAATCACCCGGCCGCGCGCCGGACCAGTTCGCGCAGCGTCACCCGTCCGGCGGCCGCGCGCTCGGCCTCGCGGATACGCTCAAATTCCTGTCGCACCGCCTCCCGGGCCGGGTCCGCGCGCGTGGCCAGGTCCTGACCGGTGCCGGACCGCAGGGCGTGGAGGACCTGCTCGGCGGTGATTTGCTCGGGCGGCCGGGCGGGGAGATAGGCCGGTTCGGGGCCGGCCAGTTCCACCACCAACCCCGCGGCCCGGAGGCTTTCCAAGACCTGGTTGGCCAGGCGCTGGGGCACCCCCAGCTCTCCGGCCAGCCGGGTCAGGCGCGGCGGGGATTCACCCCGCTCGAAGCAGCCGCAGATGTGGGTCAGGAGGCGGAGGCCGACGAATTCGCGGCTGCTTTGGTTGAGCAGTTCCAGTTGGCGTTCCTGGAGGTAGGCGCGGCGGTTTTGCCAGGCGTAGGCCACTTGCGCGCCGAAGAGCAGGATGTTCCAGGAGACGTACAGGCCGATCATGAACACGGGGATGGCGCCGAGGCTGCCGTAAATGTTGGTATTGCTGACAACGCGGGACACGTACAGCACGCTGAATTGCTGGTTGAGCTGCCAGAGCACCCCGGCCACCACGCCGCCCACCGCGGCCGCGCGCCACTGGACCTTGGTGTGGGGCAGGTACAGGTAGAGCAGTGCGAACGCGCCGGAGAGGATCAGGTAGGGTAAGAGGCGCAGTGCCAATCGCAGGGCCATTTCCCCCGCCACTCCCGTATGCGCGATCAACCCGCGCACCCAGCCCAGGTACGGGCCGCTGGTGAGGGCGGCGGCCGAGAGCAGCAGCAGCGGCCCCAGGCTGAGGGCAAACCAGTATTGAATCACGCGCAGATGCCAGGGGCGGCCGCGCGTCACCCCCCAGATGTCGTTGAAGGCGTCTTCAATGCGGGCGAGCATGATGATCACCATGCCCAAGAGGGCGATCATGCCGGTGGCCCCCAGCGTGCCGCCGCGGATGTTGCCCACAAATTCCAGGATCTGCCGGGTGATGCGTTCGCGGGTTTCCCGGACCAACCGCGCCTTGGCCTCCGCCTCCGGGTCCGGCGCCATCGGCCCGATGAAGGGGGCGGGACGCGCCGCGGGGGTCACGCTTTCCACCAGACGGGCCACAAAGGCCTCGATGGGTTTTTCGCCCTGGTGTTTGAGGAAGCTGCTGGTGATGCCGATGACCACCGCCAGCATCGGCACCAGGGCCAGCAGGCTGAAGTAGGCCAGGGCCGAGGCGCGTACAGGGCAGCGGTTGCGCACGTAGCTCCGGGCGACCAGCGCCCAGAAATGCAGAAAACGCTGCAGCCGGGTTTGCTCCTGCTCGCCGCGCCGCGCCAGGGCCGCGTCGTCCAGCGCCTCCCGGGCCTCGGTCTGGAGTTGCCTGAGTTTGCTGACCGCGTCAGCGGGCATGGCCGGAAAGCGAGACGAGCCGGCGGTTCAGCGCCACTGGCCGTCCGGCATGGGACGGGAGCTGATCCGGCCCGGATCCAGGACCACGTGGCGGATGCGTTGCCGCTTCCAGGTGTAGGTGATGTGGACGCTGCTGTCGGAGGCCTGGATCACGGCGGGGTAGGAAAACTCGCTACCGGGCTCCCGCTCCAGTTCGCACACCGCCTCCCAGGAGACGCCCTCGTCGGGCGAGATGGCCACGTTGATCACCTCGCGGCCGGTGCGGGTGTGATTGTACACCAGCAGGACACGGCCGTCGCGCAACCGCACGGCGTCCACGGCGCTGTTGGGGTTGGGCAGCGCGGTCCGCGTCAGCGGGGTCCATTTCAGGAAGTTGCCGTACGAGCGGGCCTCGTAGATGCGGCCCTGTTTGGTCCGGCAAAGCATCTGAAAGCCGCCATCATAGCTCAGGAGGGTCGGTTGGATGGCGGCCACCGAAAGGGCCGAGTTGAGCGCGGGGCTGCGCGACCACAGCCCGAAGGGGTCCTGGGTCCATTCCAGGTGCACCCGCCAGCCGCGATCCTCGGTGCTGCTGCCGCACAGCAGTGTGCCGTCCGCCAGTTCGAGGGGTTTGTTGCGAACCGGTCCCAGATGGCCCGCGGGCAGGCGGCGCACGCGGGTCCAGGTTTTGCCGTTGTCCGGCGAGAGCCGGACCATGCCCCACCAGGATTCCGGGCTGGGGCCCACCTTGTAGAAGAGCAGCAGGTCGCCGTTGCGGCGGCGGAACAGAACCGGGTTCCAGCACGGGTAGCGGCGGTAGCCGTCGCGGGTTTCACCGGTGGCCACTTCCTCCGGCGCGCTCCAGCCCGCGCCGGAATTGCGCGACAGCCAGATGCTCACGTCCAGGGCGCGCTCGCGCGTGCCGCCGAACCAGGCGGCCACCAGGCCCTCGGGGGTTTCGACAATCGTGGAGGCGTGGCTGGAGGGAAACGGCGGGTTGTCCACGATAAATTCCCGCAGCCGGATGCAGGGATCGGCCGGCGCGGGGGCTTCGGCCGCCGGCAACCGGAGCGAGCCGGCCAGGAACGACAGGGCGGACATCAAGTGCAGGATTCGTTTCATAAGGCTTGCGCGCGCGGCGGGCCACGGCCGCGGACTGGTCCCGGTTCTAAGCGCGCCCCGGGGTGATTTCAAGCAAACCTTGCCCGGCTGGCGCCGCCCGGTTCGGGCCGCTCAAGGCTCGGTCTCCACCCCCAGCACGAAGAAAAACCAGTGATCCCGCCCCAGAAGACCACTCGCGTCCAGTGGTGGTTGGACCGAGTCAGGGAAGATTTGGAACTGCCACTGCACCAGGTCCGGGCCGAGGAACACGTAGTACCAGTGCTTGGGGCGGACCGGATAATCCAGCCACAGCCGGGTGGCCGTCTTTTCCAGCCGGGCGGGAGTCGGCTTCCACGCCGGCAGGGGCGGTGGGACCGAATCGGGGTCGAAGGCCTGCGCCGCCGCGCCCAGGCGCCGGACCCGCACGGTGTGCAGGGTCACGATTTCCTTCGGCGCCCCGCTGGCCGTGCCGGCGCGGAGGTTGATGTTGGTCACCACCTCATCGCCCAGCACCACCTCGCCGAAGACCGTGTGCCGGTCGTCCAGCCAGGGGGTGGGCGCCACGGTGATGAAGAACTGGCTGCCGTTGGAGTGTGGTCCCGAGTTGGCCATGGACAAGATGCCCGGCCGGTCGTGGCGCAGCGCGGGGTGAAATTCATCGGCGAACTGGTACCCCGGGCCGTCGGTGCCCCGCCCGTTGCGCGAACCGGCCTGGTTCATGAACCCGGGGATGACGCGGTGAAAAGTGGTCCCGTCGTAAAACGGCCGCCGGCGCAGGCCCGGCGTCTCAAAGTCCATCCACGCGCGGGTGCCCTCGGCCAGGCCAACGAAGTTGGCCACGGTGCGGGGGGCTTTTTCAAACTCCAGCCGGCACCAGAACGCGCCCAGCGAAGTGGTGAACTCCGCATACAGCCCGTCGGCCGTTGGCTCGACGGCGGGGAGCGCGGCGACTTGCAGGCCGGTTGCCAGCAACAGCACCGGGCGCGTGAGACCAGCGGAGGAAAGCTTGAGCATGGGTGAATTGGAGGTGGGGGAACTTCGGCTGCTCAGTCGGGCACCCTGGGCAACAGCCGCTTCAACCGCGGGCCGATGGGGCCGTTGTGGGCCAGCAGTTCGAATCCGGCGCCGGGGTGCTCGCGCGCCTCGAACCGTCCGCCCGCGCATTCCACCAGCAACCCGCCGGCGGCGATGTCCCACCAGTGCAGGCCGATCTCCGCGTAGGCGTCGAAGCGGCCCGAAGCCACGTAAGCGAGAGCGAGGGCGGCCGAGCCCATGCTGCGCAGTTTGCGGGTCCGATGCACCAGCCGGCTCAGGACCGCCACCATGTGATTGATGGCCCCCGCGCGCCGGCCCGCCCCCAATGCCACGATGGCCTCGGCCAGTCGGGTCCGGGGGCTGACCCGGATGACCCGGCCGTTGAGGCGCGCGGGTTGCCCGAGCCGGGCGGTCCAGAGTTCGTCGCAAAACGGGTCGTACACCACCCCCACCACCGGCCGAACCCGACCGTGTTCCTCCGGCGTTTCCAGGGCGATCGAGACACAGGCGTGGGGGATGCCGTAGGCGAAGTTGACCGTGCCGTCAATCGGGTCCACCACCCAGCGCGGACCGTCCCCGCCGGCCACCGAGCCTTCCTCGCCCAGCACCCCCCACCCGGGGAAAGCGGTCCGCAGCCGCTGTTCGATCAGCCGCTGACACCGGCGGTCCAGCTCCAATTTGATGTCGTGGCGGGTGGCGGCCTCGATTCGCTTGGCGGCGCGCTGATGGCGGCGCAGCAGGCGGCCCGCCGCCCGGGCGGCGTCCACGGCCACGGCGAGGGCGGCTCGCAGTTGGGCTTGCTTCATGCGCAAGGGCGTGGCAAGGCTGCGTGGACCCGGGCGGGGCGTCCAGCAATTAACCGGGCGGACGGCCGCCCGTGCTGGAACGCCGGGCGGGAAGTCGGCGCTTGCCGCAGCCGCCCGAAGGTGACATTCTTGCGACAGTGAAGGCTGCCCCGCGTTTCATTCAAGCCTCTGGCGTCGAAGTTTTTACCGGAAACGAACTTCTGGTCAAAGGCTGCCTGGAAGTCGAAGGTGGCACTCACCTCTGGACCGGCTACCCGGGCTCGCCCGTGGCCGGATTCTTCGACACCGCCCACGAGATCGGCGAGCTGCTCCGCGAGCACGGCATCCGGGCCACGATGGCCAACAACGAGGCCCTGGCCGCCGCCATGGTCAACGGCTCGCAGATGCACGGCCTGCGGGCCATCAGCGTCCAGAAAAGCGTGGGCGTGCATGTGGCGGCCGACGCCCTGGCCCTGGGCAACCTGGTGGGCGCGCACCCCGAGGGCGGCGCGGTGATTGTGCTGGGCGACGACCCGTGGAGCGACTCGACCCAGGTGCCGGCCGACTCGCGCTACATCGCCAAACACCTGATGTTGCCGGTGCTCGAGCCCGGCGACGCCCAGGAGCTCAAGGACTGGATCAACCTCGCCTTCAAACTGTCCCGCGAAAGCGAGCTGTACATCGGTTACCTGGTCACCACCAACCAGGCCGACGGCGGCGGCTCGGTCGAAGTGCGGCCCAACCAGTTTCCGACCCTGAACACGCGGAACAAGTTCACCCTGGACACGGCCGCGATTGACCTCGAGCGCAACGTGCTCCTGCCCCCGCGCACCTGGCGCAAGGAGCAGCAAATCCACGAGCGCTTCGAGCGGCTCTGGGCCAGCGCCCGCCGCCACGGCGCCCACCGCCTCGAGCCGGCCCGCACGGACACCAACGCCCTGGCCCGGCTGGGCTTTGTGACCTCGGCCGCGGCGTACTGCTACCTGCGCCACGCCCTGGCGGAGATGGGCCTGGACGGGCATTTCCCGATCCTGAAGGTGGGCGTGACCTATCCGCTCGACCCGGGGCTGATCCTGGAGTTTGCCGCCGGCCTGCGGGCGTTGTACGTGATCGAGGAGCGCCGCGGCTTCCTTGAGGAGCAGGTGGTGGAAATCCTCCAGCGCGCGCGCCAGACCGCCGACCACGAGTCCCGGCCGCTGCCGGCGGAGGTCTGGGGCAAGGTCTTTCCGCTGGGGCTGCGGGGTATTCCCGAGGCCCGCGGGCTGAACCCGAGCAAGTTGATCGGCCGGCTGGGGCCGCTGTTCCTGAACCTGCCCGAGTTGCGCGGCCGCTTCGATGAACGGCGCGTGCGCGCCGAGCTGGACCTCCTGGCCGAGGTCAAATCCCTGCGCGTGAACCTGGCCCCGCGCACCCCCACCTTCTGCCCCGGCTGCCCGCACCGCGACTCGGCCAGCGTGTTGCTCGAGATCAAGCGGCAGTTCCGCAACGCCGATTACATGCAGCGGGTTCACGGCACCGGCCCGGTGGACCTGGTGTTCCACGGCGACACCGGCTGCTACACCATGCTCATGTTCGAGCCGACCAAGGACCTCATGCACAACTACTCGGGCATGGGCCTGGGCGGCGGCACCGGCGCGGGCATTGACCCGTTCATCCGCAACAAGCAGGTCGTGTTCATGGGCGACTCGACCTTTTTCCACAGCGGCCAGATCGCCATCTCCAACTCGCTCAAAAACGGCCAGGACATCACCTACATCCTCCTCGACAACAAGACCACCGCCATGACCGGGCACCAGACCACGCCCGCGCTGGAGGAGGGTCTGAGCGGCGAAAAGACCTTTGCCCAGAGCATTGACGCCATCATTGCCGGCCTGACCGACCAGGCCCGCACCGGGGCCACGGTGGTGCGCGTGAACCCCGCCGAGGTGGCCAGCTACCGGGCGTTGCTCGAAAAGACGATCCTGCAGGATGGGGTGAAAGTGGTGATCGCGGACAAGGAGTGTGGCATCACCTTCCACCGCCGGGTGGCCCGGGAAGAACGCCGCCAACTGCGCCAGCTCGGCTTTCTGCCCCGCAAACGCCACATCAACATCACCGCCGAGGTCTGCGAAAACTGCCTCGAATGCACCAGGGCCACCGGGTGCCCGGGCCTGACCTTCCACGACACCCCCTACGGCCGGAAGGTCCAGACCGACCTGTCCTGGTGCGTGGCCGACGGCGCCTGCACCCGGTTCGAGGTGGCCCCGGACCCCGCCGGCCCGCGGGTCAAGGCCTGCCCGTCCTTCGAGGAAATCATCATCACCCGCCGCCAGCGCCCGCCCTCGCCCCTCGAACAACTCGATTTCGCCCGCCTGCCGGAACCGGCCCCGCCCAAGCTGGACCGCGTTTGGCGCGGTTACCTGGCCGGGGTGGGCGGCATGGGCATCGGCACCGCCACGGCCGTGCTGGTCCTGGCCGGGCACCGGCAGGGCTACCGCATCCTGTACTGCGACAAGAAGGGGCTGGCGATTCGCAACGGCGGTGTCTATTCGATGATCACCTACGCCCCGCCCGGCGCGCCCTACACCTCGAACCTGATCCCCTATGGCAAGGCGGATTTGCTGGTGGGCGTGGACGTGTTGGAGGCGGCCCGGGCGCTGGACCCCTCCACCAACCAACGGGTGGGCAGCCGCCGGCACACCGCCGTGGTGGTCAACACCCACAAGACCCCCACCATCCTGACCCTCCTGGGCAAAGACGACTTTGAAGTGGCCCGGCTGGAAAAGCTGCTCCGGGACAACACCCGCAGCGAGGCGTACTTCAGCGCGGATGTCTCACGGCTTTCGGAACGGTTCTTCGGCACCCAGCTCTACGCCAATATCATGATGCTGGGCGTGGCCTTCCAGCGCGGGCTGCTTCCGCTCAACCTGGCCAGCCTGGAGTGGGCCATCCAGTCGGGTCTGGGCGCGGCCGCCGGGGACAACCTCAAGGCCTTCCATCTGGGCCGCTACCTCGCCCATGATCCGGCCGCGGTCCGGGTCGCTGCCGGGGAGTTTCACGAGCCGCGCCTCTTTGCCGAAGTGCTGGCCGACAAGGTGGCCCTTTTGGGCCGGCAACCCGGCGGCTCCCGGCTGGCCCGGGCGTACGAGGACCTGGTGCGGCAAAGCGTGACGGACCTGCCGGCGGACGACGAGTTGCGTGGAGATTTTGCCCGCCGGGTTTACGACCTGGTCCAATTTGAAGACCCGGCCTATGCCGGGCGCTACGCCGAACTGGTGCGCCGGGTCGGCCGGGCCGACCGCCCCGAGCGGCTGTTTGCCGCCACGCGGGCCGTGATCTGGAACCTGCACAAGGTCATGGCCATCAAGGACGAGGTCTATGTCGCCCACCTGCTCACCAGTGAGGAAAAACGTCGGGCCGACCGCGCCCGGTATCAAGTGGACCCCGCCCGGGGCGACCGCATCCGCTACCGGCATTTGAACCGGCCGCAGTTCACCCTCCTGGGCCGGGAAATCGCCTGGGATATGAAGACCCGGGACTGGATGCTGCACCTGGTCAAACGCATGAAATGGCTGCGGCGGGTCCTGCCCGACTGGCATCGGCCGGAAAAAGAGTTCCGCGACTGGTACGCCGGCGTGGTGGCGCGTTTCCCGGACTTCGCCGCGGACGCCGAGCAGTACACGCGTTTTGTGCAGATTCTCACCCTGCCCGAAGCCGTCACCGGCTACCGGGAAGTACGCTACCCCAAAATGGCCGCCGCCCGCGCGCAGGCCGAGCGGTGGCTGGCCGAGCTGGAACTCCGGCCCGCGCCGGAGCGGTCTCTGGCAGCCGCCTGAAGAGTGGGCGGGTTGCGCAACCGCCGGTCGCTGATTCACCCCCCTGCAAATCCCGGGGACTCCAAAACTCGGAGTGGACAAGCTCGGGGGAGTTCGCGTAAGCTCTCATCGGCTTTGAAGTTGCTGCTGAGTCTGCCGCCGGCGGCTGGTGTCGCGGGCAGAACAAAACACCTCGCCCAAAGGGATGAAGGGACTTCAAAACGAGCTTTTTCAGGGGACGCCCGGCCGGGGGAAGGTCGGGACGGCAACCTGCTTCCTGCCGTGAAAAATCGGGTCTTGATCATTGACGACGATGCCGACCTGAGGGGTCTGGTCGGCGAATACCTCACCACCTCCGGTCACGAGGTGGAATCGGTTACCACCGCTGCGGAGGCCCGCCGCCGCCTCGGCGGGGACGAACCGGACGTGGTCCTGCTGGACTGGCGGTTGCCCGACGCCGACGGCCTGGAGCTGTTGCCCGAGATCAAACGCCGCTGGCCGGCCAGCGAGGTCATTTTCGTCACCGGCTTCGCCTCCTTTGACACGGCGGTCGAGGCGGTCAAGCGCGGGGCTTTTCATTTCCTGAGCAAGCCCTTCACGCTCGAGGCGCTCAGCCCGCTCATCAATCGGGCCGGGGAACACCGTCAGCTCCAAAACCGCGCCCACACCTTCCAGCGGGCGGTGGAACACCTCCAGCACCAGTCCTCTCCGGTGTTTCGCAGCGCCAGCTCTGTGTCCCTGCTGCGGCTGGTGGAACGGGTGGCGGCCAGCGAGGCCCCCGTGCTCATCACCGGCGAGAGCGGCACCGGCAAGGAGGTGGTGGCCGACCTGATTCACGCCCTCAGCCCGCGCGCGGGCCGGCCGTTTGTGAAGGTCAACTGCGCCGCCCTGCCCCGCGAGCTGTTCGAAAGCGAACTGTTCGGCGCGGTCCGCGGCGCCTACACCGGGGCGGACACCGACCGGGACGGGCTGTTCCGCCACGCCGCCGACGGGAGCATTCTGCTGGACGAGATCACCGAGATGCCCCTGGAAACCCAGGCCAAACTCCTGCGCGTGCTCCAGGAACGCCTCTATCGCCCGGTGGGCGGACGTGTCAGCCACCCCCTGCAATGCCGCGTGCTGGCCACCACCAACCGCCGCCTCGAGGACGCCCTGCGCGAGCACCACTTGCGCGAAGACCTTTACTACCGCCTGAGCGTGCTCACGGTGAACCTCCCGCCGCTGCGCGAGCGCCGCGAGGACATTCTCCCCCTGGCCATGACCTTCCTGCGCCGGTTTGCCGCCCAGGCCGGACGCCCCATCACCGGCTTCGAGCCGGAGGCTGCCCAGGCCCTGATGCGGGCGGACTGGCCCGGCAACGTGCGCCAACTGGAAAACGAAATTCAGCGCGCGGTGCTGTTGTGCGATCAGCCCCTGATCCGGCTCCAGGACCTGCGCTGCGGCGCTTCGACGCCGGTCGCGCCGGCCCCTGCGGAAAGCCAGGCGCCCCGCACCATCGAGGACATGATCCGGCTGATGATCATCCAGGCGCTGCAACGGCATCGGGGCAACCGCACCGCGGCGGCCCGGGAGCTGGGCATTGACCCCAGCACCTTGTTCCGCCGCATCAAGGCCTACGGGCTGAGCGGCAAACTGTCCCGGGCAAGCGGGGAATCCGGCCTCAACGGCGAGGGGTTCCCCGCCGAGTCTTCCTCACAGGACCGGAATTGACGCCGCCGCCGGCGGCCCGCCCTCAGGCCACGGCCGGGACGGGGGCCGAGCGGGCGGCCCCCCGCCGCGGCGCGCGCGCGGGCAGGCTCAGGTCCACCACCGGACGGTACGCACCTGCGCCGCAGAGCGCTTCCACGGCCTGTTGCAATTCGAGCGAGGGCCGGACGTGGAACTCGGGATCGGTCTGGATGTAAACCCGCTCTCCGCCCGGCAGGACCGCGCAGAGAAACAGGGGCGTTCGGCCGCGGTGCGTCTGCACCAGGTCGCGCAAGGCCCGCAGGGTGGGGCCGGTGAGCTGTTCCGGTCGCAGCCGCAGGTGCACCTGGGTGGTGAATTGCCGGGGCGCGTCCTCCAACCGGAGCACCTCGTGCGGAAAAAGCTTCGGGCGCTCCTCCCCCAGGTTCAGCTCCCCGGTGACCAGGAGCACCGCCCCCGGGGTGAACAGCGTCTGGTAGCTTTCGTGGGCCTCGTTCACCAGCAGGACCTGGACACTGCCCTCCAGGTCCTCGAGCGTGGCCAGCGTGTAGGGCTTGCCGGTCTTCTTGGACACGCCGGTTTGCACCGCGGTGACCATTCCCCCCAGGCGCGTGACGCTGCGGGGCGGCAGGGCGGCCAGTTGACCCGAGCTGCTCAGGGCGTAACGGCGCAGCAACGGCTCGTAGGGGGCCAGCGGATGGCCGGTCACGTAAAACCCCAGCAGGTCCCGCTCGGCAGCCAGGCGCTCGGCCGCGGGCCATTCGGGTGCTCGCGCCAGGATTTCCGGCCGGGCCGCATCCGGCTCGGGCAGCAGTTCCAGCAAGGAGGCCTGGCCGCGGGCGCGGTCCTGGGCCTGGCGCGAGGCGCGGGCCAGCACCCGGTCCAGCGCATTCCAGAGAGTGGCGCGCGTCTCGCCCAGGCCGTCAAAGGCCCCTGAGCGGATGAGCGCCTCGATCACCTTGCGGTTGACCGCGCGGGTGTCCACGCGCTGGCAAAAGTCGAGCAGCGAGGTGAACCGGCCGCCCTCGCGGCGCGCGGCGAGGATGGCCTCCACCGCCACCTCGCCCACGCCCTTGATGGCCGCCAGGCCAAAGCGGATGGCGCCGCCCTCCGCCCCCGGGTGCCGGGTCGCGGCCGGCGCGAAGTACATTTCGCTTTCGTTGACGTCCGGCCCGAGCACTTCGATGCCCGCGGCGCGCGCCTCGGCGATGTACTCGGCCAGCTTGGCCAGGTCCGCCCGGTCGTTGGTCAGGATCGCGCAGTAGAACTCGACCGGGAAGTTGGCCTTCAGGTACGCGGTCTGGTAGGCCACCACGGCGTAGGCGGCGGCGTGGGACTTGTTGAAGCCGTACTCGGCGAACTTCTCGAGCAGGTCGAAGATCTCGTTGGCCTGCGGCTCGGGAATCCGGTTCACCGCGGCGCACCCGGCCACGAACACTTCCCGCTGCCGCGCCATTTCGTCCTTTTTCTTCTTGCCCATGGCCCGGCGCAGCAGGTCCGCGCCGCCGAGGGTGTAGCCGGCCAGGACCTGCGCCGCCTGCATCACCTGCTCCTGGTACACCAGGATGCCGTAGGTCTCGCGGCAGATGGGCTCCAGCAGTGGGTGCGCGTACTCGAGCTTCACCTGCCCGTGCCGCCGGGCGATGTACTCGGGGATGAGTTTCATGGGCCCCGGTCGGAACAGGGCGATGAGCGCCGTGATGTGGTCCAGGGAGCTGATCTGGAACTTGCGGCACAAATCGCGCATGCCGCCGGATTCCAGTTGGAACACGCCCAGGGTCCGGGCCTGGTTGAGCAGGGCGTAGGTCTTGGGATCGTCCGCGGGGAGGTGCTGCACCGACACTTCCACCCCGCGGGTGCGGCGGACCAGCTCGCCGGTGGTGCGGATGACGGTCAGGGTTTTCAGCCCCAGGAAATCCATTTTCAACAGCCCCAGCTCGCCCACCGGTCCCATGGCATACTGGGTGACCACGCTGCCGTCTTCGGCCTGCCGCAACGGCAGCAGGTTCGCCAGCGGCTCGGGGCCGATGACCACGCCGGCGGCGTGGACCGAGGCGTTGCGGGCGCAGTCCTCCAGCACCAGGGCGTTGTCCACCAACTCGCGGATTTGCTCGCTGGACTCGTAGGCGGCGCGCAGTTCGGGGGAGACCTGGAGCGCCCTGGCCAGGTGGGAGGTCTCGCCCTCCTCGAGTTGAAGGTCGGCCGGGATCGCCCGGGCCAGTTTGTCGCATTCCCCGAAGCTCAGCCCCATCACCCGGCCCACGTCGCGCACCACCGATTTGGCCCCCATCGTGCCGAAGGTGATGATCTGGGCCACGCACTCGCGGCCGTATTTTTGCCGGACGTACTCGATGACCTCCGCCCGCCGGTCGTCGGCGAAGTCAATGTCAATGTCCGGCGGGTTGATCCGTTCGGGATTGAGAAACCGCTCGAACAACAGCCCGAACCGGATGGGGTCCACGTTGGAAATCTCCAGCAGGTAGGTCACCAGTGAGCCGGCGGCCGAGCCGCGGGCCACGCAGTCAATCCCGCGCTGGCGGCCGTAGCGCACGAAGTCATCCACAATCAGGAAGTACGAGACGAAGCCGGTCTTCTCGATGACCTGCAATTCCCGCTCCAGGCGCTCCAGCACGCGACGCAGGCGGGTATCGGTGTCTTCGGCCGTGCTGCCCTCCGGCGGCACGGGCAGGCGGTCCGGGGCTTCCACGCCCTCGATCACGAACCGGTGGTCCTCCACGTGTGCCCGGACGGTGTAACGCCGGTACAGGCCCTCGGCCAGCAACTGCCGCAGGTACACCTCGCTGGTCAGGCCGGCCGGCGGCTGGAAGACCGGGTAGTGCAGTCGGCCGAAGCGCAGGTCCAGGTGACAGCGCTCGGCGATGTCGAGCGTGGTGCGCAAGGCCTCGGGCACCTCGAGGAACAACGCCGCCATCTCCTCGGCCGAGCGCAGGTAAAACTGCTCGGGCACGTAACGCGGCTTGGGATCGTCCCGGGTGATCTGGCGGCCCAGACACACCAGGCAGTCGTGCGCCGCCCAGTGGCTGCGTTCCAGGTAGTGCACGTCGTTGGTGGCCACCAATCGCAGGCCGAACTCGCGCGCCCAGCGGATCAACTGCCGGTTCACCCGCGCCTGCTCGGCCAGCCCGTGGTCCTGCAGTTCCAGGAAGAAGTGGTCCGCCCCAAAGGTTTGCCGGTACCAGTCCAGCGCCGCGCGCGCCTCGTTCAGCCGGTCGTCCGCAATCAGGCTGGGGATTTCGCTTTTGAGGCAGCCGGACAGGACCAGCAGACCCTGCCGGTGCGCGGCCAGCAGTTCCTTGTCAATCCGCGGCTTGTAGTAATAGCCCTCGAGGTGCGCGGCGGTGCTCAGGCGCATCAGGTTCCGGTAGCCGGTCTCGTTCTCGGCCAGCAGGAGCAGGTGATGGTAGGCGTCGCGACCGCTGTGGAGTGTGCGTTTCTCGAAGCGGCTGCCGGGGGCGAGGTAGGCTTCGCAGCCGATGATCGGGCGCAGGCCGGCCTTTTTCGCCGCCTGGTAAAAATCAATCGCCCCGTACAGTACTCCGTGATCGGTGATGGCCAGGGCGGGGAAACCCAACTGCTGCGCCCGCGCCACCAGCCGGTCAATCCGGCAGGCCCCGTCCAACAGCGAGTACTCGGTGTGGACGTGCAGGTGGACAAACTCCGCGCGCGACATGCCCCGATTATCCGCCCGCCCACCCCCCGCGCAAGGCGGGCTTGCACCGGCCGCCGCCGCGGGGCGCGCCCACCCGGCTCACGGCGCGCGCAGGGTGTCGTCCCACCCCCAGAGCCAGAATTGCGGCTCGAGGTCGAGTCCGCCCCGCACCACCAGCCCGCGCAGGTTCCGGGCGCGCAGTTCGGCCAGCACCGCCGGGTCCAGCCCCGGCTCCAGGGGCGGATCAAAGAGGAACTGCTCGGAGAAGTTGTGATGGCCGGGTTGGTAGGTCTGGGAGAATTCCCCGCGCAGCACCACCGGTTGCGTGGTCAGTCCCGAGATGCGCGTCTCGATCCATGCCTGCAGGGGCGCGGTGTAACCGGCCACCGGCCCCGTCGGCGCGGGCGGCCAGTAAAATTCGGTCTCCACCACCAGCCCCTTGCCGGCGAAGCGCCGCACCTGGCGCAGGCTCCGCGGGCTGACCGGGACCCGCGGCGCCAGCAGCACCGTGTCGGTGAGCGTGGTGGTGGGCCCGGTCCAGTCCATTGCGGGTACCCGCCGCGGGTGGGTGACGGTGAGTTGCAGCCGGCCGTCGCTCAAAAACACCAGGGGCGTTTGCTCCGGCGACAGTTCCAATGGCAGGCTGGTGCGCAGCTCGAACTGCTGCCGCGTTGCGTCCTCTCCCCACGTCCAGCGGTCCAGCCAGTCCGTGCCGTCCCGCGCCGAGGAATACCCGGGCAGCTCGCGCAATGCTCCGGCCCGATTCGTCAGGGTCAGTCCCGCGAGCATCGTGACCGCCAACCGCCGCAGGGGGGTCGGCGCCAGGTTGGTTCCCGCCAGACGCCGATTGTCGGTTTGGAAGTGCCAGAGCGACTTGAGCCGATGACTGGCAAACAACTCGCCGAACTCGCCCTGAACCACCGTCCAGTCGTTGGTCTCGTTCAACAACCAGGGCGCCGTTTTGCCCGGACCCGCGGGCCGGGGCACCTCGCGGATTTGCTTCACGCTCAACCAACCCTCGGGCGCGACCTTCTTGTACTCGAAGTCCAGCGTGAACCACTTCTTGGCCGGAAACTCCGCCTCATAGGCCCGGGCGGCCCGGTCCAGGAGCCGGACCAGCTCGTGGTACTCGTCCTCCCACGCGAGCACCGTGGCGCCCAGGGGCACCAGCCCCGAGCCGGTCTCCAGGCTAAAGCCCACCTGATCCTCACCCCAGAAGCTGGCCCGCACCACCTCCGGTCGAGCGTTGGGCTCGGGATTGGCCACGGACACCGCGCCCACCTGGGTGACCAACCGCAGGTCCAGCGCGCGCCAGCCGGTGAGCCGTTTGTCCACCGCCACGGTGGCCACGCCGTTGGCCAGTTCGATGGGGTCCGGCGTCGAGTAATGCACCAGCACGGCCATGCCCACCGCCGCCTCGTCCACGTCGTGGCGAAGGCGCTCGAGAAAGGCGTTCTCGTTGTAAAAACTGGCGTACACCCGGCGCAGGGCGCGGAACACACCGCGTTCGCCGGTCTCGGTGGGATCGCAATGGCTGGGGCCGGCGGTGTCGCCGTCCAGGTCATCGGCCGGACAGCCGCTGTAGCTGTCGTACAGACCGGCCCCGCTGAACTGCTCGCTGTCCTCGACGTTGGTCGAGCTGCGAAATCGGAGGTTGCGATCCGGGGCAAAGCCGGCGGCCTGCAACGCCGTCAGGATGGCCGCTTTCTGCGCCGGGCTGAAATCGGCGCTCTGGCGGAAGAGGGTGCGGATTTCGTTCAACGCGGGCCGCAACCGCGTCAGATCCGGCGGCCAGGTGTACCCGGCCAGTTTTTCCGCCACGGTCTCCCGCAAGGTCCGGCCGCCCGGCAGCGGCTGGTCCAGGAAGGCGTCCCACAAATCGAAGGTGAAGGCGAGGGCGGGGGCGGGCGAATTGGTGGGCAGCGCGCGGCGCAACAGGCCGAAGTTGGCCGCCTTGCCGCCCACGTACCGGATGTCCGCGGGCCGCAACTCCTCGGCACTCACACTGATTTGACCCCGCCGCTCCTTGGCCGGCAGGCGCAGCGGCGGCGGTCGCTTCAGGGCCAGTAACTCCGCGCGCTGTTCGGGGGTGAGCTGGCCGTGGAGGTTCACGACCTTGACCCGGCAGCCCCAGAAATCCTCTTCCACGCGCAGGACCACTTCCTGACCGACCCAGCTTTTCAGTCGCTCGCGCTCTTGCTCCGCCGCGAGCCGGGCAAACGGCACGCCGAACGAACGCGCCAGAATGGCCACGTGCGAATTGGGCGTGGCCGGGGCCAGGGTCAGGAGGCCCGCCACGGGCGGAACCTCGGCCGGTACGGCGTCCAGCAACAGGAGGTCTTCGGGCCGCAGGCGCCCGTCGCCGTACGCGGCGGACAACTCGGCCACCGGCACCCCCACCAGCCGGCCCAACGCCCAGCCCGGGGCGTAGCACTCGTCCTCCGCCACCCAGCGGGCGGTTGAGCCGAGCCGGATGCCCCGCTGCGCGAAAAACTCCTGGTGCGCCGCGGCCACGGCCTGTTGCTCGTACGTGGGGAAATAGAGCAGCCCCACCCCGGGCGGCGCCTCGATCACCGCCGCCACCTGCTCGAACCACGCGGCCACCTGCTCGGGCGGGTAGGGATCCAGGCCCACAAATTGGATGCCGATCTCGCGCCATTCCCCCGGCGCGAACAGCACCGCGCCCAGCACCGCCTGCTGGCCCGCCCGCCGCAACGTCACCGCGTCAAACGCCGCGCGGCTCAGGCCTTGAAACGGCGCCAGCCGCGCCACGGCGAAGTCGTAGTGGAACGGATATTTCGTGCTGTCCTGGAAGAACACCCGCCCCGGCTCGGCCAGCAGCAGCGTGAACTTCAGCCAGCGGGGCTCGAAGCGCCCCCAGGGCGACTCGGGCGACAACAACGGGTCGGTGGGAAACACCGCGTGGTTCTTCCAGTCGTCCGCGGCGGTGCGGGGCCGCAGCCAGGTCCGGTAAAACCGGACAGCGGCGCCCGACGCGGTCAGGTCCGGGAACCCGCTGAACGGCCCGTGCAGGCGCGCCACTTCGGTCCAGTGCACCAGGTCGGGGGAGCGGTCGAGCCGGGCGACCACGTTGCTGGCGTTGGCCTGGGCCAGCCGGGGCCGGCCGGCGGTGTCGAAGCCCACGAACCGCAGCCGGACCGGGGGTTCCGCTGCCAAACAGACGGCGCTCAACAGCGTCGCCATGCCACACGCAAGGTATCTTCGAGACATGCCGCAAGTTTGGTCATCCTGGCCCGCGCCAGCAAAAACCGGGCGGCGCCCCGCCGAAACGCGGCGGCAATCCGCGACCCGGGCGGGGACCGGCCATTCGGTTTGGTCGGTGCGCGGTCAAGCCTCCCGGTCCGGCGGCGTGTCGGGGACCGGGCCTTTGACGATGAGCACGCTGCAATGGGCGTGGTCGCTGATGCGGTCGGCCGTGTCGCCCAGCAACCGGCCCCAGAGTTCCGAATGGTCGCTGTGGCCGACCACGATGAGGTCGTAACCCCCTTGGTCGGCGAACTGGACGATGGTTTTGGCGGGGTGCCCCGGGCGGCTTTCACAGCGGATGGAGATGCCCAGACGGGCGGCGACCTCGGCCACTTCCTGTTGCCGTTGCCGGAAGTACTCGTCCGCCGCCTCGGCGGTTTCCTCCGGCTCGCCCGGCAGGTCGGTGTACCGGGGCAATGGCTCCCGCACCCACAGGGCGGTCAGCTCGGCGCGGTATTCCCGGGCCATCACCGCCGCCCGTGCCAGCGCGGCGCGGCTGCCCTTCGAGCCGTCGTACCCGACCAGGATTTTTCGGAACATACGCTCCCTCCTAGCTGGTGCCGCCGGCCGCAGGGGTGGCCGGACGGCGGATTTTTCGCTGATACAGCCGGCCCCAGGCGTTCATGGTGCGGAGGGTCGGCTGGAAAAACTTCTGCGCGATGAGGGTCGGCACAAAGGCGCTGAGGATGACCACCGTGACCAGTACCGAGTACTGGTCCCGGTTGATGATCTGGTTTTGCAGCCCGAACAGCGCCGAAATGGTGCCGAAGGTCAGACCCGTGGACATCAGCAGCGCGGTGTAGTTGGCCTCGCGCGGGCGCATGTAAAAGGCCCGCGACAACGGCCAGATCCCGAGGAATTTGGTGACCAGCTTCATCGCCAGCAGCACGGCGATCAACCCCAGCGCGGACCACAGGGCCGGCAGGGAGACAAACAGCCCGGCCTTGATGAAGTAAAACGGGGTGAAGATCGCAAAGGCAATGCTGCGCATCCGGTGCACCAGGGTCTTGTCCCGCAGGAACACCCCGGCCACGACCAACCCCAGCAGGTACGCCGGCAGCACCGCCTCGCTGCGGGCCGTCGAGGCCAACCCGCCCAGGAAGAACAACACGAAAAACAGGAACTTCACCTCCGGTTCGCTCACCCGCGTCGCACCCAGCCGGGCGATCAGCCCGCGGGTCCAGCGGGGCATGTACCAGAGGGTGACCGCCGTCACCGCCACAAACACCCCCAGCCAGAGGTTGAAATCGGCAAACAGCACCCCCAGGGCCAGCACCGTGCCGAAGTCGGTGATGAAGCAGGCGGCCAGCAGCGTCTTGCCCAGCGGCGTGCCGCCCAGCCCGCCCTCGATCATCACCGCATACACCACCGCCACGCTGGTGGTGGACAGCGCGATGCCCGCAATCCAGGCCTCGCGCAGCGGCCAGCCCAGGACGTGTTGCGCGAAGAGCCACACGCCCATAAACGGCAGCAAAAAAGACAGGAAGCCAATGCTCAGGCTGGCGCGCAGGTTGGCCCGCAGCGAGGCCGGGTCAATCTCCGCCCCGGCCAGGAACGTGAGCACCCCGCTGCCGAGCATGGCCAGGAAGTTGGTCCACTCGGTGGTGTGCAACAGCGGGGTCTGTCCCGGTCCGTGGAGGTTGCCGGCGGCCACGCCCACCAGGATTTCGATCAGCGCCACCGAGATACCCAGGCGGATGGAGATCAGGCTGGCCAGCAGGGCCAACCCCATCCAAAACGCCGCGATGAACCAAATATTGTCCATGCCAGGAACCCGCCTGACTCAGATTTCCGGCGCGGCGGGAGCTTCGGGTCCGGCGCGGTAATCAATGACCTGGACCCTTTCCAGCGTCACCAGGCCGCCCTGCAGCATTTCGTCCAGGGCCGGCAGGAAGGCCCGGATTTTGTCCTCCGTGTCCACGATCTCGATCACCACCGGCAGGTCCAGCGAGAGCCGGAGAATCTTGGCGGTGTGCAGGCGGCTGGACTTGCCGAAGCCCATCGGCCCGCGCAACACGGTCGCGCCGGCCAGGTGCTGCTCCCGGGCCTTGAGCACGATGGCCTCGTACAGCGGCTGGTGCTGCCAGCGGTCGCTTTCGCCGAGGAAAATCCGCAGCAACAAGGCTTCCTTGGGCAGATGCATGGTCAGGCGCGCTTGAAGGTCTGATTGATCACCTGGCCGGCCAGGTGTCCCAGCCATACGGCCAGCAGACACAGGACCGGGGACAGCACCGCGTTGGTGCCGGCGTAGAGCCACTCGCCTTCCCGGGCCAGGTTCAGGGTTTGGAGGCTGAAGGAGGAAAAGGTGGTGTAGCCCCCACACAAGCCGAGCAGGAAAAACTGCCGGAACGAGGCGGGAGCCCACCAGCGGCCGTCCGGCTCGGTCAGCGCGGCAAACAGGCCAATGACAAAGGAACCGGAGACGTTGACCACCAGTGTGCCCCACGGGAAGGTCTGGCCCACGCGTTCAGCCACCCAGCCGGACACGCCCCACCGGGCCAGGCTGCCCAGCCCGCCGCCGAGAAAAATCCAAAACGCGTTCAGCATGATGCTCATCCCGCCCCACCTCGGGGGTGCGGAGCAGGAGTTATCAGCCCGCGATGCGGGGGCGGTTTACTCGACGGGCGAGTGGGCAAACTCCATTGCCGCGGCCGGATTTAACCAGTCGTCCCCGGTGCAGGCAAGGGGCGACCGGGTCGGCGTCAGGCCGGGCGCGCACGGGGGAAACACGGCGTTGCGCGGAGCGACTTGCCGGTGCGGACCGGCGGTCCGACCCCTGCTGAGAACCGACGAACGTGTTTCCACGGCCGTTCTTCGGGACGCACTTGGCGTTGGGACGGTGGGGCGGGCCGTGTGCCGGAGCGACCGCGCTGGAACGGATTGCGGTGGAACGCAACCGGACTTGTACTGACCCGGGGCTTCGGGGCGCCGGGTCAGGCGCCGCTGTGCTGTTCCTCTCTCGCCTTCTTGGCTTCGGCGATCACCTTGGCCTCGAGTTCCTTGGGCATTTCTTCGTAATGGTCGAATTCCTCCTTGTGCGCGGCGCGCCCACCGGTCAGGGACCGCAGCACGGTCGAGTACTGGTACAGCTCCATGGCCGGGACGTAGGCCTTGACGACCTGGAAATTGCCGTCGGCGTCCATGTCAATGATCTTGCCGCGGCGGCTGGACAGGTCGCCCAGCACCGCGCCCATGGCGTCGGAAGGGACCTTGATTTCCACGCGGTGGATGGGTTCGAGCAGGCAGGGCCGGGCGGCCAGGAAGGCCTCGCGGAACGCCTCCTTGCCGGCGATCTGGAAGGCGATGTCTTTCGAGTCCACCGGGTGCATCTTGCCGTCGTAGAAATCAATCTTCACGTCCATGACCCGGTAGCCGGCCAGGATGCCCTCGGCGCAGGCGGCGTTGACGCCCTTTTCGACCGAGGGCACGAAGACGCGGTCCACGTTCTGGCCGACCAGGCTCTCGGTGAACACCACGCCGGAACCACGGGGCAGCGGTTCGATGCGCATCCACACCTCGGCGAACTGGCCGGCGCCACCGGTTTGTTTCTTGTGGCGGTACTTGGATTCGCCGCGGGTCTTGATGGTCTCGCGGAAGCGGATGCGCGGGGCGACCAGGTCGAAGTCCACCTTGTAGCGGGTGCGCAACCGCTCGGAGATCACCTGCAGGTGCAGCTCGCCCTGGCCGGAAAGGACGGTTTGGTGCAGCTCGGCGTCCACGGTGTAGTGGAAGGTGGGGTCCTCGTTGGCCAGGGCGGCCAGACCCTGCGCGACCTTGTCCTCCTCGCCCTTGGACTTGAGCCGGAGGGCAGCGTGGATGTTGGGCTGGGGGAATTCGACCCCGGGCAGGCGCACGGTCAGCCCGGGCGAGCAAAGCGTGTCGCCGGTGTGGGTGTTCTTGAGTTTGACCGTCACGCCGAGGTCGCCGGGACCCAGCGCGGGCACGGGGATGCGGGTCTTGCCGTTGAGCAGGGAAAGCTGGCCGATGCGCTCGGTGGTGTTGCGGACGGGGTTGAACAGGTCCATGCCGAAGCGCACGGTGCCCGAGTACACCCGCAGAAACGACACCTCGCCGATGTGGGCCTCGTTCATGGTCTTGAACACGTAGGCCACGGTCTGGGGATCGGTGATCTTCACCTCCACCGGCTGGCCGTTGGCGTCGGTGCCGCTGACCGCGGGCCGGTCCAGGGGCGAGGAGCCGTACTTGGCGATGAAGTCCAGGAGCCGGGCCACGCCGATGTTGTGCTCGGCGGCGGTGCAAAAGACGGGGATGATTTCGCCCTTCTGGAAGGCGGCGTGCACGCCGGCGCGGAGCTGGTCCTCGGTCAGGCCCCCCTGCTCGAAGAACTTTTCCATGAGCTGGTCATCGGCCTCGGCGGTGTGCTCGATCAATTCCTGGTGCAGCGCCCGGGCCTTTTCCGCCCACTCCCCCTCGGCCGGGGCCTCGCCGAATTTGCCGGAGGCGTCCGGGGCGTAGGTGATCAGCTCGGTCCGCATCACATCGAGCACCTGGTGGAAGCCCGGGCCGGGGTCCACGGGCAGGGCCAGCGGGATGACCTTCGAGCCGAAGCGTTCTTTAAGCCCGGCCAGCACCGCGTCAAAGTCCGCGTGCTCCTTGTCGGTCATGTTCACGACGATGAGCTTGGGGAGCTGGAACCGGGCGATGGCGTCGGCCATCTGGGTGGTGCCCAGGCCGATGCCGTCCACCGCGTGCACCACCAGCACGGCGAAGTCGCTCACCCGCAGGGCCACCAGCGCCTCGCTGGCAAAATCCTGGTACCCCGGCGTGTCGAGGATGTTGAGTTTCTTGCCCAGCCACTCGGTGTGCAGCAGCGAGGTCTGGATGGAGATTTGCCGTTTTTGCTCGCTTTCGTGGTAATCCGAGACGGTGGTCCCGGCCGCCACGCTGCCCAGCCGGCCGATGACCCCGCTACAGGCCAGCATGCACTCGGCCAACATGGTTTTGCCGCAGGTGGCGTGGCCGACCAGGGCGAAGTTCCGCAGGTCTCCCGGAGCGTATTCTTTCATGGTTGGCGCAGGTTCAATCCAGAATTGTGCTTTGAAAGCCGCATTTTTAGGACAACGGTCCGGCTTGGCCAACAAAACTTCACCGGCGGGCGCCCGTCCCCGGTGGACCCCACGACCCCAGGGGGTTGCCGGCGCCCCCCGCCCCGCCGGGGCCGCCACCACGGGCGGGACCGGGGTGGCTTTCCGGGCGCCACCGGCCCCTCCCGGGTGCCGCGCAAATTTAAGACTTCCCCCCCAAACCAAATTCAGTTAGTTGCCATGCGGTAACGGCCAGCTTTGGCCGCAAGCGTACCTGTTCAGTCAGGCCCAACATGAGCGACCTCGAAAAACCGACCGCCAATTCCGCCGGCGAAACCTTCCCCCGCCGCACTCTGCTCATTGTGGACGACGAGGAGGGACCGCGGGAAGCGCTCCGCCACATCTTCGAAAACGACTACCGTGTGCTGGTGGCCAGCGACGGCTACTCCGCCCTGGAAATCGTGGGGCGCGAGCCGGTGGACGCCGCCGTGCTGGACATCTGCATGGCCGGGTTGTCCGGCATCGAAACGCTCGAGCGCATCAAACTCATGGCCCCCGAGGTCGAGGTCATGCTCCTGACCGGCTACGCGGCGCTCGAGTCCGCCCAGGACGCCCTGCGGCTGGGGGCGGCGGAGTACCTCAGCAAACCCTGCGATCTGGTCACGCTGCGCACCGCGGTGGCCCGGTTGATGGAGCGCCGCATCGAAAACGAGCGCCGCAAGGCCACGCTGACCGAGGCCCAGGCCCTCCAACGCGAACTGGAGGAGTTGCGCCGGCGCGAGGAGCGCCTGACCGCCCAGACCGAGATTTACAGCGGCGTGCTCCACGACATCAACAAGCCGCTCACCGTGATCGTGGGGCTGACCTCGCTCCTGAGCCGGCAACTGCGCGCCACACCCGTGCTCGAAGGTCAGGCCATGCAGTCCTTCAGCGAGCGGCTCCAGGTTGTGGCCAAACAGGCCGACAATGTCACCGAGGTGGTGCAGCGCTACCTGGGGCTGTTGCGGCAGAGCCGGGTCGAGTCCAACCGCGCCAGCGCCAACCGCCTCCTGCTCGACCTGCGCGAGTTGCTCCAGGCCTACCCCGCCCTCAATGACCGGCGCGTCCACATCGCCTTCCTGCCCGAGGACCTCGAAATCCGTGCGCACGGCACGGACGTCATCCAGATGCTGCTGAACCTGGCCCTCAACGCCCTCCAGGCCTCCAGCCCCCAGGCCACTGTGCAGATCGGCGTGCAACCGTTTCCCAATTTCGAGACCGCGCTCAAACAGGGCGGCGCCAACCCCCACCACGTGCTGCGCGCCGCGGATTTCAACCCGGACGCGCCCCTGCTGGGCTTCCGGGTGGCGGATAGCGGCCCGGGCCTGCCGGCCGAGGTGCTGGAACGGCTCTTGGAACCGCGCTCCCCGACCGCCGAGACCACGCGCCGGCGCGGCCTCGGGCTGAGCTTCGTCAAACGGCTCCTGCTGCTCAACAGCGGGGCGCTGCTGGTGCAAACCGCGCCCGGCCGGGGGACCACCATCACCCTGTACTTGCCCCAGTGGAACAGCGGGGTTACGACGAGCGCGCCCGCCGCGTAAGCCGCGCCCGACCCGGGGCTCGAGTGGATGACGTTGCCGCCGGCCCGGCCGCGCGCCGGAGTCCCGGGGCGAGGTCCGCTTGCCCTCCCGCCTACCACGCCCGCTCGAGGGCGCGGCGTTTCCACAGGAACTCGAAGAGATTCCCCTCGTGCGGCTGGTCCCAGGAGATTTTCATGGTGGACACCGGCCCGAGGTTCAGCCGCTCGATGTGGGGGAACGCCTCCAACTCGGCGATGAACCCCGGGTCGCGCGTGATGGCGGTGCAGGCCAGGGTGTAGCCGATTTTGCTCAACATCTCCCGCTGCGGCACCTCGACCACGCTGGCGTACGGGAACAGGAACTCCCGATTCGCCAACGGGTGGTCAAAGGAGTCGCACCGCACGATGGTCGGCCGCAGGTACACGCCGCCCTCGAACTCAACCCGGCGGGGCCCCTGCCGGTACCGCGCGGTCACGTCTTCGGCGCCCGGGGTTTTCAATCCCTCCTCGATCTGCGCGTCAATAAACTCGGCCATCTTGGGGTTGGCGAAGCCGCTCAGCCGCGCCGCCGGGTCTTCCGGCCGGGACGGTGACACCGGTCCCAGCTCCCGCGCCAGGGCGTCGGCGATCTCCGCCCCGAACCGCGGCACCACCACCGCGCTGGCATTGAGGCACGAGCGACCGCCGTTGTCGCTGATGGATTCGACCAGCACCTCCAGGTAATCGCGCCACTGCTCGATGCAGTCCTCGCCGATGAGCACCTTGCTCCAACCCGGCCCGTGAATCTGGATGGCCGGGTTGTTTGCGTACGGGGCGGTGGTGGACTTGTCGCCAAAGAGGAGGGCGCGCCCGCACTGGTTCAAAATCGTGGCCGCACCCTCGTGGTCGGTGGGGTAAAAACCGAAGGCCTCGGCCGGCACCCCCGCCGCCAGGAAAGCCTGAATGAGCCGGTACGGCGTCCACGGCTCCTCCTTGCCGGGCTTGATCACCACGGGCGTCTTGAGGGCGAGGGCCGGCAGCCAGAGCGAGTTCACCGCCGGGGAGTTGCTGGGCATGACCAGCCCCAGGGCCGGCGCGGTGGGCACAAAGCTCAGCCGCGTGCCGAACTGCTCGCCCCAGCCGCGGTCCAGGATGGACAGGTCCAGCCCGCGGGTCAGGCCGTTGAGCACGGTGTCCAGGTGCGTCAGGGCGTAATGGATTTTGGCCATGTTCCGCCGCACCATCACGTGCGGCAGACCGCTGGTGGCGCTGAGCGTGGCCACGTAATCGTCCGGCGACTGCACGTGGCCCCGGTCGCCCAACGGCAGGGTGCCGTTCAAGAACAGCTCGCCGGCCCGGCGGGAGAACTCGAGCAGTTGCGCCACGGTGAAGGGCTTCAACGCGGCGCGACCGGTCCCCAGTTTGGCCAGGTCCCGCCGCACCAGGCCGCCATTGACCTGGGAGACCACCGCCCGCACGGCCCCGGTGCGGTGGTCCTTCACCTCGATTTTTTCCAGACTTTCGTAGGGCCGGCCCAATCGCAGGGCCGGCAGATGAGGGATGGTGCTCATGCGTCGAAACAGCCGGGGAGGGTAGCGCGGATTTTACCGCGTGCCAGCGAGGATTGTTGAAGGTCCGGCGGCCACAGGACCATGCCCGGCCGCCGGGGCCGAGCCGTCGGACCGAGGTCACTGCGGTTTGGCACCCAGCCGCTGGATGCCCAGCCAGGCCAGCAGCCCCGCGCCGATGGCCGTGCCGCCCACCGAGAAGGGCACCGCGGCAATCAACCCCAGCAGCGTGGCCCAGGCCAGGGCCTTGGCCTTTGATTGGCCCAGGCGGCGCCGGTGCAGCATCAGCGTGGGGACAAAGACCGACAGGAACGCCGCGGGGATCGTCACCACCCAGGTCACCACCGCCCACTCGGCCAGGTTCCACAGGTTGTCCACGGCCAGCAGGAGCAGCGCCGCCAACGGATGCACCGGCGGCTTGTCCCCCGGCGGGCGCGCCGATTCGGCGCGCGGCCCGGAGGAATCCGGCACCACCTCGACCTCGATGACCGGGGGCTTGTCCATGACCTGCTTCGGGTCGGGACATGATCAGCCCGGGACGCCTGGCGGTCAACCCGGTCGGCTCCCTCCGCGCGCCCCGACGCGGGCCGGAACAAGCGGAACATACTTGCCACGCGCAGCCGAATCGCCGTCAAATCGCGCCGAAGCACCAATGCCTGTCATGAACACCACCCCCGCCTCCTCTCCGCTCACCCGCCGTGAATTCCTCCGCACCTCGAGCACCGCGGCCGCCACTCTGAGCGTGGCGTCCCTGAGCGTCGCCCGGTTTGCCCACGCCGCCGGGAGCGACGTGCTCCGCGTGGGTCTGATCGGCGCGGGCGGCCGCAACACCGGCGCCGGCGCCCAGGCCCTCAAGGCCGACAAGGGCGCCCGGCTCGTGGCCATCGGCGACATCTTCCTGGACCGCGTCACAAATGCCCGCGAGTACCTCCGCGCCGAGCTGGCCAAAGAAGAGCGGGCCGACGCCGTCCAGGTGCCGGACGCGCATTGCTTCACCGGCTTCGACGCCTACAAGCAGGTCATCGAGCTGAGCGACGTGGTCTGCATCGCCAACGCGGCCAAGTTCCATCCGCTCCATGCCCTGGCGGCCATCCAGGCCGGCAAGCATGTCTTTGTCGAAAAGCCGCACGGCATTGACCCCTACACGGTGAAACAGATGCGCCGCGCCTGCGACCTGGCCCGTGAAAAGGGCCTGAGCATGGTCTCCGGCCTGCACAGCCGCTACCACCCCGGTTACGCCGAGACCATCCGCCGCGTCCACGACGGCGCCATCGGCGACATCATCAGCATCGAGGAGAATTTTCTGCGCGCGCCCTACGGGGTGACCGAGCGCAAGCCCGGCCTGACCGAACTCCAGTGGCAGTGCAGCACCCAGTACCACTTCCGCTGGTTGTCCGGCGACGACGTGCCGCAGTCGCTGGTGCATAACCTGGACCGCTCGCGCTGGGCGCTGAAGGAGTTGAACCCGGTCAAGTGCCACGGCCTGGGCGGGCGTTCCTCGATGGTCGAGCCGATTTACGGCGATGTCTTCGACCACCACTCGGTGATCTACGAGTTCCCCAACGGCGTGCGGGTGTATGCCTTCTGCCGCACCACCACCGGCTGTTACGACGAGGACTCGAGCCTGATTTTCGGCACCAAAGGTGTGGCGAACGTGAAGGCCTGTCGCATCACCGGAGCCAACCCCTGGCGCTGGCAACCGACCAGCAACGACCCACACCAGGTGGACCCGTACCAGATCGAGCACGACCGGCTCTTTGCCGGCATCCGCGCCGGCAAGCCCGTGAACAACGGCGATTACCTGGTGGACAGCACCATGACCACGGTGATGGGCCAGATTTCCTGCTACACCGGCAAGGAAGTGACCTGGGAACAAATCTGGGCCTCGGACTACTTCCACCTCGTCAAGCCCGAGGACTGCCACGACGACATGGAGCCGCCGGTCAAACCCGGTCCCGATGGCAGCTACCCCGTGCCCGTGCCGGGGCGGACAAGGATGATTTGAGCCGGTGCCGGGGAACGCTGCGACCGGTTGCCAGCCGCGGTGCCTCACCATGAAGACCAAACCTGACCAGAAGCGTTGCCGTCTGCCTGGCCTGGCCCTGACCGTCGCCCTGATGGCCGAGGTGGCTTGCCCGTTGCGCTTCGCCGAGGCCGTCGCCGCACAGCCCGCCCGTGTCCTGCTCGTTACGGGCATTGACTATCCCGGCCATCACTGGCGCGAAACCACCCCGGTCCTGCGCGCGCACTTGGAAAAGGACCCGCGCCTGACCGTGACAGTGATCGAGGATCCGTACCTGCTCGACTCGACCGCGCTCACCAACTACGCCGCCGTCGTGCTGCATTTTCAGAATTGGGAGGTGCCCGGCCCCGGCCCGGCAGCCCGGGAAAACCTGCGCCGCTTTGTCGAGAACGGCGGTGGCCTGGTGTTGCTCCATTTCGCCTGCGGCGCCTGGTACGGGGAGTGGCCGGAGTTCAAAAACCTCGCCGGCCGGGCGTGGTATGGCCCGCAGGGCGGCCGTCAGCACGACCCCCACGGCTCCTTCACGGTACGGATCGTGGACGTGAACCACCCCGTGACAAGCGGCCTGAAAGATTTCGAGACCACGGACGAGTTGTACACCTGCCTCGAAGGCGGGGCGCCCATCCGCGTGCTGGCCACGGCGCGGTCGAAGGTGGACGGGATGGACCATCCGATGGCCTTTGTCCGCGAGTACGGTCAGGGCCGCGTTTTTCACACCACCCTGGGCCATGACGCCGCCGCGCTGCGCCCCGAACCGGTGGGCGTGTTGCTGCGCCGCGGCACGGCTTGGGCGGCGGGACTGGTGCCCTGAAGGTCCGGGGCGAAGGCGTTGCTTTACTCCCGAGGCTTTTTCAACGCCTGCCTGGCGCGGGGCCGGGCCTCTTTCCAACTGACCGCACCTTGTCCTTTCGTCTGGTGTCGGCCCCGCATAAGCGGAGGTACCGGACCACGCGCCGCCCGGGGCGGGGATTACCGGGCGGGCTGGGCCAGGGGGTGCCTCCCGAGCCGTTGGGGCCTTTCCACAAGCGAGCGTCGCTGCGCGGGGTTCCCCGGCCGGATGCACGCAGCCCGCGCGGTTATCGGACGCGGTAGTAGCGGCGCGGCTGCCCGGCCGAGGACCAGTCCGCAAACCGATACGGGCTGTAAGGCAGGACGAAATTCGTCAGCGGATGCCACGTTCGCAGGTCCTCGGACCAGTCCAACTGAATCGCAGTACCCGGCGGCTTCTCGATCGTCAGGCCGGCGATCATTTGCAGGTCCAACACCCGAATCGCCAGCGTGGCAACGACGCTGGTGGCACTGCCATACGGGTTGCTGACCACCACGAAGTAGTTGCCGCAGTTGGCGAGCTGCACGTTGGTAACGGTCAGCGACGGCCCGGTCGCCCCCGCCAGGGGCGCGTCATTGAAGTACCATTGCCAACTCAGCGGCGGGGTGCCGTTGGCCGCCGCCACAAAGGTCACCGTGTCGCCGGTGTGAACCAGTTGGCTGGTGGGTTGCCCACTGATCACCGGCGGCAGCGTTTCAAGGAGGGCCAAACTGTAGTGGCCCGCGGCGGCAATGGCCGAGGCGGCCGTCAACTCCGTCGGCGGCGTGCACTGGCCATACTGATTCCACCCCCAACACACGACCCGATGGTCGGCGGTCAGCGCCAGGCTGTGATGTTTTCCGGCGGCAACGGCAATCGCGTCGGCCAGGTCGTTCGGCACATCACATTTGCCCCAGTCGCGATTGCCCCAGGCCACCACCGTGCCTGACCGCAGCAAGGCCAGAAAATGGCCCTCCGCATCGCTGCCGGAACCCCAGCCCACCGCGAGGGCGATCACGTTGGTGAGGCCGGCCGGGGGCTTCAAGATCGAGCCGGCCCCGGCTCCCCAGACCACGACGGTGCCATCCTGCCGGACGGCCGCGCTGAATCTGTTGCCTGCGGCGATCGCCACCGCGTTGGTCAGGTCCGCAGGAACGGTTGTTTCCCCGAACAGATCCTCGCCCCAGGCCACCACCGCGCCGTCGCTTTTCAAAGCCAGGCAGTGGCGATCGCCAGCAGCCACGGCCACGACGCCCTGCAGGTTGGCCGGCAGGTAGGTTTTGACCGGACCTACGCCCCAAACAGTCATCGTGCCATTACTGAGCAGGGCGACGCTGTAGTTGTCGCCGGCAGCCACGGCCACCACATTGTTGAGGCCCGCTGGCACGTTGGTGCCGGGGCCGTAGCCCCAGGCCACCACTGTCCCGTCAGCCTTGAGCGCCAGCGCGTGCTCGGGTCCGGCAGCCAGGGCCGTGACCTGATCCAGGTTGGTCGGCAGTTTGGTGATTGGGTAGCCGGTTCCCCAGCCGAGAACCTGCCCGGCGGCGACCGCAATCGGCCCGGCGAAGCCCACCACCAGCCAGGGCAACAGCCGGGTTACGGCGCAACGGTTTGAGACCAAACACGGTACATCACGTGATCTTACTGGAAATCCTGTTTTCATGAAAGAAACCTTTTCCCAATCAGCGAATCCTGTCAAGGGGCGTCGCCGTTCGGTTGGCCGGCTGTGGTCGTCCTGCCGACGCCTTGCTTTCCGCCGCTGCGTGCTGCACCACAGAGCGCCGAACGGCGGTGCAGCTTGTGGGCTTTCAGGGATCCACCCCTCGTCCGGATCTATGGGCGACGCGGCCCGCCCTAGCGCCGCAGGATTTTCTCCATCGCCCTGCCCTGGGCCAGCTCGTCAATCAGCTTGTCGAGCTGCCGGATCTTCCGCATCAGTGGATCCGCGATCGTTTCCACGCGCACGCCGCACACCACGCCCTTGATGAGCGCGCCATTGGGATGCAGGGCCGGGGCTTCGGCGAAGAAGGTTTCGAAATCACACCCCCGTTCCATCTGTCGTTGCAATTGTTCCGGTGTGTAACCTGTCAGCCAGCAGATGATCCGGTCCACTTCCTCCTTTGGCCGCTGCTTGCGCTCGGCCTTCTGGACGTAAAGGGGATAAACCCTGGCGAAGGGCATGGTGAAGATACGGTGTGTGGGCATGGTCATGCTTTTGATGGAACCAATGGGCACCTGCAGCCCATCAACGTGGCTCGGGCGCAACCCGGCCCAACGAAGCCAATCGCGTCAACTGCCAGCTTCGTCCACCCACGGCACCCGGCGCGTGCGTTGGAAAAGTTCACCGTTCCTGGCGCTCCGAGCAAGCCTTAGGAAAACAATGCGCTCGGTCGTGTCCGAGCCGCCATAAGAGCGGTCCGACACGACGTTCCGACTAGCCTGCCGCGCCCGCGCGGCCGTCGCGAGGGCTCATGGCTGGCTTGCGCGCGGTGATCTCGGCGGAGGCGATGTAATCGCCCGCCTGCACTCCGGGCAACCAGTCGTTGATGAACGTGCGGCTGGACTCCTTCACCACCACGCGCACGTCCACGAAGCCAGCTCCCTTCAACATCGCCTCGACTTCGGCCACCGACGCCGCGCCGGCCACGCAGCCGGTGTAGGCGGCGAAGTCAGCTTTGAGTTCTTCCGGGATCGGGCGGAGCGCCACGATGTCGGACACTGCCAGCCGTCCGCCAGGTTTCAGCACGCGAAACGCTTCGGCAAACACACGCGGTTTGTCAGGGGAAAGGTTGATCACGCAGTTGGAGATGACGAGGTCCACGCTCGCATCGGCCAGGGGCAGGTTTTCGATTTCGCCGAGGCGGAACTCGACGTTGGCGTAACCGCCCCGGACCGCGTTGGCACGCGCCTTCGAGATCATTTCCGGGGTCATGTCCACGCCGATAACGCGGCCGGTTGGGCCGGTGCGTTGCGCGGCCAGGAAACAGTCAAACCCGCCGCCGCTGCCGAGATCGAGGATGGTTTCGCCCGGTTGAATGGAGGCCAGGGCGGTGGGGTTACCACAGCCCAGCCCCATCTCTGCGCCGTCAGGGACGGATTGCAGATCGCCGGCGGTGTAGCCCAGCCTCAGCGGGTCGGTACTGCTGGGATGGGTCGGGCTGGCGCAGCAGGCCGCCGGGCCGCACCCACAGCCGCGGGCGGCGGTGCGGGCAATTTCCCCGTAACGCGCGCGCACCCGTTGCCGGGTTTCATCCTGTTGGACAACCGTGTTTTCCGAGGTCGGGTCCGTGTTGTTGTCTGACATCATGTTGGTTCCGGTTGAGCCCGCATTGGGCTTTCAAGCGCAAAGACGGAGAAGTGCGAAAAAGGACGCAGCTTTTTTCCCGTAGAATACGGGCCGGCGCATGGGTGCACCCTTTTGCCAGCTCCGGACTGCAAACAGCAACGGTTCAGGTCCCGGACTGTTTGGAAGCGGAGTCGTCGCAACAATTTCTGCGTTTCGGTTGTGCGTCCAGGACGGTCCCGTAGCGATCGGTTTCCCAGCGGCAACAGCGCTCCATCTCAGCGCGGACCATTGTCCGGGCGCGCTGGACGCGGCTTTTGGCGGCGGGGACACTCAGGCCAAGCCGTCGGGCCAGCTCGACCTGCGAAAGGCCTTCAAATTCTGTGAGGCGCAGCGCGTCGCGATACATCTCGGGCAGGGTCTCCACCACCGAGCGGACGTAGGCCACCAGTTCACCGCGCAGAACTTCTTCCTCGGCAGCGAGTGGTTCGTGGATGTGTGAGGCGAGCGCTGTGGCGTGGGCGTGCTCGTCGAACGTCTCGGCCGGTTTGGAGGCGCGGAAGTGATCGGCCAAAACGTTGCGAGCGATCCGGAAGACCCAGGCTTCCAGTTTTTCCCTGGAGCGCAGGGTGTGCAACTTGCGGTGCAGCCGAACCAGCGTCTCCTGCGCAATGTCGTCGGCCAGCGCGGCATCGTTGACGCGGCTGCGTACATACGCGCGAATGGCGCTCCGCAGTTGCGCCAGGTCACCGGGGTTGGGTGGTCCGCTTGCCGTGTCAGGGGCGGCGACGGATTCATCCGCTGGCTTGGGGCGTTTCGGTGGTTGTTTCACGCGGAGAAAATTTCGCGGAAGTTGGTGCCCGATGCAAGGTGTGGATCGTGGGCAACCCCCGGCCCGGCCAGAGTCTTGCTTCGCCATGTTTGGGTCATGGCAAAGGTGCCTTCGATCCGCGAAGGATCAGCGGGTTCGTGCCCGCCTGCTTGCCGGGGTCGGTTTGATTCAAAGTCCGGAACTTTGCGCGCCACAGGATCCGGGCAAGCCCTGAGACCAACAGGGTGCCGGGGCTGAGCCAAACGACCGGCAGCGGGTCAAGGGGTGTCCTAGACGTCCGAAAGGATACCCCAATCGTTACGAGCGAGATTAAAGCTTGCCATTTGGGGGGTGAATTTATTTCGGCGCGTTTTGTCCTGGAAACGTATGGCTGCCATCACCAAGAAAGACACCCGGCTCAAGCTGCAGTTGGTCGCCAACACCGATCATTCCGTCCACGCTGGTCTGGTGCCCGTCGAGGCCTCTGCCCCGCGCGCTCTCGTCCCCCAGAACCCTCGGCCCGAGGTCTGGGGCGTGGCGGAGCTTTGTCCTCCGAGCCGTCAAAACCCGAAAAAACGCTGTCCTGAGGACTACAACGGCGGCTGTCGCCCCCCCTGCAGGAGCACGATTTGCCCGGCCCCGCGCGCCCTGCGTTCCTGTCCCAACTCTCAAACCGTCAACCCCATTCACATCGTAATGATGATTGAGGGTGCGCCTTGGCATTCCGCGGCGGCTTGCGGCAGCGCCTGGTTTTTGAGACAAAGGGGCATGTCTGCGCCCGCATTGTCCGTCCATCCGTCGCACCAGCGCCGCCGCCGCTTTCTGAAAAACCTCGCCGGTCTGGCCGCCGCGGGTCTGGCCGCGCGCGGCAGCGTTCGCGTATAGGGCGCGCCAGCGCAGGCTCCCGACAAACCGCTGCGGATCATCGTGGACGCGGACACGGCCAACGAGATTGACGACGCCTTCGCCCTGACGCGCGCCCTGGTGGAGCCGCGCTTCCAGATCGAGGGCATCACATCTGCACAATGGCACACGCAAGAAGAAGCTCCGCGCGACACCGTGGGACCAAGCCAGCAGTTGAACGAGGAACTGCTGCGCGTTCTGGACCGCGCGGACGTGCCGCACCCCACCGGGTCGAACTTCCCGCTGGTCAGTCCGGTGAAGCCCCAGCCCTCCCCCGCCGCGCAGCACATCATCCGCAAAGCCCTCGAGACGCCCGCCGGGGAGAAGCTGATCGTGGCGATTCTCGGCCCCTGCACGAACCTCGCCTCAGCCGTGCTGCTGGAGCCGGCCATCATTCCCAAGGTCTCGTGTCACTTCATCGGCCTGCGCCACGACCCCAAGCAGCGCCTCTGGAGCCGCGACGAGTTCAACACCAACAACGATCCCAACGCGCTGGACGTGCTGCTCAACACGCCCGGGCTGGAGTTCCACCTTATGACCGCCTCCGCCGCGCAAAGCCGGGTCTTTGAAAAGGCCGACGTGGACCGGCGCCTCAAAGGCAAGGGAGGCATAGCCGACTTCCTCGTGCGGCTCTGGGACAACTACGACCGCGCATGGCAGCGGCGGGTGGCGCCGACCAAGGCGACCTGGGTGATGTGGGACATTGCGCTGATCGCGGCCATCACCCGGCCGGAACTGGCGAAGGCCGTCACGATGGACGCGCCGCCGGGGAACCTCAAACGCCCCATCTCGGTCTGGGTGGAGATTGACGCGGCCTGGATGCGGGAAGACTTCTGGCAGTCACTGGAAAAACACCTGGCTGCCAGACGCTGACTTTTTTCCCGCCCGGCTTACTCAGACGACCGCCTCGATGAAGAATCGCACTCCATGTCGGCAGGTGCCCGCCAGTCTGATCACACTCGTCATCTCCACGTGCCTCCTTGTTCCCACCCGACCCGATGGTGGAGAGGGGCCAGCCGCGCCCCTGAGTGCCGCGCGTTCGGCTTTGGCCGCCTATCGCGCCGAACTGGACGAGTTTCGTAAGGAGTTCGCCGTCAGCGATCGCGTGCCGGATGTCCCGTTCTTCCTGTTCGGCATGGGCGCGCGGGCCAAGCACTGGTATCGGGCCGGGCAGTTGCGCGAGGCGCCGTCGGGCCGCGTCGTGCGCCAGTGGGCGGTGCGCGAGGCGATCATCGTGCCGCCGGAGTATCGAGTCGTGCTGGCGCTGGAGGGCGGTGGCACCGTCGAGATTCGCGAGGATGAAGAAGGCGTCTGGCTCACGGAGCACGGGCGGAGCGCGCGGCTCGCTGGTTCTGAAGCGCGGGTGAACCTGCCCACTTTCGCAGAACATCGTTATCCGGGCGTGCTGCGGGTGCTGCATCAGGAACTGCTCGTCAACGTGGTGCAGGGGCGGCCGGTGCCGAACCTGTTCGTCTATCCCAAGCCCTGGCTGCGCGACGCGGCAATGATGGGCATGGCTTTCCAAGCCACGGGCAACCTGGATGTCATCCGCGACTGGATTCTCGGCCTGCGCGAGGTCTATGACCGCAACAACGCCGGCGAGGAGGAGGCCGACAATCCCGGCCAGGCGCTGTATCTTATTTCGCTCGTTTCCGACCGCTCGCATCCGCTCGTGGCGAAAGTCCTCGCCGAACTCCCGCGCTGGGAGGTGACCGAGGAAGGGCGCAAATACATCCGGGGCCGGTCGGACTTTGCCGCACACCCGGTCTATCAGACCAAGTGGCTGAAGTTCGGTCTCCGCGCGTTGGGCCTGCCCGATCCCTACACCGTGCCGCCGGTGAAGGACAGTTACTCGGCGCTCTTCTGGTGGGATCACCGGGACGCACATGTCCCGGGCGACGACGCGCGTGACCGTGGCGATTACCCGTATCTCGGCTGGGCGGTGGACCATTGTTACGGAACAAAGGGCAGCCCGATCAGCAACCGCGATTATCCCCTCACTTGGGAACAACGCGCCAGCCAGGCGGACTACTCGAAACTGGAGGTGCTCGATCCGGCATTCGCCCGCCAGAAGATTGCCGCCCCGCACACCTGGCACGCCGCCGAGGTGTTCTTGTATCTGCTGAAGCATAACCGCGGCCGCTGAATTTCCTTCCC